>NZ_JAEQAZ010000019.1 GCF_016654115.1 Streptomyces sp. MBT53
ACGATTGGGAAGTCCTTTCGGGTGGGGAGGGTGGGGAGGGGCGTGCGGGATCGCCGCGTCGGCCGGAGGGCCGGCGCGGTGAACTGGGGGACGGGAGTGGCTAGTTGCTCCAGTAGGGGTCGAAGGCCAGGGTGTCGGCGCCGGGGACGGTGGTGGCGGCCGACCAGGAGCCGTCGACGACGCGTCCGCCGTCGGGCCGGCCGGCCAGCGACAGCCTGGTGAAGATGCGGTAGCGGTCACCCCGGTAGACGGAGCGGGTGAACTCGACCACCCGGCCCTCGGCGTCCCTGGCCGCCCGTTCGAACAGCAGGGCGGGGGTGTGCACGGACACGCCGAGGAGTTCGGCCTCCCACTCGTCGACCACGGTCGGTTCGATGCTCTGCGCCGCGTCGGTCAACAGGATCTGGTAGCGGCGGCCGAGCAGCCGGTAGAAGGAGTCGGTCTCCAGGTCACGGGCGGTCAGGCCAGGCACCAGCGCGTGCGGCACATGCAGCGTCTCCACACACATCGGGTCGCCGTCCACCGTCCGCAGCCGGATGATCCGCAGGATCTGCTCGCTGGGCGCGATGCCCAGCCGGCGGCCGATCCGGGGCCCCGCGGCGACGGTCTTGAAGTCCAGCGTGCGGCTGGCCCAGGTGCCGTCCACACCGCCGACGCCCAGCGTCTGCGGCTGTCCGGGGGAGCCGCTGAGGTGCTGGGCGACCTTGGCCCGGGCGACGAACACACCGCGTCCGTGCTCCCGCACCAGCAGACCGTCACGGACGAAGTCGTCGACGACCGCGCGCAACGTGGGGCGGGAGACCCCGAGTTCCTCGCACAGCTGCCGTTCGCCCGGGAGGGGGCGTCCGGTCCCGGTCTCCTCGATCAGGTCGAGGAGGTGGGTGCGGATGCGTTCCCGCTTCTCCCAACGGCTCTCACCGCTGACCATTCCTACCAACTTTCCTTACCAGTGGTTCATCCTGCTGCCGGTTACTTCCGAAATGCTTGCTTGACAGTCCCCAAATAGTGCCCCAACATGTGCCCACTGGTCAATAAGTGGTAAGCGAATTCGCCGGAGGTCCCATGTCCGAGTCCCGTGTCGGACCCGTCAACCGCACCGTCACCCGCACCGCCCGCCGCCCCCGCCGTACCGTCGCCGCGTCGCTGCTCGCGGCCACGGCCCTGCTGGCCGCAGCATGCACCACCGGGGGTGCCGCGTCGAAGGCGGACACCGGCGCCGACGACACCACGCCCGTCACCATCACCTTCTGGCACGGTCTCAGCTCGCCGCACGAGATCGCCTCGGTGAACGCCGTGCTCGCCAAGTTCCACAAGAGGTACCCCTACATCACGGTCAAGGCCGTCGCCGCCCAGACCGACGACAAGGTCAACCAGGCCATCCGCGGCGGCACCGCGCCCGACGTGGCGTCCTCGTTCAACGCCGCGAACGTCGGCGGCTGGTGTTCCAGTGGAGCGTTCCAAGACCTGAACCCGGACATCAAGGCCGACCACGTCGACATGTCCCAGATCCCGAAGGCCGTCCAGTCGTACACCGCGTTCGGCGGCAAGCGCTGCACCATGCCCTGGCTCGCCGACACCTTCGGGCTGTACTGCAACAAGAAGCTCTTCGCACAGGCCGGGATATCCGCGCCGCCGAAGACGATGTCCGAACTCGCCGCGGACGCAAAGAAGTTGACCACCTTCAACCCGGACGGCTCGATCAAGACCGCAGGATTCATGCCCTACTTGGGCGCCTACCAGATGCTCACCGAACACCTGGTCCCCAGCTGGGGCGGCAAGTGGCTCACGGCCGACGGCCAGTCCAACGTCGGCGGCGACCCCGCCTTCGCCCAGGCGCTGACCTGGCAGAAGAGCCTGGTCGACTGGTTCGGCGCGAAGAAACTCGTCACCTTCAAGGCCGGCATGGGCGACGAGTTCTCTGCCCAGAACGCCTTCGAGACCGGCAAGCTGGCCATGATGGTCGACGGCGAGTGGCGCAACTCGTTCATCAAGAACGACAAGGCGGACATCGACTACGGCACCGCCGTGATGCCCGCCGCCGACGGCAAGTCCCAGCTGTACGGCGCCGGTTACGTCGGCGGCAACGTCATCGGGATGCCGCGCGGCGCCAAACACCCGGGCGCGGCCTGGAAGTTGATCAAATTCCTCACCACCGACACCGACGCGCTGACCACCCTCGCCGACGCCATCGGCAACGTCCCCACCACCAAGGCCGCGCTCGACTCGCCCGCGCTGGGACTCTCCAAGGACCCGAACTTCGCCCCGTTCCTCCAGGTGTTCAAGAACCCGCTCACCACCACGACACCGGCGAGCGCCGACGGCGGCGCCTACCTCACCAACTTCGGTCACTTCGTGGAGAAGTGGCAGAGCGGCTCCGTATCCGACCTGAAGGCCGGTCTCACCGCCGTCGACAAGCAGAACAACGCCGCGCTCAAGCTGGGGCAGTGACCGTCATGGCCACCCAACTCCAGCTAGCCCCGGCGCTGTTGAGGGCCCGGCTGCGCCGCAACCGGCTGCGCGTCCTGCTCTTCCTCGCGCCCGGACTCGTCGGCTTCGCCGTCTTCCTGGTCTACCCCCTGGTGATGACGGTCTGGCTGTCCTTCACCAATTCCAACATGATCTCCCCGGCCCGCTTCGTCGGCTTGCGCAACTACCGCTATCTGCTGGACGGCGACCCGCTGATCTGGCACGCGATCCGCAACACCGGCTGGCTCGTTGCCGTCATGGTCCCGGCGCAGGTGCTCTTCGCCCTCGGCGTGGCCATGGTGACCGCCCGGCTCAAGGCCGGGGCGAGCGTCTTCCGCACCCTGTTCTATCTGCCCGCGCTGGCCCCGCCGGTCGCCGCGACCGTCGCCTTCGTCTGCATGTTCAACCCCAACTCCGGCCCGGTGAACCGGATCCTGGGCCTGCTCGGCATCCACGGACCGCTGTGGTTCAACTCGCCGGACTGGTCCAAACCCGCCCTGACCCTGCTCGCCCTGTGGGGCAGTGGCACCATGATGGTCATCTTCCTGGCGGCCCTGCTGGAGGTACCCGCCGAACTGTACGAGGCCGCCGAACTGGACGGCGCCGGCTCCTGGCACCGCTTCCGCTACGTCACCCTCCCGACGATCTCACCGGTCGTGCTCTTCGCCACCGTCACCGGGGTGATCGCCGGACTCCAGTACTTCACCCAGGCGATGGTCGCCTCACAGGTCGCCAACGGCAACATCCAGCCCGCGCCCGGCTATCCGGACGGCTCCACCCTCACCTTCCCGCAGCAGCTCTACATCGCCGGCTTCAACCAGTTCCACGCGGGCTACGCCTGCGCGCTGGCCGTGGTGCTCTTCGTGGTGGCGATGGCCTTCACCGTCGTCCTGCTCCGCCGCGCCTCCGGCTTCGACATCGAGGAGGCACCGCGATGACGGCCACCTACGCCCCGGCCCCCGCCCGCCAGACCCGCGCCGCATCACCCCACCAGGCCGCACGCGGCCGGGCGAGCCGGCGGCGCAAGCTGGTCTGGATCGCCGAACACGCCGTAGCCGTCGGCCTGGCCTGCGCCTTCATCGGCCCGATCGTGTTCATCTTCCTGACATCCGTCATGACCGACGGCCAGTCCCTCACCACCAGCCTCTGGCCCCACCACTGGCAGTGGTCCAACTACCGCACCGTCTTCGCCACCGCACCGGTCGGCACCTGGCTGGTCAACACCGTGCTCTACGCGGTCGCCGCCACCGCCGCCACCCTGCTCTCCAGCGTCCCCATCGCCTACGCGCTCGCCCGGCTCCGCTTCAAGGGACGCAACACCGCGTTCCTCTGCGTCATCACCATGATGATGCTGCCGCCCCAAGTCCTCGTCATCCCCATGTACTTGATGTGGGCGAGGCTCCATCTCACCGGCACCATCTGGCCGTTGGTCCTCCCCTCCCTGTTCGGCGACGCCTTCTCGGTGTTCCTGCTGCGGCAGTTCCTGCTCACCGTCCCCGAGGACTACCTCAACGCGGCCCGTATCGACGGCTGCGGCGAACTGCGCGTGCTCACCCGGGTGGTGCTGCCGATGATGCGCCCCGCGCTCGTCGCGGTCGGCCTCTTCTCCTTCTTCAACGCCTGGAACGACTACTACGGCCCCCTCATCTACACCGGCGAGACGCCCGCCCACTGGACCCTGGCCCTGGGCCTGGCCACCTTCAAGACCTCCCACGCGGTGCAGTGGAACCTCACCATGGCCGCGACCCTCATCGCGATGGCGCCAGTGATCATCGTCTTCTTCTTCGCGCAAAAGGCCTTCATCGAGGGCGTCACACTGACAGGAGTCAAAGGTTGAAGATCACCGTTGTCGGCGGCGGATCCACGTACACCCCCGAACTGGTCGACGGATTCGCCCGGTTGGGACTGCCCGTCACCGAGATCGCCCTCGTCGACCCCGACCCCGAACGGCTCGACGTCGTCGCCCCGTTCGCCCGCCGCATCCTCGCCCGCCAGGGCAGCCCCGCGAAGATCACCACCACCGCCGACCCGGACGCCGGCATCGACGGCACCGACGCCGTCCTCTTCCAGCTCCGCATCGGCGGCCAGGCCGCCCGCCACATCGACGAGACCCTCCCGCACGAGTGCGGCTGCATCGGGCAGGAGACCACCGGAGCAGGCGGGTTGGCCAAGGCGCTGCGCACCGTACCCGTCGTCCTCGACCTCGCCGAACGGGTCGCCAAACGCGCCCCCAACGCCTGGATCGTCGACTTCACCAACCCGGTCGGCATCGTCACCCGCGCCCTCCTCGACGCCGGCCACAAGGCGGTCGGCCTGTGCAACGTCGCCATCGGCTTCCAACGCACCTTCGCCGACTGGCTCGGCGTCGACCACGAGCGGATCACCCTCGACCACGTCGGCCTCAACCACCTGACCTGGGAACGGAGCGTACGGCTCGACGGCGTCGACGTCCTGCCGCGCCTCCTCGACGAACACGGCCAGGCCCTCGCCGACCGGCTGCGCATGCCCCTCGACGTGGTCCGCCGCCTCGGCGTCGTCCCCTCCTACTACCTGCGCTACTACTACGCCCACGACGAGGTACTCGGCGAACAGCTCACCGAACCCTCCCGCGCCGAGCAAGTCGCCGCCATGGAGGGCGAGTTGCTGACGATGTACGCGGACCCGGCCCTGACCGAGAAGCCGGCCCTCCTCGACAGGCGCGGCGGTGCCTACTACTCCGAGGCCGCCGTCCAACTGGTCCACGCCCTCACCACCGACACCGGCGACGTCCGCGTCGCCAACGTCCGCAACAACGGCACCCTGCCCTTCCTCCCCGACCACGCCGTCATCGAGGTCCCCTCCCGCATCGGCGCACACGGCGCAACTCCCTTGCCCGTCAACGCCGTAGAGCCGCTGTTCGCCGGACTCATCGCCCACGTGACGGCGTACGAGGAACTCGCTCTGGAAGCCGCCCTGCACGGCGGCGTCGACCGGGTCGCGACCGCGCTGCTCGCACACCCCCTGATCGGACAGGTCTCCGTCGCCGAGGAGTTGGCGGCGAAGCTCGTCGCCGCCAACCGCCAACACCTGTGGTGGGCCTGATGAGTTCGGGTCTGCTGCTGGCCGTCGACGGCGGCAACTCCAAGACCGACCTCGCCGTACTGACCACCGGCGGTACGATCCTGGGCCGCGCCCGGGGCGGTGGATTCCGCCCGCAGGCGGTGGGCCTCGACGCCGCCATGGACGTACTCGCCGCGTTGCGCGCCGAGGCCATGGCGGCGGCGGGTGCCAGCGCCGACACCGTGGTGGACGGCATCACCGCCTTCCTCGCCGGCGCCGATCTGCCGCACGAGGTCAGGGCGTTGCGCGAGGCCGTCGGCGCCCGCCGCTGGGCCGTCACCCAGCGCGTCGACAACGACTCCTACGCCGTCCTGCGCGCCGGGGCTCACCGCCCCTGGGGTGTCGCCGTGGTCTGCGGCACCGGCATCAACTGCGTCGGCGTCGCCCCCGACGGCCGTACCACCGGCTTCGCCGCGCTCGGCCGGATCTCCGGGGACTGGGGCGGCGGCATCGACATGGGCACCTCGGCGCTGTGGCACGCGGCCAGGGCGGAGGACGGCCGGGGCCCGCGAACCGCCCTGCACATGGCGGTAGTTGACCACTTCGGCCTCGCCACGGTCGCCGACGTCACCGCCGCCCTGCACAGCGGCGACCTGCCCGCGCTCCGGCTGAGCGAACTCTGCCCGGCGGTCTTCGCGGCCCGCGACGACGGGGACGGCATCGCGACCGAACTGGTCGAACGACTCGCGGCGGAGACAGCGAGAATGGCCCTGACGGTCCTGTGCCGACTCCAACTCGCCCACCTCCCGGACCCCGAAGTGGTCCTGGGCGGAAGCGTGTTGGCCGCCGGTCACCGCGCCCTCCTCGACGACATCGAACGCAGACTCACCGAGGACGTACCCGGCGTCCGTACGGTGGTGTGCACCCAACCGCCGCTGCTCGGCGCCGCGTTGGCGGCCCTTGACCTCCACCCGCGAGCGGACCCTGGGGCGGAGGCCCGACTCCGCGCCGGATTCCACTGATCCGCTACGACCGGGAGCGCGTCCCGAGCCGCATCGCGTACCCCGCGTGGTGCAGCTCGTCGCCCCGGAACTCGCCGAAGGCCCAGAAGCCGAGATCGTCCAGGTAGTCGATACGGTCGCCGTCGATCCAGTAGCGGCCCTCGTAGGCGTGCGGGCGGCCACCGCGGGTCTCGTCGTAGCGCCCGTCGGCGGTCAACTCCTGGTGCAGGAAGCCGTTCTCGTCGATCCAGACGCCGATGCGCGGGCTGCCGCTCAGATCCTGGGCGTCCGGGATGCCCGCTTTGGGTGCGGTGGGGCGGCTGGGGGCGTCGGTGCCCGCCCACAGGACCGGCTTGCCGTTCGCCACGAGGGCGCGGACCTCCTCCGGCCGGGTCAGCAGCGTGGCCACCGCACCCGCCACGTCGGGGGCGAGTTCATCGGGTACGACGAGCAGGTCACCGGTGTTCCCGGGCGTCAACGTCGCGACGTACTCGGAGCGTTGGCCACGCCCGCCGACCAGAGCGGCCGTGTCCACGACGGCCGGCACCACCGTCATGCCGGTGCAGTCGACGACGATGGCGTTGTCGTCCTGCGCCGCCGTGACGATGCCCGGGCCGACGCCCACGAGGAGGGCGCCGACGAGCAGCACGTCGGCGCCGGTCAGGGTGCCGATCAGCGGGTCCATGGTCAGGACCCGGGCGTTGGTGAACAGGACGGGACGGCCCGCGTCGTTCGTGACGATCTCGTCGAGGGCTGGACCGTTCCAGGTGACGGTGTCCGTGTGGGTGGTGCTCATCGCCTGCTCCTCAAGTGGGTGGCTCCTTGGTGGCAAGCCTGGTCGCGTCCGAGGGACGCAACCAGGCCGCCGTTACCCCAGGTGTCCCGCACCCACCCTGCGCACCGGCTCAGCTCGCGGCGGCCGTCAGCGCCCCGAGCGCACTGGCCTGGGTCCGCCAGTCGGTCTGGTTCGGGCTGGTGCCCGCCCAGCGTTCACCGAGCGCGTTGAGGTTGGACCGGTCCTGCGCCCACAGCGTGTCGGCCTGTTTCTGGATGTAGGCGCGGTAGGTGCTGGAGCCGGTCACGTTCGCGAGGTCGGCGAAGTTCCGCATGAAGATGCCCTTGAACTGCTTCTGGTTGTCGTCGCAGGACGCCGAGCCGACGTCGCAGGACTCGGTGAGCACCCCGCCGACGGTCAGCTGCGAGCTGCTGATCGCGGCGTTCGCCAGGGTCCGCGCGGTGGTCAGGAACGAACTGTCCCCGGTCGTCCTCCACAGCTCGGTGAAGCCGCCGATGGCCAGTCCCTGGTTGTAACTCCACACGGTGGAGCCGTTGTTGGCGCAGGACGAGGACAGCCCGTCGTTGACAAGACCCGAGGAGTTGATCATCCCGCTCGCCTTGTACCAGGCGGCCGAGGTCTTCGCCCGCTGCAGCCACACGGTGTCACCCGCGATGCGTTGGTGCAGCGCGGTCGTCAGCCACAGGTACTGCCCGTTGGTCACCGCGTTCTTGTAGGTCTTCTCCCGGTCCCACCACACACCGCCGCCGCAGGTGCCGGTGTCCCAGTACTGCTGCACGTAATTGGCGATGGTGACGGCCTCGTTGAGATAGCGCGCGTCGTGCGTGTAGTCGTACGCGTCGATCCACGCGATCGCCCACCAGCCCGAGTCGTCGATGGACCGGCTGACGAAGTCCCCCTCGATCGCGTCCGAACTGCGCGTTCCGGCCGGGAAGACGCCCTTGTTCTGGTCGAAGGTGCGGGCGATGATCCAGTCGTAGTCGTGCGTGCCGGTGGTCTTCGCGAAGTCGATGACGGAGGTGAGGGTGGCCGCCGAGTTCCACCAACTGCTGGGCCACCAGCCGTTGTAGGGGTCGTACGACGTCATCAGCGCGTCCGCCGCCGCGCGCGCCCGGGTCGGCACGGGCCGGTACCACGCGGTGCAGCTGCCCTCGTTGTGGCTCGCCTCCCGGCCGCAGGCGCGGACCGCGCCGCCGTAGAGGAGACCGCGCGGATCGCGGGTGGCGTACATCGTGGTGCGGGTGGTGATGGCCCCGGACGGGGTGCTGGTACGGCCGAGGGAGGAGCCGTCCGGCCAGGTCGTGCCACCGTCCCAGGACCGGTCCAACCAGATCTCGTCACCGGGGCCGCCCGTGTCGATGCTTCCCCAGGCCGTCGCGTTCTTCTGGTCCACGTGCAGCCGGATCGTGCGGCCGTACAGGCTGGTCGACGGCACCGGCTGGTCGTCGCCCGCCGCCTGGCCCGCGCCCGTGCCGTCGCAGAGGGTGTCGCAGACGGTGGGGTAGACCCAGTTCGTGCAGCCCACGCCGGCCGCGTCGCCGCAGGCCCGGACCAGGCCGCGCCTGTGGTTGCGCGGGTCGGTGATGTTGTACATCAGCGTCCTGGTACCGGTCCAGGTGCTCGGGATGCTCGCCTTGCCGAGCAGTCCGTCCCAGGTGGCGCCGCCGTCCCAGGACCGGTCCAACCAGACCGCGTCACCGGTCGAGCCGTTGTCGATACTGGCCCACGCCATGTCGTCCGCGTCGGAGACATGGAGCTGCACACGCCGGCCGTTGAGCGTCTTGTCCGGGACTGGAAACGTTTCCTGCTTTGCCTGCGAAGGGTCCAGCGTGTCGCAGGCCAGGACGCACACCTGCGTTGCGGCGGACGCCGGCGTCGCGGCCGGGACGAGCGCCACGAACGCCAGGGCGGCCGTCAGGGGAAAGCTCAGGAGAAAGCTGAGGAACCGTGGTCTGACAACGATGTCGAAGCCATGGAGGGACACCGGAAACTCGCCTCGATTTCACGATGGGGGACGCCGGGTGTGAATGGATTCAGCTCTGGATCAAAGGTCCATACCTCTACCCGTACTCGACGCAGTGAACCGGCTTGGTGCGACCCTGTCAATGTCGTAAGGCGCGCTTTTTACCCGGGAGTTGAGGGTTGACGTGATGGGTTGACACTCGCTCTCCCGGCGCCCATCATCGGTGCGAACTTCGGCGAGTCATCTCGCGCACCCGTCGCTCCTCCAGCTCCAGGCTTCCGTATTCGATCCATTTGAATCGATTCACTTGCCTGGTTGTCCAGTTGAGCGGCTGGTTCCCCCACCGATCCGGGAGGCACTCATGCGCCGTCGCAGGCCAGCGCTGAACCGAAAGCCCAGACCAGGGCGCCTAGTTGGGCTCACCGTGGTGGTGGCCGCCGCGCTGGCCGTGACCCCGGCCCTGTCGGCAGGGGCGGCGCCGACGGCAGCAACGACCGCAACGTCCGCGCCCAAGGCGGCACTTGACGCCGTGAACTACTCGCCTACCTCGCGCACCCTCAAGCCGACCGCCGTCTACCGCACCGCCGGCAGCGTTGCGAATCCGACGAACGTGCTGAACGGGACGGCGACCCGGATCTCCGGTTCGCAGTCGGCCGTCACGCTCGACTTCGGGAAGGAGGTCGGTGGCTTGGTAACGTTGTCATTCGGCAGCACCAGCTCCAGCGGCCAACGCGTCGGCCTGGCCTTCAGCGAGTCGTCCCTGTACGTGGGCAACAACAGCGACCGCAGCAGTGGCCGCGACGGCGAGGACGGCGCCCTCTACGCCACGCCCTCGGCCAACGGCACCTACACCGTGCCCACCGCCCAACTGCGGGGCGGCTTCCGCTACTTGACGGTCTTCCTGGACAGCTCGGGCTGGGTGGACCTCAACGGTGTCAGCCTCAACTTCACCGCGGCGCCGGGGAAGTCCAACCCGGCCGACTACGCCAACTACTTCACCTCCAGCGACGAGTTGCTCAACCGCATCTGGTACGCCGGGGCGTACACCGTGCAGTTGAACACGATCGCCTCCAACCAGGGCCGTGCCTGGCCGCCGCCCTCCTCCGCGTGGGACAACAGCGCCACCGTGGGTGTGGGGGACTCCGTGCTGGTCGACGGTGCGAAGCGCGACCGTACGGTGTGGCCCGGCGACATGGGCATCGCCGTCCCCACGCAGTACGCGTACTCGAACGACCTCACCTCGACCCGCAACGCGCTCACCACGATGTACAACGCGCAGTCGTCGGCGGGTGAAATCCCTTGGTCCGGGCCGCCGTTCAACCTCACCGGCTCGGACACGTACCACACCTGGACCCTGCTGGGGACGTCCACGTACTACACGTACACCGGCGACCGGTCGTGGTTGGACTCCGAATGGTCCAACTACAAGCGGGGGATGGCCTTCATCACCAACAAGATCGACGGCAACAACCTGCTCAACGTGACCCGCACCCAGGACTGGGCCCGGGTCGGCCAGGGCGGCGAGAACATCTCCGCCAACGCGCTGCTGTACGGCGCGCTCAGGGGCGGCGCGAGCCTAGCCACCGTCGAGGGCGACAGCGCGCTCGCCGCTAGCTGGAACAGCAAGGCCGACGCCATCAAGGCCGCGGCCAACTCCCGTCTGTGGGACGCCTCGAAGGGCATGTACAAGGACAACCCGACCAGCGGCCTCTACCCGCAGGACGGCAACTCCCTTGCCGTCTGGTACGGGTTGAGCGACTCCGCGGCCAAGTCGAAGAGCATCGTCGCGGGGCTCGGCAACAACTGGGGCATCTACGGCCCGACCACGCCCGAATGGGGCGGCAACGTCTCGCCGTTCGCCGGCGGCATGGAGCTGAACGCGCGCTTCACCGCCAACGACGACTACACCGCCCTGGACCAGATCCGCCGCACCTGGGGCCACATGCTCGACAGCGACATCGGCACCAAGAGCACGTTCTGGGAGGGCATCCAGTCCGACGGCGGCCTCGCGTACGGCGGTTCGTTCATGAGCCTGGCCCACGGCTGGTCCACCGCGCCCACCTCGACGCTCACCTTCGACGTGCTCGGCACCGCGCCCGAGTCGGCGACCGGCGCGTACCGCTTCGTCCCGCACCCCGGCGACCTGACCAGTGCGCAGGGCCGCATCACCATGCCCCAGGGCGCGATCAACGCCTCCTGGTCCCGCAATCCGTCGGCCGGTACCTACTCGGCCACCCTCTCCAGTCCGTCCGGCAGCACCGGCCGGATCGGCGTCCCGAAGCTCGGCGGCAACATCACGGTGACCGCGAACGGCGCGACCGTCTGGAGCAACGGAACCTTCACGCCCACCTCCGGCATCACCGGCGGCAGCCAGGACGACACCTACGTCTACCTCACCGGCGTAGCCCCCGGCAGCTACACCGTCTCCGCCACCGGCCTCGGCAACCCGGCACCACCCACCGAACCCGGCACCGGCGCCCTGCGCGCGGGCTACACCCGGTGCGCGGGCGAGGGCGGCACCTGCTCCTTCAGCGGTACCCGCTCGGTCGCCTACGGTGCCGGGACGTACACGTACAAGACCGTGACCAGCAGCACCGCCTGCTCCAACGACTCCTTCGGCGGCGATCCGGCCGCGAACCTCGTCAAGTCCTGCTACGTCGCCGACGCGGGCGGCCCGCCCGGCTACACCGCCTGCGCGGCCGAGGGTGGCACCTGCTCCGTGCCCGGCTACAACCGTGACGTCGCCTACGGAGCCAACGGCAACTTCGTCCACCAGGTCACCAACGGCTCCGTCGACTGCTCCAACGCCCACTTCGGCGATCCCATCGACGGCGTCGCCAAGTCCTGCTATCTGCCGCCCGCGGGTGCCCCTGCCGGTGGCTGGGCGAAGTGCGCGGATCAGAACGGGACTTGTGCGGCGGTGGCGGGACAGCCGGTGATGTACGGCGCCTACGGGGCGTTCACCACGGCCACCGCGACCGGCGACACGGCGTGCACCGACGCGACGTTCGGCGACCCCATCTCCGGGGAGTCCAAGGCCTGTTACACCGCGACCGGCGGCCCGGTCGGCTACGCCGCCAACTGCTCGGCGGAAGGCGGCACTTGTGCCTTCAGCGGACAGCAGACCGTCGCCTACGGCGCCCGGGGCCGCTTCCTCTACAAGACCTTCAGCGGCGGTACGAACTGCACGACAGCGGCCTTCGGTTCCGACCCGCTCCCGAACGTGAGCAAGTCCTGCTACCTCACGTCCTGAGCGGCCCGACACCTCCGGCGGCCCCCGCCTCTCCGCGCGTCGGGGGCCGCCGGATCACTCCGGATGCGCCACCGCCTCCTTCTGGAGCTGCACCGCCGCCAACAGGCTCAGCCCCGGCTCCGCCTGCCGCAGCGCCCGCACCGCCGCGACCGAGTCGAGGTCCCCGGTGAAGCCGGCCGCGGTCAGCCGGGACCGGACCCAACGAGCCCGCAGCCGGCCTTCGTCGGCAGCGGCGGTGGACTCGACGAGCGCGATGGACCGTTCCAGGCCGGGCCGTTCCTCGGGCGAGGCCTCGGCCAGTGCCTGACGCAGGGCCGCCGTGATCACGTCCGAGTCCCGGACGGTCAGCACGAAGGTGTTCTTCTTGCCCAGTCCCGTGATTCCAGTCATGGGGCCCAGCTTGACGATCATGTTCCGTGCGGGCCAAGCGACTTGAGGAGATTCAGAGGGTCGGCTGCTGGTCCTCCTCGTCCTGCGCCGTCAGGGCGAAGGCCAGCAGGGCCGTCGTGGTGAAGTCCAGCGAGGGCTCCACCGTCTGCCAGGCGCCCACGTCGTCCACGTACCGCGAACCCTTGCCGTCGAAATCGGTCCAGGCTCCCGACGGCGGACCGGCGGTGCACTTCTTCATGGTCGGGAAGCCGTTCAAGTCGGTGAGTTTGTCTGCCGCGTTGGGGCCGTTGACCACCGCGCCGCGCAGGATCGAGCCCTTGCCGTCGAGGCTGCCGCGCAGGTTGGCCAACTGGTGTTCCGGGCAGTGCGGATACACCTCACCCGCGCCGATCATGAAGCTGGTGCCCCAGGGGTTGGCGCCGAGCGCCCAGCCCCGCTGCCTGCCCGCGAAGGCCGCGAAGCGGGTGTCCCCGGTGGCCTTGGCATAGAGCTGAGCGGTGGCCACCAGCCCGAACGTGTGCGGTACGGCGTCGAAGTCGTCGTAGACCGCGCCCGCGCCGAACGGATCGTGCCCGGCGCGCTCGACCCCGTCCTCCAACTGTCGCCGCAGATCCTTGTACAAGTCCTCGGCACCGACACCGTTGCTGCGGTCGCCGTCCAGCGCTGTGGCCAGGTCGACATGGGCCAGCGCGCTGACGTCCGCGACGTTGAGGGTGCCCTTGACGTCGGAGTCCAGATAGGCACGGGACCAGTGAGCCGCGTCGGCCGTCCAGTCGCCCTCCCGGTCGTCCCCCAACTCCCTCGCGGCCAGCGCCAGTTCGGCACCGGCGAACTCCAGGTCGTCCTGCCAGGAGTCCTCCGGGTAGAAGCCGCTGGGGAACGCGGTGACGAGCGGCTTGTCGGGGTCCGGGTCGGTGTCGGCCCGGTCGTAGACGGCGGCGGCCTTCTCCAGCCACTCCCGGGCCAGGTCAGGGTCGGTGTCGGCCGTGCGCTGCGCCGCGAGGGCGAAGACCGCCGCCACCCGTCCCGCCAGACTCGGCGTGATCGGCTCGCCCGGCGCGTTGGACCGGAACACCGGCCGGTGCTTGATCGTGTAGTCCGGGTCGCCGGGCGACACATCGAGCCGGTCGTCGGCCTCCGGCAGCCGCCACACGTCGTGGTCCGTGCGCACGTTGTCGTTGCCCGCGCCGATGCCGACCTGGGCGTAGAGCGTTCCACTGTCCCCGTCCCACATCCGGTCCAGCCAGGACAGACCGTGGTCGGCCTCGGCGGACAGTGCGGGCATGGGGGTCGGCAAGTCCCGTTCGGCGAGCAGGAGTTCGGCGGTGGAGTAGGAGGTGGTGCCGGTGAACTTCAGGAAGTCGCCCGCGTCGAACCAGCCGCCAGAGGCGTCGACCGTGTCACCGGTCGGGGTCAGATGCTCGTCGAGCAGTTCCTCGCCCGCCTCGTCGTAGTGCGGGTCGGCGTAGACGGCCGCGTGCTCGTCGGCGAGATGGGACGGGCCGTGCTTGAGGAGTCCGGGCAGTACGTCGGCTCCGTCGCGCTGGGCCTGGAGGAAGCGGACGTTGTCCCGGACCAACGGGGTCATCAGCTCGCCCGCGTCGGCGATCCGGAAGGCGGGGGAGCGGCCGACAGCGGTGCCGGAAAGGACGATGCGGTAGGTGCCGGGGGTGTTCAGCGCGGAGAGGTCGACGGTGCGCACGGACGGGAACTTGGCGTTCCAGCGGCCGGTGACGGCACCGAGCCGACCCGCCGTGACCACCTTGTCCTTGTCTTTCGCGTCGACGACCTTGAAGCGGGCCCCCGCGAGCGCCTTGGTCGGCCCCATGACGTAGGCCTGCTTTGTCTCGCCGCGCACATAGCCGACCTGGTCGACCCGGACGACCGCCTCGGCGGCGGGCGGCGCGCTCGTCGTGTCGTACACATTGAGGGCGACGAGTACGGCGCCGAGGGCCGTGGCGGAGGTGCCGACCAGCAGTACGGGGCTGCGCAGTGCGTTCATGCGCCCACGGTGCCGGGGCCTTCATGAGATGACGATGAGGATGCCCGGGGCGGGTCCTCCGGCAGTCGGAGTTCGGCGAGCAGGCCGCCGCCGGGAGCGTCTGTGAGGCGGGCGGTGCCGTGGTGCAGACCGGCGACCCAGCGGACGATGGCGAGGCCCGCGCCCGTGCCTGGACCGGTCCCGGTGACCCCGCGTGCGAACACGCGCTCCCGGTCCGCGAGCGGTACGCCGTCCCCGTGGTCGCGGACCGTGACCAGCCCCGGCGTGACGCCGACCTCCACCGGCGAACCGGCCGGGCCGCCATGCCGCTGGGCGTTCTCCACCAGGTTCCGTACCGCCTGCGCCAGCAGGTCGGGATCGCCGCGCACCACCACCGGCTCGGCCGTCACCGTCACGCCCTGGTGGTCCGGCAACTCCTCGACCGTGGTCTCCACCAACTGATCGAGCCGCAACGGCACCAGCTCGACCCGCTGCGCCCCGGACTCCAGCCGCGCCCTGGCGAGCAGCCCGGTGACCAGCCGACTCAGCCGGTCGACGAGCCGTAGCGCCTCGTCGGAGGACCCGTTCCGCTCCACGACCAGCCGCAGCGTCGCCAGCGGCGTCCGCAGCTCGTGCGCCGCCTCGGCCAGGAACTGCTCCTGCCGGCCGAGCCCGCGCAGCGCGGGACGAATGGCCCGCCCGGACAGCAGATGTCCTACGGCCGCCGCGCAGCAGACCAGCGCTGTGCAGCCGAGGGCCAGCCAGCGCACGAGGAGGTCGTGATCGTGTTCGCTGCGCGCCAGTTCCGTGCCGACGAGTACCGCCGCCCCGATCCGGTCCCCGTCCCAGACCGGAGCCGCCGCCCACCGCAGCCGCCCGCCCTTGGCGGCGGAAGCGCTGACTTGGACCGTTCCCTGCTCGTCCAGGACGCTGTGCCAGACCTCGTCCAACTGGTCCGCGTCGGGCAGCGCCGACCGTCCGGGTACGACGTTCCGTACGGTCGGCGTCTTCCCCGGCGCCGCCTGCAACACCGCCAACACCTGTGCGCCCTGGGCGAGTTCGTCCTCGCGCAGCGGTTCCAGATGCAGCACACCCGCGTCGAACCAGACCGCCCGCGACAGTCCCGCCGCGCGGCTGCCGACCTCGTGGTCGAGGCCGGAGCGGCGGGAGGCGGCGTCGATACGGATCGCGACCACGGCGAGTACGACGAGACAGGCGGCCGTCGTCGAGGCGAACAGGAGGGTCATCAGCCGGCGGGTGCGCCGCAGCCGGGCCACGGCGGGCGAGGTCGGGTCGATGCGCTTCACGCCTCGCCGCCCAGGCGGTAGCCGACACCGCGCACCGTCGCGATCGGGTCGGGCGGCCCGAGCCGTCTGCGCAACTGCCCGATCAGGACGTCCACCACATTGGACATCGGCTCGCTCGCCTCGTCCCAGCAGCTCTCGATCAGCTCGCTACGTGTGACGACGTCGCCCGCCCGCAGCATCAGCAGTTCAAGGACCGCGAACTCCTTGGCCGACAGGCTGAGCAGCACCCCGGCACGGGTCACCCGGCGGCGCGGCAGATCGACCTCCAGGTCGGCCGCGCGCAGCAACGAGGGCCGCGCGGGCTGCTCCCTGCGGCACAACGCCCGTACCCGTACGACGAGTTCGGCGAAGGCGAACGGCTTTACCAGGTAGTCGTCCGCCCCGTGCTCGAAGCCGGCCACCCGGTCGCTCACCGCGTCCAGCGCGGTCAGCAGCAGGAAGGGCAGCACCGATCCGGCCCGGCGTCGCGCGGCGAGCAGCGTGAGGGAGTCGCCGTCCGGGACCGAGCGGTCGGCCACGACACAGTCGTAGCGATTGACGGACAGTTTGAGGTCGGCCTCGGCCAGCGTTCGAGCGAGGTCGACCGCGAACCCCGCACCCCGCAGTTGAGCTGCGACGACGGGTCCCAGCTCAAGATCGTCCTCCAGGACCAATACACGCATGGCCCGGAGCTTAGGCGACGGCGGGGCGCGCACTCGGATCCCGTACGCCGAGTGCGCGCCCCACCGCGCTCCGTGCTCAACTGCTGGGCACGGTGTCCTCGAACGTGGTGCCCGCGCCCCGGTAGGCCGCCACCTTCGCGGCGACCTGTGCCGGGGTGAGGACCTGGTCCTTGACGTGCAGGACGTAGTCGACCTGCTCGTCGTAGGCGCGGGCGGTGGAGCTGGTGAGGCCGCCGAAGTCGATCAGCCACTGGTTGAAGTTGATCGACATCGGCCGCTCCGGCAGGTACGCGGCGTCATGGGTGCCGAAGAGCTGGCCGTCGATGTAGTACTTGATGCTGTTGTTGTCGATGGTCAGCACGAGGTCGTGCCAGCCGTTGTAGCTCTGGCGGCCCTCGGTGTGCTGGTTGACCGCGACCCACGGGTCGGCCTGGTAGGTCTCCCAGGACGTCGTGTAGAGGATGTTGGACGACTCGTCCCAGCCGCCGTTGGGGAGGTACTCGAAGTCGTACTCGGAGTAGTCGTCCGCCATCGGCGCCGTCAGGTCGTTGATGGTGAAGAAGGTCTGCACGAGGTGGTCGCCGTCCGGGCCGTACTTGGGCGCGTCGTTGAACTTGACCCGCGCCGCGTAGGTGCCGTTCTTGAACTTCCGTGCGTTGGTGACGACTTCGGTCTGCTTGGTGCTCTCGCCGGTGCCCGAGGTCGAGGTCTCCAGGTTCATGACGGAGTTGCCGCTCGTGGTGGCGAAGGTGACCTTGTCGGGCGCCCAAGTTGCACCGGAGACGCCCGGACCGCCGGAGGTGGAGCGGACGTTCCAGCCGTGCGCCGAGATCTTCGGGTCGTTGTAGGCGCTGTAGTTGAAGTCGTCGAACAGCGTGGCGCCGGTCGCCGGGGGGTCGGTCGGCGGGTCGGTGGGCGGGTTCGTCGGGTCGTTGCCGGCGGGAGCCGTGCCCCACAGGGTGGTGCCGGACAGCTGTGCCGTGACCTTCGACCAGTCGGCGTACGACGTCTGCGAGGCGCCGAAGGAGTAGTCGTCGCTCTGGTTCAGGGTCTGCCAGGTCGACTGGTAGAAGCGCAGTTGCATGTCACTGGTGTCGGCGCCCGGCGCGAGGGTTCCGGCGCCGGAGGTGAAGCCGATTTCGAGGTAACGGTCCGCCGTGGCCGTCGGGTTGGCGAGGGTGCCGAAGGTGCCCGTGATGTTGGCGCAGCCCTTCACCGCCCAGGAACACGCGAAGCGGTAACTCGCGCTCGCCGAGTCCGCCTTGAAGTAGTAGCGGAGCTTGACGTTCGCCAACTGCACTGTGGTGGAGCCGGTGTTCTTCACCTTGAACCAGGGCTCGGACTGGTCGGCGGTGGCACCCGTGGCGCTCGTGCGGTACTGGACGCTCAGCCCGTCGCCGGCCGCGCTCGCGGTGGACGGCATGGCGGTGAGGGCGGCGGCGCCCAGGGCCACCGCCACGGCGGCGGACGCGGCGGCGCGCAGCCTGGTCTTCGAGAACCTCGTGTCGTGTCTCGGGTCGAGTCTCATGTCGTGCCTCTCCAGAAGGTGGGGTGATTCCGGAACGGGACAGATCAAGGGGCGGTACGGGAGGGGGCATTGGCGGTACAGGTCGGGTCAGGGGTGGTACCGGACGGCGAGCGCGTCGAGCCGGGCCGTGTGGCCGTCGAGCCGGGCGCGGAAGTCGTCCCAGTCGGTTGGACCGCTCCAGGCGCGGTCCGCCAGGGCGCACAGGCGGGGATAGGTGAGGTACTCGATGCGCTCGGGCGTGGTGACGAACTCGGTCCACAACTGGGCCTGGGTACCGAGAACTTGGTCGACCGCGCTGCGCTCCGCGTCCTCGGGGACGGGGTCGTGGGAGTGCACGGTCCGCAGATCGACGACCTTGCCGGGCTGCGCCGGGGGTTCGCGCGGGTCCTCGGACTGGGCGTAGTCGAGGTAGGTCGCCCGGTGGTACGCGCTCACCACCTGGTGGCCGCGCCGGGCCGCCGTCAGAGTGTGTGCCGCGTCGCGCCAGGTCATCACCGTGAAGTCCAGGGGCAGTTCGGCCCCCGTCTCGGCCCAGCCGACCGGGCGCCGCCCGTGCCGTAGGAGGAACTCGCCGATCCGCCCGAGGAACCAGCCGTGCAGGGCGGCGGGGTTCGACAGGCCCTGCGTCACGGCCCGTTCGCGCGCGGCGGCACTGTGCGTCCACTCGGCGGTGGGGCACTCCTCGCCGCCGACGTGGATGTACGGCGAGGGGAAGACGTCCATGACCTCGTCGAGGACGGTACGGCAGAAGTCGAGAACCTCGTCGTGGACGCCGAGGACGGTGTCGCACACGCCCCAGCGGGTCCAGACGTCGAGGCTGCGCTCCGGGTGGTTGCCCAGCTCGGGATAGGCGGCGAGGGCGGCCCGGACGTGCCCGGGCATCTCTATCTCCGGCATGACGGTCACCCCGCGGGCGGCGGCGTAGTCGACCAGGTCGGCGAGTTCGGCGCGCGTGTAGGAGCCGCCGTGCGGGACGCCGTCGTACAAGTCGGTTCCGGCGGGGCCCTGTTGGGACTCGGCGCGGTGGCCGCCGATCTCGGTGAGCTTGGGGTAGGCGGCCACCGGCATGCGCCAGCCCTGGTCGTCCGTGAGGTGCAGATGGAACACGCCGATCTTGTGCAGGGCCAACAGGTCGACGTACCGGCGGAGATAGGAGACGGGCTGGAAGTGGCGGGCCACGTCGAGCATCGCGCCGCGCCAGGGGTGTCGGGGGAGGTCGGTGATCTCGACGCAGGGCAGCAGCCACTCCGTGTCGGGCTGTGGATGCGCCGACAGGGCCTGTGGGGGCAGGAGTTGACGGATCGTCTGGATTCCGCGCAGCAGTCCGGTGAGGTGCGCGGCGCGCAGCAGGACGGCGTGCGGGGCGACGGTGAGTCCGTAGCCCTCGTCGCCGAGACCGGCCAGGCCTGGGTCGAGCGTCAGGGTCAACTGCCCGTCGGGGGAGGCCTCCAGGGGCAGTCCGGTGGCGGGGGCGAGCAGGGTGCGCAGCAGGTTCGCGGCCGGTTCGGCGCCCGCGCCGATGTGCAGCGCGGTGCCGGTGTCGAGGGTGAAGTGCCCCGGCCGGAGCGCGGACTTGGTGGGTCGGGGGACGAGGGTGAGCACGGAACGCTGTGCGGGCATGGATCGTCTCCGGGACGGGGGCGGGTGGGGGTGTTGCGGAGGGTCAGCCCTTGACCGCGCCGGCCGCGAAGCCGGAGGTGACATGGCGCTGGAGCAGCAGGAAGATCACAAGTGCCGGTGCCGCGAACAGAGTTGAAGCCGCCATGGTGGCGCCCCAGTCGGTGCCGAAGACGTTCTGGAACGAGGACAGCCACACGGGCAGCGTGCGGTGGTCCTGCTGCTTGATGATCAGGAAGTTGGCGTAGGTGAACTCGTTCCAGGCCGTGATGTAGCCGAACAGCGAGGTCGCCATCAGCCCCGGCGCCAGGAGCGGGAACGCGATGCGGCGGAACGCGCCGAACCGGGTACAGCCGTCGACCTGCGCGGACTCCTCAAGCTCCGGCGGGATCGTGCCGATGAAACCGCGCAGCACGATGATCGTGAACGGCAGCGTCATCATGAAGTAGACGAGCGTCAGCGTCGGCAGCCGGTCCAGCATGTCGGTGTCGCGGGAGATGATGTACACCGGGATGATCAGTGACTCCCAGGGCGCCATCTGCGCGATGAACACCATCAGCATGAACTGCCGGCGCCCCTTCCACCGCATCCGGGCGACCGCGTAGGCCGAGCCGAGCGCGATGACGAGGGCGAGCAGCACCGCGCTCAGCGTGACGAGGACGCTGTTGCGCCAGAACAGTCCGAAGCCGGCGGCGCCGACGGCCGTACGGAAGTGGTCGAGGGTCCAACTCGCGGGAATGATCCGGGGGTTGTCGGACTGGATGTCACGGGTCGGGGTGAACGCGGTCGCGACCATCCAGTACACCGGGAACAGGCACACCAGGACCGTGAGGACGGCGGCGGCGTTCAGGGGCAGACGGCGGATCCGGGGCCGGGTGGTGCTCATGCGAGCTCGTCCTCCTGGCGGAACATCTGACGGAAGTAGAAGACCAGCACGCCCGACATCAGCACCACGGTGACCATGGAGGCCGCCGAACCGAGGTCGTAGCGCTGGTGGGAGAGGGCGGTCTGCACCGCGTACACGGGCAGGATCGTGGTGGCGTCGCCGGGCCCGCCGTTGGTCATCACCCAGATCTGCACGAACGCCTTGAACGTCCAGATCACTTCGAGGGAGAACACCAGCAGGAAGATCGGCCGGATCATCGGGAAGGTGACCGAGCGGAAGATCCGCGACCCCGAGGCCCCGTCGATGCGCGCCGACTCGTACAGTTCGACGGGGACGGTGGTGAGCGCCGAGTACAGCGTGATCGCCGCGAAGGGCACGGACTGCCACACCACGAGCGCGACCACGATAGCGAAGGCGGCCGGTCCGTGCGCGAACCAGGGATAGCGGTCGAAGGACTCGAACCCCAGCCCGGTCAGCACCTCGTTGACGATCCCGAACTCCGAGTGGAACAGCCACTGGAAGACCGTTGTCGCCGAGATCACCGGCATCGCCCACGTCAGCACCAGCGCACTGAGCACCGTGGTCCGCCCGAACCGGCCGAGCCGCTCGACCATGAGCGCGACCAGCGTGGACAGCGTCATGATCAGTACGACGTTGATCGCCATGAAGAGGAACGTGCGCCGTACGACCTCCCAGAAGGCGCTGTCGCCCAGCAGCGTCCCGTAGTTGCGGAAGCCGACGAACTTCGCGTGGCCCAGGATGAGTTGGCGCAGTCCGAAGTCCTGCAGCGAGATCACCACGGCACGGATCAGCGGATACACGAGCAGATAGAGCGTGCCGAGCACGGCGGGCGCGATCAGCAGGTACGGCCAGACTCCTCGGCCGGCGGACTTCGACGGGCGGCGGGTGCCCGGTGCCTGGGAGCGCCGGGGCGGATCGGTACCGAGTGGGGGACGGGGGGCGGTCTGCTCTCGGACGGCCGGCACGGCGCTCCTCCTTCCGGTCGACGGGCGCTTCAGGAGCCGGAGTTCATCGCCGCGGTGATGGCCTCGGACGCGGTGGCGGCCTTCTTCCGGATGTCGCCGCCGGTGAGCACGGCCGTCATGTAGTCCTTGATCGGGTTCTTCGCCTCCACGGCGGCCCAGCCCGGGGTGTTGGGCGTCGCGTGACCCTGCGCGGCGCCGACCGCCATGGCCGCGGCGCCGGGGTCGGCGGCGACGGCGGAGGCGAGGGTGGTCTTGTTCGGGACGTAGCTCATGGCGAGCGCGAGCTTCTTCTGCCAGGTGTCGCCGGTGAGTTCCTTGATGAACGTGTAGGCCGCGTCCTGCTTGGTGGACGCCGTCGGGATGACCAGGTCGGAGCCGCCGGTGAAGACCGCGCCGGGGGTGGCGGCGGTCTTGCCGGGGATCGGGAAGAAGCCCAACTTGCCTTTCAGAGCGGGGTTGTTCTGGATGACGACGTTGGCACCGCCCGGGGAGGAGACGACCTGGGCGACCTTGCCCTTGGCCATGACGTCGGCCTGCGGCGGGTTGGCCTCGTCGGAGTCCTTGGGGCCCTTGCCGAGGGCCTGCAGCTGCTCGTAGAACCGCATGCCGCGGATCGCCGCCGGGGTGTCCAGGGTGCCCTTCCACTTGCCGCCGGACTGGACGGCGAGGTCGCCGCCCTCGTCCCAGATAAAGCCGGAGAGCGTGTACCAGTTCTGGCCGGGGAGGTAAATGCCCTGTGTGCCACCGGAGTTGAGCTTCTTGGTGGCGGCGATCCACTGGTCCCGGGTCCTGATGGCGGACGCGTCGACGCCGGCCTGCTTGAAGAGGTCGGTGCGGTAGATGACGACGCGGTTGGCGGCGTAGTACGGGATGCCGTACTGCTTGCCGTCGTAGGCGCCCGGCTCGGCGAGGCCCTTGAGCCAGGTCTTCCCGCCGAGGTCGTCGACCTTGTCGCTGAGGTCGAGCAGCCCGCCGCTCTGCGCGAACTGGGCGACCTGGGTGTTGCCGGTCTCGATGACGTCCGGCGCGTCGTTGCTGGCCAGGGCGGCGGTGACCTTCTCGCCGATGCCGTCCCACTCCTGGATCTGCACCTTGACCTTGATGTCGGGGTGGGCGGCCTCGAAGCCCTTGACGAACTCGTTCTGGAACGCGGCGGAGACGCTGTCGCGCATCAGCCAGACGTCGATGGTGGTGTTTCCCCCGGAGCCTTTGGAACTGCCGTCGGAGGTATCGGAAGAGCTGCTGCAGGCACTCAGCCCTGCTGTCATCACGAGCACGGACACGCCGGCCAAGAAACGGAGCTGCACGGTTCACCCCTGGAGGACATGAACTGACCACCTGACCAGTGAAGCCCACTGGACAGCTCACCTCTCGATGTGGGGACGAAGGTGGCATAGACCAATGCGGGCGTCAACCCCCTCTGCTGCCAAGGGATTTGGCGCGGATATCGCTCAAGAACCGGATGATCACCGGCCGATGGTGGTTACACTTCCCCGGTCAAGAGGGCGAACCGCGGGGCAACCGCTGGTCAACTGGTCAACCAGTCGGCCGGGGATTCCGCGTACGAGGGAGTGCGACATGAAGGCCGACGCGCCAGGGGCGGTACTCAAACGGGAGCGGGTCCGCGACTTCATCCTCGACCTCGTCGAGTCGCAGCACCCGGGGGACCCGATCCCCTCCGAGCGCGCCCTCTGCGCCCAACTCGGCGTGTCCCGGCCGACCTTGCGCGCGGCGGTCGACGAACTCGTCGCCGCGGGGCTGCTGGTGCGCGAGCACGGGCGCGGCATGTTCGTGGCGCCCGAGAAGATCACCCAGGAACTCGTCTCCGCCGAGCAGACCATGACGGCGCCGCAGGCCTCCGGGGCCTGGTCGAGCCGGTTGCTGGAGTTCACCACCATCCCGGCCGGCGCCCGGGTGGGGCGCAGACTGCGCCTCTCGCCCGCCGCCGAGATCGTCTACGTGGCGCGGCTGCGGCTGGTCGACGGCGCCCCGATGGCCATCGAGCACCTGCACATCAGGGCCGATCTCGTACCCACCCTGTCCGCACCGGAGTTGGAGGCCGGCGACCTCTACGAACACCTGCGGGAACAGCACGGTGTCCACGTGCAGGAGGCGGTCCAGGCCATCGAGCCGACGGTCGTCACCAAGGCCGAGGCCGAACTCCTCGACGTCCCCGAACTCTCCCCGGCCCTGCTCTTCGAACGCCTCACCTCGGACACCGCCGGGCAGCCCGTCGAGTACGTCCACTCGATCTATCGCGGCGACCGCTACCGCATCGTCTCCCGCCTCACCCTCGGCCCCTCGGTCGCGGCCCCCACGGCCCCCCTCGGCCACCACCCCGGCATCCCGCCGGGCGACTTCGCCCACCGCGACACCATCGAGTCGTCCACCCGGGGGGACATCCAGTCCGGGGCGTGAACTGCCGCTGATGGAAAGGCAGTTCTACAGCTCGCCGGGGCGGCCGTACCGGTAGAAGAACGGTCCACCGAGCCGGCCGGCCAGGGCCCGCGTCAGGCCCGAGCTGTCCTCCAGGAGTCGGGCGCCCGGGGCGAGGTCGCCGACGTAGAGCGGGTCGAAACCGGCGTCGGTGATGAGCCGCGCGGTGATGTCCTTCGCGGCGGGCTCGGCGGCGTAGAGGTTGCTCGGGGTGACGCGCTGGGTGCCGATCTGGTCGTAGGCCGAGGCGAAGACGGTGTTGAAGGACTTCGCGGTCGGGCCGCCGACGATCGACTTGACCTGGTGTGCGAGCGAGGGGAAGGACTCGTCGCGGTCGCCGTAGAGGTTCGTCGCGTCGATGGTCACCTGGCCGCTGAGCCCGGTGACGCCGGCGAGCGCCTCGGCGACGAGGCCGCCAGGGACGGCGACGACCACCACGTCCGCGTCGGAGGCGTCACCGCCGTCCCGGCCCAGCGTCCTGACCTGGTGTCCCGCCTTCTCCCAGAGCCGGGCCAGGCCGCCGCCGACGTGTCCTCGTCCGATCACCGTGATGTTCATGTCGGGCCTCCGGGCTGCCGGGATTTCACTGTCCTCGTTGACGTATCAACAAAACACCACACTTGTTGTCGTGTCAACCAATGCCGCCGGGGCGGGGGAGGAACGGTCCAAGTGCGGTTCCTCCCCCGCCCCAGCGGGATCGATCTCAGACGGCCTGCGCGGTCGGCAGGATGGTGATCTCGGTGAGGTTGACGTGGCGCGGTACGGCGGCCATGAAGGCGACGGTCTCGGCGATGTCGGCGCTCTGCAGGACGTCGATGTCGTGGATGAGGTCGGCCATCAGCTTCGACGCGTCGGCGTCCGTGACGTGGTCGGGGAGTTCGGTGTCGACCATGCCGGGCTCGATCGCGGCCACGCGCACCATCTTCGGGCCGAGTTCGACCCGCAGCAGCCGGGTGAGATGGCTGATGTAGGCCTTGGTGCCGGAGTAGATCGAGAACTTGGTCAGGATGCGGGTGGCCGCGATCGACGAGGTGTTGATCAGGTCGGCGGGCTGGCCGGCGGCTGCGGACTCCGTCAGGTGGGGGAGGAACGCGGCGATCACGTTCATCAGCCCGCTGATGTTGAGGTCGATCTGACGCTGCCAGTCGTCGACCTTCAACTCCTCGATGCCGGAGATGAGTTGGACGCCGGCGTTGTTGAACACCAGGTCGGCCTTGCCGAAGCGCTCGGCGACCTCGTCGGCGGCACTCTGGACGGCGGCCCGGTCCGTGACGTCGACGGCCAGGGCGAGCGCGGTGCCGCCGGCCGCCTCGATGTTCTTCACCAGGCTGTCCAGCCGCTCCTTGCGGCGGGCCAACACCACGACGGTGGCGCCGAGTTCGGCGAGTCGTTCGGCGGTGACGGCACCCATGCCGCTGGAGGCGCCGGAGACCACGGCGACGCGGCCGGCCAGCGGGGTACCGGTGAGCAGGGCGGAAGCGGACATCACAAGACCTCGATCTCTGTGCGGAAGAGTGTGCGGGAGTTGGTGAGTGACGGTGTGTCAGGCGACGTCGTCGTGCGCGGTGGCCGCGGACTTCTCGCGCCACGGGGCCAGGTCGTCCTGCACCTGCCGGTACTTGACCTCCAGCCGCTCCAGCGTGTCGCGGCCGAGGTAGAGATGCGCGGGCAGCTTCTCGGTGCCGGTGACCTCGACGATCAGCGCGGCACCGCGCACCGGGTCGCCGAGCTGCGCGTGGTTGGCCCGGTCGATCCAGTCCAGCGTCACGTGGGCCGGGGTGTCGTCGTAGTCGGCGATACGGTGCGCGGCCACCGAGAGCGAGCTCGCGTCGAGGAAGTCGGTGCGGAACACGCCCGGTTCGACCACCATCGACTGGATGCCGAACGGCGCCATCTCCGCGGAGAGCGCCTCGCTGATCCCCGCGACCGCGAACTTCGAGGCGGAGTACAGGCTGACACCGGGTTCGCCCTCGAAGCCCGAGCGGGAACCGATGTGCACGAGCTTGCCCGAACCCTGCTTGCGCATCACGGGCAGGACGGCGCGGGTGACGTTGATGAGGCCGAAGACGTTCAGGTCGAACAGCGAGCGGGCCTCCGCGTCGGTGATCTCCTCCAGCGCGCCGAGCAGACCGCGGCCGGCGTTGTTCACCAGGACGTCGATACCGCCGAACCGCTCGACGGCGGCCTCGACCGCCTGCGGGATGCTGTCGTTGTCCGTGACGTCCAGGGCGACCGCGAACACGTGGTCGGACTTCTTCAGGTCGTCGGGCACCCGCTCCGGATTCCGTACGGCGACCACGACATTGTTACCGCCTGCCAGTGCGGCCCGGGCGATTTCCGCGCCGATTCCACGGGAGGCGCCGGTGACAAACCACGTAGCCATGGGGAAAACCTCTTTCGTCGCTTCCCCTTGTGGGGGGAATTCCTGTTGACGCAAATGAGTCTGTCCCTCTGCCCGGGAGCTATGAAGGCAGCGGTTTTCCTGGGAGTCCCACACCCAGGAACGGGGGCCGGACCGCGAAGTCGGTGACATGTCAACAAGCTGGTACGGTGACGGCATGTCCGAACCCCGATGGCTCACCCCCGACCAGGCCGAGGTCTGGGCGAAGTACCGGACCCTGCGCCGCACCCTCCAACGCGCCCAGGACCAGCAACTCCAGCGGGATTCGGGCCTCTCGGCGGCCGACTACGCGCTTCTCGCGCCCCTGTCGGAGTCCGCCGAGGGGGTGCTGCGCGCGCGGGACCTCGGTGCGGAGGTCGACTGGGAGCGCAGTCGGCTGTCCCACCAGATCAGCCGCATGGAGAAGCGCGGGCTCGTCACCCGCGAGGCCTGTGCCGACGACGCGCGCGGCTCCATGGTGCGGCTGACGGAAAAGGGCCGGGAAGCGATCGAGGCCGCCGCACCCGCGCATGCGGAAAATGTACGGCGGCTCGTTTTCGATCCGCTGACACCTGACGAGGTGCGCCTTTTCGGCGAGATGCTGGACCGGATATTGGAGGCTGTCGAGCAGAATTCCGGGTAAAAGCCGACGCGGCAAAGGGGCGTGCTTTTACTGGGCGTCCTGTGCCGGATTCTGCTGGTGCGGTACTTCGGGCGCGCTGAGCGACCCGAGCAGGGCCAGGGCGTCCGCCGAGGGGGAGTCCGGCTCCGCCTGGAGAACGATGAGCTGCTGCCCGGGCGCGCTGCGGATGGTGAGGGCCTCGTGCCGCAACTCCAGTTCCCCGACCACGGAATGCCGCATCCGCTTCACCTCGTACGGCGGGACCCGGGAGTACTCACGGGCCCACAGCGAGCGGAACTCGCCGCTGCGCACCGACAGTTCACCGACGAGCTCCAGGACGCGGGGATCCTCGGGCGTGCTCGCGGCGGACTGCTGGAGGTCGGCGACCGCACGGTCCTTGGCCCGCTCAGCGTTCCGGTAGAACGTCTTCGCCGCCGGGTCCAGGAACAGCATCCGCAGCACGTTGTCCTGCTGGGCGAAATCGCCGTAGAGAGCGTCGGCCAGGGCGTTGGTGGCCAGCAGGTCCTGGGCGTGGCCGATGACGAAGGCCGGTGTCCTGGTCCAGCTCTCGATCAGCTGCCGCAGATGCGGGCGGACCCGCTCGACCCGCACGGGCCGCTTCGTACGACGGGCCGTGGGCCGAGCGAGGCGGAACAGCTCCCGCCGGTCCTCGTCCCCGAGCCGCAGCGCACGCGCCATCGCCTCCAACACCCTTACCGACGGACGCAGTTCACGGCCCTGCTCCAGCCGGCTGTAGTAGCTCGGACTGACCCCCGCGAGCGCCGCGACCTCGTCGCGCCGCAGCCCGGGCACCCGGCGACGGCCGGAGCCGGGCAGTCCCGCGTCGGCGGGGCTGACGCGTTCCCTGCGGGAGCGGAGGAAGCGACCCAGTCCTTCCACCGGGTCGAGGCGCGTGTCGTTGTCCATACCGTCGAGGCTAGGCGGAAAACGCCCGGAGAAGGTCGGCCGACGGTGGGTGCGTCGCACCCAGGACCGCGGCTCCCCGGGTGACGGGGGAGGGGCGCCCGGGCCACGAATCACTGTGTGTGAAGCATGCGGAACCTGGTGCGATGGCGGACGGCCGGGCCTTCTCGCCGGATGAAAAACACTTAGTCTTGCCGCATGAGCAATGGGACCCCTTTGGGTGATTTCCTCCGGGCCCGCCGCGAGGCCCTCAAGCCCCAGGACGTCGGTCTGCCCGAGTACGGGCGCCGCCGGGTGCCGGGACTGCGCAGGGAGGAGGTCGCACTGCTCGCCGGAGTCAGCTCCGACTACTACATCAGGCTGGAGCAGGGACGCGAGAACAGCCCGTCCCCGCAGGTGCTGGAGGCGGTGGCGCGGGCGCTGAAGCTGGACGCGGAGTCCGCCGACCATCTCAACCGCCTCTGCCTCGCGCCCTCGCAGCGCCCGCACGGCCGGAGCGAGGCCCAAGTCAGCGCGCAGCTGCTGCAGTTGATGGACGGCTGGGAGCACACCCCCGCCTTCGTCCTCGGACCGGCCCTGGACGTCCTCGCGGGCAACTCCCTTGCCACCGCGCTGCACAGCGGGTTCGACGCCTTCGACAACCTCGCCCGCAATGTGTTCGTCGACCCGGCCGGGCGCGAGTTCTACCAGGAGTGGGAACGGGCCGCGCACTCGTGCGTCGCCGAGCTCAGGGCCGCGTACGGGCACGATCCCGAATCGGCCCGGATCGCGGAGGTGGTCGCCGAACTGTCCGACGCCAGCGAGGAGTTCACCGCCCTCTGGCAGTTGCACGACGTCAAGTCCAAGTCCCAGGAGGGCAAGCACCTCAAACACCCGGACGTCGGCGACCTGCACATCGCGTTCGCCGCGTTCACCGTCAACGGCGCTCCGCACCAGCAACTCGTCGTCTACCAGGCCGAACCCGCGAGCCCCACGGCGGTGGCCTTCGAGACGCTGCGGGCGCGAGCGAGGACGCTGTCGCGGTGATCTGCGGGCCGGTGGGGGCTGGGCGCGCCCACGCGGCGGAGCCGCATATCGATACAGCCCCGCGCCCCTTCGGGGCGCCGACGGGCACCGGAGTGGCAGTACCTTCTGTAGGGCCTGACTCGACCTCACGGAGGACCCCATGCCCGTACGTCGTATCGGTCTCGTCGTCCATCAGGGGCGGGCGACCGCCCGGGACGCGGCGCGCGACGTGCACGCGTGGAGCGAGGCACACGGCGTTCGCTGCACGGAGATCGACGTGTGGGCCAAGGACCAGCACCGTCGTGCCGGACGCGAGGAGTCCGAGGCGGCGGGCAGCCCCGATCTCGTCGTCACCCTCGGCGGCGACGGCACCTTCCTGCGCGGGGCCCGCATCGCCGTCAAGAGCGGGGCCGACGTCCTCGGCGTCGACCTCGGCAAGGTCGGCTTCCTCACCGAGGTCCCTGCCTGCGACATCGGCGACGCCCTCGACGCCGTGCACGAGGGACGGGCCATCGTGGAGGAACGCATGACGCTGACCATGCGCGCCTCCCGGCCCCTGGACATCCCCGAGGAGATGGAGGCCCTGCTGCGCTACGGCCGCGGGCCGATGCTGCCGCCGCCGCAGGTCCGGCCCGAGACCACGGAGGGCGGCGGCTGGGGCTGCGCGCTGGACGTCATCGCCCTCAACGACGTCGTCCTGGAGAAACTCGCCCGCGACCGGCAGGTCAGCGTCGGTGTCTACCTGGCCGGCGGGCTGCTGGCGAGCTACTCGGCCGACGCCCTGGCCGTCGCCACCCCCACCGGGTCCACCGCCTACAGCTTCGCCGCCGGCGGCCCCGTCCTCTCGCCCCACATGGACGCCCTCGTCTTCACGCCCATCGCCCCGCACATGACCTTCGACCGCAGCGTCGTCGCCGCCCCCGACGAACCCGTAGGCCTACGGGTGCTGCCCCACTCCGGACAGGCCGCCGTCAGCGTCGACGGCCAACTGCGCGGTGTCCTGGACCCCGGCGACTGGATCGGCGTCTTCCGCGCCCCGCAGCGCGTCCGCCTCGTCCGCCTGCGCCCCACCGACTTCTACGGCAGACTGCGCGACCGGTTCCGGCTCACCGACGCCCCCGCCACCGCCCAGGACGGACCCGCGGCCCCCTTCTTCCGCCCCGACACCCCGGTCCCGCCGGACCTCGCCGGAATGCGCCTGCCACCGCCCACCGCCGCGCGCTGAGGGTCGTAGGGAAGGTTCCGCGTCGAAGGCTCACAGCGGCAGGCGGACGGTGAAGACCGTGCCGGCGCCGAACGTGCTGACCACCGTCACCGTCCCGCCGTGCGCCTCCGTGAGGCGGCGGACGATGGCGAGGCCCAGGCCGCTGCCGCCGGTGCGGCGGTTGCGGGACTTCTCGGCCCGCCAGAACCGGTCGAAGACCCGCGGCAGATCCTCGGGCGGGATACCGGTACCGGTGTCGGCGACCTCGATCGTCACCTCGTCCCCGGCCCTGCGGGCGCTCACGGTGACGCTGCCGCCCGCGGGGGTGTGCCGTAGCGCGTTGGACACCAGGTTGCCGACCACCTGCCGCAGCCGTACGGGATCGCCCGACAGCTCGGGATCGCCGTCGACTCGGGTGGTGAGGGACACCCCCGCGGTGTCGGCGCGGGCCTGGTGGGCGGTGGCGACATGGTCGAGGAGATCGCGCACGCACAGCGGTTCGGGGTGGACGCGCAGCTGGCCCGCGTCCGCCTCCGCGAGATCCTGGAGGTCGTCGACGATGTGCTGGAGCAGCAGCGCCTCTTCGAGCAGGGAGTCCACGAGGGCCTGGTCCGAGGTGGCGATGCCGTCCTGGACGGCCTCCAGCCAGCCGCGGATGGTGCTCAGCGGGGTGCGCAGTTCATGGGCGACATCGCTGACCATCGCCTTGCGCCGGCCCTCCACGCGTTCGCGGCGCCGGGAGAGGTCGTTGAAGGCGGCGGCGAGATGGCCGATCTCGTCGTTGGTCGTCACCGGCACCCGTTGGTGTTCCGCCACCGGACGGCGGGCCGCGTCGGCCAGCGCGCGCAGCGGCCGCACCAGCCGGGTGCCGACGACGACGGTGACGGCCACGGTGACCAGCAGCACCAGACCGGCGACCCCGGCGAGACGGGCGGTGTTGGCGGAGGTGAAGCGGAAGCCGGGCGCGGCGGTCGAACCGGCCGGGGTGGTGACGTAGAGCAGCGCGGCCGGTGCCACATAGGGGGCGAGCTGGTCGCGGCGGGCGGTGTCGACACAGGACTGGGTGGTTCCGGTGTCGCCCGACACGCTGAGGACGAAGTCGAGACCCACCTTCACGGGCTGCTGGTTCCGCTGTGCCAGACAGTCGTTGACCATGGTGTTGAGCCGGTTGAGCGGCCCGATCTCGGACTTGACGGGAGCGGAGAGCTGGTCGACGCCGCAGCTGTACTCCCTGTCGGTCCCGCCCAGCATGCCGTCCGGGAACTTGAGGGAGGTCCGGCCGCTCGGCGCCTCGACGAGCGTGCCGATGCCGCTGGGGCCGCCCATGCAGTAGCGGATCTTCTCCGCCATGCCGCGCAGCGCCCTCCGCTCGGCCGCGGTCAGCCGGTAGGGGCCGACGGCACGCGGGTCGATGCGGTCCGTCGCGGTGCTCGGCAGCAGGGCCGCGTCGGTGTGCAGGGGGTCCACGACCGCCGACGCCCTGGTGGGAAGGGTGGCGGTCGAGGCGGCGGAGGTGGCGAGCGGGCGGTGGCTCTGCGTGGTCAGGGTGATCCGGCGTCCGGTGCTCCCGGCGAGCCGGTGCAGGGTCGGGCCGACGCCGGTCCAGTCCCGGTGCGTGGCGGCGTACCCGACGAGCGTGCCGTAGATCTGCGTGTCGGAGGACAGGAGTTGACCCTGTTCCTGCTGGATGGCGCTGCTCGTGGTGCGCGCCGCAAGCCAGGCGGTGGCCGCCACCGAACAGACGGCGATCAGCACCGAGGTGGCCAGCAGACGGACCAACAGGCTTCTGTGCAGCGGCACTTTGGCCCGGACCCGGGTTCTGGGCCTCCCCTCGCCGCCGCTCTCCGTGTCAGTGCGCACGGCTGCCGTCGACGAGCTTGTAGCCGACGCCGTACACGGTCTGCAGATAGGCGGGTCGGCGGGGGACCGCTTCTATCTTCTTGCGCAGGTTCAGGATGTGCACGTCGATGGTCCGTTCGGTGATGTAGCGGTCGAACCCCCTTGTCAGGGCGAGGAGTTGGCGGCGGGTGAAGACCCGTTCCGGTTCGGCGGCCATCGCCGCGAGGATCTCGAACTCCCCGGGCGTGCACACCACTTGGCGTCCGTCGAGGCCGACGGTACGGCGGACCGGGTCGACGGCGAGAGCGCCGATCCGGATCACCGGATCGTCCACGGAGAGGGTGGCCCGGGTGCGCCGCAGCAGGGTGCGGATGCGGGCCATCAGCTCGCGCGGGCTGTACGGCTTCGTCATGTAGTCGTCGGCGCCCAGGTCGAGGCCGAGCAGCAGATCCTCCTCGGTGCTGCGCGCGGTCAGCATCAGCACGGGCACGTCGCACTCGCGGCGCAGCACCCGGCACACGTCCAGACCGTCGACGAGCGGCATCATCACGTCGAGGACGAGGAGGTCCGGCTGCCGGCGCCGCACCTCGTCGATCGCCGCGCGCCCGTCGTGCACGACGAGGGCGGAGTGCCCCTCGCGATCCAGGTAGCGGCGGATCACCTCGGCCTGTTTGACGTCGTCCTCGGCCACCAGGACATATGCGTTCACGCCGGCCACCCTAAGGTCGCCGCCTCGACATCAGACAGGAGTCTGACGGTGGCCTGACAGGATCTTCATAAGCTCCGGCCACGGTGCCGCCATGTCGAAACTCACTCATCGAAGGCGCTCCGCCGCGCTGGCGGGCATGGCCGCGACGGCCGCACTCACCCTGCTGTCCGCCTGCGGCGGCGGCTCGGGCGGGGACGGGGAGGCCGCGGCCAAGGACACCGGGGTCGCCTCCATCGAGACGCCGAAGGCGGGCGGCGCGACGGTGTCGGCGAGCGCCGCCGCGGAGTCGGGCCGGCCCCAGCTGAGGCTGGACACCTCCGAGGCGGAGCAGACCCGGCTGACCGGCATCTACTTCGACTGCCTGCGCGACCACGGTGCCCCGGGGGGCTACAAGCCGGGTTCGAAGCAGTGGTACCCCGGCGGTGGCTCCGACAGGATCACCTCCGCCGCGCGCAAGGCCTGTCTCCCGAAACTCCCGCTCCAGCCACCGGAGTTGGACCCGGCGAAGAACCCGCACTACATGGACGACTTCCGCGCGTACATCCGGTGCCTCAACGACGGCGGCCTGAAGGTCAAGGGTCTGTCCGACGGCTCCGGCTGGAACTACGACGGGCAGAGTTCGCTGACCCAGGCCCAGGAGGCGAAGCTCGACCACGACTGCCAGTTGAAGGCCTACAAGTGACGACGACCGGCGACGAAGACATCCGCCCCCGGCGCGGCAGGCGTCGCCTGAAGATCGGGGCCGTAGCGCTGGCCGGCGTCACGGCGACCGCGCTCGGCGTCACCGTGTGGCAGGACGGCACCGCGAAACCGAGCACGACGGCCGCCGACTCGGCCCGGGTCGGCACCGCCACGGTGACGAAGACCGACCTCTCCGACGACCAGACCCTCAGCGGCACCCTCGGCTACAGCAAGGCGACCCCGCTCAAGGGCGCCAAGTCCGGACTGGTCACCTGGCTCCCTGCCCCCGGAACCACGGCCTCCCGGGGCCGCACCCTGTACAAGGTGGACAACGTCCCCGTGCCGGTGTTCTACGGCGGCACCCCCCTCTACCGCACGCTGAACGCGCGGGGCACCACCGGGCCCGACGTACGGGTGGTCGCCGACAACCTCAAGAAGCTCGGCTACGACATCGGGGTCCAGCCGGGGGCGGGGACCTGGGTCACTCAGCACCGGGCCGACACCGGCACGCCCGACGAATCGGACAGCGCGGATGCCCCGTCGTCAAGTGTCGCCCCTTCTCCCACGCCCACACCCGCACCCACCGCGACCACCGTCAAAGTGAAGGAGGGCGACGGCGTGCTCACCGCCGGGCTGATCGCCGCGATCCGGCGCTGGCAGGCCCATGTCGGGATGCCCGCCACCGGAGTGCTCGGCATCGGGGACGTGACGGTGCAGTCCGGCGAGGTGCGGGTCGGAGCGGTGCAGGCGCAGAACGGCGACGACGCCACCGGGACCCTGATGACGGTCAGCTCCACCGTCAAGAAGGTGTCCGTGCCGGTGGACGCCACCCAGGTCGGCACGATGTCCCGGGGCGACCGGGTCACGGTGACCCTGCCGGACAACTCCACCGTCAAGGGGACCATCGACGTGGTCGGCTCCACCGCCGCCACCGACAACTCCCAGGGCGACACCGGCGGTTCGGCCCCCGCGCAGCTCACGGTCACCGTCTCGGTGCCCGACACCGGGGCCGTCCGGAAGCTGACCTCGGCCCCGGTGCAGGTGGCGTTCACCTCGGAGAGCCACAAGGGCGTGCTCGCCGTACCGGTCGGCGCGCTGCTGGCGCTCAGCGAGGGCGGCTACGCCGTCCAGCTCCCCGACGGGCGGCTGCTCGCGGTGAAGACCGGCATGTTCGCCAAGGGCCTGGTCGAGATCAGCGGCGCCGGTGTCACGGCCGGGCTGAAGGTGGAGACCACCTCGTGAGGAGCCGACCGGTACTGGCCGTGATCGACGCGGGCATGGAGTATCCCGGCGGGGTGAAGGCCCTGGACGGTGTCTCGCTCGCCATCGAGGAGGGTGAACTCCTCGCCATCGTCGGCCCGTCCGGGTCCGGCAAGTCGACCCTGCTGAACATCATGGGCACCCTGGACCGGCCGACCAGCGGCACCGTGGAGATCGGCGGCCACGACGTCGCGACCCTCTCCGACCGTCGGCTCTCCGCGCTGCGCGGACGCCAACTCGGCTTCGTGTTCCAGCAGTTCCATCTCACCGACGGGCTGACCGCCGCCGAGAACGTGGCAACAGGCCTGCTCTACGCGGGAGTTCCGCGCCGGCGACGCGCTCCGCTGGCCCGCGAGGCGCTGGCCCGGGTCGGTCTGGCGCGCCGCGCCGGGCATCTGCCGAACCAACTCTCCGGCGGCGAACGCCAACGGGTCGCCATCGCCCGCGCGTTGGTCAACCACCCGGCCCTTGTCCTCGCGGACGAACCCACCGGCGCCCTGGACACCGCCAACGGCCGTGCCGTACTGGAGCTGTTGACCGCCCTGAACGACGAGGGCACCACCATCGCGATCATCACCCACGACCGGGACATCGCCGCGCGGCTGCCCCGCAGGGTGGAGATCCTCGACGGCCGGCTGGTCGCCGACGTCCGGGGCGAGGACGTCGGAGAAGACACCCAGGCCATCGACACGGCCGACCTCGCCGCCGATCTCGCCGACGACACCTTCGCCATCCGCAGGGACACCTTCACCGACCTCCAGGGGGAACGCCGGTCATGACCACCACCGCGCCGAAGCCGACCGCCGCCGTGGCCGTCGCCGACACCAGGCCGGTACGGCTGGCTCCGCTGGACATCCTGCGCCTGGGACTGCTCGGCATCCACACCCGCCGGATGCGGGCGGCGCTGTCCGCGCTGGGCATCTCGATCGGCATCGCCACGATGATCGTGGTGACCGGGATCCCGGCGTCCAGCCAGAAGGCGCTGATGAACCAGCTCTCCGCGCTCGGCACCAACATGCTCCAGGCGATGCCGGTCCCCAACCAGACCCCGCCGGTCGAACTCCCGCCGCAGTCCGTGGACATGGTCCGCCGGATCGGCCCCGTCACCGTGGCCAGCGCGGTCGCCAACACCCATGCGGAGGTGTTCCGCAACGACCGCGTCGACGCCGACGACTACGCCGGTCTCGCCGTACTGGCCAGCAGGACCGACCTGTTGAAGGCGATCAACGCCCAGGTCCGGTCCGGGCGTTACCTCAGCGCGTCCACCGAGCGGTTCCCCACGGCCGTGCTCGGCTCGGTGGCCGCCACCCGGATGGGCATCGCGCAGGTGGTGCCGGGGCGGCCCGCCCCGCAGATCTACATCGACCACCGCTGGTTCACGGTCATCGGTGTCCTCGCGCAGACCCCGCTGTCGCCCGACATCGACCGCGCGGTCCTGGTCGGCTGGGACGCCGCGCGCACCCAACTGGGCTTCACCGGCCACCCGACCGTCATCTACGTCAAGGCCAGGGAGGACGGCATCGACGCCGTCCGCGATGTGCTCGCCCCGACCATCTACCCCGAAGTACCGGGCATGGTGCAGGTCAGCCGCCCCTCCGACGCCCTCGCCGCGAAACGCGCCACGCAGACCACGTTCTCCGCGCTCTTCCTCGGCCTCGCCGGGGTGGCCCTCCTGGTGGGCGGGATCGGCGTGGCCAACACCATGGTCATCTCGGTCCTCGAACGCCGCAAGGAGATCGGACTGCGGCGGGCACTGGGCGCCAACAAGGGCCAGATCCGCGGGCAGTTCCTCACCGAGTCGGTGGCCCTGTCCTGCCTCGGCGGGCTGGCGGGCACTGTTCTCGGCGTCCTGGCGACCGTCGGTTACGCCACCTACCAGGGCTGGCCGCCGGTGATTCCGCTGCCGGCGGTGGCGGGCGGCTTCGGCGGCGCCGTCCTGATCGGCATGGCCGCCGGTGTCTACCCCTCCATCAGGGCCTCCCGGCTCACCCCGACGGAGGCGCTGGCGATGGTGTGAGGCAGGTGAGAGGCGGGTGAGAATGTCGACCCGCCCCCGCACGTACGGGCGAGTTTCACATGAGCGCCACCAGACCCTTCCCTGACGTTTGTTGCTCTTGGAACACTCGCACCGCGCGCATTTCGCCATGTTCCGGCCGGCCGCGCGTCAGGATGAGAGGTGCCTCACCCATGTCCGAAGTCAACCGGCGTCGCTTTCTCCAACTCGCGGGTGCCACAACGGCGTTCACGGCGCTGTCGAACAGCATCGAGCGTGCCGCCGCGCTCCCCGCGAACCACAGTTCCGGGAGCATCGAGGACGTCGAGCACATCGTCGTCCTGATGCAGGAGAACCGGTCGTTCGACCACTACTTCGGTTCGCTCAGAGGCGTCCGGGGCTTCGGCGACCCACGTCCGGTCGTGACCCGGCAGGACGGAAAACCGGTCTGGTACCAGTCGGACGGCACGAAGGACATCCTCCCGTTCCGGCCCGAGGCGGACGACCTGGGCCTGCAGTTCATCCAGGACCTCCCGCACGGCTGGAACGACGGGCACGCCGCGTTCGACGGCGGCAAGTACGACAAGTGGGTGCCGTCCAAGGGCTCCACGACGATGGCGTACCTGACCCGCGAGGACATCCCGTTCCACTACGCGCTCGCCGACTCCTTCACCATCTGCGACGCGTACCACTGCTCGTTCATCGGCTCGACGGACCCCAACCGCTACTACCTGTGGACGGGTTACACCGGCAACGACGGCACCGGCGGCGGCCCCGTCCTCGGCAACGACGAGGCCGGCTACAGCTGGACGACGTACCCCGAGCGCCTGGAGAAGGCCGGGGTCTCCTGGAAGATCTACCAGGACGTCGGCGACGGCCTCGACGCGGCCGGCGGCTGGGGCTGGATCCAGGACGCGTACCGCGGCAACTACGGCGACAACTCGTTGCTCTACTTCAAGCAGTTCCAGAACGCCCAGCCCGGCGACCCGCTCTACGACAAGGCCCGCAACGGCACCGACGCCACCAAGGGCGAGGGTTTCTTCGACCAGCTGAAGGCGGACGTCAAGGGCGGCAAGCTGCCGAAGATCTCCTGGGTCGTCGCCCCCGAGGCCTTCACCGAGCACCCCAACTGGCCCGCGAACTACGGTGCTTGGTACGTCTCCCAGGTTCTGGACGCGCTGACCTCCGACCCGAAGGTGTGGGCGAAGACGGCCCTGTTCATCACCTACGACGAGAACGACGGCTTCTTCGACCACCTGGTGCCGCCGTTCGCGCCGGGTTCCGCCGCGCAGGGCAAGTCGACCGTCGACGTCGGCCCCGACCTCTTCGCGGGCAACGCCAGTCACCCCGCCGGCCCCTACGGCCTCGGCCAGCGGGTCCCGATGATCGTCGTCTCGCCCTGGAGCAAGGGCGGTTACGTCTGCTCGGAGACCTTCGACCACACCTCGGTGATCCGGTTCATGGAGCGCCGCTTCGGCGTGCACGAGCCCAACATCTCGCCGTGGCGGCGCGCGATCTGCGGTGACCTGACCACCGCCTTCGACTTCTCCCGCAAGGACGTCAAGAAGGTCCCGCTGCCGGACACCGACGGCTACCAGCCGCCGGACAAGAACCGCCACCCCGACTACGTCCCGACCCCGCCCGCCAACCCCGTACTGCCCAAGCAGGAGCGCGGACTGCGCCCGGCCCGCCCGCTCAAGTACGCGTCGACGGTGGACGGTTCGGCGGACACGGCGGCCGGCAAGTTCACGCTGAGCTTCGCGTCCGGCGCGAAGGCCGGCGCCAACTTCCTGGTCACCTCCGCCAACCGCACGGACGGGCCCTGGAGTTACACCACCGAGGCCGGCAAGACCGTCTCGGACACCTGGAACTCGGCGTACTCGAACGGCTCGTACGACCTGACCGTGCACGGCCCGAACGGCTTCCTGCGCGTCTTCAAGGGCCCGGGCAAGAGCGCCGGACCCGAGGTCACCGCCCGTGACTGCGGCGACGACGTCGAGCTGACGTTCACCAACAAGGGCTCCGGCACAGTGCAGTTGAGGGTCGCCAACGGGTATGGCGGGAAGAGCCAGACCGTGAAGGTGCGGGCGGGTGCCACCGTCCGGCACACCTTCGACCTCGGCGCGAGCAAGCGGTGGTACGACCTGACGGTCACTTCCGACGGCGACGCGGGCTTCCTGCGGCGATTCGCCGGACATGTCGAGAACGGCCGCCCGGGGGTCAGCGACCCGGCGATCGGACGGGTGTGACCGCTGTCGTAGCGCCGGTTGTATTCCGGGGCACTCGCGGTAGTGTGCCCCGGTGACCACGCATTCGAACACACCTGCAGGCTGGTACCCGGATCCGCACGGAGCGCCCCAGACCCTCCGCTACTGGGACGGCGCGAAGTGGACCGAGCACACCAACGCGGACCAGCAGGGGCAGACCGCCCAGCAGGCGCCGCAGGGCGTGCCGCCGCAGGCGGCCGGGCCGGACCCGCGGGTCCAGCAGCAAGTGCAGCAGCAGGCCGGGGTCGCCGGGGGCGGCCCCGGCGGCGGCGGTCTGTTCAGCGAGCCGGTCCTCGTGGTGAACCAGAAGGCCAAGCTGATCGAGCTGACCAACGAGTACAAGGTCATGGATCAGAACGGCAATCTGATCGGCACCGTCACCGAGATCGGCCAGAGCGCGCTGAAGAAGGCGCTGCGCTTCGTCTCCAGCCTCGACCAGTTCATGACGCACCGGCTGGAGATCCGGGACGCCCACGGGCAGCCGCAGTTGGTGCTGACCCGGCCCGCGAAGATCATGAAGTCCCGGGTGATCGTGTCCCGTCCGGACGGTTCGCCGGTGGGCGAGATCGTCCAGCAGAACATGATCGGGAAGATCAACTTCGGGCTGATGGTGAACGGCCAGCAGATCGGCGCGATCAAGGCGGAGAACTGGCGGGCCTGGAACTTCGCGATCGTCGACCACGCGGACAACGAGGTCGCCCGGATCACCAAGACCTGGGAAGGCCTCGCCAAGACGATGTTCACCACCGCGGACAACTACGTCCTGCAGATCCACTACCAGCTGCCCGAGCCGCTGCTGAGCCTGGTGGTGGCGACGGCCCTGACCGTCGACACCGCCCTCAAGCAGGACTCGCGCGGCCTCGGCTGACCTCGCTCAGAGCGCGGTGAGATGCCCCGGCTCGGACCGTCGGTCCGGCTGCCGGGGCATCAACGCCGGTTCCGGGGAAGCGGATTCGGGCTTCAGCGCCAGTACGGCGGCCACCGGGTGATCGTGGTCGCCGTATTCGTGCACCAGGGGCACGGCGGGCGTGACCCGGGTCAGCAGCACCACACCCCAGGACGCGAGTCCGGCCCCCGCCAGCGCGAGGAGGATGCCGGCCGCGCCGCCCTGGAGGCGTTCGCCGAGCAGGGCCAGCCCGATCGCGGCGGCGGCCAGCGGGTTCGCCAGGGTGACCACCGCGAGCGGGGCACCGAGGCCGCCCCGGTAGGCGGTCTGTGAGAGCAGCAGCCCGCCCGCCGCGAACACCGCGACCAGCAGGGCGACTCCGACCACCTGCATGCTCAGCAGCGGGCCCGAGCGGTCCGTCGCCGCGACCGTCACGGTCTGCGTGAGCGCGGAGGCGACACCCGAGGCGACACCGGACGCCGAAGCATGCCGTAGACCGGGCTTGGCGCCGCGCCGGGCCAGCAGGCCGATCAGCGCGGACGTCGCGCCCGCGACCGCCAACGCCTGGGGAACGGTGAGGACTTGGTCGGGCTGGGGCCCGGACGCCGTGACCAGCAGGGCCGACAGGCCGAGCAGGGTGAGCGCGGTGCCCCGCCACTCGCTCGTGCTGACCCGTCGCCCGGCCACCCGCGCGCCCATCGGCACGGCGGCGACCAGGGTGAGCGCGCCCAGCGGCTGTACGACGGTCAGCGGACCGTACTTCAGGGCCACGACGTGCAGCAGCGCGGCCGACGCGTTCAGCACGACCGTCCACCACCAGGAACCCGTGGCGAGCAGCCGCAGCATGCCCGCGTCGGAGTTGCGGGACGCCAGCCGCTCCTGCGCCACGGCGGCGGCCGCGTAGGCGACGGCCGAGAAGAGGGACAGGACGACGGCGACGAGCGTGGCGTTCATCGGCCGGCTCCGACGAGCACCGGCTGCTTCTCGGGGGCGAGCTCCGGCTGACCGCGGCCCGCCGTGGTGGCCGTGCGGTGCGGCGGGTGGATCAGCGCGAGGGCGATGCCGAGCATCGCGGTCGCGACGATCGCGTCGAGCCAGTAGTGGTTCGCCGTGCCCACGATGACCACCAGGGTGACCAGCGGGTGCAGCAGCCACAGCCACCGCCAGCGGGACCGGGTCGCGACGATCAGGCCGATCGCGACCATCAGGGCCCAGCCGAAGTGCAGCGAGGGCATCGCCGCGAACTGGTTCGAGAGGTGGTCGCTGGTCGGCGGACCGTACACCGAGGGGCCGTAGACCTTCGCGGTGTCGACCAGGCCCGTCGCGGCCAGCATGCGCGGGGGCGCCAGCGGGAACACGAAGGGCAGGACCAGGGCGGCCGAGGTGACCGTCGCCAGGACCCGGCGGGCCCAGACGTAGTGCGCCGGGCGCCGCAGGTACAGCCAGACCAGGAAAGCGACGGTGGCCGGGAAGTGGACGGTCGCGTAGAAGGTGTTCGCGAGGTGCACGAGGGTGTCGCTGTGCAGCAGCACCGACTGCACCGAGCCCTCGTTCGGGAGACGGAGGGTCCGTTCCAGGTCCCACACGTGGCGGGCGTTGTGCAGTGCCTCGGTGGTGTGGCCCGTCGCCAGCTGGCGGCCGAACTTGTAGACGAGGAAGAGTCCTGCGACGAGCAGGAGCTCACGGACGAGCGGGGGCCGCGCTATCGCGCTGGTCCCCGGCTCTGCAGGCTCGGTGCGGGCATTCATCCCCCGGCCCCTTCGCTGACGGTGGTGCGTGTGGTGGTGCTGGCAGGGCTTGTGACCCTTCCGGCGGCCCGAACTCATCGGTACGAGTCCGTTCCGATACGCCAGTGTACCGATACGAGATGGTACCGATACGGTGGAGTACCGGTACACTGGCGTATCGATAGCGAAACGAGACACACTGGAGAGCGGACCCCGGGTCCGCGGGCCGAGCGAGGAGAAGAGCCATGACGTCGCAGGCTGAGGACGCACCGGACACGGTCGCCGCCTCGCGCCGCTCCAAGATCACGCCTGAGCGTGAGCGGGAGTTCTTCGACGCCGTGCTCGACCAGATCAGAGAATGCGGCTACGACTCCGTCAGCATGGAGGGCGTCGCCACCAGCACCCGCTGCAGCAAGTCCACGCTGTACCGGCAGTGGGGGACCAAGCCCCAGTTCGTCGCCGCCGCGCTGCGCGCCAACCGCCGGGCGCACTTCACCGGCATCGACACCGGCTCCCTCGCGGAGGATCTGCGCCAGGCCGCGCGGGCCGCGGGCGCCTGGTCGGCGAAGGACACCAAGCTCGTCGCGGCCCTCGGCCACGCCGTCACCCAGGACAGCGAACTCGCCCAGGCACTGCGCGAGGCGCTCGTCCACCCCGAGATCACCGCGCTGGAGGACATCCTGCGCCGGGGTGTGGAACGCGGCGAGATCCCGCGCGACCACCCCGCGCTGCCGTACGTCCCCGCCCAGATCTTCGGCGTCCTGCGGGCCCGCCCCGTCCTGGAGGGCTGTTACGCCGACCCCGACTACCTCGTCAGATTCGTGGAGGCCGCGGTGCTCCCCGCGCTGGGCCTGTCCGGGTCGCCCTGAGAATCAGGCCGCCGTCCATGGGATGACTGGACGGTGACCTGGCCGCGCCGCACCGTGGGGACGGGGGCGGCGCGCACCCCCCGGCCGGGTGGGGTTCCTCTTGAGCGGAGAGGCGCCCCACCCGGCCGACTGTGTGCCGGGGGCGGAACGGGATCAGATCGTCTGGCCGTCGCCGCCGCCCGTGGCGACCTTGATGCCCGCGGTGATCTGGTCGATCAAGGACTCCTTCTGGCCGACGTCGACGCCGAAGCGGACCACGACCATCTGGCCGGTGCTCGCGGGCGAGGGGAACGCCAGCGACTCGACATAGCCGTCGGCGCCCTTGCTGGTGACCGCCTTCCAGCGCACCAGGTAGCCCTTCTGTCCGGCCACGGTGACGGCCTTGGAGGCGAGCACCTGGTGCGAGGTGATGCTGCCGTAGACACCACCGCCGTAGGTCTGTTCGACGGCGGCGGAGATGTCCGCCTTCGCGACCTCCTCGGGAGTGGAGCCCTGCGTGCCGAGGAGCACGGCGGGTGCGGAGTTCGCGCCTCCATTGGTGCAGGTCTTGGAGGTGTCGCCGGGGCACTTGTACGAGGAGTTCGACGACACCTGGGCGCCGCCCTCGATGACCTGGCCGTACCAGTCGGCCGGCACGGTGAAGCTGATGCCGTCGAGCGAGTCGGTCACCGTGCCGCCGGCCTTCACCTTCGGCTGCGCGGACTGGCTGGGCGCGGGTGTCGCACCGCCCGTGCCACCGGAACCGCCCGTCCCGCCGGAACCGCCTGTGCCGCCGGATCCGCCGAAGGGATTGCCCTGCCTGCCGGTACCCCCCTGTCCCTCGGGGCCGCCCTGGCCGCCGGTGCCGCCCCGGCCGTTCGGCGCCTGCTGGGTGCCAGCCTGGTTGCCGTTCCCACTGCCGTTGCCGGACAGGGCGTAGGCACCGACACCGATCGCCGTCAGGACCGCGACGGCCACCGCCACGGCTATGCCCGTGCGCAGATTGCGGCGCGACGCGGCCGGTGGCTGCGTGGGATACGCCGGGTACGCCCCGGGGTACGGCGGCTCGGTCGGAGGACCCCATTCGGCGGCCGACCCGGCCGGGCGGGTCCGGTCCGTCCATGCCTTGCCGTCCCACCAGCGCTCGGTGGCGGGACCGTCATTCGTCTGCCCGGGATCGGGGTACCACCCGGGGGGAGTCACCTGCGTCATGTCCCTACCGTATGAGGCGTCGGTGAAAGCGGGATGAGAGGATCCGGCCGCGATGGCGTCGTCGCCGTCCCTTCCCCCCGACAACGGGCGACGGCCCGGAATCCCTCCCGGGCCGTCGCCGTACGAGGGGGGCCGCCTCCGGCCACCTCGCGTTCCGCGATCAGCAGTACTTCTTCTTGACCGCCGCGGCGAGGCTGGTCTTGGGGACGGTGGCGCCGCAGCGGACACCGCCGTCCACCTCCTGCGTCCAGCTCTGCGCCTTGCCGTACTGGCCGGTCTTGAACCAGTGCGAGGCCTCGCACTTGTACCGCGTCCAGTTGCCGGTGACCTTGTGGGTGCCGGAGTAGAGCACGTACGTGTCGTTCTTGCTGAGCGTGTAAGTGATGCTCTCGGCGTGCTTGTTGGTGTACGAGCCCGACATCTGGAGCTGCGCGTCGAAGCTCTCCTCCATGCTTTCCAGGACGGCGTCCTGCTTGAACTTGGCGCCGGCGGTGAAGGTCGCGGAGGCCCCGAGCACATAGATCTTCTCGACGCTGTACGTCTTGGTGACCGTGCCGCCCGTGTAGTTCTCGATGACCTTCCGGTGGGTGATCGCCCAGGGGCTCTTCTTCGCCGACCAGGTGATCTTGTATTTGCCGGTGCAATTGACGACGGCGGACGCCTGGGTCGCCGGTACCGCGACGAGCGCCGATGCCATCACGCCGGTGACGAGGGCAGCACTGGCCCACTTCTTGTTCATGGTTGATTCCCCGTTGTGTGTGGTGAGGATCCGATTCCGGACCGGGCGACTCGCGTTGATTCGCTCATGTCAACGTTGGTCGCCGGACAGAGTCGATCACGCAACCCGCGGCCCGGGCAACGGATTTGAGCTGATTCATAGGTTGGGCGGCGCGACGCGTCCGCTCATGCATGACGGGTCTGATCGAAAGCGGCTTTATTTGACGTCTTCTGACTGTTCGTCACGCCCATACGCCCCGCCGTCACCCGATAAGGCAACAGCTCCCCGGACCCGCCTCCGCTCCGGCAGCCGGACGGCTACGCTCGAGGCCTGTACGTCGTTCGGCCTACTCGGGGAGGAATCGGGATGACGGAGGACCGGCCCCCGGAGGCCACCTCGGCCTCCCTGTGGGAGCGCGACGATGAGATCGCGAGTGTCGTGGAGGCGATCGACGCCCTCTGCGCGGACCAGTCGTCCTCGGGCAGTCTGCTGGTCGTCCGGGGCGAGGCGGGATTCGGCAAGACCGCGCTCCTGGCGGAGACCCGCCGCATCGCCGAGGAACGCAACTGCGTGGTCTGGCAGGCCCGCGGCGGCGAGACCCTCAAATCCGTCCCCTTCAACGTCGTACGACAGTTGCTGCAGCCCGCCCTGCTCTCGCTGATGCCCGAGGAGGCCCGCGAGTACCTCGGCGACTGGTACGACATCGCGGGACCCGCCCTCGGCATCGCCGAACCCGGCGAGCGACGGGCCGACCCGCAGGGCGTGTGCGACGGCCTGGTGGCCGCCGTACGCAGACTCGCCAAACGCGAGTGGCCCCTCGTCCTGCTGATCGACGACGCCCACTGGGCCGACCAGGAGACCCTGCGCTGGCTCTCCGCGTTCGCCGAGCGCCTCGACGACCTGTCCGTCCTCGTCGTGGTCGCCCGCAGGCCCGACGAGGTCACCGGCGAGCGCGGCCGGTACCTGGAGGCGATCGCCGGCCTCACCGGCCACCCCATCACCCACCTGAGCGTCCTGACCCCGAGGGCGACCGCGGGCCTCACCCGCGCCACCGTCGGCCCGCACGCCGACGACCCGTTCTGCCGCGAGGTGTGGGCGGTCACCGGCGGCAACCCGTACGAGACCGTCGAACTCCTCGCCAAGGTACAGGACAGCCAACTCCAGCCCGTCGAGGCCTCGGCCGCCGAACTGCGCGCCCTGAACGCCTCCTCACGCGGCGACGGACTCGTCGCCCGCCTCGACGGACTGGGCACCGAGGCCACCCGCTTCGCCTGGGCCGCCGCCATCCTCGGCACCGGCATCTCCGCGAAACTGGTCGCCCGGCTCGCCACCATCAGCGGCGACGAGGCCGACCGCTGCGCCGAACTCCTGCGCAGCGCCCGCATCCTCACCGCCCCCGACCCCGCCGCCGCCCAAGCCGACGCCGGCGAGCTGGAGTTCGTCCACCCGCTCATCGCCAGCGCCGTCTACGACTCCATCCCGGGCGGCTGGCGTACGGCCATGCACGGCATCGCCGCCCAGGTCGTCACCGACTCCGGCCGCGGCGCCGCGGCCGCCTCACGGCACCTCCTCCAGGTGCACCCGGAGGAGGACCAGGAACTCGTCGAGCAACTGCGCGAGGCCGCCAGGGAACACCTCTCCATCGGCGCCCCCGACGCAGCCCGCCGCTGTCTGGAGCGCGCCCTGGTCGAGCCGCCGCTCGCCGAGACCCACGCGAGCGTGCTCTACGAACTCGGCTGCGCCACCCTGCTCACCGCACCCGCCGTCACCATCGGCCACATCCAGAGCGCCCTGGCCATGCCGGGCCTCGACGGCCACGCGCGCGTGGACGCCGTCTTCCGGCTGTCCCAGGCACTGACCCACAACGACCAGCTGGAGGAGGCCGTCCGCACCGTCGAGGCGGAGGCCGCCCGGCACGAACCGGGCGCCGCCAGGATGCGGTTGCAGGCCGTGCAGTACATGTGGGAGGGCATCCACGCGGGCGAGGGCACCTCCCCGGGACGCTCCGAGCGGCTCGCCGAACTCGCCGCGACCTGCACCGGCCGCGACAACTCCGAGCGGGCCCTGCTGATCCTGCGCGGCTTCGACGCCATGACCCACGGCGAGAACGCCGAGGAGGTCGTGGAGGTCTGCGACCGCGCCCTCGTCAACGGGCGGCTCGCCCCCGGACTCGGCTGGACCGACACCGAGTGGGGCCTGGAGATCCTCATGATGCTGGCCAGCGCGTACGCCTACACGGACCGCCTGGACCGCGCGGAGAGCCTGTACAACGAAGCGCTGCGCGCCTACGAGACGGCGGGCTGGAGCGGCGGCCACCTCTCGCTGGCGCACGCCTATCTCGGTCTCGGCCTGCGGAGGCGCGGCCGGCTCCGGGAAGCGGAGATCTCGCTGCGCGAGTCCCTGCGGCTGGCCGAGCGGGTCGGACGCGGACTGCCCCTGTACTGGTCGGCGACCTGCAACCTGGTCGACACGCTGCTCGCCCGCGGCCATGTCGAGCAGGCCTGGGCGATCGCCGAACAGTACGGCTTCACACCGCCCTACCCGTCCACCATCGTGCTGCCCGACCCCCGCTGTGTACGCGGCCGGCTGCTGATCGCCGTCGGCCGCACCAAGGACGGCATCAACGAACTGGAGCAGGCCGCGAAGGCGGCGAGCGTCCGCAGCCACCACAATCCGGTACTGGTCCCGTGGGCCATCGACCTCGCCCGGGCCCTCGCCGTCGAGGACCCGACCCGCGCGGCCCAGCTCGCCTCCGACGCCCGCCGCCGCGCCGAACGCTTCGGCACGGACACGGCCATCGGCGAGGCCCTGCGGTGCGCTGCCGCGCTGGAGACCGGCCAGCGCGCGGTCAGGCTGGCCGCGCAGGCGGTCGCCTACCTGGAGTCCTCTCCCTGCCAGTACGAGCATGCGGCGGCGCGGGTGGAGTACGGGATCGCCGCGCGGTCGGTGGCGGAGATCAACAGGGGTTTGACGCTGGCGCGCACGTGCGGGGCGGACGGCTTGGTGGCTCAGGCACGGGAGGTGCTGGAGACGGGGAGGGGGTTGCGATGAGTTGTCGTTCGCCCCGCGCCCCTAAAGCACGGGCCAGCCGGTGTCTTCAGGGGCGCGGGGAACTGCGCGACCAGCCACGACGCAGCCGCAGTCGACCGACAACGCCACCCCCACCCCCTCAGTCGCCGTCTTCCTCCAACACCCGCTGCGCCACAGCAAACGCCGAGTTCGCCGCAGGCACCCCGCAGTACACCGCACTCTGCAACAGCACCGCGCCGATCTCCTCCACCGTGAGCCCGTTCCGCCGAGCCGCCCGCACATGCATCGCCAACTCGTCGTAGTGCCCATGCGCAATCAACGCCGTCAGCGTGACCATGCTCCGCTCCCGCCGCGACAACGTCGTGTCGGTCCAGATCTCCCCCCACGCGTACCGAGAGATGAAGTCCTGATAGCGCGCGGTAAAGGGCGTCTGCCGAGCCTGCGCCCGGTCCACGTGCTCGTCGCCGAGCACCTCACGCCGCACCGCCATCCCAAGCCGCGCACCCCCACCGAGATGCGCACGCAGCGCGCTCAGAACGGCCGAAGGACACTGCGCGGGCGCCAGATGCGAGGCCCCCGGGATCTCGACCAGCGCCGCGCCCGCCACCGCGTCGGCGATCTCCCGCAGATGCGCCGGCGGGGTCGCCGGATCCTCGCGCCCGGCGATCACCAGCGTCCGCGCGCCGATCTCGGACAGCCGCGACCGCAGGTCGAACGCCGCCAGCGCGTCACAGCACGCGGCGTACGCGGCCGGGTCGGCGGCCCCCTGGTCGGCCACCAGCTCCGGCACGGTGAACCCGGGCGTGAACCAACGGGAGTTCGCGCTCTCGACCAGCCAGTCCAGCCCCTCGCTCCGCACCCGCGCGGCCCGTTCCTCCCACGGCTTCGACCCGTTGAAGTGCGCCGAGGAACAGATGACGGCGAGCGACGACACTCGCTCGGGGTGCTCCACCGCGAGATGCAGACCGACCGCACCACCCAACGACACGCCCGCGTAGGCGAATTGCCCGATCCCGAGGGAGTCGGCGAGCGCGAGCACCAGATCGGCGAGGTCACCGACGGTCGCCCCGGGACCGATCAGATCCGGTGCCGAACCACCGTGACCCGGCAGGTCCCAGCGGATCACCCGGTGGGTGATGGACAGTTCGGGCGCGACCTTGTCCCAGAGCGCGTACGACGTACCCAGCGAGGGCCCGAGCAGCAGCGGGGGAGCGGAAGCGGGCCCCTCGGCACGGAAGTTGAGCAGCTTCTCGGTCAACGTCGCTCCAGCGCACGGTCGGTGAGGGCTCCGGCGGAACCCGTGTAGCGGGCGGGGTCGGTGAGTGCGGAGAGGTCGAGAGCCTTCAACTCGGGCTCCTGAGCGAGCAGTTCGGCCAGTGGACGGCCTTCGGCATGGGCGAGCCGCGCGACCTCCGTGAGCAGCTCCTTCGCCCGGGCCCGCCCGAGCAACGGCGCCAGTTCGGCCGACAGTCGCTCGGAGACGATCAACCCATGGGTGAGACCGAGGTGTTCACGCATCACGTCCGCGTGCACCCGCAGTCCCGCGGCCAGTTCGGCGGCATCGCGCGCCGCACCGCCGACCAGCCGCAGCAATGCGCGCAACGGCTCCCACTCGGCATGCCAGGCCCCGGCCGGCCGCTCGTCCTCGGCGACCAACGAGCCGTAGAGGACGGCCGCGAGTTGCGGTGCCTGCCGCGCGGCGGCGGCGATCAGTGTGGACCGTACGGGATTCGCCTTGTGCGGCATGGCCGACGAACCCCCGCCGCTGCTCTCCGAGACCTCGGCGATCTCGGTGCGGCCCAGGACCAGCACATCGGCGGCGAGCTTGCCCAGTGCCCCCGTGGCGAAGGCCAGGCACCCGGCCAGGTCGGCGATCGGTGTCCGTAGCGTGTGCCAGGGCAACAGCGGTGCCGCCAGGCCAAGTTCACGGGCGTAGGCGTCCGGCAGCGCGAGCGGGTCCTCGGCGCCGTACGCCACAAAAGCAGCCAACGTGCCTGCCGCGCCCCCGAGTTGGACGGGCAGTCCGTCCCGCACGGCCCGTACCCGGTCCCGTGCGTCGAGCACCAGCGACCGCCATCCGGCGGCCTTCAGGCCGAAGGTCGTCGGTACGGCGTGCTGGGTGAGCGTCCGGCCCGGCAGTGCGGTGTCGCGGTGGGCGGCGGCCAGCCCCGCCAGCGCGACCTCCGTACGCGTGAGGTCGGCCAGGACCAGGTCCAGCGTCCGGGCGGCCACCAACATCGTTGCGGTGTCCATGATGTCCTGGCTGGTCGCGCCCCGGTGGACGTACGGGCCGTACTCCGCACCGACCGCCTTCGTGAGGTCCGCGACCAGCGGGATCACCGGGTTGCCGCCGCCGCGGGCACGCTCCGCGAGGGACCGTACGTCGAAGCCGTCCACGTCGGCCGCGGCCGTCACCGCCGTCGCCGCCTCGGCGGGTGCGAGGCCCAGTGCCGCCTGGGCGCGGGTGAGCGCGGCCTCCGCGTCGAGCAGGGCTCGTAGGTAGGCGGTGTCGCTGGTCGCGGACGCGGCGGGGGAGCCGGCCCACCCGGGGGCGAGCAGGCCGGTGTCCGACGGGTCGGCAGCTGTCACTGGAACTCCAGGAAGACCGTCTCGCCTTCGCCTTGAAGGCGGATGTCGAAACGGTAGGTGGCCCGGCCCTCGTCCTGGGCGATCAACGTGTCACGCCGCGCCGCATCCAGCCCGGACAGCAGCGGGTCGGCGGCGAGTGCGGTCTCGTCGCCCGGCAGGTAGATCCGGGTGAAGAGGTGCACCAGCAGCCCGCGCGCGAAGACGCATGCGCTCAGGTACGGGGCGTTCTGACCGCGCGCTCCCGGCCGCAGTGTCCGTGCGTACCAGTGGCCGTTGGCGTCGGTCTGGATGCGGCCCCAGCCGGTGAACTCCACGCCGTTGCGGCCGAGATAGCCGCCGCTGGCCGGGTCGCGCCGGATCGAGCCGTCGGTCGTGGACAGGTTGCCGTCGGGGTCGGGGCCCCACAACTCGACGAAGGCGTCCGGCAGCGGATTGCCCTCGCCGTCGTAGACGTACCCCTGGACGGTGATCGTGTCCGGGTGGCCGACCGGTGCGATGTCGCCGCCGCCGGGGAACGGGAGCGCGTAGCCGTAGAAGGGGCCGACCGTGTGCGACGGGGTCGGCAGCACGGACTCCGGGCGGCTCGTGTCGATCTTCGTCATGGCGGGTCAGCGTCCTTCTTCGATCCAGGTGGCGTGCGGGCCGTCGAGCACGATGTCCCAGTGGTAGCCCATCGAGAACTCCGGCACGGACAGGCTGTGGTCGTAGGTCGCGACGAGGCGCTGCCGGGCCGCGTCGTCCGTCACGGACTGGATGATCGGGTCGTAGGGGAAGAGCGGGTCGCTGGGGAAGTACATCTGCGTCACGAGGCGTTGGGTGAACGCCGTGCCGAACATCGAGAAGTGGATGTGTGCCGGGCGCCAGGCGTTGACGTGGTTGCGCCAGGGGTAGGGGCCCGGCTGGATCGTGGTGAAGCGGTAGTTGCCCGCGTCGTCGGTCAACGTCCGCCCCACACCGGTGAAGTTGGGGTCCAGCGGGGCGTCGTGCTGCTCGCGCTGGTGCGCGTAGCGGCCGGCCGAGTTGGCCTGCCAGATCTCGACCAACTGGCCGCGGATCGGCCGTCCGGACCGGTCCAACAGGCGTCCGGAGACGGTGATCCGCTCGCCGATCGGCTCGCCGTTGTGTTGGCGGGTCAGGTCGTTGTCGATCTCCGTGATGTCCCGCTCGCCGAAGGCGGGGGAGGCGAGTTCCACCAGCTCCGGGTCCTTCGACACGTCGATGGTGACCGGCGGCTGTTTCGGGTGGCGCAGGAGCGAGGAGCGGTAGGGGGCGTAGTCGCGGCGCGGGTGGTGCTCGACCGGGGCGCCGTCCGCGACCCGCTTCTCGTACGTCGCGTGCTCGGCCGCTATTTCGAGGTCGATGTCGTGCTGGGTGAGAGCCATGGGGGTTCCTACCGTTCGAGGACGAGGGCGAGGCCCTGGCCCACGCCGATGCAGAGGGTGGCGACGCCAACTCCTGTTCCCTTGCGGGCGAGTTGGTGGGCGACGGTGCCGGCGAGGCGGGCACCGGAGGCGCCGAGGGGGTGGCCCAGCGCGATGGCGCCGCCCTGGGGGTTGAGGATCGCCGGGTCGAACTCGGGCCATTCCGCGACACATCCGAGCACCTGGGCGGCGAAGGCCTCGTTGAGTTCGAGGACTGACAGGTCGTCAAAACCCTTGCCCGCCTTGGCGAGTGCGCGGTTGACGGCCTCTACGGGGGCGAGTCCGAAGTAGTCCGGGTCGAGCGCGTGCACACCGGTCGCCGAGACCCGGGCGAGGGGCTGGCGGCCGGTGGCCCTGAGGCCCTCCTCGTCGGTCAGCAGCAGCGCGGCGGCTCCGTCGTTGAGCGGGGACGCGTTGCCGGCCGTGACCGTCCCGTTCTCGGTGCGGAACGACGGCTGGAGCCTCGCCATCGCCGCCAGGGAGGCATCTGCCCGTACGCATTCGTCGGCGGCGAAGGCGACCGGATCGCCCTTGCGCTGCGGGACCGGGACGGCGGCGATCTCGCCGTCGAAGAGCCCCGCGGCCTGTGCCTCGGCCGCCTTCTGGTGGCTGGCGAGCGCGAACTCGTCCTGCTGCTCGCGGCTGATCTTGTGCTTGTCGGCGATCAGTTCGGCGCTCTCGCCGAGCGGGATGGTCCACTGCGGGTTCATCGCCGGGTTGACCATGCGCCAGCCGAGCGTGGTCGAGTACAGCTCGGTGTGCCCGGCCGGGAAGGGGCGGTCCGACTTGGGCAGGACGTACGGCGCCCGGGTCATCGACTCCACCCCGCCCGCGACGGCGATCGAGGCGTCCCCGACCGCGATGGCGCGGGCCGCCTGGATCACCGCCTCCAGACCGGAGGCGCACAGCCGGTTGACGGTCACGCCCGGCACGGAGGTGGGCAGGCCCGCGAGGAGCGTGGCCATGCGGGCCACGTCGCGGTTCTCCTCGCCGGCGCCGTTGGCGTTGCCGAAGAAGACGTCCCCGACGCGGGCCGGGTCCAAGTCCGGGGTGCGGGCGAGGAGTTCGCGGATGACGTGGGCCGCCAGGTCGTCGGGGCGGACCGGGGCGAGGCCTCCGCTGTACTTGCCGAACGGGGTGCGGACGGCGTCGACGATGTAGACGGTGTTCACAACAGGCCCTCCGTGACGGTCAGTTCGGCGTCGGTCCTGGCGACGATCTCCTCGACGGTCACACCGGGCGCGGTCTCGGTGAGCACCAGCCCCTCGGGTGTCACGTCGATCACGCCGAGATCGGTGATGACCCGGTTCACGCACGCCTTGCCGGTGAGCGGCAGCGCGCACTCCTTGAGGATCTTCGGCGAGCCGTCCTTGGCCACATGGGTCATCACGACGATGACCGTGCGGGCGCCGTGGACGAGGTCCATCGCCCCGCCGATCCCGGTGATCAGCTTGCCGGGGATCGCCCAGTTCGCGAGGTCGCCGCCGGCCGAGACCTGCATCGCGCCCAGTACGGCGACGTCTATGTGACCGCCCCGGATCATCCCGAAGGAGAGCGACGAGTCGAAGAAGGAGGCGCCGGGCAGGACCGTCACGGTCTCCTTGCCGGCGTTGATCAGATCCGGGTCGACCTGGTCCTCGGTCGGATACGGGCCGGTGCCCAGGATGCCGTTCTCGGATTCGAGGATCACCTCGACGCCCGGCGGAAGGTAGTTGGGGATCAGGGTCGGCAGGCCGATGCCGAGATTGACGTACTGCCCGTCCTGAAGTTCGAGGGCCGCACGGGCCGCCATCTGCTCGCGTGTCCAGGCCATCAGCCGCTCACCGTCACTGTCCGCTGCTCGATCCGCTTGTCGGCGGCCTGTTCGGGGGTGAGGGCCACCACCCGCTGCACGAAGATCCCCGGCAGATGCACCGCGTCCGGGTCGATCGCGCCGGGCTCCACCAACTCCTCGACCTCGGCGATCGTCACCCTGCCCGCCATGGCGGCGAGGGGGTTGAAGTTGCGGGTCGACTTGTTGAAGACGAGGTTCCCGTGCCGGTCGCCCTTCGCGGCCCGTACCAGGGCGAAGTCGGTGCGGATGCCGCGCTCCAGCACGTACTCGGTGCCGTCGAAGTCCCGTACCTCCTTCGGCGGGGAGGCGAGCGAGACGCCGCCGGAGCCGTCGTAGCGCCAGGGCAGTCCGCCCTCGGCGACCTGGGTGCCGACCCCGGCAGGGGTGTAGAAGGCGGGGATGCCCGCGCCGCCGGCGCGCAGCCGCTCCGCGAGGGTGCCCTGGGGGATCAGCTCGACCTCCAGTTCCCCGGCCAGGTACTGGCGGGCGAACTCCTTGTTGGCGCCGATGTAGGAGCCGGTGACCCGGGCGATCCGGCCGGCGGCCAGCAGTACGGCGAGGCCGGACTCCAGGGCCCCGCAGTTGTTGGAGACCACGCCCAGGGAGCCGACCCCGCGCTCGTACAGCGCCTGGATCAGCACGTTCGGTACACCGCTCAGCCCGAAGCCGCCGACGGCGAGCGTCGCTCCGTCCGGCACATCGGCCACTGCCTCCAGGGCTGTGGCGACCACCTTGTCCATCCGTGAAGCTCCGTCCCGTCCGAGCGCCCGGTCAGCAGTCCGTGCGGTGGGGATCGCCGCAGTTCGTCAGGGCACTGAGCATTTCGGTGAAGTTTCTTTCACGCTGCCACTGCGGGGCCCTCGCGTCAAGGCCTGGGAGAACCCCCAGGTCGGCTCCGTGCACAGGCCTGGACTCGGCCCCGGGGTCTCCGGGTATCGTTCAGTGCACGGACGAATACGGCCTCGGGAGGGCACATGGGCGCGGTGGACCTCACCATCCATCCCGGGCACCTCGCCCGGCGGCTCCAGCAGGCGCACTACCTGCTGTGGAACACGATGGTCTCCGAGGAGATCACCTCCCCGCAGTTCGCGGTGCTCAACGCGCTCGTCGCCGAGCCGGGGCTCGACCAGCGCACGGTGGGTGAGCGGGTGGGCCTGGACCGGTCCACCGTCGCCGAGGTGATCAGCCGGCTGAGCAGCCGCGGTCTCCTCGACAAGGTACGTGACACGCGTGACGGCCGCCGTTTCCTGCTCTGCCTGACCGACGACGGCCGGCGCGTCCACCGCAAGCTCGCTGTCCGCACGGCCCGGATGAACCAGGTCTTCCTGGCCCCCCTCTCCGCCGAGGAACAGGGCGTCTTCCTCGACCTCATCCAACGTGTCTCGGACGCGGCCGAGGGACTCCGCAACCCCACGGAGCCCCTCGCCGCCCACCGCTGACCCGGGCCGTGTCAGGCCTTCGCGAACACCACCCAGACCTGGCCCTTCGCGAAGTTCACGGGTGTGCCGTCGGAGGCGGTGAACGCCGTTCCGTCCGTGGCCGTCGGCCGCTTCCAGTCGACGCTGTAGGTACGGCCGTCCCGCAGCACGTCCGCCTTCCCGGAGCCGACGGTCACGGTGTACGGCGTGTTGTTGCCGAGGACGTCGTGATAGGCGGACTTCTGGATCTTCACGTACTGGACGACGACCGTCGCCGGGGCCAGCCGCTTCCCGGCGGTCGTCACGGCCGGCGTGCCGTCCTCGGTGACCAGCCAGCGGTGCTGCGACCCGGACCAGGTGAAGGTGAAGCGGGCCGCCGGATAGCGGACGGTACGGGAGGCCGTTGCCTTGCCGCCCGCGGGGGCGGCGCCGTAGTGGAAACCCGTCGTCAGGGCCGCCGCACCCGGGGCGGACGAGAGCAGCTTGTTCGGGCGCAGATAGAGGTTGTGCGGGGCGGACTTGTCGACACCCCGGTAGTAGGCGCTCGCCACCTCGTCGGGCGATGCGGACCGCAGCGGTGCCTTGTCGATCAGCGGCAGCAGCTTGCCCTGGGCCCCGGAGAAGGCGAGCGTCGGGTCGTCGAACTGGCGCAGCAGCTCCAGATCGGACACGCGGGCGCTGCGCACCGGCCCGACGGACTTGGGCAGCTTGGTGGCGAACACCGCCATCAGCCGGCTCAGCCCGCCCTCGACCTGCTCGGCGTAGACGATGTCCGCCGAGTCCAGGCCCGTCTGCGGGCGGGCCGCCGGCACGTTGTCGATCTTCACCGCGAGCACCGGACCGGCGGCGGGGGCGACCGTGCTCGGGCTCTCGGTCGGGCTCTGCGTGGGGGACTGGGTCCGTCCGCGTCCGTCGTCGGTGGTGCCGCCGTGATGCGCCGTGCAGCCCACCGCCAGGGAGGCCGTCATCGTGGCGGCCAGCAGCGCCGCTCGTCTCGCGCCGCGACGCCGGGGCGCCTTCTGTCCCATGCCCACCGTTGCCACCAGTCTGTGTTTTCGATTGTGCTCTTATAAGTTCATTGGTGGCCATACCCGCTCGGTTGTGTTTGTGCGCGTCGAATGGGCCGATCGGCCCACCGGAAGATCCGGAGGAAGTCAGTCCGGCGTGCCGAGGATCTCCGCGAGGTCGTAGCGGACCGGCTCCTCCAGCTGTGCGTAGGTACAGCTCTCGGGCGTACGGTCCGGGCGCCAGCGGCGGAAACGCGCCGTGTGCCGGAAGCGCGCGCCGTTCTCCATGTGGTCGTACGCCACCTCGGCCACCCACTCCGGTCGCAGCGGCACCCAGGACAGGTCCTTCTTGCCGGACCAGCGGCTCGGCGCCCCCGGCAGTCGGGCGCTCTCGTGCGCGGCCTCCTCCGACCAGGCCGCCCACGGATGCCCGGCGGGGTCGTCCATGCGCAGCGGCTCCAGCTCCTCGATCAGCTCGGCGCGCCGCTTCATCGTGAAGGCGGCCGACACGCCCACGTGCTGCAGGGTGCCCTGGCCGTCGTAGAGACCGAGAAGGAGGGAGCCGACCACCGGTCCGCTCTTGTGGAGGCGGTACCCGGCGACCACGACGTCCGCCGTCCGCTCGTGCTTGATCTTGAACATCGCGCGCTCGTCCTGGCGGTAGCGCAGATCCAGCGGCTTGGCCACGACACCGTCGAGCCCGGCCCCCTCGTACTGCTCGAACCACCGCTGCGCCACCTCGATGTCGGTGGTCGCGGGCGCCAGGTGCACGGGCGGGGTCGCGGCCGACAGCGCTCGGGCGAGGAGTGCCCTGCGGTCGGCGAGCGGTACGTCCACGAGCGACTCGTCGGCCAGGGCCAGCAGGTCGAAGGCGACGAAGGAGGCCGGGGTCCGCTCGGCCAGCGTCCGTACCCGCGAGTCGGCCGGGTGGATGCGTTCGGTCAGCGCGTCGAAGTCGAGCCGCCCCTCACGCGCGATCACGATCTCCCCGTCCAGCACACAGCGCTCCGGCACCCGCTCCTTCAGCGCCTCGACCAGCTCGGGAAAGTACCTGGTCAACGGCTTTCCGGTACGGCTGCCCAGCTCGATCTCGGCGCCGTCGCGGAACACGATCGCCCGGAAGCCGTCCCACTTCGCCTCGTAGTGCATGCCCGGCGGAATCCTCGCCACCGACTTGGCGAGCATCGGCTTCACGGGCGGCATCACCGGCAGATCCATGGCTCCGATTCTGCGCTCGTACGTCGCTTGTCGCCCGGTGTGCGATGTTCGGACGGCGGGCCTACCGTGGCTCGCATGGGCGAAGCGGTGGAACTGGAGGCGGGCGGCCGGACCGTACGGCTGTCCAGTCCCGACAAGATCTTCTTCCCGGAGCGCGGCTTCACCAAGCTGGACCTCGCCCGCTACTACATCGCGGTCGGCCCCGGAATCCTGCGCGCCCTGCGCGACCGCCCCACCACCCTGGAGCGCTACCCGGACGGGGTCGAGGGCGAGAACTTCTTCCAGAAACGGGCGCCCAAGAACATGCCCGACTGGATTCCGCGCGCCCACATCACCTTCCCCAGCGGACGCAGCGCCGACGAGATGTGCCCCACCGAACAGGCCGCCGTCCTGTGGGCCGCCCAGTACGGCACGCTCACCTTCCATCCCTGGCCGGTCCGCCGCGACGACGTCGACAGCCCCGACGAACTCCGCATCGACCTCGATCCGCAGCCCGGCACCGACTACGACGACGCGGTCCGCGCCGCCCACGAACTCCGCGCCGTACTCGACGAGTTCGGTGGTCTGAAGGGCTTCCCCAAGACCTCCGGCGGACGTGGCCTGCACGTCTTCGTCCCCATCGAGCCCAACTGGACCTTCACCCAGGTCCGCCGTGCCGCCATCGCCGTCGGCCGCGAACTGGAACGCCGGATGCCCGAGCAGGTGACGATCAAGTGGTGGAAGGAGGAGCGCGGCGAGCGCATCTTCGTCGACTACAACCAGACCGCCCGCGACCGCACCATCGCCTCCGCCTACTCTGTACGACCCGGCCCGCACGCCCCGGTCTCGGCCCCGTTGAGTTGGGACGAGGTCGGCACCGCGCACCCCCGTGACTTCGACCTCGCGACCATGCCGGCCCGGTTCGCCCAACTCGGCGACGTGCACGCCGACATGGACGACCACCGCTACTCCCTCGACGCCCTCCTCGAACTGGCCCGCCGCGACGAACACGACCACGGGCTGGGCGATCTGCCGTATCCGCCGGAGTACCCGAAGATGCCGGGGGAGCCCAAGAGGGTGCAGCCGAGCCGTGCGAAGAAAGAGCCCGAGGGATCCTGAGCGGATGACTCGCCTCCTGACCCGAAGCGACCTCGGTGATCTCCTGGAACCCTCGGCCTGTCTCACGGCGCTGCGCGACGGCTTCCGCGCGGTGGGGGTCGAGCCGGCGATTCCCGGCCAACGGGTGCGCACCGACCTGCCGTTCCCCGGTACGGCCACCGCTCTGATCCCCGGACTGCTGCCCGGCATCGAGGCCTACACCGTGAAGGTCAACGCCAAGTTCCCCGGTGCGCGGCCCGCGTTGCGTGGGGTCATCTGCCTGTACAGCGGTGTGGACGGCGAGTTGCTCGCCCTGCTGGACTCGGCGACCGTGACCGCCTGGCGCACGGGACTGGCGGCGGCGCTCGGCACCCATGTGCTGGCGGGCCCGGCGGAGGACGCTGCGGTGGGGGTCATCGGTGCGGGCGCGCAGGCCGAGTTGATGGTGCGGGGGCTGGGCGTCCTGCGGCCGTACGGTCAACTCCTCGTCCACGACACGGACTTCGAGCGGGCGGCCGACTTCGCCGTACGGCACGGAGGCCGGGCGCTGGGCTCGGCGACGGAGATCGCCTCGGCCGCCGACATCGTGCTCCTGGCGACCTGGTCCCGCACCCCGCTGCTGTCCCTCGCGGACACCCGTGCGGGCCAGCACTTCACCAGCCTCGGCGCCGACGAGCCCGGCAAGCGGGAACTCGCCGCGGACCTGCTGGACACGGCGCTCGTCGTCGTCGACGACCGCCAACTGGTCGCCGTCGTGGGCGCGTTGGCGCCGGACGACATCGACACGACCCTCGGCGACGTACTGCGCGGCGACCACCCGGGCCGCACCGACTCCACCGCCCGCTCGGTGTACGCCCCCGTCGGCCTGCCCTGGCAGGACCTGGCGCTCGCCTGGCTGGCGTACCAACGGGCAGAGGAAGGCGGGGTCGGGCGGCGGGTGAATCTGCTGGGGTGAACCATGGGATCTTGTCGAGTTGGGAGCGCTCTCACCGTCCGCTTCGCCCGCGGCTATCCTGATCCGCAGCATCGAGGAGGGGTCCAGAAGTGACCGAGACAGCACCGCGCCCCACGCTGGAGGCCGTGGCCGCGCGGGCGGGGGTGTCGCGGGCCACCGTCTCCCGCGTGGTCAACGGCGGGGACGGGGTGCGGGAATCGCTCGTCGAACGGGTCCGGCAGGCCGTGGACGAACTCGGCTACGTCCCCAACCAGGCGGCCCGCTCCCTGGTGACCAGGCGCCACGACGCCATCGCCGTGGTGATCGCCGAACCGGAGACCCGGGTCTTCGCCGACCCCTTCTTCGCCATGCAACTCCGCGGCATCAGCAAGGAGTTGACCGCCCACGACTCCCAACTCGTCCTGCTCCTCACGGAAGGCCGCGCCGACCATGCCCGCGTCGGCCGCTATCTCGCCGGCGGACATGTGGACGGCGCGCTCGTCTTCTCCCTCCACCTCGACGACCCGCTGCCCGGACTGATCCAACGGGCCGGTGTCCCCACGGTGTTCGGCGGCCGGCCCTCCTGGAGCGAGGGAACCCGCGCGACCGGACCCACCGTCTACGTCGACTGCGACAACCGGGGCGGTGCCCGCGAGGCCGTACGCCATCTCGTCGGGCTGGGCCGCACCCGGATCGCGCACATCACCGGCGCCCTCGACCAGACGTCCGCGGTGGACCGGCTCGACGGGTTCCGGGATGTGATGGTCGACGTCGATCCCCGGCTGATCGTCGAGAGCGACTTCACCCCGGGCGGCGGCGAGCGCGCCATGCGGGAACTCCTCGACCGCTGCCCGGACGTGGACGCCGTGTTCGCCGCCAACGACCTCACCGCCTACGGCGCCATGAAGGTGCTGCGCGAGGAGGGGCTGCGGGTGCCCGAGGACGTGGCCGTCATCGGCTTCGACGACATGCTGCCGGTCGCCGAACAGACCGAGCCGCCGCTCACGACGGTCCGCCAGGACATAGAGGAGATGGGCCGGTTGATGGCACGCCTGCTGCTGCGCGGCCTCGACCGCCGGGCCACCAGCGAGGGCGTCGGAGGCGCGCCGTCCAGCGTGATCCTGCCGACCACACTGGTCCACCGCGCCTCCGCGTAGGCCTGCGCCCCCGGGGTCGCTCCGTCAGCTCTGCGGCGGCTCGCTCCTGATGACGGCGAAGCGGGCGCCGTGCGGGTCGGTGAGCTGGGCCATGCGGCCGACGCCCTCCATGGTGGCGGCGGGCACGGTGACCTTGCCGCCGCTCTCCAGCGCCTTGGCCACGGTGGCGTCCACGTCGGCGACCTCGAAGTAGGCCAGCCAGTACGCCCCCGAGGCCGCCCCCGTGGCGTCGAAGTCGAGCGGGACGACACCGCCGAACATCGCGTCCTCACCGGCGCCCGCCGGGTTGAGACAGGTGTAGTCACCGCCCGGCATGGGAGCGGCCGAGGTCTCCAGACCGAACGAGGCGTGGTAGAACGCCGCAGCCGCCGCGACGTCCGGCGTGTACAACTCCACCCAGGTCAGCGAACCGACGTCGCCCGCCACGTCGACACCCTTGGTCCGGCCCGGCTGCCAGACGCCGAACGCGGCGCCCGCCGGGTCCCTGAGGATCGCCATGTGCCCCTCGCCCATCACGTCCATCGGCTGGAACAGGACCGCGCCGTGCGCCTGCTCCACCGCCTTGGCCGTGGCCTCCGCGTCCGGGCTCTGGAAGTACACCGTCCAGGCGGACGAGTCGTGCTCCGGCGGCAGTGGCATACCGCCGGCGACCGTCCTGCCGTCCAGTTGGAAGAAGCCGTAGCCGCCGGCCTCGGGTCCCGCGGACTGGAACTCCCAGCCGAAGAGACCGCCGTAGAAGGAGATGGCGCTGTCGATGTCGGGCGAGCCGACGTCCAGCCAGTTGGGAGCGCCGTTGACGAAATGGGTGGTGAGCATCTTTGCCCTCCTCATTGAAGGGTCCCGTGGTGAGGGGGTCCGTTCTCTGCACTGCCGAGTCTTGCACCGCCCACTGACAATCGCTGCCGGAGTGCCGGTTCGACTTGGGGACACGACAGTCATCACCCTCGGTGACCGCCGAAGTTCTCCGTGTTTTCATCGGGTTCCGCGCGCCGCCGTGCGCCGGTGCGGGCGCGGTGCCACCATCGGGGTGGCCGGAGGCCCCCGAGCGCGGCGTTGATCCCGCGTTGATCGAACGTTTTTCACCGCACGGCACGCTCCTGCTCATGCACATCGACACGATCACCTCGCCCGACCTGGACTGGCAGCAGGAGGCGTTGTGCGCGCAGACCGGGGCGGACTTCTTCTTCCCCGAGCCCGGCAGCTCCGTACGAGAAGCCAAGCGCATCTGCGGCATGTGCCCGATCCGCTCCGTCTGTCTGGAGTACGCCCTCGACAACGACGAGCGCTTCGGAGTGTGGGGCGGCCTCTCGGAGAAGGAACGCCTGGAACTCCGACGCGCCTCGCACTGACCGCGACCGGCGCGTTTATCGATGCGTCCCGCGCGCGGGAGTGCGGTTAGGATCCGGGGGCGCACCCGGGCGTAGCGCAGAGGCAGGCGCACGTCGTGCTCTGACGAATCACATCGGTTCGAATCCGATCCCCGGGCTGCGTTCGGGGGCCCTGTAGAGCAGAGGCAGACTCGCCGCCTTCTCATGGCGGTCACGCCGGTTCGAATCCGGCCGGGGCCCATTTCTGAGCACGGCCGGGGCGGGAATCGATGAGTGACGAGGGCGGGATCACCGAGGCGGAACTCGCGGCCTTCCACCACGCGGTGGGCAGGCTGCGGGAGTTGCCCGCCGACGATCCGGTGCGTCTGCACGCGGAACAGGTCGCCGCGTCCTTCGCCCGGGACGGACGGCTGCGGCGCCGCAAGGCGCGCGGCGCCGACGTGTCCGCGGCTGACGCGGCGGTGATGGCCGCGACGGCTACGGGGGCGGTGGACCGGCGCGAGGACGCTCCGCTGGGCCCGACGGACGAGCCTGCCCAGGTGGACGCCCGGGGTGTGTACCGCAAGCCGCGTGGTTGTTATGTCTGCAAGTCGCCCTATCGACAGGTGGATTCCTTCTACCACCGGCTGTGCCCCGAGTGCGCCGCCGACAACACCGCCCGCCGTGCGCTGAGTACGGATCTGAGCGGGCGCCGGGTGCTGCTCACCGGCGGGCGGGTGAAGATCGGTTTCCAACTGGCCCTGATGATGCTGCGGGACGGCGCGGAGGTGCAGGTCACCTCGCGGTTCCCGCACGACACCGTGCGCCGATTCCGCGCGGAGCCCGGCAGCGAGAAATGGCTGGACCGGCTGTCGGTGCTCGCCGTGGACCTCCGCGACCCGCGCCAAGTCCTCGGCCTGTGCGAGGAGTTGCGGCAGACCGGCGAACCGCTCGACATCCTCGTCAACAACGCCGCGCAGACGGTACGGCGCCCCCCGCAGTCGTACGCCCTGCTGGCCGCCGGCGAGCGCGACGCACTGCCCGAACGGGTCCGCCAGGCACCGGGGTTCACACCCATGCGGATGCTCGCGGGCGGGGCCTCGGCGCTGCCCGTCGTCCTGCGCGAGGCCGACGAGGCCGGGCTGCTGCCCGACCCGTCCCCGGAGAACTCCTGGTCGGCGCGGCTCGGCGCCCTCGATCCGGCCGAGGTCCTGGAGACCCAGCTGGTCAACGCGCTGGCCCCCGCCCTGCTGTGCGACCGGCTGCTGCCGCTGCTGCTCGCCTCGCCGCGCCCACGCCGGTACGTCGTCAACGTGACCGCCGTCGAGGGCCGGTTCGCCGTGCGCAACAAGACGGCCGGGCACCCGCACACCAACATGGCCAAGGCCGCGCTCAACATGCTCACCCGCACCAGCGCCGCCGAACTCGCCGAACACGGCGTCCACATGTGTGCCGTCGACACGGGCTGGATCACCGACGAGAACCCCGCCCCCAAGAAGAGCCGTATGGCCGGGGCCGGCTTCCGCACCCCGCTGGACATCGTGGACGGCGCGGCCCGCGTCTACGACCCGATCGTGCGCGGCGAGTCGGGGGACCCGGTGTCCGGGGTGTTCCTCAAGGACTATCGGGAGGCGGCGTGGTGAGCGGGGACCCGGAGGACACGGGTGAGGTCGGCTTCGCCGGTGTGGTGTACGTCCCGCCGCGTCCGGTCGCCGAACTCGGGCCGCTGCTGGACTGGTTGCGGGCGGGGCGGCCGGCCGGGGAGCGGCTGGACTTCGCCGTCGGGACGGCGCTGCCGGACGGGCGTCTGGACCTGTGCAAGCAGGGTCTGGGGGCGGAGGGCGCCGCGCGCGTCGCCGAGGCACTGGCCCAAGGCCCTTCGCCCGTACGGCACTTGCTGCTCGGTACGGACGGGCTCGGTGACGAGGGTGCCGAGGCCGTGGCCGGCGGGAGCGGTGAGGTCGAGACGCTTTACCTCGGCTGCAACGGGATCACGGCCGGCGGTGCCTGCCGGATCGCCGACCAGTTGCGTGCCTCGCCGCAGGTCGTGACCGGTGTGTGGCTCAAGCGCAATCCGCTGGGCAGCGGCGGTGGGCGGGCGGCGGCCGAACTCATCGAGTCCGCGCGGTCGTTGCGCACGCTCGACCTCGTACAGACCGGGCTCGACCCGGCCGGCGTGACCGTCCTCGCCGACGCGCTGCTGGCCGCCGCCGGCAACGGGCGCCGTATCGAGCGGCTCTTCGTCGGCGGCAACCCGCTCGGCGCGGAGGGCGCTGTGCCCCTCGCCGCTGTCATCGCGGCGGGCGCGATCGACGAACTCTACGTGTCCGCCGCCCAGTTGGGTGACGCGGGCGCCCTCCGGCTGGCCGAGGCTCTGGAACGGGCGCCGTACGGACGGCTCGCGCGGCTGTCCGTCGCCAGCAACGGCATCGGTCCCCAGGCCGCGGCACGACTGGTGACGGCGGCCACCGCGGCCGGAGTCGGTCTGCTGGACCTCGGCCGGGTCCGGGCGGCGGGTGTACTGGGCGCCGCCGACAACCACGTCGATCTGTCCGCCGCCGAGACCATCGCCCACACTCTCGTGGCCGCCGAGCACCGCCTCACCCACCTCGTCCTGTCCCATACCGGGATGCGCAGCCGCGAGGCCCATCGCCTCCTCGACACGGCACCCCGCGCGCTCACCCCCACCCGTTTCGTCCTCGGCCAGGGCATCGCCGCCAGCATCAAGCGCCGCCTGGAGAGCCTCACCGCCCACGTCCCGCCACCGGCGCTCGCGCCCGACGTGGCCGCCGTACGCAGCGTGCACCGCACGGCGCGCCCCGGGGAGGCCGAGCACGGCGTCAGCGACGGGCCATCCCGGTGAATATGTCGGTCCAGAACCGCTGTTGCTGTGCCGAGGCCCCCACCAGATAGGTGGCCCGGAGCTTCGCCGGCAGCAGGGCCACCATGCGGGCCACCACCGCGCGGTGCTTCTTCAGCTGGGACAGCTCGGCGTTGGCGAGGATCTGGTGGACCACGTCGCTGTCGTCGCCGCCCTCGTCGGTGTGGTCGGCGGCGCGGCGCAGCCGGGCCTCCCAGCTGTCCGCGTCCCGGGCAAGCTCGCGCAGGCCGGTGACCGGGCGGCCCTTGAAGCGGTCGATCAGGGCGGTGAGCGGTACGGGCGCGTACTCGCCGTCGCCGAGATAGACCGTCGCCATCTCCAGCGGCAGCCCCTTCCGGTGCAGCTTGATGAGCCGCTCCAGGGTGCGCTTGGTGATCCAGGCGCGGCCGTCGTCGTCGATGTCGTGCTTCCACCACTCCAGGACCGTCTCGGCGTCCGCGCCGTACCGCGCGAGCAGCCACTCGTTGGCCGGGATGTCGTCCGGCTCCACCGTCAGCGAGGCCGTGAACCGCGTGGCCTGGGCGATGTTGTTCCGGGACACCAGCAACTTGCGGCCGAGGTGGTACGGCGGGTTCTGGACGGCGATCTGCGCCCGCAGGTTCTCGATGTGGCGGCCCGCGAGGGACCACTCCTGGGTGATCTCCATGAGCTTGGCGAACGCGGCCTTGTCCTTGGGGCGGTTGTACTCGTCCCACACGATCGCCTTGGGGTCCGGCCCGGTGAAGTTCGCGGCCAGCAGGTTGTCCAGGGTGCCGTCCGGCGACGGGATCGGCGCGCACAGATCCTCGACGTTCGTCACCGGCAGCGAGAAGTACAGCGGCTCCCGGCCCAGGCCCGCGCGGACCGTCTCCCGGACCAGCTCCGTCTTGCCGCAGCCGGGCGGGCCCTGCAGCAGCACCGTCCAGCGGTTGCGCAGCGCGGCCCGCACCACCTGCCGTACCGGGTCGGGGATCGTGGCCGGGTTGGGCACGCCGAGGGCCCCGGCGAGGCGGTCCAGGATCTCCGCCGTGCGGTTCTGCCCGGGTCTGCCGTCGGGGCCCGGCTCGGCAAGACGCAGCCGCTCGCCGTCGATCAGGGGCAGGCCCCAGCGGAGCGGGAAGCCCTCCTTCGCGTTGGCCAGGATGTGGTCCAGCGTGCGCGGGGACAGCAGTTCGCGCAGCGCGGGGGAGAGCGACGCCCACACGGCGAACACCGGATTCAGGTCCCAGGGGCGGTACTTGGCGGCGAGATGCCGACGCCAGGACGTGTCGTTCGCCGTGATCCGCATCGTGACCATGCGGTCGAGCAGCGCGAGGTCGCCGCGCCGGGCCGAGGTCTCCGACAGCGACTCGTTGTCCGTGAGGAAGACACCGACACAGCCCAGTGCCCGCAGATCGTGCTCGCCGAGCGTCCAGTTGCAGGCGATCTGCATCAGCTGCGACTGGATCGTGTCGCCCGCCTGCAGCGAGTCGTCGATGAGCAGCACGAACGGCGTGCCCGGCTTCAACTGGCTCATCACCAGCTGCCGCAGCACCAGTTCACCGGAGTGCGGGTCCCGGACCGGTGCGTTGATCAGCAGGTCGTCCGGCGTCAGATTGGCCGCCGGGACGTACACCAGCGCGGTGCCCGGGTGGGCGCGCCCGATGTGGGAGAAGAACGTCGCCGTCTTGCCGATGCCGTGCTCGCCGAAGATCTGCCCGGTCTGCCCCAGGTCGATCATCGCGTCGATGAAGGACTCCAGGCGGGACACCTCGCGCGCGCCGCGCCCGGTCGCCGGGGTCGTCAACTGCCCTGTCTCCGTGCTCATCTACCGCGATCCTGTCGTGACGCGATGGCAGTCCATCGCGGGGGTGTGCGTCTCGGGCCACTCGCTGCCGCCCTCGGTGATCAGCCAGATCCACTTGTCCGGCTCGGCGGGTGCGATCGGCGGGGCGTACCCGTCGGTGAGCATCACGACCGCGTCCGGGGTGACGTCGAACCGGCGGCCGTTCACCTCCGTGCGCCCCTCCACGTAGTCCGCGACCACCTGGAAGCTCGTGCCGCCACCGCCGTAGACCCGCTCGCCGGGTTTGAACGGCATGACCACGGCGTCGAAGGACAGCCAGTGGGCCTCGACTCCGTCGATGCGGCCGACGAGTTCGGTGAGCCAGGTGATCACGTGCTGGGGCATCGAGCCCGAGGTGTCGTAGGCGATGACCAGGATCTTGTCGCGGACCGGGCCGCGCCGGGAGAGCATCGGGTCCTGGCCCAGGGCCGCGAGCAGGGCGCCGCGCTTCTTCGGGTACACCAGCCGCTCGCCGTCGCGCAGCTTCGAGCCGAGGACGTCGACCAGCCAGCGTTGCCACCAGTGGACCGCACGCGTGCGTGCCGTCTCGCCGCGCAGGACGCCCGCGCCGAGGTTCCCCCAGATCCGGGCAGCCCGCGCGGAACCCTCCTCCGTACGACCCATCAGGTCGAGCAACTCCCGCTCCGCGCCCGCGTGTCCGCGCCGGGCCGCCAGCAGGGAGTTCAGCAGCGCCGACGAGGTCACCGCGTCCACCGTCTCCTGGTCGGCCGGCACCCAGCCGTCCAGCAGGTGCGCGCACAGGTGACGGTCCGGGACCGGAGGATGCGCCATGCGCTTCAGCTCGCCGTAGACCTTCATGTCGGTCGCGACGAACTCCCCGTAGGGGACGGGCTCCAGGCCGTGCGCGGTGAGGTCCTCCTGGTAGAGGGCGTGGATCCGCCGTGGGTCGATGCCCGTCGGGCGGCCGTCCAGCAGGGGCAGTCCGGTGCGGCCGAGCCGGACCAGCGCGACATGGTTGATGGAGACCTCGGCGGCCAGCTCGAACACCGGGTCCTCGCGCAGCTCGGGGTCGGCGAACAGATGCCGCTGCACCAGGTGCCGGGCCTCGTGGAACAGCACGAACTTCACGCCGTCCAGGCCGAGTCGGACGAAGAAGTCCGGGTTGAAGAGCAGCAGGCAGGAGCCGTCGCCGGAGGCGACCACGGCCGCCGTGTCCACCGCCGTGGTCGGGATCTGGTGATGGCACTTCGCGTACAGCCAGGACGCCACCGCCGACTCGGTCAGCCCGAAGTCCAGCAGCGCGGCCTCCTTCAGCCGCCGCGCCTCCGCGACCTTCGCCGGGTCCGCCGGCCGGTACCGCTCCAGCGCCCTGCGGTCGGCCAGATCGACCACAGGGGTACGCCGACCCCGCTCCCCGTACGCCATCCCACGCCCCCCGCGCCGCAGTTCCCCCGATGGCTCATTGGTACCAGGCCCCACTGACATCGAGCCAAGGCATTACGCTCTGGCCCCAAGGGCGGGGTCGTAGCGCAGAGGCAGACGCACCGGTCTCCAGAACTGGGGCACGCTGGTTCGAATCCAGCCGCCCCGCCCCCCTCGCGGCCCGGCTCAGGCGATCGCGCCCGCCGTCACCACCAGCTCCGCCGCGTTCCCGTGGAATGTGTCGATCAGCTGCGCCAGCACCGCCCAGGCGTCCTCGTGGTCGGCCAAGTGCTCGCGCACCAGCGGCCGTAGCGCGTCCTCGGCCTCGCCCACGCGCGCGGGGAACACCAGACGACCCGTGGACAGCACGTCCAGTACGTGCGACGCGGGTCCCCAGGAGGTCGCGTAGTCGGCCGGGCCGTCCAGCACGCCCGCCTGCTCGACGCGGTGGGTGAACCTGCGGTGCGTGCCGAACTGCGCGCGGAGCGCGGGTGGGCAGTCCGGCCGCACGGACAGTGCCCAGCGCGCGAATCCGGGCAGGGGGCGGTCGTGGTCCGCCTCCGTGACCGCCTGCCAGTCGGAGCGTTCCAGGACCATCGAGGCGGCCGTCCGCGCGGCACGCATGGAGGTGCCCTCGCGCAGGGCGCCGAGCAGTCCGAAGCGGGTGTAGCTCTCGGGGATCGGAGGTTCGTCCTCCCGGCTCAGGTTCGCGGCGACGGGCAGCGGGTCCGTGCGGGCGGTGCCGAAGGGCACACCGCGCACGATGGCCCGGCGCATCGCGTTGTCGGCCGAGATGTGCCGCCAGACCCAGACGTTCAGGTCCGGGTCGTCCTCCTGAAGTACCCACAGCAGCACGGAGACCGGCACCGCTTTCCTCGTCCAGGACCACAACAGGGCGTTGTGTCCCGCCGTGCGAGTGGTGGCCGTCTCCGCCGGCTCGGGCAGGCCGGTCCGGCGTCGTATCCGGTCCGCGTCCTCGTGGTCGATCAGGCCCAGCAGAAAGCCGACCGCCACCCCTGACGTGCTGTTGTCACGCATGGCGGCATGATGCCGCAGCCGGGCCGGATCCCGCACCGGCGATTCGTTCGATCGCCGGGCGGTCGTGGGCCGGTCAGGCGCTCGCGCGGGCCGCCATGCGGGCCTTGCGCATCGCCAGCTTCTCGTCGAACTTGGACGCCTCGGAGTCGAGGCCGCCCATGTAGAGGCCGATCTCCTCCTGCGCCTGCTGTCCCTCGGGGCCGAGACCGTCGATGTCCATGACCTTCAGGAAGCGCAGCACGGGCTGGATCACGTCGTCGTGGTGGATGCGCAGGTTGTAGACCTCGCCGATGGCCATCTGGGCGGCGAACCGCTCGAAGCCGGGCATGCCGTGACCGGGCATCCGGAAGTTGACGAGGACGTCGCGCACGGCCTGCATGGTGAGGTCGGGCGCGAGCTCGAACGCGGCCTTCAGGAGGTTGCGGTAGAAGACCATGTGGAGGTTCTCGTCGGTCGCGATACGGGCCAGCATGCGGTCGCAGACCGGGTCGCCCGACTGGTGGCCGGTGTTGCGGTGCGAGACGCGCGTGGCCAGCTCCTGGAAGGCGACGTACGCCACGGAGTGCAGCATCGAGTGCCGGTTGTCCGACTCGAAGCCCTCGCTCATGTGCTGCATGCGGAACGCTTCGAGCTTGTCCGGGTCGACCGCGCGGGAGGCCAGCAGGTAGTCCCGCATGACGATGCCGTGCCGGCCCTCCTCCGCCGTCCAGCGGTGCACCCAGGTGCCCCAGGCGCCGTCGCGGCCGAACAGGGAGGCGATCTCGTGGTGGTAGCTGGGGAGGTTGTCCTCGGTGAGGAGGTTCACCACGAGGGCGATACGGCCGATCTCGGTGACCTTGGACTGCTCCTTGTCCCAGGCCTCGCCGTCCTCGAAGAAGCCGGGGAAGTTGCGGGCGTCGCTCCAGGGCACGTACTCGTGCGGCATCCAGTCCTTGGTGACCTTGAGGTGCCGGTTGAGTTCCGTCTCGACGACTTCTTCCAACGCGTACAGCAGCTTGGCGTCGGTCCAGACTGCGGGGCTGCCGAGGTGCGGGGAAGTGATCGTCACGGGGACTCCAGGGGGACGTGGTGCAAATCTGAACAAACCGGCGAGCGGTGCCGGGATCTGTGCAACTTACGGAATCGTAGGCTACGAAACCGTAGGTTACGAGACCGTAGGTTAAGGTCGCTGTAAAGATCGCTGTTCAGGCCGCGTTGCCGGGGAATCCCGCACCGTGCCAGGACCGCAGGTCCCGACGCCGAACGGGTGGTCCGGTCACCCGGTCAGGCGTACAGATCCCGGAGCCTCACCGAGAGGCACGTCACACAGCCTTCAAGTTTCTCGAACTCGCTGATGTCCACCACGACCGGCTCCAGACCGAGGTCGGCGAGCAGATCGGCCGTCTTGGGCGCGCTCGCCGCCATCAGCAGCTTGTCGCCGCCGAGCTGCACCACATGGGCGCCGGCCTCCTCGGGCACCGACAGGAAGCGCGGGAAGAGCGCGGGCCGGTCCACCTTGGGGATGTGCCCGACCACCGTCCCGTCGGGCAGCGCGGTGACCGCCGACTTCAGATGCAGCACCTTGCTCACAGGGACGGCCACCACACGCGCCCCGAGCGGCTCGAACACGGCCCGCAACTGCTGCACCCCGGCCGCGTTCGTCCGCCCGCCCCGGCCGACGTAGATCGTGTCGTCGATCTTGAGGACGTCGCCGCCCTCCAGGGTGCCCGGTTCCCAGACCCAGTTCACCGAGCAGCCGAGCCGGGCCACCGCCTCCTCGACCCCGCCGGTCTCCTCGCGCCGGGTCTCGGCGCCGGGCCGGGTGATCAGCGCCACGTTCTTGTACATGACGACCGTGTCCTCGACGAACACGGAGTCGGGGAAGTCGTCGGCGGGCTCGACCTCGATCGTCTCCCAGCCGTGCGTCCGCAGCGCCTGGACGTACGCCTCCCACTGCTCGACGGCTTGCTCGACGTCGACCTTCTCCCGCTCGATGTGCGTGACCAGCCCTTCGGCCAGGCGCGGGCTGGGGCGGCGGACGAGGGCCTTGTGGCTGGGCACGAGCGGGACTCCGTATCGGCGGGATCGTTTCGGCGCCGACAACGCGGCACCGGTTGGCCATCATGCGTCACCCGTCCGTGCCGACAAAACCCCTGCCGTGAGGCTGTGGCCCTCCTGAGACGCGGCGCCCCGTCCTACACCAGGTGCTCCACCTCCTCCGGAGTGATCGTCTTCAGCTCCCCGTCCAGCAGCAGCCAGCGGGTGACGCCGATGGACTCCAGGAACGGCAGATCGTGACTGGCCACGATCAACGCGCCCTCGTAGGACTCCAGCGCCGTGGTGAGCTGCCGCACACTCGCCATGTCGAGGTTGTTCGTCGGCTCGTCCAGCATCAGCAGCTGCGGGGCGGGCTCCGCCAGCATCAGCGCGGCCAGCGCCGCCCGGAAGCGTTCGCCGCCGGACAGCGTCGCCGCCTGCTGGTCGGCGCGGGCGCCCCGGAACAGGAAGCGGGCGAGCCGGGCCCGGACCCGGTTGTTCGTGGCGGCCGGCGCGAACCGGGCCACGTTCTCTGCCACGGTCAGCTCGTCGTCGAGAACGTCGAGCCGCTGCGGCAGGAACCGCAGCGGGACATGCGCCGTCGCCTCGCCCGACACCGGCGCCAGCTCCCCGGCGATCGTGCGCAGCAGCGTCGTCTTGCCCGCGCCGTTGCGCCCGATCAGCGCGATCCGCTCAGGACCGCGCAGATCGAGCCCGCCGGCCACCCGCGCGCCGTGGGCGAGTTCGAGGTCCAGAAGGGTCAGGACCGTACGACCCGGCGGTACGGCCGTGTACGGCAGGTCGACGCGGATCTCGTCGTCGTCCCGTACGGCCTCCACCGCCTCGTCGAGCCGCTCCTTCGCCTCGGTGAGCCGCTCCTCGTGCATGATGCGGTGCTTGCCCGCGGACTCCTGCGCCGACCGCCTGCGCGCCTGCATGATGATCTTCGGCTCGCGCTTCTGGTCGTACATCTTCTGCCCGTACCGCTTGCGGTGGGCCAACTTGACCTGGGCGTCGACCAGTTCACGTTTCTGTCTGCGGAAGTCGGACTCGGCGACGCGCACCATCCGTTCGGCCGCCTCCTGTTCGGTGGCGAGGGCCTCCTCGTAGGCGGAGAAGTTGCCGCCGTACCAGGTGATCCCGCCGGAGCGCAGATCGGCGATCTGGTCGACGAGGTCGAGGAGTTCGCGGTCGTGGCTGACCACGATCATCACTCCCGGCCAGGACGCGACGGCCGTGTACAGCCGTCGGCGCGCGTACAGGTCGAGGTTGTTGGTCGGTTCGTCGAGGAGCAGGACGTCCGGCCGGCCGAGCAGCAGCGCGGCCAGTCGCAGCAGGACCGACTCGCCGCCGGACACCTCGCCGATGGTGCGGTCCAAGTCGATGTGTCCCAGGCCGAGTTCGCCGAGTGCGGCGAGGGCCCGTTCTTCCACGTCCCAGTCGTCGCCGAGCGTCTCGAAGTGCTCCTCGGACGCGTCACCGGCCTCGATGGCGTGCAGGGCGGCCCGGCGCGCGGCGATGCCGAGGGTCTCGTCGACGCGCAGGGAGGTGTCGAGCGTGACGTTCTGCGGGAGGTATCCGACCTCGCCCGCGACCCGCACCAGGCCGTCGACCGGGGCGAGTTCGCCCGCGATCAGCTTCAACAGGGTTGATTTCCCTGATCCGTTGACGCCGACGAGCCCGGTTCGGCCGGGGCCGAAGGCGACGTCGAGGTCTTCGAGGACGGGGGTGCCGTCGGACCAGGCGAAGGAGAGGGACGTACAGGTGACGGAAGAACTCATGCGGGCCTCGCGGGTGCTCGATGCGGTCGGGGCAGACGCGTTGCGAGACACCGCGGGGCGGGAGACTGGTCCCGGAGGGCAGAGAGAAGGCCCTGTTCCGGAGGACGGCTCGGACGCCGAGGTCGAACACGACGGACACACCCCAGGGGTGTGTGACGCGGTGTCTCAGAACCTCAGACGAGCAACGTCCTTCTCCAATCGACGGCAACAGGACCGGGAGAAACGCTACGGAGGGCCTCTGTCGCCTGTCAACGCAATTAAAAGGGCGCCTCCCGGCCGACACATCGATGTCGGATTCCTGCCAGCCGACGGGCGCCCGCAGCTGCTTGAGTGGGCCGTATGACGAACCAGAACACTCTCCGTGACCGGGCGCTGGCCTTCCGCGCGCTGCACGTGCCGGGGCGTCCGCTCGTCCTGCCGAACGCCTGGGACGCCGCGAGCGCCCGCATCGTGGAGGACGTGGGCGCGTCGGCCGTGGCGACCACCAGCGCGGGCCTCGCCTGGGCCCTGGGCGTCCCGGACGGCGACCGGCTGGACCGGGACCGGTCCATGGCGGCGGTCGCCCGCATCACCTCGACCGTGACCGTGCCGGTGAGCGCCGACATCGAGAGCGGCTTCGCGAAGGACCCGGCGGGCGTCGCCGACACGGTCCGCGCGGTGCTCGCCGCGGGCGCCGTCGGGGTGAACATCGAGGACGCGCTCTACGGCGGTGAGGGTGTCCTGCGCCCGGTCGCCGAGCAGGCCGAGCGCATCGCCGCCGCCCGCGAGGCCGCCGACGCGGAGGGGGTGCCGCTGTTCGTCAACGCGCGCATCGACACGTATCTGCGGGGCGCCGGGGGACTGGACGCGACCCTGGAGCGGGCCGCCGCCTTCCGGGCCGCGGGCGCGGACGGGATCTTCGTCCCCGGGGCCGTCGAGCCGGGAACGGTCAAGGAACTCGCCGACGGGATCGACGGTCCGCTCAATGTGCTGGTCGGCCCCGGCGCACCGCCGGTCGCCGAACTGGCCGCGCTGGGCGTGGCCCGGGTGAGCGCGGGCTCCAGCGTCGCCCTGGCCGCGTACGCCGTGGTGCGCCGTGCCGCGCGGGAGCTGCTGGACACGGGTACCTACGACACGGTCGTGGGAGGTCTGGGCTACGGCGAGCTGAACTCGCTGCTGAGCCGGGGGGAGTAGCTCAGCAGGCGTCCCGCATCAGCTCGGCGAGGTCGTGGTCCAGGTCGAGCTGGAGGTGTTCGAGACCGGCGGGCACCAGCTCGCCGGTGGCCCGCAGGAAGCGGCGGATCTCGGTCGAGCGGACATGCACGACCGCGGTGCCCTCGGGGGCGTGGAACTCCAGGACGGTGCGGTCGAAGCCGTACGGCCGCACGCGGACGTCGCCGTGGCCCTCGGCGCCGTGCAGACCGGCCGACAGGAGTTCCCGGGCGAAGGTCCAGCAGACCTCGACGCCCTCCAGGGTGGCCGGTGCCGGGAAGGTCATCCGGACGGCGAAGGGGTCACGCCGGTCGTAGTGCAGGGTGGCGGGAATGCTCGGCATCCGCGGTGCGGCGGCGACGAGGCGGGCCTCTACTTGCTGCTCGATTGCGATGGACAACGCCTTGCTCCCTTGTGTGACGGCGGTGCGGACTGCGACGACGGCCGGACAGGCTCCTGAAAAGACTCCGGAACGGGCCCCCGAGTGGAGGGGTCCGCACTGGAAGAGACGCCGGAACGAGCCAATCCGTGCACATGAATTTCCAGTGACCTCTGTCACCGTCGCCCATATGCCCCCAAGGTGGGCGCGGGCCATCTGGACGGCCTCCTGGGAGTGGGCTAGCTTCGCCCGCCATGAGGCGCATGGGGAACACGCGACGGGTGGGACGTACGAACCGGAGAGCGGCGGCCGGGGTGATGTGCGCGGCGGCACTGGCTCTGCTGACCGCCGTACCGGCGCAGGCACGCGAGACCGCGCACCGGGCTCCGCACTGGGAGCTCAAGGACAGCGGGGCCGCCGATGTGCGCTTCCGGGGACTGTCGGCGGTCAGTCGGAACACCGCGTGGGTGGCCGGCACCGCGGGCACCGTGCTGCGCACCACCGACGGAGGGGCGAGCTGGCGGAACGTCTCACCGCCCGGCGCGGCCGACCTCCAGTTCCGGGACGTCGAGGCGTTCGACGCGCACCGCGCGGTGGTGCTGGCGATCGGCGAGGGCGAGGCGTCCCGCGTCTACCGCACCGACGACGGCGGGACGACCTGGACGGAGTCCTTCCGCAACACCGACGCGAACGCCTTCTACGACTGCATGACGTTCTTCGACAGCCGCCACGGCCTCGCGATGAGCGACCCGGTCGACGGAAAGTTCCGCATCCTGTCGACCGGCGACGGCGGCCGCTCCTGGAAGGTGCTGCCCAGCACCGGGA
>NZ_JAEQAZ010000001.1 GCF_016654115.1 Streptomyces sp. MBT53
CGGTGCCGACGGCCAGGGCGGTCCCGACGGCCATGCCGCGTCCGCTCCAGGTGGTGCCCGCGCCGCGGAACGTGTCGTAGGCCCGTCGCAGCCGGGGCAGCGGGACGGGCTCGCGGTCCGCGTACGGGTCGTCGTGCAGGATGCGGGTCAGGGCCTCGCGGACCACCGGGCGGGTCATCCGCTCGCGGGAGTTCTTGCGCAGCAGCCCCTGGATCACCTGGGCCAGTGGTCCGGCGCGCGACGGGCTGCGCATCGGGAGCCGGTCCACGCCCTTCAGGGTCGCCTCGGGGCGGCCCCGGTCCCGGAACGGCGGGTGTCCTTCGACCAGCGTGTAGAGGATCGCGCCCAGCGCCCACAGGTCGGCGGCCGGTCCGATGCGCTCGTCGCGGGCCTGTTCGGGGGAGGCGTACGAGGGCGCGGTGAGCCGGGGGACGAGGGTGGCGCCGGCGAGTCCGAAGCCGGTGAGGACGACGGTGCCCCGGTCGCGCACGAACACCTGGCCGGGGCTGAGTTCGCCGTGGGTGATGCCCTCGTTGTGCGCGGCCTCCAGGATGTCGAGCAGTTCGAGGCCGATGCGGGCCGCCCGTACATAGTGGAACGTGCCCTGCTGGGCGAGGAGTTGGCCGAGCGGTGTGCCGTCGATCCAGTCGGTGACGGTCCACAGCGTGCCGGCGTCCTCGACGGCGTCCATGACCTGGGCGACCCGGGTGGGAGCGAGCAGCACCATGATCTCGGAGGTGCGCATGATGGCCGCGGTGGTCCGGCGCGCGCTCTCCTCGTCCAGCGCGGCGGGCAGCGTCACCTGCGTGAGCAGGCACGGGCGCTCGGCGGCCATGTCCTCGCCGTACCAGGTGTCACGGTTCGTCTCGCGATGCGCGACCTCCATGGGCCGGTATCTGCCGGCGACTGACTCGTGTACGGAGACGTGTGTCTCGACCATGGCCATCCCTCGCTGAAACCCCGGGCTCTCACCTTTCACAGAAGTACGGCGGTTGTGATGGGCTGGTTCAAAGGAATCCCAATTCCCCGGTGGTTCTTGCCTTTTATTCAATCGCGGCGGGCGGGGGGCGAGGAAATGCCGTCGGGGAATATCCCTGCCCCGACCTGGCGGTAACCACGGGTAACGGGCAACTTTCCCGTCGCCGGGGCCCTGACCAGGCCCTCTTGCCCTGCCGGGACCGATCCCTGCGCCTGGGGACTTCCCGCGGCTACCTTGCTGTTCCCGGCAGTTCAGATCGGCCGTCGGGCTCAACTGTCAGTGCCGGGTGCGAAACTGCCCGGCATGATGGAACCGAACCCGAAAGCGGACCTTCTCCGGTACCTGCAAGAGGCGCGCGACGCCCTGGTGTGGAAGCTCGACGGCCTCTCGGAGTACGACATCCGCCGTCCCCTGACTCCCACGGGCACCAACCTGTTGGGGCTGGTCAAGCATGTCGCCAGTGTGGAACTGGGCTACCTCGGCGACGCCTTCGGGCGGCCGTTCTTCGACGGGGAGGAGCCGCCGTCCTGGTGGTACACCGAGGAGTCGGAGACCAACTCGGACATGTGGGCCACGGCGGACGAATCGCGGGAACACATCGTCGGGCTGTATCGCCAGGCGTGGGAGCACTCCGACAGCACGATCGCGACGCTGTCGCTCGACGCGGTCGGTCATGTCCCGTGGTGGCCGGAGGAGCGCCGGGAGGTGACGCTGCATCACATCGTCGTGCGCGTGATCTCCGACACCCAACGGCACGCCGGTCACGCCGACATCCTGCGGGAGTTCATCGACGGATCCGTCGGATATCTGCAGGACAAGGGCAACCTGCCACCGGAGGACGAGGCGTGGTGGGAGGAGTACCGGAGCCGACTGGAGCGCGTGGCGCGGGAGGCCGACAGCTGATCCCGCTCTGCTGTGACGGCTGGAGCGCCACATCCGGGAAGCGCGGCTCCCGCGCACCCTGGCCGGACTCCTCGCCGGAGCGGCCCTGGGACTCGCGGGCACCGTGATCCAGGGGCTGACCCGCAATCCGCCGACCGATCCGGGCCTGCTCGGCGTCGACGCGGGCGCGGCCGTGTTCATTGTCTTCGCCATCGGCGTCCTGTCGCTGACCGGGCCCGGCCAGTACATCCGGTTCGGCTTCCTCGGCGCCACCCTCGCCGCCGTGCTCGTCCACGGCATCGGCAGCCTCGGCCGCGAAGGTGCGACGCCGGTGAAGCCGGCGGGGCCGCGTTCTCCGTCCCGGTCTCCGAGGAGAACCTGGCGCTGCTCGACGCCGACCTGATCGTGATGGCATCGATCGGCGTCAAGGCCACCGAGATCACGTCGGATCCGCTGTGCAAGTCCCTGCCCGCGGTGAAGGCCAGCCATTCGGTCGTCTTCTACGACCCGAACCTCAGCCAGGCCTTCGCCACCAGCTCGGTCCTGTCGGTGGGGTACGCGGTGGACCACGTCGGCCCGCTGTTCGCGGCGGCGTTGAAGTAGTTGCGAGCCACGCGGTCACCGATCCGCTGCGGCGGAGCCGTCACGCTCACGCCGCAGCGACGGTCGGTGTTCCGGTCAGGCTTCGAGCGCGGCCAGTTCGCGGTCGACGGCATCTTGGTGGGCCTGCGCGTCCTCGCGGGCCTTCTTCGGGCTCCAGCGGCCCGCCATCACGAACACGAAGGGCAGGAAGAGAACCTGGCCGCCGACACAGATCCACCACCAGGTGCGCCACTCGCCGGGACCGTCCTTCGCGGCCTTCTGCACCTTCGTCCCGTACTCCTTGAGCACCTTCAGCTGCGGCTGTGCCTTCTGTACGACGGCCAGGTCGGCGGGGCCGACCTCCTTGACTGCCTGGGCGGCCAGGGCGGGGGGTGTGGTGGTCGGCGTGTACTTGCCGAGTTCGGCGAAGAGTTGGGGGTGGGCGCCGACGATCGCGAGCGCCGGGGCGGCCTGCTTCTGCGCCGCCGCGACCTCGGCGCCGTGTTCGACGAGCGGGGTGACCGACGTGACGAGCACCGGGATGAACGCCGCCGACACGGCGACCACGATGCGTACCGTCCAGCCCCAGACCGCGAGGCCCGCGGCGGTCGCGGCCGGATTGCGCTTCTCCACGGTCTCGGTGAAGCTCGCCATCCAGGGGGCGTAGGCGATTCCGCTGAACACGCCGATCGCGACGAACAGCCAGGCGAAGGTGTAGTAGTCGGTCGTCGGATGGGTGGCCCGGGAGGCGAAGACCGCGGTCGCCACCACGGCGCCGACCCCGCCGACGATCATGAAGGGCTTGCGCACCAGCAGCCGGTCCGAGAGCAGGCCGGCCACGATCAGCGCGAGGGCGTTCGCTGCCCAGTACCAGTTGGCCAGGCCGTTGGTGCGCTGCTCGCTGTAGCCGAAGGTGGTCGAGAAGTAGACGACGAAGTTGCCGACGGCGGCGTAGTAGAGGAGCAGGAAGACCGCGATCGCGAAGGCGGAGCCGAGGATGTCCAGGCGCAGCATCTGCCGCCACTCGCCGCGTCGTACCGCCTCGGTGTCGAGTCCCTTGGCGCGTGCTTCGACCAGGGCCCGGTCCCGCAGGCTCACCATGATCTGGTCGCGCAGTCCCGGCGACAGCTCGCGCAGGGCGAACAGGGCGACGACGAACACGATCAGCCCGGCCGCCCCGGAGTAGCGCAGCTCGTCCTGCCAGGAGGCGGAGTCGAGGGTGCTGCTGGTCACGGAGGTGACGACCAGGCTGCCGATGACCGGGCCCATCGTCCAGTAGCCCATCGCGGTGGCACGGCCCAGCTGCGGTGAGAAGTCCCGTATCAGCGCCGGGGTCGCGACCAGCACGATGCCCTCGATGACGCTGACGACGGCGAACAGCACCAAGTACGTTGTCTTGTCGCCCGCGTTGGGGAGTCCGAAGAAGACCAGGAGCGCGGCGATCAGCAGTCCGTAGACCACGAGGTTCGCCCGTCCCCAGCGGTCCGCGAGGCCGGCCACGAGGGAGGCGAAGGCCCCGAACGCGTTGCCGATGACCGAGACCCACACGAAGTAGCGGTAGGTCATGTCGAAGTGCGTGATGATCGACGTCGCCACCGCGTACTGGATGTAGAGCATGTAGTAGAGCACGACGGTCGTGACCACCACGATCGCCAGATACGACATGCGTCGCCCGGTGGCCGGATACGCGCCCAGGTCACGGCGGTACAGCCCGGTGAGCGAGCCGCGGGAGTCGGCGCCGGGTGCGTCGGTACCTGGGTTACTCGTGTCAAGAGGTGCGGAAGCGGAAGACATACGACTCCCTTTGAAGCTGCTGGGGACAGGGTGAGCGGCGGGAGGCTGGGGGCCCTTCCGTTCGGCGGAGCGTAGTACCGACTAGTCGGTATGGCTAGATGTGCGACAAGCCTTCGCGCACGGGGTCGAGAACGGGTCGATAACGGGTCGAGAACGGGACCCTTCATGCGGGAAGGCTCGTCGCACCTGCCGTCAACGGCAGGTCAGCGCAGTCCGAAGCGCTCCGACCAGTCCGCGATCTCCCCGGCCGTCGCGTTGCCCCCGCACACCACCAGGCCGAGCCGCGCGCCGTCGCCGACGCGTTCCAGGACCTGCCGGGCGGCGGGCAGCAGACAGCCCGCGGCGGGCTCCGTCCACACCTTGCCGTGCTCGGCGAGGTCGAGACAGCCCCGTACGGCGTCCTGGTCCGAGACGGTCAACACCTCGGTGACCAGGGCCGACACATGGTCGTACGTCAGCTGCGACACGGCCGGCGCGCTGAGCGTGGTCACGATCGAGGACGGGGTGACCGACACCGGGCCACCGGCCGCGAGCGCCGCGGACATCGCCTCGGCACCCTCGGTCTCCACGCCCCAGACCCGGATCCCGGGCCGCCGGGCGTGCAGTGCGGCGGCGACCCCGGCGATCAGCCCACCACCGCCGATGCTGACCAGTACGTCGGTGAGTTCACCGGCGTCGTCCGCGAACTCCAGCCCCACGGTGCCCTGTCCGGCGATCACCAGCGGGTCGTCGAACGGGTGGACCAGGGTCAGCCCCTCGTCCCGCAACCTGTTCACCAGCGCGAACGCGCTCGGCATGTCCTCGGTCAGCCGCAGCGAAGCGCCCGCCGCCTCCACCAGCGCCACGGACCGCGCCGGCGCCGAACGCGGCATCACCACCGTGGCCTTCACGTCCAGCGCCGCCGCCATGACCGCGAGCGCGATCCCGTGATTGCCGCCGCTGACCGCCACCACCCCGGCCGCCAACTCCGCCTCGCCGAGCGACAGCAGCTTCGCCGTGGCACCGCGCGCCTTGAAGGAACCCGTGCGCTGCAACAGCTCCAGCTTCGTCGTGACCGGGACACCGAGCAGCTCCGAGAGCCCCGGGCTCTCCACGGTCGGGGTGCGTACGACGTGTCCGGCGATCCGCTCGGCGGCGGCTTCGATGTCCGAGATGCCGATCAAGGCAGTCATCCTCCCGGCACGGGGCAAGGTGGTCCGTGCCGCCTCCGACCCTGACTCGGAAAGGACCCGCAGGTCAACACGTTTCAGGGTCGGTGCCGGATCGGGACCTCAGTGCTGCTGCGCCTTCTGCGGAGTCACCTCGCTGGGCCGTACGACGACGAACCCCTGTCCCTGGAGCATGAGTTGGACGGCCTCGCCGGAACCACCCCGCAGCATCGACCCGATGGACTGCGAACGGTGCAACGAGGTCTGGAGGTTGGCCGACCAGCCGACCACCGCGTCCGTGTCGACGAACACCGGGTACTGCGGCGAGACGGGTATGACCAGCGGGTTGCCCTCGCAGACCAGACCCAGCTTGCCCTGCCCCGTGAAGACGCTGTTGAACAGGCCGCCGCCCGCGATGCCGGAGCCCTTCACCGTCTTGATCGCGTACGACAACGAGGCGTCGAAACACAGGACGTTGCGGCCGTTGACGGTGAACTCGTCACCGGGGTCGATCTCGACCACGAAACAGTTCTGCGCCTCGTGCGCGAACCACGCCTCGCCCTGGCCGCGCACCGCCATCAGCGGCAGGCCCTCACCGGTGACGGCGCGCTTGAGCATGCCGCCCACGCCCTGGCCCTTGCGCTCGAACTGGAGGTTGCCGCGGTAGGCGATCATCGCCCCCTGGCGGGCGAGCATCTCGCCGTTGACCGCGTACTTGACGCACTTGGCGTTCTCTACGGTCATGCCCGGCGCGGTGGCCGGCTGCACCATGTGCTCACTGGAAAACAGATCACCCTTCATGCGGGCATCCTGACCCGGAAGATCTCATTCCGCCAAGATCGTGGAGGGCTTGACCTCGTCGGATGGTCAGGCGCCGAAGAGTTGCGTCCAGTACGTCCCCATCTGTCCGCCGCCCGCGAAACCGATGCCTATGTGGGTGAAGTCCGGCTTGAGGATGTTGGCGCGGTGGCCGGGGCTGTTCATCCAGCCCTCCACGACCTCGGCGGGGGAGCGCTGACCGCAGGCGATGTTCTCGCCGATCGTGCGCCTGCGTGAACCCGCGGCGGCGGCCCGGTCCCAGGGCTGGGAGCCGTCGGGGGAGGTGTGCGAGTAGAAGGCCCGGGCCACCATGTCCGTACTGTGCGCCTGCGCGGCGGCGGCGAGCAGCGGGTCCACGGCGAGTGGCGACAGCCCGGCCCTCGTCCGCTCCCTGTTGGTCAACTCGACGACGTCGCGCGCCGTTTGGGCCAGGTCGGCGGCGGTGAGCGGCTTCGCCCACAACGCCGTCCAGTAGACGTCGCCGGAGTGAGGGGAGACCGCCTGGGCGAGACCCGCGTGCGTGACGTCCCGTTCGAGCAGTGTGCGGCGGGCCTGTTCGGTGCGGAGACAATAGTCGACGAACTCCGCGGGGGTGCGCGGACCGGAGACCAGGTGCTCGCCGACGGTGAGATAGGCGTATCCGGCGTGGATCACGCGCTGGTACACGGAGGCGCCGTCGCGGCTCTCGGTGCTGAGGTGCCCTGCGGCGGCCATGTCGGAGACGTGGGCCTGCGCGGCCGACACGAGCCGGGAATCGAGCGCGATGGGTGGTGAACCGGCTTTGGCGCGGGCCGAGTTGACCAGGGCGAGGAAGCCGGTCGGGTCGGCGGCGGGGGAGTTGGGGGAGCCCCCGGTTCGCGCGCCGGCGCCCGGCGCGGTGCCCCTTCCTCGCACGGGGCCGGAGGCAGGGGTGGGACCGGGGGCCGTGTCCTCGACGATGTCCACGCCGAAGTCCCGTGCGATGCCCGCGAGTCCGTCGGCGTACCCCTGCCCCAGTGCGCGCAGCTTCCAGCCCGTGCCGCGCCGGTAGAGCTCGGCGAGGAGCAGGACGGTCTCGCGCTGGGGGCGGGCCGGGGTGAAACGGGCGAGCGGACGGCTGCTCGCGTCCGTGACATGCAGGGTGGGTGCGGGCAGGCGGCCCAGCGGTGTGCCGGGGGCGGCGGGGCTGATGACCACGGTGACCCGGGCGGCGCCGGCGCGGAGGCGGGCCGGGTCGACGGTCAGGGTGTCGCCCTGGAGGCGGGCTCCGGTCACGGTCGGCTGGTTGTAGAACACGAAGTCCGCGTCACCGCCGACCTTGCCGCTCTCGTCCGTGATCAACGCCGACACGTCGAACGGGCCGGGCACCCGCAGGGTCATGGCACCGCCCGGGAGGGGCAGGTTGCCGCCCGGCACCAGCTCGTTCATGGCACCGCCCTCGCTGTCCGTGTCCGGGGCAGTGCCCGGTGGGGGAGTTCGCCCTCCACTCAACGTCCCGTCACGGCGAGAGGGTTCCCGCGGGGCGCGGTGGGTGCCGGTGCGCGAGGCTGTCCGGCACCCACCGTGCAGCGCGCTCAGTCCCGGGCGATCCCCGGCGCGATGTCCTCGTAGGCCGTGCGCCGTTCGGTCACGTAGGAGCCCCGGCCGGTGAGCGGCGAACCTTGGAGCGTCCTGGTGCGCTTGCCGCAGAACGCCGACTCCAGGGCGCCCGCCATCGTGTTCAGCACCGTGCCGTTGTTGGAGGTGTTGGCCAGCGCGGTGAGACTGCGGCGGCCGTCCTTCGAGGTGAAGGAGTAGGTGTAGAAACCCTGGACCGCGCCCGTGTGGCCGTACACGGAGACGCCGCACGACAGGTCGCGCCGGCGCAGCCCGAGACCGTAGCGCGTCGTGCTGTTGACCGGAGTCCACCGCTGCATCTGTGCGAGCGCGGAGGCGGAGGTGAGCCTGCCGGAGAGCAGGGCGGAGAAGAAGGTGTTCAGGTCGTGGGTGGTGGAGATGAGCGCGCCCGCGCTCTGGGCCCAGGACACCGTCTGGTCGGTCGCGTCGACCGATTGCGCGCCGGCGCGGTCCTGCGTGAGGTAGCCGTGGGCGTGGCGGCCGGGGATCTTCGTGCCGGGGTGGACGTAGAAGGTGTCGCGCAGCTTGAGCGGCTTGATGACGCGGTTGCGGTACTCGGTTCCCACGGAGTGGCCGGTCAGCTTCTCGATGAGCATCCCGGCGACCACGAAGTTGGTGTTCGAGTACGAGTAGGCGGCGCCCGGCGCGTTGGTGCGCGGGTGCTGCAGGGACAGCCGTACCAGCTGCCGGTAGGTGAAGACCTTGTCGCGTACGGCCTCGAAACCGGAGACCGAGTTCGCGAACATCGCGTTCGTGTAGTCGTACAGGCCGCTGCGGTGGCTCAGCAGGTGCCGCACGGTGATCCGCTTGTCTGGGAGCAGGCCCGGCAGGTAGCGGTCGACCGAGGCGTCCAGGTCGAGCTTGTGCGCGTCGACGAGTTGGAGCAGGACGACGGCGGAGAACGACTTGGTGACGCTGCCGATGCGGAAGCGGTCGGCGTTGTCGATGGCCCGGTGTGTCGTGCGGTCGTCGATGCCCGCGGCGGCCGTGCGGACGGTTCCGTGGTCGTCGACGCGGGCGATCGCTCCGGGTGCGCCCTGGGTCGTCAGGGTGCGCAGCACGGCACGGAGACCCGCCATGTCGGGCGCCGGAAGCGCGACCGCCCGGCTGTCGGCGGTGTCCGTGGTGTCCCGCTCGTGGGTCGCGGCATGCGCGGGTACCGCCGTGAGCGTCACCAGCGCGGCTGCGGACACCGTGGCTCTGCGCAGCGTTCTTGAGACCATCCGGTTCTCTCCCGTTCTCTGTATGCGAGATCTGTCACAGTCGCGCGAGGGAACCTTCTCGCAGCCCGTCACATCTCCACAGGTGTCGCACAGTTGGTCACTCGCTGATCACTGAGCGACGCGGATTTGCAAAGTATTGCCATGAAAGCCACGAATACCGTTCATTTCGGCTTTACATGCACATGACTGATCCGTAAGGGTTTCGCCTCGGGGCCCGACCAGCCCCCTGGGCGCTGTCAACCGCGCCCGGTCTCAAGGCGGTCGGCGATCCCGGCCGTCTCGAAGCGAGGAGCCCTCACCCATGCGTGGATCCCACATACGCGGCCTGGCGGTCGCCGTCGCCGTGACGACGGCCGCCACGGGACTGGCCGGAACGGCCTTCGCGGGACCGGGGACGGACCACGCGGTGGCGGCGACCGGCACCAGCGCCGCGTCCGTCGTCGCGGCCGCGCGTGCCGCCGCCTTCGCGCACGCGGCGGCGACCGGTGTCGTCCAGGGCGACGGGCTCCGGGCCAAGGACGTGATGATCGACCCCGAGGGCGCACGCCATGTCCGGTTCATCCGTACGCACCAGGGCATGCCGGTCCTCGGCGGCGACCTCGTCGTCCACCTCTCCCGCCACCTGGCCTACACCGGGGTCACCAGGGCGGCCGACCACAGCGTCGAACCCGCCACCACACAGCCCGAGTTGACGGCGGCGGAGGCCGAGACCAAGGCCGCGGCCGTCGCCGAGGGCGACGCGGGCACCGCCCGCCTCGTGGTCGACGCCCGCGCCGGCCGGGCCGCCCTCGCCTACCAGGTCCCCGTCAGCGACAGCGACACCGCCGAGGCCACCGGCACCCGCACCGTCGTCATCGACGCGGTCACCGGCAAGGTCCGCAGCAACACCCCCGACAGCGACGAGTTCCTCTCACCCGAACTCCTCGACACCCTGCGCGAGCGCGGCGAGACCCTGAACCCCGCGACCGGCACCGCCGCACAGCCGACCGCGCTCACCGCAGCCACCGCGGCGCGTGCGGTCCACTACCCCGTCACCGCCACGGGCACCGGCACCTCCCTCTTCGTCGGCAAGGTGCCGCTGACCACCACCCGGACGGCACGCACCAGTTACCTCCTCAAGGACCCGACGCGCTGGGGCACCGAGACGCGCGACGCCAAGGGGCAGGAACTGGAGAGCTTCGCGCGCGGCAAGGCGTTCACCAGCACCACCGACAAGTGGGGCAACGGCACCGTCTCGCGCCGCGACAGCGCCGCCGTCGACGCCCAGTACGGCATCACCAAGACCCTGGACTTCTACAAGAAGACCTTCGGCCGCAAGGGCATAGCCAACGACGGCAAGGCAGCCCGCGGCATGGTCCACTTCGGCAACAAGGTCGCCAACGCCTTCTGGGACTCGACCTGCGACTGCATGCTCTACGGCGACGGTGACGGTGACATGTTCAAGAAGCCGCTCGTCGTCCTCGACGTCACGGGCCACGAGCTGACCCACGGAGTCGTGGACGCCACCGCCGAGCTGGAACCGACCCGCGTCGACGCGGACGGCAACCAGTACGGCGAGGCGGGCTCCCTGAACGAGTCCCTCGCGGACATCTTCGGCTCCAACGTCGAGTTCAGCGCCAACAACGCGAAGAACCCGCCGAACTACCTGATCGGCGAGAAGCTCGGCCTCGCCCAGAAGTTCCTGCGCCGCCTCGACCACCCCTCCCTCGACAAGCTCGAAGGCACCATCGACTACTGGTCGCCGCAGACCTACGACGCCGAGGTGCACGCCGGTTCCGGAGTCTCCTCGCACGCCTACTACCTGCTCGCCGAAGGCAGCGGACGCAAGACGATCGGCGGGTTCACCTACGACTCGCCCACCTACGACGGGTCCACGGTCACCGGCATCGGACGCGCCAAGGCCACCGCGATCTTCTACCGCGCGCTCACCCGCTACATGGTGTCCACCACCGACTTCCACGACGCGCGCCTCGCCACGCTGAAGGCGGCGGCGGACCTCTACGGCGCGAACAGCACGGCGTACCAGACCGTCGACAAGGCCTGGGCCGCCGTGAACGTCACGGTCGCCAACACCCCCGCGGCCAGGCACTGACGACCCTCCGGGTGTCCCGCCACGAGCGGGGCACCCGGAGGCCCGGCCGTCTCAGACCCACTGCTTCTCGATCTCCTCGGACACCGTGAACACGGCCTCGCAGGAAGGGCAACTCGCCTTCCCGAACACATACGTCAGCGCGGTCGCGACCTCCGTCTGCCCGAACTCGACCGCCTCGCCGTGCAGCCGCGCGCCGATGCCGTCGAGCGCGTCGGGCACGGCCGGTATCAACTCCGTCCGCCCCTCGGTGTTCTCCTCCTTGCCCGTGCCGGTCACGTAGTCGCCGGCCGAGGTGAAGACGCCGTACGAACCGAACGCGACGTACAGGCCCTCCTCGCACTCGGGGCATTCGAGGTCGTACTCCTCGCTGTTGACACCCTCCAAAGCCTCGGCCCACACACTGCCGCCCTCGAAGGCGAGCACGGCCATCTGCAGATAGACGAAGGTGTGCGCGTCCTGCGTCGGGTCGGCGCGCAACCGGCGTGCGACATCGAGCAGTTGGCCTATCTCGCTCGCATGGCGCTGGTGGCAGTCCTCGTCCGGGTCCGTGGTGATCAGGCCGGCCATGGTGACCGCCTGTATCGGCCCGCCCGGTGCCCGCTCCAGCGCGATGTCGACGAGCGTGGGCATCGCCGCCCAACTCGCGTCGTACACCGACCCCTGGTGACACAGGGAACCCCACAACTCCTGCCACACCGCGTCGTCCTCGGAGCCGCCGAGGCGCGTGAACAGGCCGGGGATGTCCTCGGCGCTGCCGTAGGCGTGGGTCAGCTCGGACCAATCGATCGTCGTCATACGGCGATTGTGCCGCGCGGCACTGACAACGCGGCTCCGGCCGCGGGCGGCTTCGTTAGACCTTCCGTCAACTTGGTCCGAACGAATCCTGCTTCTTTCATTGACGACGGAAAAGAAGGCATCTAGGTTCCGGCCATGCGCTTGATCCCCCACACGGAGTCGTTCCCGGCTCACACGCCCGCCGCCTCACAGGTCTTCACGACTGTGCTGTCGCACGGCCCCCTCACCCGGCTCGAGGTGGCCCGCCGGGCCGGGCTGTCGGCGGCGGCCGTGACGAAGGCGGTCCGGCCGCTGATCGAGGCGGGGTATCTGGCGGAGGGCGCGGACGAGGACGCGCCCCCGGCGCTGGGGCGGCCCGCGAACCTCGTCCGGGTCGACGGCGGGCGCGCGCTGTTCATCGGGGTCAAGGTGACCGGCGACGAGATCATCGGCGTCCTCACCGACCTGTGCTGCCGCATCCGGGTCGCCCGCCATGTGCCGCTGACCGACCGCGAACCCCGGTCGGTGCTGGCCTCGATCGCGGACCTGGCGCAGGAACTCCGTACCGAGGCCGACGAGTTGGGCATCCAGGTGGTCGGCCTCGGCCTCGCGGTCTCCGGTGACGTGGACCGCGGCGAAGGGGTCGTCCGTTACTCGCCGTTCCTGGAGTGGCGTGACGTACCGCTCGCCGAACTGGCCGCCATGACAACGGGGTTGCCCGTCACCGTCGACAACGACGTGCGCGCGCTGACCGTCGCCGAGCAGTGGTTCGGCGCCGGCGCCGGTCTCACGGACTTCGCCGTGGTGACCGTCGGCGCGGGCATCGGCTGCGGACTGGTCGTGCACGGCCGGGTCGTCGCCGGCGCCCACGGAGTGGCGGGCGAGATCGGCCATGTCGTCGTCGATCCCGCCGGACCCCGCTGCCACTGCGGCAACCGCGGCTGCGTCGAGGCGATCGCCGGGGACGCCGCGATCGTCGCCCGCGTCCGCGAGGTGACGGGGGTCCAGGTCGCCGACACTTCGGAAGCCGTGGCCCTCGCCCACCGGGGCGACGCCGGCGCCCGCGAGGTCTACGCGCGGGCCGGGGAGGCGATCGGCCGGGGCATCGCGACTGTGGCCAACCTGCTCGGCCCCGAACGCGTGATCATCTCCGGCGAAGGCCTCGCCGCCTACGACCTGTTCGCCGAACAGATCCGCGACTCCTTCGCCGAGGCCGCCTTCGGCTCCGCCGCCCGCTGCGACGTACGCACCCGCCCGCTGCCCTTCGACGAGTGGGCGCGCGGCGCCGCCGCCACCGCGATCCAGTCCTTCATCCGAGCCGCCGACTAGCCCGCACGATCCCCCTCCGACCCGCACGAGGAGCCCGACGATGTACTCCCTCACGCCCGTTCGCGCCCTGAGAGCCATGGTGGTCCTGGCCCTCACCGCAGGGTTCGCCACCCACCTCCCCACCGCGCACGCCGACACCGCACCCACCGTCGCGGCCAAGCCCTACATGGGCTGGTCGAGTTGGAGCATGCAGTCGTCCAAGTACCCCGGCCTCAACCCGGACGGCGACTACAGCTACCTCACCGAGGCGAACGTCAACAAGCAGACGGACGCGCTCGCCGGCAAGCTGAAGCAGTACGGCTACGACCACGTCAACATCGACGCCGGCTGGTGGATGGACAAGACCTGGAAGTCCGGATTCGACGAGTACGGCCGCCAGAAGGCCGACCCGGTCCGCTTCCCCAGCGGCATGAAGGCCGTCGCCGACCGCATCCACTCCAAGGGCCTCAAGGCCGGCATCTACCTGCCCGCCGGCCTGGAGAAGGGGGCCTACGGCGACGGTAAGACGCCGATCTGGAACGCCGACGGCTGTACCACCGCCGACATCGTCTACAGCGACCTGCGCACCACCAACGGCTGGGACAGCGCGTACAAGATCGACTTCTCGCGGCCCTGCGCCCAGAAGTACATCGACTCGCAGGCCCAGTTGATCGCCGGCTGGGGCTACGACTTCCTCAAGCTCGACGGTGTCGGCCCCGGTTCGGGCAAGAGCGGCGATCAATACGACAACGTTGCCGATGTGGCCGCCTGGAACAAGGCCATCACCGCCACCGGACGCCCCATCCACCTCGAACTCTCCTGGTCCCTGGACTACGGGCACGCCGCCGACTGGAAGAAGTACTCCAACGGCTGGCGCATCGACACCGACGTCGAGTGCTACTGCAACACCCTTGTCAGCTGGGAGAACTCGGTCGACGACCGCTGGGACGACGCCCCCGCCTGGACCGGCCAGGCTGGCCCCGGCGGCTGGAACGACCTCGACTCCCTCGACGTCGGCAACGGCAAGATGGACGGCCTGACCAAGGCGGAACGCCAGAGCTACGCCACCCTCTGGGCCGTCGCCAAGTCCCCGCTGTTCACCGGCGACGACCTCACCCAGCTCGACGACTACGGCCTCTCCCTCCTCACCAACCGTGAGGTCATCGCCGTGGACCAGAGCGACGCGCCGCCCGCCCGCCCCGTCACCCCGTCCGACTCCCAGCAGGTGTGGGCCGCCAAGAACCCCAACGGCACTTACACCGTCGCCCTGTTCAACCTCGCCAGTGCCCCCGCCGCCGTCTCCGCGAACTGGACGACCCTCGGCTTCACCGGCAAGGCCGACGTCCGTGACCTCTGGAACCACGAGGACCTCGGCTCCTTCACGAACAAGGTGACCGAAGCCCTGCCCGCCCACGGCTCCCGCCTCTTCACCGTCACCCCGCACGGCAGCGCCGTCACCTCGACCGCCTACGAGGCCGAGGCCACCACCAACACCCTGAGCGGCAACGCCAACATCGCGGACTGCTCGGCCTGTTCGGGCGCCCACAAGGTCGGCAACCTCTACCTCGGCGGCAAGCTCACCATCAACAACGTCGTCGCCGCCAAGGCCGGTATCTACCAGGTGAAGATCGCCTACGTCAGCGGCGACTCCCGCTCGGTGGCGATCTCCTCGAACGGCAACGGCGCCATCAGCCACAAGTTCCCGTCCACCGGCGACTGGGGGACCGTCGGGACGGTCAGCGTCCCGGTGACCCTGAAGGCGGGCGCCAACACCATCACCTTCGACAGCGGTTCGAGCTACGCACCGGACATCGACCGGATCGACGTGCCCAAGTCCTCCTCCTGAGCCGACCTTTTCGGAGACACCCATGTCCAGCGCACCGTTCGACCTGCCCAGACGCAACGTCCTCGCCCTCGCCGCGGCCACCGGCGCCCTCGCCGGCCTGCCCGCCTTCACCGCCTCGGCCGCCCCTGAGCGACCCGCCAACTCCACCTACAGCGGCGGCCCTTCACGCAACACCCTGTGGTGGCAGGCCCCCGCCGACGACAGCTCGATGATCGAGCAGGGCCTCCCCGTCGGCAACGGCCGGCTCGGCGCTCTCGCCAGCAACGACCCCGGCCACGAGGTCCTCCTCGTCACCGACGCCACCATGTGGACCGGCGGCCTCAACGACACCCTCGACTCGGACGGCCAGTTCCCCTACGGCCGCGCCGACTTCGGCTCCCTCACCCTGCTGGCCCGGCTCACCGTCGACATCCCCGACCACGACCTGGGCGCGGTCAACGGCTACCGCCGCACCCTCGACCTGGAACAGGGCGTGGCGACCACGTCGTACGTCCGCTCCGGAGTGACGTACCAGCGGCAGCTGTTCGCCAGCCGACCCGACGACGTGATCGTCCTGCACTTCACCCAGAACGGCGGCGGACGCTACACCGGAACCGTCGACCTCGCGGGCACGCACGGCGAACCGGCCACGGACGCCCGCTCGTTCGGCGGCACACTCGCCAACGGCCTGCGCTACGGCGCCGCCGTCACCGCCTACGGCAGCGGCGGCAGCGTCACGGTCAACGGCTCGCGCGTCGCCTTCTCCGGCTGCAAGGACGTAACCGTCGTACTGAGCGGCGGCACCAACTACGCGCCCAACTCGAAGGCCCACTACCGCGATCCGTCCCTCGACCCGCAGAAACTGGCCCGCACCAAGGTCGCCGCAGCCGCCAAGCACACGGCGGCCACCCTGCTGCACACCCATGTCGCCGACCACGGCGCCCTGTTCGGGCAGCTGGGCATCTCGCTCGGCACCTCGTCCGCAGACCAGCGCGCCCTGGACACCTGGGAGCGCATCCAGGCCCGCGCCCTCGACGGCGTGCCCGACCCCGAACTCGAAGCCTCCTACCTGCAGTTCGGCCGGTATCTGATGATCGCCGGTTCCCGGGGGAGCCTGCCGATGGGCCTCCAGGGGAACTGGCTCGACGGCAACGACCCCGACTGGATGGGCGATTACCACACCGACATCAACATCCAGATGAACTACTGGATGGCCGACCGCGCCGGACTCTCCCAGTGCTTCGACGCGTTCACCGACTACTGCGTCGCCCAGCTCCCCGACTGGACCGACGTCACCCGCAGGCTCTTCAACGACCCCCGCAACCGCTACCGCAACTCCAGCGGGAAGAACGCCGGTTGGACCGTCGCCATCTCCACCAACCCCTACGGGGGCGGAGGTTGGTGGTGGCACCCGGCCGGGAGCGCCTGGCTGAGCAACACCCTCTGGGAGCACTACGAGTTCACGGGCTCACGCGCCCACCTCGCGAAGATCTACCCGCTCCTCAAGGGCGCCGTCGAGTTCTGGGAGGCGCGGCTGCTCACCACGACGCTGCCCGGCACCTCGAAGGAGGTGCTCATCGCCGACAGCGACTGGTCGCCCGAACAGGGTCCGCTCGACGCGAAGGGCATCACCTACGCCCAGGAACTGGTGTGGGCGCTGTTCGGCAACTACTGCGTCGCGGCAGCCGAGTTGAAGAAGGACACCGGCTACGCGGGCACGATCGCCGGGCTCCGCAAGAAGCTGTACCTCCCGGTGGTCAGCCCCAAGACGGGCTGGCTGGAGGAGTGGATGTCCCCGGACAACCTCGGCGAGACCACCCACCGGCACCTGTCCCCGCTCATCGGACTCTTCCCCGGCGACCGCATCCGCCCCGACGGCTCCACCCCGAAGGACATCGTCGAAGGCGCCACCGCCCTGCTCACCGCCCGCGGCATGGACAGCTTCGGCTGGGCCAACGCCTGGCGCAGCCTGTGCTGGTCGCGGCTCAAGAACGCCGACAAGGCGTACCAGTTGGTCGTGAACAACCTCCGCCCGTCGACCAACGGCAGCAACGGCACCGCCTCCAACCTCTTCGACATCTACCAGGTCGACGTGGGCAACGGCATCTTCCAGATCGAGGCCAACTTCGGCACCCCCGCCGCGATGATCGAGATGCTCCTCTACTCCCGCCCCGGGCATCTGGAACTCCTCCCGGCGCTCCCCGACGCGTGGGCCGCGTCCGGGTCCGTCACCGGTGTCGGCGCCCGCGGCGGCTTCGTCGTGGACCTCCACTGGAAGAACGGGAAGCCGACCGAGGTGAAGATCCGCAGCGTCAACGGCCGGACCACGACAGTGGCCTTCGGCACCACCACCCAGACGGTGCGGCTGACACCGGGCGCGTCCGTCACACTGCGGGACTTCGCGCAGTGACGGCCGGACGGGCACGGTTAAGCCGTGGGCTCGCTCTCCTGATGACGGCCGTGGCTCTCCAGGCCGTGCCCGCACAGGCACGGCCGGAGCCCACCGTCCCTGCGGCAACGACAGCAGCGACAGCAGGGACGGCAGCGACGGCCTCGGCTGGCTCGCACACCGTCGTCACCTGGGGTGCGAGCGCCGACCACATGGGCGACGGAGCGGCCGACCGCGGCTACCGCATGGTCGTGCACACCAGTGTCGCGGGCGGTGAGCTGAGGATCCGGCTCTCCAACGCCTTCGGCGACCGGCCGGTGACCTTCGACAGCGTCTACGCGGGAGTGCAGAAGGAGGGCGCCACGCTGGTGCCCCGCTCCAACCGGCGGCTCACCTTCGGCGGCGGACGGTCGATCACCGTCCCCGCCGGGGCGACCGCCTACAGCGACCCGCTGACCGGCGCACTGCCCGCGGCCACCAACCTGGTGGTCAGCATCCACAGCCCGGACGCGGCGGGCCCCGCCACCGGTCACGGACTCGCCATGCAGACGTCGTACGCGACCCAGGGCGACCACACGTCCGAGGAGAGCGGCACCGCCTGGACCGACACCATCGGCGCCTGGTACTACCTCGACGCCGTCACCGTACGGACGGCCGCGGACACCGGCGCCGTGGTCGCCCTCGGCGACTCCATCACGGACGGCTGGGCGAGCACGACCGACCAGAACCGGCGCTGGCCCGACTACCTGGCCCGACGGCTCCAACGCGCCGACACGACTGTCAAGGGCGTGGCGAACGAAGGGATCTCCGGCAACAAGGTGCTCTCGGACGGCGCCGGACAGAGCGCCCTCAACCGGCTGCAGCGGGACGTCCTGTCGCAGCCCGGCGTCCGCACGGTGTTCCTGTTCGAAGGCGTCAACGACATCAAGGCCCACAGCGGCGTCACCGCCCAGGGCCTGATCGCCGGCTACCGCGAGATCATCGCGCGGGTGCACGCGGCCGGGAAGTGTGTCGTCGGCGCCACCGTCGGACCGTTCGAGGGCTGGTCCGAATGGGATCAGGCGGGCGAGGCGGTACGTCAGGAGGTGAACCAATTCATCAGGGACAGCGGGGAGTTCGACGCCGTCAACGACTTCGACCACATCCTCCGCAGCCCATACGACCACGAAAGGATGCTGCCCTTCTTCGACAGCGGCGACCATCTGCACCCCAACGACAAGGGGATGCAGGCCATGGCCGACGCGGTCGACCTCGCCGGTCTCGACTGCGACCGGTGAACCTCAGCCGGACGCCGTCGCCTCCGGGGTGATCAGACCCTGCCGGTAGGCGATCGCCACCGCCTCCGTACGGCTCGCGGCGCCCAGCTTCGCGAGGATGTTGGAGACATGGACGCTCGCCGTCTTGCCGGTGATGAACAACTCCTCGCCGATCTGGCGGTTGCTGCGGCCGAGCGCGAGCAGCCGCAGCACGTCCTGCTCGCGGGCCGTCAGCGGCGAGGGGCGCTCCCCGGCGTCCCCGCCGTCCGCCGCCGGGTCGCCGAGGCGGCCACGGCGGACGAGAGTGTCCAGCCGCGCGAGCAGGGGCGCGGCACCGAGCAGGGCCGCCGTCTCCCGGGCCGCACGTGCCTGGGCGGCGGCCTCCTCGCGCCGGTCGGCCGCCAACAGGGCTTCGGCGAACCGGAACCGGCAGCGCGCCCGCTCATAGACATCGCCGTAGTCGAACGCGGTCACCGCCTTCTCCCAGGCCGCCGCGTCCGGTCCCGTGGTCGCCCGCGTCCACTCCGCCTCGGCGCGCGCCAGCCACGCCATTCCTTCCGGCCCCTGCGGGCGGTGGCCGTCGCCCTCCTGCGCCACGGCCCGCGCCAGCTCGACGAGTTCCGTCGCGGTCTCCGTCCAGCGCCGCACCCCCACCTCGTCGCCCGTCAGCCGCAGCGCGGCGGCCCGGTCGGCGACCGGGGCCAGGGCGAGGGCGGCGAGCCGGACCGTCAGGTCGGGACGCCGGCCGGAGTCGTCGGTGAGCGCCGCGACCGCCGCGCGCATCGCCTCCACGGCCGCCTCCGGATCGTCCCGCAGGCCGCCGGCGTCGGTCAGCGCGATGCCCGCCACCATGGAGGCCATCCAGTCGAACGGCCCCTCCAGCAGGGCACGCGCCCGGTCGGCGGCCCTCAAGTCGCCGCGCGCCAGCGCCACATACAGCGCGGGTCCCATGGTGAAGCCGCCCATGCGCGGCAACACATTCGCGTCGCTCGTGGCGGCCTTCTCGCACTCGTCCCAGCGACCGAGTGTGTACAGCACCAGGAGTTGGAGGTAGCGCATCTCCAGCGGGTACGGCGAGGACAGCAGCCCGGCACGACGGGCCCGGTCCAGTCCCTCGGTGAGCCAGGGCAGGGACTCCTCCAGGTGGCCGGACTCGAAGTTGCCGATGGCCAGATGGAACAGGGCGCGCATCTCCACGGGCGCGTGCCCGGCCTGCCGGGCCAGCTCGCGGGCCTGGGCGAGCCGCTCGCGGCCCTCCTTCGTGCGTCGGCCGCCTTTTTCGAGCGTGGCCAGCGAGATCAGCAGATCGGCCCGGGCGTCGACCAGTTGGAGTTCCTCGGCGATGCGCAGGGCCTGCCGGGCGACCCGCAGCGCGATCTCGTCCTCACCGACCTGACGTGCCGTCAGTACATGGGTGGCCGCAGCCCACACCCAGGTCCGCGAGGGCGGCTCGGCGGGGATCATCGCGAGCGCCTCGCTGCTGTAGGCGAACGCGGCGGTGAGGCTGTCGACGCCCATGAGATTGCCGGCCAGCGTGTAGCGGACCCGGGCGGCCACCTCGGCGTCCGTGTCCTGGCCGATCCCGGCGAGCGCGGACCGGGTGAGGGAGACCGCGCGGTGCGCGTCCCCGGCGTGCGCCGCCGCAGCGGAGGCGCGCAGGGTGAGGGTCACGCTGTCGATGCCCTCGCCGGACGGCCGGGCCGCCGGGTCGACCGACCGCCACAGGTCGAGGGCGGTTTCGAGATGCCGTAGCTCCTCGGCGGGCGCGCCCACGCGCTCGGCGTGGTCGGCCGCTTCCAGGGAGGCGGCCAGGGCCTCGGCCAGGTCGTGGCTCTCGCGGTAGTGGTGGGCGCGCTCGGCCGCGCTCTCGGCGGGGTGGCCGCGTCCGGCGAGGAGGCGGGCGAACGAGCCGTGCAGCCGGGAGCGCTCGCCGGGCAGCAGATCCGCGTACACCGCCTCGCGGGCGAGGGCGTGCCGGAAGGAGTACGTGTCGCCGTGCCAGGGGACCAGGAGCTGCCGCTCGACGGCCTCCCGGAGTGCCGACTCCAGCTCGTCCTCCGGGAGTTGGACCGCGTCCCGCAACAGGTCGTACTCGACCCGGCGACCCGCGACGGCGGCGGTGCGCAGCACCTGCTGGGCGGTGTCGGAGAGCTGCTCGAAGCGGATCAGCAGGACGTCGGCCAGACCGCTCGGCACCCCGCCCGCCTCCATGTCGGTGGCCGCGAGCAACTCCTCGGCGTAGAAGGCGTTCCCCTCGGCGCGCTCGACGATCCGGCGGACCGTGCCGTCCGGCACCGGGCCCGTGCGCAGCGCGCGCACCAGCCGGGCGACCTCCGCGTCCCCCATGGGCCGCAGCTCCAGGCGCTCCACGGCGGGCAGCCGGACCAGCTCGGCGAGCAGGGGTCGTAGGGGATGGCGGCGGTGGAGGTCGTCCGCGCGGTACGACGCGAAGACCGCGAGGCGGTGGGTGGGCGCCCCGCCCGCCGGGCGCTGGAGGATGCCCCGGCTGAGCAGGAAGCGGAGCAGGTCGCGGGAGGACTGGTCGGCCCAGTGCAGGTCTTCCAGGACCAGCAGCAGGGGCGCGATGTCGGAGAGGTCGGCGAGCAGTCCGGCGATGCCCTCGAAGAGGCGCAGTCGGCCGCCCGCGTCACGGGCCGCGTCCGTGCCGGCGCCGAGCAGCCGGTCGACCGCCGGATGCGCGGCCAGAGCGGCGGCGAAACGGTCGTCGTCGGCGAGCGCTCCGAGGATCTCGGTGAACGGCAGATAGGGCAGCCCCACGTCACCGAGGTCGACGCAGTGCCCGGTGAGGACGGTCATCCCGGCGTCGGCGGCCCGCCCGGCGATCTCGTCCAGGACCCGGGTCTTGCCGACGCCCGCGTCCCCGGCGATCAGCACCGCCCCGGCCGTGCCCGCGCGGGCACGCTCCAGCACACCGGCGAGGCGGGCGACCTCCTCGTCCCGGCCGATGAGCGGCGCTGCTGCTACGGATTGCGACACGCCCCCATCCTGGCACGCGTCACTGACAACGCACCTGGCCACCGGGCAGGAGCCGACTCCCGCCCGGCGGTCCGGTTCAGCGCAGGCTTCAGCGCAGGGTCTCGGCCCAGTTCGCCGGGACGCGTCCCGCGGGACCCGGCACCGGCTGGTCCGCGGGGTGGCTCACCGGGGCGGCGAGTTCGGGACCGGAGTCGTACAGCTCGGAGGTGGTGAAGTTCCAGAACCAGTCCTCGCGCGGCTCGTAGCTCTGGATGAACGGGTGGCCCGTGGACTGGTAGTGGGCCGTGGCGTGCTTGGCGGGGGAGTCGTCGCAACAGCCGACGTGACCGCACTGCGCGCACCGCCGGAGGTGGAACCACCAGCCCTGGGCCGCGTCGCACTCCACGCAGCCCGCGCCGCTCGGCGGGACGCCGGTGTCGATTCCGGTGATGTCGTTCATGCGGACTCCTCGGGCGTCTCGTTGTCCGTGGCGGTGAGGGGGAGCAGGACCTGGAAGCGGGTGTCGCCCGGTACCGACTCCACCTGGAGCGTGCCGTGGTGCTTGTTGACGACGATCCGCCAGGAGATGTCCAGACCGAGACCCGTGCCCTCGCCCACCGGCTTGGTGGTGAAGAACGGATCGAAGATACGGCTCCGGATCTCCTGCGGCACACCGGGCCCCGTGTCACGGAACTCCACCATCAGCTGATCGCGCACCAGCGCCGTCCGCACGGTCAACGTGCCTTCCCCGCCCGTGCTGTTCATGGCGGAGACCGCGTTGTCGATCAGGTTCGTCCACACCTGGTTGAGCTCCGCCGGATAGGCCGGGATCTTCGGGAGTGAACGGTCGTACTCCTTGACGACCTTGATGCTGTCGCCGACCTTGCCGCCGAGCATCAGCAGTGTGCTGTCGAGGAGTTCGTGCACATCGGCGACCTGGTAGGGCGCGCGGTCCAGCTGCGAGTACTGCTTGGCGGCGCCCACGAGGTTGGAGATGCGGGTCGTGGAGTCCTCGATCTCCGTCATCAACAGCTCTGTCTCGACCGTGTAGTTGAGCCAGCCGATCGCGCCCGGCAGGATCTCCTCGTCCACGGCGGCCGCGACCTGGTCCAGCCACTCGACGTCGAGACCGGCCTGCACGAACGTCGGCGCGATCTGCCAGGACTCCGTGACACCGTGGTCGTCGAGCCAGTCGGTGAGCTGGTCCTCGCGGTCCGAGGCCTCCAGCGGGCTCAACGTCTGTGCCTTGGCGACCCGTTCGGCCGTGCGCTCCTGGATGTCGATGAGGTTGGCGAGATCCTCGCGCGAGTACGGGCCGGAGGAGATGACGCGGAGCTTGTGCCGCATCTTCGCCACCCGTTCCCGCAGCGTCGACGTCGCCCGGACGGCAGCGGCGGCGGGGTTGTTGAGCTCGTGCGTCAGCCCGGCCGACAACGAGCCCAGCGCCAGCAGCCGTTCACGCTGGCTGATCGCCAACTGGCTGCTCTTCTGGCCGAAGAAGAGCCCCTCCAGCAGATGGACCGCCATCGGGAACCACTCGCTCATGATGGCCGCGAACGTCTCGGCGGGCAGCACGAAGAACCGCGTAGTCTCCGTCACCCGCATCGAGTTGAGGTACACCTGCTGCACCCGGTCCCCGATGTAGGCCTGCATCGCGCCCGTGTAGACGCCGCGTTGCGAGGTGCGCGCGACCTCCACGTCGTCCTCGCCGACCCGGCGCGAGAGCACGACGGTGCCCTCGATCATGACGTAGAAGCAGGTGGCGGGATCACCCTCGGTGTAGACGGGCCCGGCCTCGAACTGCTCCACCTGACCGTCGCAGCACAGCCTGCCGAGCTGCTCCGGCGTCAGCTTCTCGAACAGGAACAGCGTGCCGATCTCCTGCGGGCTGCAGGGCAGCACCTTTCCGCTCATGACTGCTCCAGGTAGCGGTGGACGAGCATCACGGCCATGGCTCCCTCTCCGACGGCGGACGCGACGCGTTTCGCGGACTCGGCGCGCGCGTCGCCCGCCACGAACACGCCGGGAATGTTGGTCTCCAGGTGGTACGGCGACCGGTCCAACTCCCAGCCCGCGGGCGGCTTTCCGTCCGCGCTGAGGTCGGGCCCGGCCAGGATGAACCCGCGCTCGTCGCGCAGCACCGCGCCGTCCAGCCAGTCGGTCAGCGGGGCCGCGCCGATGAACACGAACATCCACTGCGCGTCGACGAGTTCGGTCGCCCCGGTCTCCGTGTCGCGCAGGGTGAGCTGCTCCAGATGGTCGGAGCCGTGCGCCGCGTCGACGACGGTGCCGGTGCGTACGGAGATGTTCTCCGCCTCGTTGATCTGCTGGATCAGGTAGTACGACATCGACGCGGCCAGCGAGGGCCCGCGCACCAGCAGGGTCACCGACTTGGCGCCCCGGGCCAGGTACATCGCCGCCTGGCCCGCCGAGTTGGCGCCGCCGACGATGTACACGTCGTGGCCCTGGCAGGAGGCGGCCTCGGTCAGCGCCGAGCCGTAGTAGACCCCGCAGCCCGTCAGATCGGGCGTGCCGGGTGCCTGGAGCTGCCGGTACGACACACCGGTCGCGAGGATCACGGCGTGCGCGGCGACGGCCGAACCGTCCGCGAAGTGCACCACCCGCGCCGACCCGTTGGCCTCCAGCCCCGTGACCTCGCGCGCGGTGAGGATCTCGGCGCCGAACTTGGCGGCCTGCCGCCGTGCCCGCTCGGTGAGTTGAGCCCCGGACACCCCGTCCGGGAAGCCGAGATAGTTCTCGATCCGCGAACTCTGCCCGGCCTGCCCACCGGTCGCCGACCGCTCCACAAGGACGGTCCGCAGCCCTTCGGAGGCCCCGTACACGGCCGCGCCCAGCCCGGCCGGGCCACCGCCGATGACGACGAGGTCGTAGAAGTCGGCCGTCGGTGTGGTCGCGAGCCCCACCTCGGCCGCCAGCTCGGGTGCCTCCGGCTCGACCAGCACCGACCCGTCGGCGGTGATGACGAGCGGCAGCCGCTGCCCGTCCTCCCCGGCGGCCGACAGCAGCCGCAGCCCCTCCGGGCTGTCCGCCGAGTACCAGCGGTACGGCACCTGGTTGCGGGCCAGGAACTCCCGCACGTCCGAGGAGCGCGCCGACCAGCGGTGTCCGACCACCTTGGTGGCGGGCACGGGACGGTAGTCGCTGTTCCGCCAGGCCTCCAGGAGGTCGTCCAGGACCGGGTAGAGCTTCTCCTCGGGCGGGTCCCAGGGCTTGAGCAGATAGTGGTCGAGGTCCACGACGTTGATCGCGTCGATCGCCGCGTCCGTGTCCGCGTACGCGGTCAGCAGCACCCGACGCGCGCCGGGATACACATCGAGGGCCTGCTCCAGGAACTCGATGCCGTTCATCTGCGGCATGCGGTAGTCGGCCAGGATCACGGCGACGAGATCCCCACGCAGCTTCAGCTCGCGCAGTGCGTCGAGCGCGGACTCACCGGATTCCGCGCGCACGATCCGGTACGACTCGCCGTAGCGCCGCCGCAGGTCACGGGCGACGGCACGGGAAACTCCCGGATCGTCGTCCACGGTCAAAATGACGGTCCGCGCGGCTTCGGCGGCCTGTGCCATACGTCTCCCACCCCGAGTGGTCGGCTTCACGGCACGGCGGCGCCGTTGTCACCGCGCCGGCTCCCCACCATCGTATGGTCGATCGCCCCGGTGTGCTCCGCTACGCCCGAGCCGGGGGGCTCCGCTACGCCGGAAGCTGAACACACGGAACCCGTTCCCCTTCAGGTCCACCGGCCTCACCACGGGCCAGGTGGTGAAGACTGGGCCGGCACACATGACCGCGACACAGGGAGGCCACCCGCATGACACGCCCGATCACGGCAGGGGTCGACGGATCGGCGGAGAGTCTCGCCGCGCTCGCCTGGGCGGGCCGGGAGGCCGTACGGCGGGGGCTGGCGCTGCGCGTGACGCATGTGTGGCGGTACGAGGAGCACCATGCCCTCGAGACCGGGGGCCGGGACACCCAGGACCGTTGGGTGCGGGACGCGGCTGCCGAGGCCGCCCGGGCGCTCGCCGAACGCCACCCCGGCCTGGACGTGACCACCGACGTCCTGGAGGGCGATCCCGTCGACACCCTGACCGCCGCGGCTGCCCAGTCCGAACTGCTGGTCCTCGGATCGCGCGGGCACGGGGCCGTCGTCGGCTTCCTGCTCGGGTCCGTCGGGCAGCAGGTGATCGCCGACGCCGTACGGCCCGTCGTGCTCGTGCGCGCCGGGGACGAGGCGTCGGGGGAGGCCGCCGGGCGGGAGATCGTCGTGGGGCAGCAGGGCGATCCCGAGGACAGTGCCGCCGCGCTCGGCTTCGCCTTCGAGACGGCGGCGGCGCGTGGTGCCACCGTACGGGCCGTGCGGGCGTGGACCCTGCCGCCCGTGTTCGCCTACAGCCCGGGTTCCATGAAGCTCCTCGACGAGGCCGGCGGACTGGAACCGTACGAGAAGAAGGCCCTCGCCGAGGCGCTGGAGCCGTGGCGGGAGCGCTTCCCCGACGTGCCCGTCGTCGAGCACATCGAGATGGGCAGCGCGGGGCAGGTGCTGCTGTCGGTGGCCGGGCGGGCGCAGCTGATGGTCGTCGGGCGGCGCGCCCACCGTACGGCGGTGGGCGCGCGGATCGGCTCGGTCGCGCACGGGGTGCTGCACCACGCGGAGTGCCCGGTGGCGGTCGTGCCCGCTGCCTGACCTCAGATGTCCTCGATGCGTACGGGGACGCCCTTCTCCACCGACCTGATGGCCGCCAGCGCGATCGTCAGCGCGGCGCGGGCGTCCTCGCCGGTGGCCGACGGGGTGCGGGCGGTGCGGACGCTGTCGGCGAAGTCGGCGAGTTCGGCGACGTACGCCTCGTGGAACAGGTCCTGGTCGTAGGCGATCGTCTCGGCCGCGATGCCGTCGGCGCGGTAGGACGTCAGATGGGTGCGCCGGATGTCGCCCATCGTGAGCATGCCCGCCGAGCCGAAGACCTCGCCGCGCACGTCATAGCCGTACACCGCCTGGAAGTTGGCCTCGGCGGTGGCGAGGGCGCCGTTGTCGAAGCGGATCGTGACGACGGCCGTGTCGAGGAGGCCGCGGTCCTTGAAGTCGGGGCGGACCAGGGCGTCGGCCATGGCGAAGACCTCGACCGGTTCGGAGCCGGGGTTGAGGTAGCGCAGGGTGTCGAAGTCGTGGATGAGGGTTTCCAGGAAGATCGTCCACGGCGGGATGGGGGAGGGGTCGGCCAGCTTCGGGTCGCGGGTGAGCGAGCGCAGCAGCTGTGGGGTGCCGATCGCGCCCGCCGCCACCTTGTCGTGCGCGGCCCGGAACCCGGCGTCGTAGCGGCGGTTGAAGCCGACCTGGAGCGGTACGCCCGCCTCGGCGGCGGCGGCGATGGCGCGTTCGGCGTCCGCGAGGGTGGTCGCCATCGGCTTCTCGCAGTACACGGCCTTGCCCGCGCGTGCCGCCGCCTCGACCAGGTCGGCGTGGGTGAGGGCCGGTGTCGCGATCACGACCGCGTCGACCGCCGGGTCCGCGAAGAGGTCGGCGATCTCGGTGTACGCCGTCGCGCAGTCGAGCCGGTCGGCGAGGCCGCGTGCCGCGCCGGGGACCGGGTCGGCGACGGCGGCGAGGCGGACGCCGGGCAGTCGGCGGGCGAGGGTCTCGGCATGGAAGGAGCCCATGCGGCCCGCGCCCACCAGGCCGACGGAGAGGGGCAGTCGGGTGGTCATGGGGGTCCTCCGTGAGGCCTTGTGACAGGTGGTGGCGGGTCAGATCGTGAACGCGGTGCGGAAGCGGTCCAGGGCGCGTTCGCTGTCGTCGTCCGAGGCCCAGGCCTCCATCGCGACCGTGCCGTCGTAGCCGATGTCGGCGAGGGCGCGGGCGATCGCCGGGTAGTTGATCTCGCCGGTGCCGGGCTCCTGACGGCCGGGTACGTCCGCCACCTGGATCTCGCCGATCAGGCCCAACCGGTGTGCCTTGCGGACGAGTTCGATGAGGTTCCCCTCGCCGATCTGCGCGTGGTAGAGGTCCAGGTTCATCCGCAGGCCGGGCCGGTCCACCGCCTTGACCAGGGCCAGGGTGTCGGCGGCTGTCGCGAACGGGACGCCCGGGTGGTCGACCGCGGCGTTGAGGTTCTCCAGCGTGAAGGTGACACCGGCGCTCTCGCCCAGCTCGGCGAGGCGGGTCAGGGTGCGGTGGGCGGCGATCCACATCGGGCCCGTGGGCTCACCGCGCACCGGAACCACCGGCAGACCCTCGGAGTTCAGACCTGTGCCGTGCAAGTTGAGGCGAGGGCAGCCCAGTTGATCCGCCGCCTTGACCGACTCCTCGGCGGTGCGCAGGAGTTCGGCGGCGCCCGCCTCGTCGGTGAGACTGCCCCGGATGTAGCCCGTCATCGACGAGAACTCGGCCGGGGTGCGCGTGAGCGCGTCCAGGTCGTGCCGGGTCCAGTCCCAGATCTCGACCTGGAAACCGGCTTCGTGGATCCGCCGCGCCCGCTCGTGGATCGGCAGGTCCCGGAAGACCATCTCGGCACAGACCGCCAACGTGTACATGATCGCTCGCCCTTCCAGCTGCGCTTCTAGAACGTTCTAGATGGCAGTAGTACGCCACTACCGGATGCGTGTGTCAAGCCTTCGCCCCGGATGCTTCTAGAACGTTGCAGAACCCTGTCGAGCAGCTAGGATCTCGGCAGGCGACGACCCCTCGACCGTGCCCCTCGACCGGAAGGACATCCGTGCCGGCCACCCCCGCGGTCCCCGACGGCAAGCGGCCCACCCTGGCCCATGTCGCGGCCCGGGCGGGCGTCTCCGTCGCGCTGGTCTCGATCGTGATGCGCGGGGCCTACGGCGCGAGCGCCGCCTCCCGGGAGCGGGTTCTCAAGGCCGCCGAGGAGATCGGCTACCGGCCCGACACCCGAGCCAGGGTGCTGCGCAGCAACCGCTCACGGCTGCTCGGCGTGCAGTTCGGACTGCGCCATCCCTTCCACACCGACCTGGTCGAGGGCATCTACGCCGCCGCCGAGCCCGCCGGCTACCAGGTGGCGCTCAGCGCGGTCGCGCCCACGCGCGGTGAGCGGCAGGCCGTGGAGGCGCTGCTCGCCGACCGCTGCGAGGCCCTCGTCCTGCTCGGCCCCGAGGTCCCGGCCACCCGCCTCGCGCACCTCGCCACACAGGTCCCGGTCGTCTCCGTGGCCCGGCGGCTGTGGCCCGCCCCGCCCGCCGTGGACGTCGTCCGCACCGCCGACGACGAGGGCGCCCGCCAGGCCGTCGACCACCTGGTGGCGCTCGGCCACCGGGCCATCGCCCACATCGACGGCGGCCGGGCACCCGGCGCCGCCGACCGCCGCCGGGGCTACCGCACCGCGATGCACCGACACGGCCTCGACGAGCATGTCCGGGTCCTGCCCGGGGGTCTCACCGAGGACGACGGCGCGCGCGCCGCCCGCACACTGCTCGCGGAGAACCCCCGGCCCAGCGCGGTCCTCGCCTTCAACGACCGCTGCGCCACGGGCGTCCTCGACACCTTTCTGCGGGCCGGTGTCACCGTCCCCGGCGAGATCTCCGTGGTCGGTTTCGACGACACCAGCCTGTCGCGGCTCGCCCACATCGACCTCACCACCGTCGCCCAGGACATCCCCCGCCTCGCGGAACTCGCCGTCGGCCGCGCCATCGCCCGCCTCGACGGAGAGGCCGTACCGGACGGCGAGCAGGTCGTCGCACCGCGGCTCGTGGTCCGGGGGACGACGGCCGCGCCCGGCACGGGCTGATCCCGCTACTCCGCCGAGGCCGGCTCCAGACTCTCCCGCACCTTCGGCAGGATGTTGGTGACGTAGTCCTCGACCACCGTGTCCAGATCGATGTCGTGCTGCGCCCGCTCGGCCAGGTACCAGCGGTGTTCGAGCAGCTCGTGGTAGATCTCGGCCGAGTCCATCGACCCGCGCAGCTCCAGGGGCACGGCCCGCACGGTGGGCCGGAACACGTCCCGCACCCACCGGTGCGCGAGCACCTCGGGACGGGCGGCGAGCGGGTCGCCCGGCGCGTAGTCGTCCTGGGTGGCCATCCAGCTCTCCAGGTCGTTGAGCAGCCGGCGCGCCTGGTTCTCCTCGGCGTCCAGGCCGGTCAGGCGCAGCAGTTGGCGCTGATGGTGGCCCGCGTCGACGACCTTCGGCACGAACGTGACCGTGTCGCCGTTCGAGGAGTGCTCGATCTGCATCTCGGCCACGTCGAAGCCGAGTTCGTTGAGACGCCGGATCCGGCGTTCGATGAAGTGGTACTTGCCCGCCGGATACACCGAGACCCGGGTCAGCTCCTCCCACAGCCCCTGGTAGCGGGCGCAGATCTCCATGCCGAACTCGATCGGGTCGACGGACGGGTGCAGCGCCCCCGACGCCTCCAGGTCGAGCAGCTCCCCGCTGATGTTGACGCGCGCGAGATCGAGGTCGTACTCCCGCTGCCCGTCGCTGAGCCGGGCGTGCAGGTCGCCGGTCTCCGCGTCCACGAGATACGCGGCGTAGGCGCCCGCGTCCCGCCGGAACAGCGTGTTGGACAGCGAGCAGTCGCCCCACGCGAACCCGGCCAGGTGCAGCCGCACCAGCAGCACGGCCAGCGCGTCCATCAGCCGGTGCATGGTGGCCGGCCGCAGCGTCGTCTCGAACATCGAGCGGTACGGCATCGAGCCGCCCAAGTGCCGGGTGATCAGCACCGGTTCCAGCGGCTCGCCGGCCGTGTCGGCGCGTCCGGTGACCACGGCGAGGGGGTCGACGGCGGGGATGCCGAGCCGGTCCAGGTCGCGCAGCAGCTCGTACTCGCGCAGCGCGGGCCGTTCCGCCAGCTCCTTGACGGCTATGACCTCGCTGCCGGCGCGGGCGTAGCGCACGACGTGCCGGGAGATGCCGCGCGGTAGCGGCACCAGGTATTCCTCGGGCCACTCCTCCAGCGGAACGTCCCAGGGCAGTTCCAGCAGGAGCACCGGATGCTCGGGGTTGGTCGCGTTGATCTGCAGTGCCATGAGGTGACCCTAGAACGCGAGTTCGCGGGCGCGCTGCGTCGCCTCACGGATCGGACCGGTGTGCACGGAGCCGTGGCCGGGCAGCAGGGTGTCCGCGTCGAGCGCCTCGATGACGTCCAACGAGGCGACGGCACGGGCGCGTTCGTGGTGGAACATGCCGGGCAGCAGCTGCGGGCCCTTGATCCGCGAGGTCGGATGACCGCTGACCAGGGCGTCCCCGGAGATCACGATCCCGCTGTCCGGGAGATGGAAGACACAGTGCCCGCTCGTGTGGCCGGGAGTGTGCACGGGGACGGGCCGGCCCGGCAGGTCGAGCGGACCGCCCCCGGCCGGGAACGCCTCGGCCGCGGCGACCGGATGCTGTTCCATGCCTCCGGAGCGGATCGTGTGCACCGCCCACGGCAGGACGCCGGGACGCCAGGCGTTCTTCAGCACGTCGCCCAGGGTCACCTGCTGGAGGAACTCCCGTCGGGCGTGCGGCACTTCGGCCTCGTGCGCGTAGACGGGTGTGCCGTGGGCGCTGTGCAGGTACTCCGCCGAACCGAGGTGGTCGTTGTGGGCGTGGGTGAGGAGCACCGCGGCGACCGCCTTGGCCGAACTCCCCACCTGCTCAAGGGAGTCGAGCACGAGCTCACGGTCCCCGGGATACCCGGTGTCCACGAGGGTGGCCGTGTCGCCGTCCGTGAGGATCACCCAGTTGGTGTTGCTGCCGTGCACGAGATAGGTGGCGTCGGCGACTTGGCGTACTTCTGCCCGCATGATCGTTCCTTGCCTGGTGGTGCTGTTCGGATCCGGCCGGTGATTCGGGATCCAGCCAACCAGACGCGTACGGTCTTTGCGCGCGCGGGGGAAGCCGCCTCCGGCACCGTCCGCCGGAGGCGGCCCCCGCGTGCGTCCGAAGCGGCCGCCTCTCCGCCTCAGTGCACGCCGTGCGGGCGGAACTGCACGCTGATGCGCGGTCCCGTGGCTCGGGTGGTCTTCGGGACGCAGTGCTCCCAGGTCCGCTGACAGGAACCGCCCATCACGATCAGATCGCCGTGCCCCAGCGCGTGCCGCACGGACGCGCCGCCGCGCAGCGGACGCAGCAGTAGATCGCGGGGCACGCCCACGGAGAGGATCGCCACCATCGTGTCCACGCGGGCACCCCGCCCGATCCGGTCACCGTGCCAGGCGACACTGTCCCGGCCGTCGCGGTAGTAGCACAGCCCGGACGTGGTGAAGGGCTCGCCCAACTCCCTTGCGTAGTACGCCGAGAGCTCGTCCCTGGCCTCGGCCAGCACCGGATGCGGCAGCGCGTCGTCGGCGCCGTAGTAGGCCAGCAGCCGGGGTACGGCCACGACCTGGTCGTACATCTGACGGCGCTCGGCGCGCCACGGCACCCCGGCGGCCAGTTCCTCGAACAGGGCGTCGGCGCCGCTCAGCCACCCGGGCAGCACATCGATCCAGGCGCCGAGCCCCAGCGTGGTGCGGCGGATCCCGTGGAGGGGGCCGAGGCGGAGTCGGTCGGTCTGGTCGAAGAGCGAGCCCTGGAGGTGGTGGTGCGCGGTCATGGGACCAGCGTACTCCTTATTCGAATATGTGTTCCCATTCATGTTCGGCTTTGCGTTCGACTCTTTCGATACATCGGTGTATCGGATACATTCACGTATCGAACATCGGGACGCGGAGGTCCGGGCATGGTGGCGGAGGCGACGGCCAAGCGGGTGACCAGGCGCCGGGTGCGTACGCGGGCCAATCTGCTGGACGCCGCGTTCGCCGTGTTCGCCGCGAAAGGCTTCGGGCGGGTCTCCATCGAGGAGGTCTGCGAGGCCGCCGGCTACAGCAGGGGCGCCTTCTACTCGAACTTCGACAGCCTCGACGGGCTGTTCTTCGCGCTCTACCAGGAGCGGGCCGAGCTGATCGCCGAGCAGGTGGCAGGCGCGCTCGCCCTCGACGGCCCCGACCTCGACGTCCCCGCCGCCGTCGACCGCGTCACGGACGTGCTGCTCCTCGACCTGGACTGGCTCCTGGTGAAGACCGACTTCCTGGTGCACGCGGCCCGCGACCCCGCCGTGGCACAGACCCTGCTGGGACACCGGGCCCGACTGCGTGGCGCGATCGCGCACCGCCTCGGCCGCGCCCGGGGTCTCGCCGAACTCCCAGTCGTGCTCGGCGACTTGGACGCGGCGGCGTACGCCGTGGTCGCCGCGTACGACGGCGTCACCACCCAACTCCTCCTGGACAAGGACGTGGAGCACGCCCGCGTCTGGCTCAAGCAGCTCCTCACCGCCCTGCTGACGGACGGCAGCGGCACCCCGTAACAACCACCTCCCTTGAGAAAAACCCCGATTACCAACTGAACCCAACGAGAAGGGCAACGGTCGCCATGGATGCGGACGTCATCGTCGTCGGAGCCGGTCTGGCCGGTCTGGTCGCGGCCCATGAACTGACCAGCCAGGGACGCCGGGTCGCGCTCGTCGACCAGGAGAACGCCGCCAACCTCGGCGGGCAGGCGTTCTGGTCCTTCGGCGGGCTGTTCCTCGTCGACTCGCCGGAGCAGCGCCGCCTCGGCATCAAGGACTCCTTCGACCTGGCCTGGAACGACTGGCAGGGCAGTGCGGGCTTCGACCGCGTCGACGACGAGGACTCCTGGGCGGTGCGCTGGGCGCGCGCCTACGTCGAGTTCGCGGCCGGCGAGAAGCGGACCTGGCTCGACGGCCACGGCATCAAACTGCTGCCCACCGTCGGCTGGGCGGAACGCGGAGACCTGCGCGCCCACGGACACGGCAACTCCGTCCCGCGCTTCCACGTCACCTGGGGCACCGGCACCGGAGTCGTGGAACCCTTCGTGAACTACGCGAAGCAGGCCGCCCGCGACGGGCTCCTCACCTTCTACTACCGCCACCAGGTGGACGAGTTGGTCGTCGCGGAGGGCGAGGCGCGCGGCGTGCGCGGCACCGTCCTCGCCGAGGACGACTCGCCGCGCGGTGTCTCCTCCAGCCGCGAGGCCATCGGCGAGTTCGAACTCACCGCGCAGGCCGTCGTCGTCACCACCGGCGGCATCGGCGCCAACCACGACATCGTCCGCCAGTACTGGCCCGAACGCCTCGGCACCCCGCCCGCCGAGATGATCACCGGCGTCCCCGCCTACGTCGACGGCCGGATGCTCGACATCAGCGCCGAGGCGGGCGTACGACTGGTCAACCGCGACCGCATGTGGCACTACACCGAGGGCCTGCAGAACTGGAACCCGGTCTGGCCAGGACACGGCATCCGCATCCTGCCCGGCCCTTCCTCCCTGTGGTTCGACGCCCTCGGCCGCCGCCTGCCCGACCCGTGCCTGCCGGGCTACGACACCCTCAACACCCTCAAGTACCTGCGCACGACAGCGGACTTGGCGGACCACGACCACTCCTGGTTCATCCTCACCCAGAAGATCATCGAGAAGGAGTTCGCGCTCTCGGGCTCCGAGCAGAACCCCGACATCACCGCCAAGGACAAGAAGGCGGTGCTGCGCGACCGGCTGCTGGGCAAGGGCGCGCCCGGCCCGGTGGACGCCTTCCTGCGCAAGGGCGCGGACTTCGTGACGGCCGGAAACCTGGAGCAACTGGTCGAGAAAATGAACCAGTTGACCGACAAGCCGCTTCTCGACGCGGCGGTGGTGCGCCGTCAGATCGAGGCCCGCGACCTCCAGATGGCCAACCCGTACAGCAAGGACTCCCAGATCCAGGGCATCCGCAACGCCCGCCGCTACATCGGCGACCGCCTGGGCCGCGTCGCCACCCCGCACCGCATCCTCGACCCGGCCGCCGGTCCCCTGATCGGCGTCAAGCTGCACATCCTGACCCGCAAGACCCTCGGCGGCATCCAGACCGACCTGGACTCACGCGCCCTGGGCGCCGACGGCAAGCCGATCGGCGGACTGTACGCGGCGGGGGAGGTGGCCGGCTTCGGCGGCGGTGGTGTGCACGGCTACAACGCCCTCGAAGGCACCTTCCTCGGCGGCTGCCTCTTCTCCGGGCGCGCGGCGGGCCGCGCGGCGGCCAAGCAGACCGCCTGACCGGAGGCCCCGGCCCGTCTCCTCAGCTGTTCAGCTGTCGAGGAGGCGGGCCAGCACCGCCGCGTGACTCTCCTGCGGCGACTTCACCGCCGTCAGCAGGGTCACCGGGCCCATCCGGACCAAGTTCCGCAAGGTGTGCAGGAGTTGGGCCGCCTCCGGCTCGGCGAGCTCCGCCTCGTAGCGACCGGTGAACTCCTCGTACGACCCCTCGCCCGCGTGGTACCAGCGGCGCAGCTCGTTCGACGGGGTGAGGGCCTTGGGCCACTCGTCGACGCGGGCCGCGTCCTTGGACAGACCGCGCGGCCACAGCCGGTCGACCAGGACGCGGACGCCGTCCTCCGGCTCGGGCGGATCGTAGACACGGCGCACGCGGACGGTCACGGGCGGGCTCCCTCGGGTGGCGGTGGTGCCCGCGAGCCTACGTCCGGGAACGCGCCCGGCGCGGGGGCGACGCGGCGTAACTTGACCCGCACATGAAGGATTCGGAGGGTGTGGTCGGCCTAGTCTCTGAGACGAATGATCACCCCCCTCACTCTGTAGGAGCGCATGTGACGCACCTCCGGCAGCCGTCCACAAGACGCACCGCCGTCCTCCGCCGCAGCGCCGTCGTGGCCACCGTCCCCGTCGCCGTCGCGGCCCTGCTCGCCGCCGCCGCACCGGCCGGAGCCACCACGATCGGCTCGTCCGGCGTGGGCGACCCGTACTTCCCGCTCTCCGGCAACGGCGGCTACCACGTCGCCCACTACGGCCTGACGCTCCGCTACGACCCGGCGAGCCGCCACCTCGACGGCAAAGCGGTCCTCACCGCCCGCGCCACCGAGAAACTCACCCGCTTCGACCTCGACTTCAAGGGCCTGACCATCACCGGCCTCACGGTCGACCGCGTCAAGGCCGGCTTCCGCCGCGACGGACAGGAACTCGTCGTCACCCCGCGCAAGGCACTGCGCAAGGGGCAGGAGTTCCAGATCGCCGTCACCTACAAGGGCATCCCCAAGCAGGTCACCGACCCGGACGGCTCGGCGGACGGCTGGATCGCCACCGACGACGGCGCCTTCGTGGCGGGCGAACCGCAGGGCGCCATGACGTGGTTCCCGGCGAACAGCCACCCCAAGGACAAGTCGTCGTACGACTTCACGATCACCGTCCCGCAGGGGCGCACCGCGGTCGCCAACGGTGTTCTCCAGAGCCAGAAGACCGCGCACGGGAAGACCACGTTCCGCTGGCACGCGCCCGAGCCGATGGCCGCCTACCTCGCCACCGCGACGGTCGGCAAGTTCAAGGTCGAGCAGTACACCACCCGCGACGGGGTCAAGGTGTACAACGCCGTCGACCCCCGCGAGGCCACCGCCGCCGCGCCCGTGCTGAAGAAGCTGCCCTCCGTCCTGGAGTGGGAGAGCAAGCTGTTCGGGCCGTACCCGTTCCGCTCGGCCGGGTCGATCGTCGACCACGCCCCGGACGTCGGCTACGCCCTGGAGACGCAGGGCCGGCCGGTCTACGACTCGGCGCCGGACCTCAGCACCCTCGTGCACGAGAACGCCCACCAGTGGTTCGGGGACTCCGTCTCCCTCACCAGCTGGAAGGACATCTGGCTCAACGAGGGCTTCGCCACCTACGCGGAGTGGCTCTACAGCGAGCAGCACGGCGGTAAGACCGCGCAGCAGACCTTCGACGCGCTGTACGCCCGCAAGGCGACCGACGACCTGTGGGCGTTCCCGCCCGGCGACCCGGGCAGCGGCGCCAACATCTTCGGCACGCCCGTGTACGCCCGCGGGGCCATGGCACTGCACGAACTGCGCCTGGCCGTCGGCGACAAGACCTTCTTCACGATCCTGCGCGCGTGGGCGAGCGGACACCGCTACGGGCACGGCACCACCGCACAGTTCATCAGCCTTGCGGAGCAGAAGTCGGGGAAGAAGCTGGACGTTCTGTTCCACACCTGGCTCTACACGAAAGGCAAGCCGGCCGAGTCGTAGGAGCTGACGAGTTCCTCACATGTGTCGGTCATCGTCGACTCATGATCACTCGTATGTCCCCGGTCGCACTCGTCGCCGTGTCCCTGCTTCTCACGGGGTGCGGCGGCGGTGCGGTGGCGGCGACGGACCACACGTCCGCCGCCCCCGCGCCCGCCTCCACACCCCCGGCCTCGCCCTCCTCGGCGATATCCGCGGAGGCCGCACCCCGCCAACTCCCGGGCGTGGGGCCCAAGACGCTCGCCCGAATACCGGCCGGCACCGAGCAGGTCGTCCTGGTGACCGGCCGCGGCGTGAACTCCTCCGTCTCCGCCCTCGCCCTGTACGAGCGCACCGACGACGGTTGGCAGCAGATCGCGAGCTGGGCCGCGCACAACGCGCTTCGGGGCTGGTCGGACCACCACATGGCCGGTGACCTGCGCTCGCCGATCGGTGTGTACTCGCTCACGGACGCGGGCGGACTCCTCAAGGACCCCGGCACCAAGCTGTCGTACGACCAGGGCTCGGGCTTCGTCTCACCCGGCACCGGCTTCGAGGGCGAGCCGCTGGCCGGGTCCTTCGACTACGTGGTCGCCATCAACTACAACCGGCAGCCCGGCACTTCACCCCTCGACTGGACCCGCCCCCTCGGCGCCTCGCGCGGCGGCGGCATCTGGATCCACGTCGACCACGGCGGCCCCACCCACGGCTGCGTCAGCATCGCCGAGGACCACATGAAGGAACTGCTGCGCACCCTCGACCCCGCCCGGCACCCCGTCGTCGTCATGGGCGACGCCGCCTCCCTCTCGCACTGACCGCCTAGGATCCGCCCAATGTGCGCACATGTGCTGGTCGCCGAGGACGACGAGATGCAGGCCGAGCTGATCCGACGCTCCCTGCTGACCGAGGGCCATACCGCGACCGTCGTCCACGACGGGGCCGCCGCCATCACCGCGGCCCGGGAACTGCGACCCGACCTCGTGGTGCTGGACCTCATGCTGCCCGTGATCGACGGCTTCGGGGTGTGCCGGGTCCTGCGCGGTCAGGACGACATCCCCGTCCTCATGCTGACCGCCCGCTCCACCGAGGACGACGTCCTGCTCGGTCTGGAACTCGGCGCCGACGACTACATGACCAAGCCCTACAGCCCGCGCGAACTGATGGCCCGCATCCGCACGGTCCTGCGGCGCAGCGGCCGTACCGTCGAGGGCAGACAGGAGGACACCGCCGTACGGGCGGCGGGTCTCTCCGTCGATCCCGCGCGGCACGAGGTGCGCTGCGACGGGACACCGGTGGACTGCACACCGGCCGAGTTCGAGATCCTGCTCGCGATGACCGCCGAGCCCGAACGGGTCTTCTCCCGACGGCAGTTGCTGCAGTACACCCGGGGCCTGGACCGGGCGTCCACGGAACGGGCCGTCGACGTCCACATCATGAACCTGCGCCGGAAGATAGAGGCCGACCCACGCAGACCGGCCCGGCTGCTCACCGTGTTCGGCGTCGGCTACAAGCTGCGCGGCGGTCGCGCGTGAGGCCCCGGATACCGCTGCGCAAGCGGCTGTTGGTCCGGCTGCTCGTCGCCACCGTGCTCATCGCCCTCTGCTCGGTCGGGGCGACCGCCTGGATCGCGGTGGAGACCACCACCCGGGCCATCCAGGAGGAACAGGGCCAGGACCTCGCCGACGACATGCGCATCCTCGCGCAGCTCAGCGGATACGCCGCGACCCACCCCGAGTGGAAGGGCGTACGGCCCACGCTCGTCGCCCTGTCGAAGAAGATGGGCCGCCGCATCGCCCTCACCACCTCCGACCGCACCCTCGTCGCCGACTCCGCACCGCACGGCACCTCACTGCCGCCCCGCCCCGCCGCGAACGTCGACCCGCTGCACACCGACACGTACACGCAACCGGGCGCACAGCTCAGCGGTCTCGACCCCCGGGTCGTCGGACCGTACCGGCTGACGGCGAAGGAGCGGGCCCGACTGGAGGGGCTGGCCAGGGAGCGGCAGAAGTGCTTCGCCCGGGCCGGGATCGACACGACCATCACGATGACGCCGAGCGGCCGTCCCGTCCTCACCGACGCGAACGGCAAGGACGCCAACGACAACGTGCCCACGCCGTGCGCCGACGGGAAGCTCAACACCCCGACCGCCACCGAGGACAAGGCGCTGAAGAACCTGATCGTGCGCGCCCAGCCCTGCTACCAGAAGGAAGGCCTGAGCTACGCGGTCCCCTACTTCGGCGTCGACGTCTTCGACAAGAGCCTCGGCTCCCGCTATGTCCCGGGCGCCTACACCAAGCTGGGCGGCGCGGCCGACACACGAAGAGCGCAGGCCTGCACCGACAGCGCCCGCCGCGCCCAACTGGAGCCCTACGTCGCGCCGGTGGCCGAACTGTTCCTGGGCGGCGGCGACACCATCGCGCCCCGCTTCGACGTCTCCCCGGCGAACAAGGCCAAGGTCGTCGGCGCCGCCGCGGCCGTGCTGGCACTCACCGTCCTGGTGACGGCCGTGGTCGCCACCCGCCTGGTACGACCCCTGCGCGTGCTGACCGAGGCGGCCCAGCAGCCGCCGGAACTGCACGTCCGGGTGCCGGTCAGGACCCGGGACGAGACCGGCATCCTGGCCGAGGCCTTCAACGACCTCGCCGATCGCCGCGAGCGCATGGAGGCCCAGCGCAAGGCCATGGTCAGCGACATCGCCCATGAACTGCGCAGCCCGCTCACCAACATCCGGGGCTGGCTGGAGGTCACCCGGGACGGCTTCGTCGAACCCGACCCGGCGCTCCTCGGCTCGCTGCACGAGGAGGCGATGGTTCTCCAGCGCGTCATCGACGACCTCCAGGATCTCGCCGCCGCCGACGCCGGGACCCTGCGGCTGCACCGCGAACCCGTGCGCGTGGAGGATCTCTTCGACCAGGTCGCCGCCGCGTACCGGGTCACCGCCGACACGGCCGGGGTCGTCCTGCTCACCAAGGCGGACCGCACCCTCTGGCTGGACGCGGACCCGGTCCGCATGCGCCAGGTGCTCGGCAACCTCGTGTCCAACGCACTGCGCCACACACCCGTCGACGGCACGGTGACCCTCACCGCGTGGCGCGAGGGCGACCGGGCCGTCCTGACCGTGACCGACACCGGCACCGGCATCGCGCCCGAGGATCTCCCGCACGTCTTCGAGCGGTTCTGGCGCGCCGACCAGTCCCGCAGCCGCCGTACCGGAGGCAGCGGCCTGGGCCTGTCCATCGTCCGCGACCTGGCCGCCGCCCACGACGGCACGGTCGAGGCGACGAGCGAACCCGGCACGGGCTCCGTCTTCACCCTGAGGCTTCCCGACTCGCCCGCGCCGGAAGGCAGTTGAGCCGGGTCACTGCTCCCGCAGACCCCACGGCGAGCCGTATGCCGTCAGCAGGTCCAGGAACGGGCCGGCCGGGAACGCCTCCGGGCCCAGCACACCCGAGCCGGTCCACGCGCCCGTGGCCAGCAGCTCCAGGGCGATCACGGGGTTGATCGCGGTCTGCCACACCACGGCCTGGGAGCCGTACTCCGCCATCGACCACTGGTTGTCGACCACGTGGTACAGGTACACCTCGCGCGGCGCCCCGTCCTTCGTGCCGCGCACCCAGGTGCCCGCACAGGTCTTGCCGTGCATCCGGTCGCCCAGCGTCGCCGGGTCGGGCAGACAGGCGGCGACAACATCCCTCGGCGATACGGCGATTGGCCCCGAGGCGCTCGGCACGGTGACCGGCTCGGTGCGGTCGAGGCCCAGCAGACGCAGGGTCTTCAGGGTCGCGATGAAGTAACCGCCCAGCCCGTACTTGAAGGTGACCCGCTTCGCGTCGACCCAGCGCGGGACCAGCAGCACCTCCTCGTGCTCCACGTTCACGCACTCCACCGGGCCGATGCCCTCGGGGAAGTCGAACACCTCGGGCTCGCTGAACGGTTCCGTGGTGAACCAGCCGCGGTCGGCCTCGTAGACGACCGGCGGGTTCAGGCACTCCTCGATCGTGGTCCAGATGGAGAAGGAAGGCGCGAAGTCATAGCCGTCGACGGTGAGGTTCGCGCCGTCGCGGATGCCGATCTCCTCGATCTCGTCGAAGAGTTCATCGGCGGCGTACCGCGCGAACACGTCCGAGAGTCCCGGCTCCACCCCCATCCCGACGAGGGCGAGCGCGCCCGCCTTCTCCCACTCGGCCGCGTCCTCGAACTGCGCGTCCCCGAGCTTGACCCCGCACTCCTCGTACGGCCGGTCCGGATGCGGCCGCGACAGCGACATCGCCATGTCGAGGTAGTTCGCCCCGGCGGCGCGTGCCGCCCGGAACAGGGGGAGGACGAAGCGCGGGTCGGTCGCGTTCAGCAGCACATCGCACTCGTGCGCGCGCAGCGCCGCGACGACGGCCTCCTCGTCGTTGGCGTCCAACCGCTCGGCACGGAACCGGGCGCCGGCGTCCCCGAGCGCGGCGACCGCCGCTTCCGCTCGCGCCAGGTCGTAGTCGGCGACCACCATCGCGTCGAAGAACGGACGCCGGGCCGCGATCCGGGTGATCGCACCGCCCACACCACCGGCTCCCACGAGCAGTACACGCATGGCAAGAACTCCTTCAGTGCCGATTTCTCTCCGGAGATACAACGCCGGTCGTCCGGATAAGGTCAATGGCGTTGGCATAAGGGTGAACAGGGAGGCCGCGATGCCGAAACCGGTGGTGCCGGAGGAGAAACGGCGACGGCGCCGTCCCACCAAGAACGGCACCGTCCTGTCCGAGCGACTGATCGTCGACACGGCCCTGCGCATGCTCCGCGAACACGGCAGCGCCGGCCTGACCGCCCGCCGCCTCGGCCTCACCCTGGACGCCGACCCCAGCACCCTCTACCGCTACTTCCGGGGCATGGACGAGCTGACCCTGGCCATCGGCGACGCCCTCGTCGGGCAGGCACTGCGCGGCTGGGAGCCGACGGGGGAGTGGCGGGCCGACCTGCGCGCGATCGGCCTGCGCATCCACGCCGCGTACGTCGCCCACCCACAGGCCGCCCAGCTCACGGCGAGCCGGGTCACCGGCCGCGCCAACGAACTCGCCGCCGACGAGGCCGTGTTGGACGTCCTGCGCACGGCCGGCCTCCCGCTGCCGGACACCGTCCGGATCTACCACGCCTTCATCGACCAGACCCTGGCCTTCGCCGCCCTGGACGCGGCGTCCCTGGCCCTGCCGAGCGCGTCGCTCCGCGCGGACGAGGCGATGTGGCGCTCGACCTACGCGCGCCTGCCGCGCAGCACCCATCCGCGCATCGCGGAGGCGGCCCCGCTGCTGGCGACCCGCATGGTCGAGAGCGCGTATCCGACGGCCCTGGAGATGCTGTTGGACAGCGTCGCCCTCCAACTGGCTAGGACCGCAGAATCTCAGCCGCTGTCTCCGTGACCGCCGTCGCCACGGCCGCCAGCGCCGGCGAATCCAGCTTCCACTGCTGCCAGTACAGCGGTACGTCGACGGGACGCTCCGGCGCGAAATTCACCAGTCGCCCGGCGTCGAGCAGCGCCGCGGCCTGCATCTCCGGGACCATGCCCCACCCCAGCCCGGCGGCGACCGCGGCCACGAACCCCTCCGACGTCGGCACGAGATGCCGTACCGCACTCGCCCCGCCCTGCCCACCCCGCAGCCGCCGTACGAAGGTGTCCTGGAAGTCGTCCAGCCGGTCGAAGGTCACCACCGGTGCCTCGGGCAGCGCGTCCCGCAAAGGACCGGCGAGCCAGGTCTCCCTGAACTCCGGGCTCGCGACCGGCAGATAGCGCATCCGCCCCAGCGCCCGCACCGAACAGCCAGGCACCGCGTCCGGCGACGAGGTCACCGCCGCCATCACCAACCCCTCGCGCAGCAGAGCCGCCGTATGGTCCTCGTCCTCGCGGCGGAGTTCGAAGGAGACCGGCACATCGCGCGGGACGCGGGTCAGCGCGCCCAGGAACCAGGTGGCGAGCGAGTCCGCGTTGACCGCGATCGAGACCCGGGTCGGCTCCCCGGCCCCGCTCATCCCCAGCTCGGCGCGCGCGTCCCGCTCCAGGCGGGCCAGTTGGCGGGCGAACCGCACGACCACCTCGCCGGACTCGGTCGTCCGCACCGGCTTGGTGCGCAGCAGCAGGACCCGGCCCGTGCGCTGCTCCAGGGCCTTCACCCGCTGGCTGACCGCCGAGGGCGTCACATGCAGGGCGGTGGCCGCCGCGTCGAACGTGCCCTCGTCGACCACCGCGAGCAGCGTCCGCACCTGATCGAGGGGCAACTCCGAAACCATCACGAGCGCTAATGTTACGTAAGAATCTTTAGTTGTACTCCCGATGCTGGCCTCTCTAGCGTCGAGTGCGTGACCAACGCCCTCTCAGCGGCGGCCGCCGGCTTCGGCACCGGCCTCTCGCTCATCGTCGCCATCGGCGCCCAGAACGCCTTCGTCCTGCGCCAGGGCATCCGCCGCGAGGCGGTCCTCGCCGTGGTCGGCATCTGCGCCCTGTCCGACGCCCTCCTCATCGCACTGGGCGTCGGCGGCGTCGGCGCGGTCGTGGTCGCCTGGCCGGGCGCGCTCAGGGCGGTCGGCCTGATCGGCGGCGCGTTCCTGCTCGTCTACGGCGTCCTCGCCGCCCGCCGGATGTTCCGCCCCGCCGCTCTCCACGCGGAGGGCGAAGCGACCGGCTCGCGCCGCCGGGCCGTCCTCACCTGCCTGGCGATGACCTGGCTCAACCCGCACGTCTACCTCGACACGGTCTTCCTGCTCGGCTCGATCGCCGCCGACCGCGGCCCGCTGCGCTGGACCTTCGGGCTCGGGGCCGTATGCGCGAGCGTGTGCTGGTTCACCGCGCTCGGGTTCGGCGCCCGGCTGCTCAGCCGCTTCCTCGCCAAGCCCTCGGCCTGGCGGGTCCTGGACGGTCTGGTCGCCGCCACGATGATCGGCCTCGGCGCAACTCTCGTCGCCGGAGCGTGAGATCGCGGATTCGGCAGCCACAGCCGGTGCTGCGATAGTGAACCCTGGTCGATTAGATGTAGCGAGCAACCAGGAAGCCAGTGGACACCAGCGAGAGCACCGACAGCGGCACCGAACCCGAGGCCGCGAAGGACACGGAACCCGCCTCCGGAGCCCGGCGCGGCTGGCGCCGCTGGGCGATGGACACCCGCCCGCTGCGCATCCCCGCCTACCGCCGCCTGTGGTCCTCGACGATCGTCACGGCCGTCGGCAGCCAGCTCACCGCCGTCGCCGTACCCAAGCAGATCTACGACATCACCGGCTCCTCCGCCTGGGTCGGCGCCGCCAGCATGGCCGGACTGCTGCCGCTCATCGTGTTCGCGCTGTGGGGCGGCTCGCTCGCCGACAGCATGGACCGCCGCAAGCTGCTGCTGATCACCAACGGCGGCATCGCCGTCACCTCGGTGCTGTTCTGGCTGCAGGCCGTCACCGGGCTCGAATCGGTGGCCGTGCTGATGCTCCTGCTGGCGATGCAACAGGCCTTCTGGGGCCTCAACGCGCCCGCTCGCAACGCGTCCATCGCCCGCCTGGTTCCCGCTGAGCAGCTGGCTGCCGCCAACGCCCTCGGCTCGACCGTGATGCAGACCGGCCAGGTCGTCGGACCGCTCCTCGCGGGCGCCCTCATCCCCGTCATCGGCCTGCCCGAGCTGTACCTCATCGACGCGCTCGCCCTGTGCGTCACCCTCTGGGCGGTCGTCCAGCTGCCCTCGCTGCCGCCCCTGGAGTCCGCGACCCCGCGCCGCGCGGGCTGGCGCGAGGTCGCCGCCGGGTTCCGCTACATCTCGCTGCACAAGGTGCTGTTGCTGTCCTTCCTCGCCGACATCATCGCGATGGTCTTCGGCATGCCCCGCGCCCTCTTCCCGCAACTTGCCGCCCAGACCTACGCGCCCTACGGCGAGGGCCTCGCGCTCGGCATGCTGTTCGCGGCGATCCCGATCGGGGCGGTGGTCGGCGGGCTGTTCTCGGGCACGTTCTCGCGGGCGCGGCGGCACGGCTGGATGGTGATCGGCGCGGTCGTCGCCTGGGGCGTCGCCATCACAGGGTTCGGGCTGAGCAGCAATCTGTGGATCGGCGTGGTGTTCCTGGCCGCGGCCGGGGTCGCCGACATGGTGTCCATGGTGTTCCGCGGGGCGATCCTGCTGTCCGCCGCCACCGACGAGATGCGTGGCCGTATGCAGGGCGTCTTCACCGTCGTCGTCGCGGGCGGCCCCCGCCTCGCCGACGTCCTGCACGGCACGGCGGGCTCGGCCTTCGGCCCCCGCACGGCGGTGGCGGGCGGCGGCATCATGGTCGTGGTCATCATGCTGACTCTGACCTTCGCGGTCCCGGCGCTGCGCCGCTACCGCATCTGAGGCCGCGCTCAGGCATGCCCGTGGAGCGTGTAGTGCTCCATCAGCTTGCCCCGGGTCAGCTCCAGCCGGTGCGCCAGGATCTCCGCGACGATCCGCACAAGGGAGAGCCCGAGCAGCGGATCCTCCACGCACAGCGCGAGCACGGCCGCCGCGTCGAACTCGTAGGCCCGCACGGCACTGAACGCCTCCGCGCCGAAGTCCCACCGGTACGGCGGGAACAGCCACGACCAGCCGAGCAGGTCGCCGGCCCCGAGACTGCCCACGGTGACCCGCTGCTGGGGTGTCACCCGCTGGTCGAGCGAGACCGCGCCGGAGCGGATCACCCAGAAACGGTCGGCCGTGCCGCCCGCCTCGAAGATCCTTGAGTCCTCGGCGAACGACACCTCCTGCGCGAGTTCCATCAGCCGTTCGCGCTGGGCCTGGGGCAGGGCGGTCAGCAGTTTTATCGCTTTGGTCATGGCTCGGGGCTCCTCGCCGGCAGCGGTTCCGGAATTCTCCCTACGCCCATTTCAGCCGCTGTCGACGTCCCGGGCACCTCGGGGGACGGAATCGGGGCATGAAAAAGCCCTGGCTGGACGGGGGAGACCAGCCAGGGCCGTTAAGCGGTGGCGGCGGAGGACCGTACGGTCGACTCCGTGACCACGTATGAATGAACCGTAAACCATCGGCGGGCATTTCGTACCCAGCTGAACCGGTCGCGTGACCGGTTTCACTTCGCGGCATGCCGGCCGGGGGCCACGATCTCGTCCAGCACCCGCAGAACGGCCTCGTAGGCCACCTCCCGGACGGGGTCGCCCTGCTCCGACCACGCGTGCGCCTCCTGGGCGGCGAAGGCCCGGGCCCGTTGGATGCGCCGCAACAATTCACCCGAGTCCACGACATCAGTCATGCCGAACGTCTACCCCCGGCGCGCGCGGTTCACTTCGCGGGCGCCGGAATCGGTACTCCGAGCGGGCGCGCCAGACCGACCACGGCCTCGTCCAGGCGCTGCAGATGCCGCAGCACGCGGTCGGTCACCCGGCCGTAGCGCGGGGTCCCGGGCGTACCGGGCCGCAGCAGGGACGCGATGCTCGGCCCGGTCTCGATCAGGCCCACGGCGTCCCCGTCCGCGACATGCGCGCCGATCACCCCGATGTTGTGCACGATCCGGCGCCCCGCCTCCCGCAGCCGGGGATCGGCCGCGATCGACGGATGCGTCGGCAGCAGCTCGGCGGTCGCCGCCAGATAGCGCGCGTGATAGGCGCAGGTCTCAAGGAGCGCGACGACGAACCGGGCGGTGTCCCGGCGTGCCCGCAACGGCGTGATCGGATGCGTCAACGGCTGCGTCGAGGCGCTCAGATCGGCCAGCGCCTGGTCCAAGTCCCTTGCCTTGTCGAGGAGTTCGGCCGGGGCGCCACCGCTGAGCTGGTCGACGGCGGCCTCGGTGACCTCCGTGAGGCGCGCCAGCACGGTCCCGAGCAGTTCGTTCGTACGGCGGTCCGTGTGCACCGGCAGCACCAGCGCCGCCGCGACCACCCCGCAGGCCGCACCCAGCGCCGTCTCCTCGATCCGCAGCACCAGCACCGACGCGCTGTAGGTGTGCAGCAGCGTGTAGAGCAGGCCCAGCATCGCGGTGACGAAGAAGGACATCAGGGTGTACGACAGCGGTGCCGTGTAGAACATCGCGAAGATGAACAGCAGCACCAGCGCGAACGCCGTCCATGTGTGGTGCCCGACCAGGCCCGCCAGTCCGATACCGGCGACCACACCCAGGACCGTGCCGAGCAGCCGCCGGTAGCCCTTGACCAGGATCTCGCCGGTGGACGAGGTGTTGAGGAACACGATCCAGCAGGTCAGCACCGCCCAGTACCAGCGCTGACTGGACAGGAACTCGCCGCCGATGATCGCCAGCGACGACCCCACGGCGACCTGCACGGCGGCGCGTGTCGTCGGCCGCCGCAACCCCGTGCGCTCCGCGTCCTCGGCCTCCTCGCTGCTCGCGATGGCGACGTCCTCCGCGTCCAGCTCCTCGCGCGAGCGGGTCGTCGCGGGCGTGTCCTCGGACTCGTCCTGCGGCCCGTCCACGGCGATCCGCAGCCCCAGCACCGCTCGCGCGGCCTCACCGATGCCCCGGAACACGTCCTGCACGGCGTCGGAGGCGGACGGCAGGTTCTCCTCCTCGCGATAGCCCAGCAGCCTGTTGCGCACCCGGGCCAGCCCGGTGCCCGAGTCCGCGCCCACGGGCCGCAGGACCAGCAGGCGCAGCGCCTCCAGCTCGCGGCGCAACGTGTCGGTCGTCCGGTCCGGCACCGGCAGCCGGTCGGCCAACGGGACGGGTGCGCCCGGCAGATGCAGGGTCAAGGTGTGGCCCCGCTCGGCGCTGCGCGCGGTCAGCAGCAGGAGCCCAAGGCGTTCGGCGGCGATCTCGGCGTCGGCGATCCGCCGTTGCACCAGCCGCGCCACCGCCTCGTCGGAGGTCCCGTCCTCCAGTCGCCCCTGGATCAGCAGCGCCGTCTCGTGCAGCCGCGCGGTCCCCTCGCGTACGTCGTCGAGGGCCTTCTCCATGTCGTCGGGACCGGCGTCGAGCAACGCGAGCTGCGCGGTGACCAGTTGGGCGAACCGGGCCCGGAACGCCCGCCGCAGCCGGTCCAGCGTCCCCGTCGGTGTCTCCGGCACCAGCGCGAACCGCACCAGCGCGCTGCACACGAAGGCGACGCCGATCACGCCGTACAGCCGGGGCAGTGCGGAGACGGTCGCGCCGATGAACAGGGACAGGAAGTAGATCTGGAAGCCGATCAGGCCGAGCGCGGTGCCGCGGTCGCCGAAGCGACGGCTGTAGACCGCGCCGAAGATCAGCAGGACGAAGAAGACGTCACCGGCGACCACCCGCGAGTTCAGCAGCGCGCTCAGCGACACCGAGGCCAGCGCCACCGGCAGACCGAGCGCGAGCGTCACCGCCTGCCCCGCGCGCTGCTTCTCGCGGATCGCGAACGTCGACACCATCGCCGACATCGCCCCGGCCACCAGATGCGGCACCGAGGCGTGCAGCAGGGAGAGCACGGTCAGCGTGAGCGCGATCGAGGCCACTGTCCGCAGCCCGGCCGTCAGCCGCAGCAGTCCGGGATCGGACGCCGCGACCCGATCCCACAGCCGTGCCCACGCCGCCCGTCCCGCTGCCCTCACGCCGCCGTACTCTCCCCGGGGTTCATCTCAAGATCCGTACCACCGATGCTACGGCTCCTGGGTCCCGGCCCCCTCGACCTGGTCGCGCACCTGCTCGGGCGAGAGATACGAGTCGGTGTACTCGAAGTCCTTCAGGGTGGCCGGTTTGCGGGCCTGGAAGCCGGTGCGCACGAAGTCGTCGCCGGCCAGCGCGTTGAGCGTCCAGTTCGTCGCGACGCGGACCTTGGCGACGTTGGTGCGCAGCGCCGACCAGTGGTAGCCGCGCGCCACGACCTGGGCGGGCAGACCGCGCAGTTCGATGCCGAGCGGCTTGGACACCGCGTCCTTGCCGCCGAGGTCCACGACCAGACCGAGGTCCTTGTGGACGTACGGCTTCAACGGCTGGTTGCGGAGGGTCGCGATCACGTTGTCGGCGACGACCTTGCCCTGCCGCATCGCGTGCTGCGCGGTCGGCGGGCAGATCGCGCCGTCCCCGCCCTTGGCCTCGTCCGGGACCGCCCCGGAGTCGCCGAGCGCGAACACCCCGTCGTGTCCGGGGAGGTTCATGTCGGCGGTGACCGCGAGGCGCCCCCGAATCGTTTCCGCACCGAGCGTGGCGATCAGTGGACTGGCGACCACACCGGCCGTCCAGATCAGCGTCCGGGTCGGCACCACGCGTCCGTCGGTGAAGGTGACCTCCTCCGGCCCGGCCTTGGCGATGGAGACACCCAGGGAGATGTCGATACCGCGCCTGGTCAGGATCTGCTGCGCGCTCTTGCCGAGCTTGTCGCCCAGCTCGGGCATCAGCTTCGGCGCGATGTCGATGAGGTGCCACTTGATCAACCCCGGGTCGATGCGCGGGTAGCGCTTGACGGCGGCATGCGTCAGCTTCTGCAGACAGGCGGCCGTCTCGGTGCCGGCGTATCCGCCGCCCACGACGACGAACTGGAGCCGCGAGGCCTTCTCCGCCGGGTCGTCGCTCGCGTCCGCGAGGTCGAGCTGCGTGATCACGTGGTCGCGGATGTACGCGGCCTCGGCGAGCGTCTTCATCCCGAAGGCGTGGTCCGTCAGCCCGGGGATGTCGAAGGTGCGGGTGATGCTGCCGGGGGACAGCACGATGTAGTCGTAGGGCTCGTTGACGATCTCGTCGTTGATCGTGCGGATCACACAGACCTTGGACTTCATGTCCACGCCGATGGCACCGCCCGGGATGATCCGGGTGCGGTACTTGCTGCTGCGGCGCAGCGAGACGGCGATCGACTGCGGGGTCAGGACGCCGGAGGCGACCTGGGGCAGCAGGGGAAGATAGAGCTGGTAGGAGAACGGCGTCACCAGGGCGACGTCGGCCTCGTCGGTGTTCAGTTTCCGTTCCAGGCGGCGTACGCACTGCACTCCTGCGAAGCCTGCGCCAACCACCAGGATCCTCGGTCGTGTCACGGTGTTCATCCCTTCTGCGGCTCCAGGCGGTCTGCCTCGACGTCGTCCGCCTGCCCCTGGATCGCTGCTTCGCACACCAACATCGATCCCACCGTGCCGGGAGCCGTTCCGCCAGCTGAGCGCGGCAGGCAGACGAACGCGTGGGCACCAGCATGCCCCGCCGACGCCCGGCGTACGCCCCGGGCGCATGAACAAATGGCGTACGTGAACCGGTCTCGACCCGCTCTTGGGCGACCGCTTCGGACCGTAGAGTGCACGCCATGTCGCACACTCAGCCCGAGCCGGGGTCCGGCTTCCGCACCCAGAACATCGACCCCGGCAACGTGACGCGGCTGGTGGCCGCGCTCGACATGCAGGAAACCAATCCCGGCGTACGACGCCTGCGGGCCTGGGCACACGAGGCACTGGACCCGCGTGCCGGTGAACGCGCCCTCGACATCGGGTCCGGCACCGGCTCGACGACCCGTGAACTGGCCGCCGCGGTCGGGGACACCGGCTCGGCGCTCGGTGTCGAGCCCAACCCGGGGCTGCGGACGATCGCCCAGGAACGCGCCGCCGAGGCCGGCAACGCGGCCCGCTTCACGGACGGCGACGCGCTGTCCCTGCCCGTGCCGGACGCCTCCGTGGACGTCGTCTGGTGCGAACGGGTGCTCCAGCACCTCGCCGAACCGGACAAGGCCGTCGCCGAGATGGCCCGGGTACTGCGCCCCGGCGGGCGCGTGGCCCTCCTCGACACCGACTGGGCGACCACGATCCTGCACCCCGGCGACCCGGAGATCATGGCCGCGCTCACCTCGGGCGCCCTCACCGGCGCGGCCAACCCCTACGCGGGACGCCGGCTCGTGGGCCAGCTCAGCGCGGCCGGGTTCGCCGTCGACGACCGGGGCTCGCAGGCGCTGCTCCAGGACCACCGGTCGGTCGTCTGGCCCCTGATCCGCATGCTCGGCGAGTCCGCGGTGCGCCGCGGCGCACTCACCGAGGATCAGCGCGACCGCGCCTACGCCGACCTCACCGAGGCCGCCGAACAGGGCGCGCTGCACATGTCCGTGACGATGTTCGCGGTCGTCGCCCACCGCCCGGAGTGACCCCGTGTTCCGGTGACCTCACCGGAACACGTTGTCCGCGTCCTCCCACCCCGTGACCTGCTCGTCCACCGTCGGCAGGCGCGGGGCACGCGCGCGTGCCTGGTACATCGCGTCGATCTCGAACGCGTACTTCCGCACGATCGCGTCCCTGCGCAGCTTCATCGACGGCGTCAGCAGCCCGCCCGCGACGTCGAACGGCTGCGGGAGCACCCGGAACACCCGGATCGACTCGGCGCGCCCCACCGGGCTGTTGGCGGCCGCCACGGCCCGCGTGATCTCCTCCCGCAGCGCGTTCTCCTCACGCGCCTCCCGGCCCCGCGCGTCGCTCTGCATCGCGAGACCGGCCTGCCAGTGCGCCACGAACTCCGGGTCCAGGGTCAGCAGCGCCCCCACACAGGGACGGTCGTCGCCGACGACGACCGCCTGATGGATCAGGGGATGCATGCGCAGCCGGTTCTCCAGCGCGGCCGGCGCGACGCTCTTGCCGCTGCTGGTGATGATGATGTCCTTCTTGCGGCCGGTGATCGTCAGATACCCCTCGGTGTCCAGCCGCCCGATGTCCCCGGTCGCCAGCCAGCCCGCGTGCATGGTCGCCCGGGTCGCCCGCTCGTCGTTGATGTAGCCCTGGAACATCGACGGGCCGTGCACCAGGATCTCGCCGTCCTCCGCGACCCGGATCTCGGTCCCGGGCAGCGCCTGCCCCACGGTGCCGATCTTCTCCCGGCCCGCGGGCTGCATGGTGATCCCGCCGGCGGTCTCCGTGAGCCCGTAGCCGTCGTGCACCATGATGCCGATGCCCGCGTAGAACAGGGACAGTTCACGGTTCAGCGGGGAGCCGCCCGACGTGCCGCCGACCACCCGGCCGCCCAGGCCCGCGCGCAGCTTGCGGTACACCGTCCGCTCGTACACGGCGTGCTGCAGCCGCAGATCGAGTCCGGGGCCCGAGCCCCGGCCGAGTCTCAGCCGCTCCTCGGCCGCCGCGAACTCCCGTGCGGTCGCCGCGGCCCGCTCGAACAGCGCGCCGCGGCCCAGCTGTTGGGCCGTCCGCAACATGGTCTTGTAGATCTTCTCGAAGACCGAAGGCACCGCGTAGAGATAGGTGGGCCGGAAGGAGCGCAGCCCCGACACCAGCGCGGCCTCGGTCATCTCCGGCTCGTGCGCCATCAGCCAGCCGCCGCGCGTGCACAGGCCCTGGATCATCAGGCCGTACACATGGGAGAAGGGCAGGAAGGCCAGCACGGCAGGCTGTTCCCCCGCGGGTGCCGCCGTGTTCGGCCAGCCCGAGAGCAGGGTGTCGCAGGGGCTGGCGAGGCTGCGATGGCTCAGCGCGCAGCCCATGGGGCGGCCGGAGGTGCCCGAGGTGTAGGCGACGACCGCGGTCGAGTCCGGCATCACGATCCGGCGCAGCGAGTCCACTGTGGTCTGCGGGATGTACGTGCCCCGCTCGACGAGTTGGGGCAGCGCCCCGGAGTCCAGCTGCCAGACGTGCCGCAGCAGCGGCAGCGCGGCACACACCGTGCCGACCGTCATGATGCCCTGCTCGTCCTCCACCACCACGGCCACGCAGTTGGCGTCCCGCAGGATCCACTCGACCTGCTCGCGCGAGGACGTCGGATGGACCGGCACGACCTCGGCGCCGACCGCCCACAGGGCGTGGCTGAGCACCGTCCACTCGTACCGGGTGCGGGCCATGATCGCGACCCGGCTGCCCGGCGAGATCCCGGAGGCGATCAACCCCTTGGCCACGTCGACGACTTCGTCCCGCAGTTCGACCGCCGTCACTTCCTCCCACACGGGGGAGGAGGGGTCGGGCCGGCGCGCGACCAGCGGAAGGGTGGGATTGATGGCCGCGGTCTCGAAGACGCTGTCGGCGAGGCCGCCGGTGAGGGTGGTCAGGGCGGAGGTGGGGGGTGGAGCGACGGCGAAGTCGCGCATGCGCTGCTCCTGGGTTGTACGGGGCGTGACTCTGCCGATCATTGCTGTTATCGACGGTGCTCGAATGTAGCCCAGGTGTGAGCGATTGGTGAGGGGAACAGGGAAGTGGCCTTACGGAGTTTGGTGGTTGAGTGGAACCGACCTGACAAAGCGGGGTGTACGAGGACGTGAGCACGGTGGATCTCGACGAGTTGAGAGCACATGACTTCGGCTATCTGGACGCCGAGGGACACACCTATCTCGACTACACGGGCGCGGGACTCGCCCCCAGCTCACTGGTCCTGGCCGGCGCCGCGCGGATCACCCGGGGCGTCTACGGCAACCCGCACTCGGAGAGCCCCGCCGCACGCGCCTCCGGCGACCTGCTGGCCGAGGCCCGCGCGGCGGTCCTGCGGCACTTCTCGGCCGACCCGGCCGAGTACACCGTGGTGTTCACCGCCAACGCGACGGCCGCGCTGCGCCTGGTCGGCGAGTCCTACCCGTTCGCACGGGGCAGCCGGCTCGTGATGCTGCTCGACAACCACAACTCGGTGAACGGACTGCGCGAGTACGCCCGCGCCGCCGGCGCCAGGACCGAGTACGTCCCGGTCCACGGCCAGGACCTGGCCGTGGACGAGGAACGGCTGCGCACCGCGCTCACGGCCCGCACCCGCCGCCGCGGACTCCTCGCCTATCCCGCACAGAGCAACTTCACCGGCGTACGGCACTCCCTGGACTGGATCGCCACCGCGCGGGAACACGGCTACGACGTCCTGCTCGACGCCGCCGCCTTCGTCCCCGCCAACCCCCTCGACCTGTCCCGCTACCACCCGGACTTCACCGTGGTCAGCTGGTACAAGGTGTTCGGCTACCCCACCGGCATAGGCAGCCTGATCGTCCGCCGCGAGGCCCTCGCCCGGCTGCGCAGGCCCTGGTTCTCCGGCGGCACCATCTACGCCGCGAGCGCCCAGGCGCAGTGGCACGTCCTCGCGGACGGCGAGGCCGCCTTCGAGGACGGCACCGTCAACTTCCTCTCCATACCGGACATCACGGCCGGCCTGGAGTGGATCGACGCCATCGGCATGGACCGCGTGCACGACCACGTCGCCCGGCTCACCGGCCAACTCCTCACGGGAGTGGCGAAGTTACGCCACAGCGACGGCTCCCCGATGGCCCGGGTCTACGGCCCCACCGACACCGGCCCCGCACGCGGCGGCACCGTCGCCCTCAACCTCCTCGGCGCGGATGGCAGGGTGATCGACGAACGGATCGTCGCCCAGGACAGCGCCGAGCGCCGCATCTCGCTCCGCTTCGGCTGCTTCTGCAACCCGGGCGCCGGAGAGGCCGCGTTCGCCCTGCCCCTGCGCAGCCTGCGCTCGGCGGCCCGAACTCCGATGCGCTCACTGGAGGAGTACCTCGACCTGCTGGGCCTGCCCTCCGCGGGCGCCGTACGGGTCTCGGTGGGCGTCTCCTCGCAGCCCAGGGACGTCGAGACGTTTCTGGACTTCGTCGCGGACACCTACCGCGACCGCGTACCGACGGCGGCCGGCCTCGCCGACCGGGCAGGCTGCTGAACGGCGGGCGGCTCACCGCCCCGCACGGGCCGCCGACACCCCCTGGCGGCACCTGCGCACCAGCACCGCCCAGGTCGCCGCCAGGAACAGCACCGCGAACCCCGCCAGGATCAGCCAGCCGCGCCCGGCCGGATGCCCGAACGAGTCCCCGTACGACCGCAACAGCGGCGGCCCCGCCGGTGAACTGCCGTCCCGCCACAGGTCGTTGAGACCGATCGCACCACCGAGCGCCTCGAACGCCCAGCGGTTGGTCATCGCCCAACTGATCCCCTGGCCGACCGGTGCCATCCGGGGCACCGGCACGAAGGCGCCCGAGAACAGCACCTGGGGGAAGCAGAGCAGCGGCAGCATCAGGGTCGCCTGGGCCGGTTCCGTGACCGCGGCCGAGGTGAGCAGCCCGAGGGCCAGCGCGGCGGCCGAGGCCAGCACACTGGTCAGGAACAGCGAGCCGTACGTGCCCCAGCCCGCCGCCGGCAGCCGGTCCAGCGCGCGCAGCACCGCCAGCAACAGGGCGTCCGCCGCCGCCAGTACGGGCAGCACGGTGGTCAACTTCGAGGCCACATACGGCCCGATCCGCACCCCCGCCAGCCACTCCCGGCGCAGCACGGCCAACTCCGGGCAGATCTGCAGCAGTCCGTACGTCAGCCCGAAGAAGAACGCCCCGAACGCGATCCAGAACATGATCATCGCCGTGGACCCGGGATCGGGCGCCGCAGGATCGAACGCCCCCGCCCGGAACAGCACCGCGAACATCGCCACGATCATCACCGGCGACCCCACGAACACGGCCACCGACAGCCGGTTGTGCACCAACAGGGCCGTCGTACGACGGGTCAGCAGCGCCCACTGGCGTACGGCGCCGACGCGCGGTGGACGGTGCGCGGTAGGCGCCGGTTGCCGGTCGGTCAGCGCAGCCGGGGCCGCCCGTTCTGCGCGCTTCCCTTCCGCGACCGCCGCGTACACGTCCTCCGCCGTCTCCGCACCGAACGCCCCGAGCAGCGCGTCCGGCGGCCCCACGAACGCGACCGCCCCGCCCGGCGACAGGAACACCACCTGGTCGCAGCGCGGCAGATCGGCGAGGACGTGGGTGGTGAGCACGACGGTGGTGCCGGCCTCGGCCAGTCTCCGCAGGGTGGCCAACAGGGCTGCCCCGGTGACCGGATCGAGCCCGGAGGTGGGTTCGTCGAGGAAGAGCACCCGCGGCCGGGTCAGCAACTCGGCCGCGATACAAGCCCGTTTGCGCTCCCCACCGCTCAGTGCCCGCACCGGCGTATCGGCGCGCTCGGACAGCCCGAGTGCGTCGAGCACCTCCGTCACCCGCGCCGGAACCGTCTCGCCCGGCATCCGCAACCGCCCCGCGTACTCCAGCGTGCGCCGCAACGGCAGCTCGCGGTGGATCACGTCCTCCTGCGGCACATACCCGAACTCCGGCCCGGGCGGCCCCGGTTCGGCACCGTCGTGCAGTACGGCCCCCGAGGTCGGGCTCTGAAGCCCCGCGAGGGTCCCCAGCAACACCGTCTTGCCCGCGCCGCTGCTGCCCGCGATCACCGTGAGCTGTCCCGCCCCGACCTCGATGGACACACCGTCCAACACCCGCCCGGCGCCCCGCACTTCCTGCGTGACGTCCCGCAACTCCAGGTGCAGGCCGGTGACTTGAGTGAGGTCAGCGTGTATCGGTGTCGGCATGGGAGCAGGATGTCACCCCGGTGTCAGCCACACCGTCGCCAGGGGCGGAAGGGTGAGCCGGATGTGCCCGTCCTCCGGCTTGACCGGGTCGGGGTTGGTGACATCGCTGCCGCCGTACGCGATGGAGTCGGTGTTGAGCGCCTCTCGCCAGGCCGGGATGTCGTCCGGGACCCCGAGCCGGTAGTCGTGGCGCACGACGGGGGAGAAGTTGCTGACGGCGAGAAGCGGCGCGCCCTCGGCGTCAAACCTCAGGAACGCGAAGACGTTGTCCTCGGCCGCGTCGCCCAACACCCAGCGGAAACCGGAGGGTTGGGTGTCGAGCTGCCAGAGAGCGGGCGTACGGCGGTAGACGGTGTTGAGGTCGCGTACGAGGTTCTGGACACCCCGGTGGTCGGGTGCCGCGTCGTAGGCCGGGTCGAGGAGCCACCAGTCGGGGCCGTGGGCTTCGGACCATTCGGCGCCCTGGGCGAACTCCTGCCCCATGAAGAGGAGTTGCTTGCCGGGGTGGGCCCACATGAACCCCAGATACGCCCGGTGGTCGGCGCGCTGCTGCCACCAGTCGCCGGGCATCTTCGACACCAACGACCTTTTCCCGTGGACGACTTCGTCGTGGGAGATCGGCAGCACGTAGTTCTCGCTGTACGCGTACACCATCGAGAAGGTCATCTCGTGGTGATGGAACTTGCGGTGGACCGGCTCGTGCGCCATGTAGCCCAGCGAGTCGTGCATCCAGCCCATGTTCCACTTCAGCCCGAAGCCGAGACCGCCGGTGTCGGTGGGCCGGGTGACGCCGTCCCAGGCGGTGGACTCCTCCGCGATGGTCACGACGCCGGGCACTCGCCGGTACACGGTCGCGTTCATCTCCTGGAGGAAGGCGACGGCGTCCAGGTCGTCGCGCCCGCCATGGACGTTCGGGGTCCACTGGCCCGAGTCGCGCGAGTAGTCGAGGTAGAGCATCGAGGCGACCGCGTCCACGCGCAGGCCGTCGATGTGGAATTCCTGACACCAGTAGACGGCGTTCGCCACAAGGAAGTTGCGCACCTCGGTGCGCCCGAGGTCGAACTCGTACGTCCCCCAGTCCGGATGCTCGGCCCGCCGCGCGTCCCCGGGCTCGTACAGCGGCTCCCCGTCGAACCGGGCCAACGCCCAGTCGTCCTTGGGGAAGTGCGCCGGCACCCAGTCCATGATCACGCCGATACCGGCCTGGTGCAGGGCGTCGACGAGGAACTTGAAGTCGTCGGGGGTGCCGAGGCGCGCGGTCGGGGCGTAGAAGCCGGTGACCTGGTAGCCCCAGGAGCCGCCGAAGGGATGCTCGGTCACCGGCATGAACTCGACGTGGGTGAAGCCCAGGTCGTTGACATACGCGGGGAGTTCGACCGCGAGCTGACGGTACGTCAAGCCTGGCCGCCAGGACGCGAGATGCACCTCGTACACGGACAACGGCGCTTCGTGGACGGGAGTTTCCGTCCGGCGGGCGAGCCACTCCGCGTCGTCCCACTCGTGGTAGGAGGCCGTCACGATGGACGCCGTCGCGGGTGGCACCTCCGTACGGCGGGCCATCGGGTCCGCCTTGAAGAAGCGGTCACCATGGCGTGAGGTGATCTCGAACTTGTAGCGCGCGCCCTCGCCCACCCCCGGCAGGAACAGCTCCCACACACCCGAAGAACCGAGCGACCGCATAGGGAAGGCCGTCCCGTTCCAGGAGCTGAAGTCCCCGGCGACACGCACCCCTTGGGCGTTCGGCGCCCACACGGAGAAGCGGGTGCCGGTCACTCCCTCGTGCGTCATCGGCTCCGCACCGAGCGCCTTCCACAACTCCTCGTGGCGCCCCTCCCGGATCAGGTGCAGATCGAGATCGCCGAGCGCGGGGAGGAAGCGGTACGGGTCGTCCACCTCGTCTTCCTCGCCCTCCGCGTACGACACCAGCAGCGTGTACGCCGGGATCGCGTCGAGCGGCAGCACGCCGGAGAAGAGACCGCTCCCTTCCGAGGCGAGCGCGTTGCGCATGCCGTCGATCACGACACTCACGGCCCGGGCGTACGGCCGTAGGGCCCGGAAGGCGATCCCACCCGGAACCGGACGCGCGCCGAGCAGCGCGTGCGGGTCGTGGTGGGCGCCCGAGAGCAGGCGCTCGCGGTCGGCCTGGTCCAGCGGAAGGGACACGGCGGGGCCGCCCGCCTCCGAAGGTGAAGTGTCGCGCAGGGCCACGGAGTTCAGCCTCCTCGGACGGCGAGTCGCTCGATCGCCGCCATGGGTACGGGAAGCCAGTCCGGGCGGTGTCTGGCCTCGTACAGCACTTCGTAGACCGCGCGATCCGTCTCGTAGGCGCGCAGCAGAGCATGCTTGGTGCGGGGGTCCCAGCCGGCCCGGGCCGCGTAGCCCGCACAATAGGCCTCCCGGCAGCGGCGCGCCCACTCGGGCCGCCAGGGACGGCGCTGGCGGGCCGCGTAGTCGAAGGACCGCAGCATCCCGGCGATGTCCCGTACCGGGGACTGCGCGCTGCGCCGCTCCGCCAGCGGCTTGGACGGCTCGCCCTCGAAGTCGATGACGAACCAGTCGTGGCCGGCCCGCAGCACCTGTCCGAGATGCAGATCGCCGTGGATGCGCTGGGCGGGCGGCCCGGCGTCCCGGCCGACCAGCGCGCCGAACGCGGTCCGCAGCCCCGGCGCGAACGGCCGCAGCGCGGGAACGGAGTGCGCGGCGGCCTCCAGACGCTCGGTCATCGCGGCGGCCGTTCGGTCGTTGTCCCCACAGGCGCCGGACGGAAAGGCCGCGGCCAGCGCCAGATGGACATCCGCCGTGGCCTGTCCCAACTCATGGGCCTCGGTGGTGAATTCGTCACCGACGGAGAGTGCGCGCAGCGCCAGCGCCCAGCCGTCGGAGGCGTCCGGCAGGAAGGGCTGGAGCACACCGAGCGTCGCGGCCCGCGGCTCGACCGTCCCGAACCACGCCACCGGCGCCGGGACCCGGGTGCAGCCCTGCGCGGCCAGGGCCCCCGGCAGTTCCAGGTCCGGGTTGATACCGGGCTGGATACGCCGGAACACCTTCAGGATGAACCGATCGCCGTACACCAGCGAGGAGTTGGACTGCTCTGCGTCCAGCAACCGGGGCGCGAGTCCGGCGGGCACCGACACCGACGGGTCCGCCTCGAAGCGCAGGGGACCCGCCGTACCGGGGTGCCGCAACCGCTCCAGCAGCAGTTCGGCCGACCGAGGGTCCTGCAAGGCGTCGTACACCGCGAGTCCGGCCAACGGGCCCTCGTGCACACGGCCGATGAAGGCCCGGGCGAGCCGCGGCGAGACGTGTTCCCTTACGCCGAGCAGGAGTTGATAGCAGTCGCCGGGCGGGGGAGTGCCGCCCGGCGTGGGAACCGCCGTGTGGGACGCGTGGACCAGCAGATGGAGGCAGCCGGGGAACAGTTCCGTGGTGGACAGCACGTCGAGGTCGGCCACCGGCCGGTCCTTGCCCGCGAACCAGCGCTGCCCGGGCAGCCATTCGCGCAGCAGCCCGGTGAGCGTGGCCGGAGGCCGGTCGACGCCGGGGCTGCTCGGTCGGAGGGGTGCGGTCTTCGGCATGGTGACGCGTCCTTTCGCGGGCACATCCTCAAAGTCGTCGGCCGTTGCGGGGAGCGGCCCGGGAGAGCCGGAACCAGTAGAAGCCGTGCCCCGCGAGTGTCAGCAGATACGGCAGTTCACCGATCGCGGGGAACCGCACCCCGCCGATCAGCTCCACGGGATGCCGTCCGTCGAACTCCCGCAGATCCAGCATGGTCGGCTGCGCGAACCGGGAGAAGTTGTGCACACAGAGCACGAGGTCGTCCTCGTACTCGCGCAGGAACGCGATCACCGCCGGGTTCGTCGACTGGAGCTCCGTGTAGGTGCCGAGGCCGAACGCCGGGTTCTGCTTGCGGATCTCGATCATGCGGCGCGTCCAGTGCAGCAGCGAGGAGGGCGACGACATCGACGCCTCGACGTTGGTGACCTGGTAGCCGTAGACGGGATCCATGATCGTCGGCAGGAAGAGGCGCCCCGGATCGCAGGAGGAGAAGCCCGCGTTGCGGTCGGGCGTCCACTGCATGGGGGTGCGGACGGCGTCGCGGTCGCCGAGCCAGATGTTGTCGCCCATGCCGATCTCGTCGCCGTAGTAGAGGATCGGCGAGCCGGGGAGGGAGAGCAGCAGGGCGGTGAACAGCTCGATCTGGTTGCGGTCGTTGTCCAGCAGGGTCGCCAGGCGCCTGCGGATCCCGATGTTGGCGCGCATGCGCGGGTCTTTCGCGTACTCGGCCCACATGTAGTCGCGTTCCTCGTCGGTGACCATCTCCAGGGTCAGCTCGTCGTGGTTGCGCAGGAAGATGCCCCACTGGCAACTCGACGGGATCGCGGGGGTCTTGGCGAGAATTTCCGAGACGGGATACCTGGACTCGCGGCGAACGGCCATGAAGATGCGGGGCATGACGGGGAAGTGGAACGCCATGTGGCATTCGTCGCCGCCGCTCTGGAAGTCGCCGAAGTAGTCGACGACGTCCTCGGGCCACTGGTTCGCCTCCGCCAGCAGCACCGTGTCCGGATACATCGCGTCGATCTCACGGCGGACGCGCTTCAGGAAGTCGTGACTGGCGGGCAGGTTCTCGCAGTTGGTGCCTTCGGCCGCGAAGAGGTACGGCACGGCGTCGAGGCGGAAGCCGTCGATGCCCAGGTCCAGCCAGAAGCGGAGGGCGGCCAGGATCTCTTCCTGCACGGCCGGGTTCTCGTAGTTGAGGTCCGGCTGGTGGGAGAAGAAGCGGTGCCAGAAGTACTGCTTGCGGACGGGGTCGAAGGTCCAGTTGGAGGCTTCGGTGTCGACGAAGATGATGCGGGCGTCGGGGTACTGCTTGTCGTCGTCGGCCCACATGTAGTAGTCGCCGTAGGGGCCTTCGGGGTCTTTTCTGGACTCCTGGAACCACGGGTGCTGGTCGCTGGTGTGGTTCATGACGAAGTCGATGATGACCCGCATGCCCCGCTGGTGCGCGGAGTCCACGAACTCGACGAAGTCCGCGAGGTCCCCGAATTCGGGGAGGACGGCGGTGTAGTCGGAGACGTCGTAACCGCCGTCGCGGAGCGGGGATTTGAAGAACGGCGGGAGCCAGAGGCAGTCGATGCCGAGCCACTGGAGGTAGTCGAGTTTGGCGGTGATGCCCTTGAGGTCACCGATGCCGTCGCCGTTGCTGTCCTGGAAGGAGCGGACCAGGACCTCGTAGAAGACGGCGCGTTTGAACCACTCGGGGTCCCGGTCCTTGGCGGGAGTGTCCTCGAAGGTGTCGTGGACCGGTTCGTTGACAGTCATGAAGCTCTTGACCCTCCGCTCTGTGTGGACCGCCGGACGTGGAACACGTGCGCCGGAGCCCGGCCGGGTTCCAGACGCACATAGTTGGTCCTGCCCCACTGATAGGACTCACCCGTCAGTTCGTCGTGCACCGACATGGATTCGTGTGATTCCAGGCCGAGTTGCGGCATGTCCAACGAGACCGTGGCCTCCTGGGTGTGGTGCGGATCGAGGTTGACGACCACCAGAACCGTGTCCACGCCCGTCGTCTTGCTGTACGCGATCACCGCGTCGTTGTCCGTCCGGTGGAAGCGGAGATTCCTGAGCCGGCGCAGTGACGGGTGGCGACGCCGGATCGCGTTGAGCGACGAGATGAGGGGAGCGATGCTACGGCCCTCACGCTCGGCGGACTCCCAGTCGCGGGGCCGGAGTTGGTACTTCTCGGAATCGAGATACTCCTCGCTGCCCGGCCGGAGAGCGGAGTTCTCGCAGAGTTCGTAGCCGCTGTAGACACCCCAAGTTGGGGAGAGGGTGGCGGCCAGGACGGCCCGCAGTTCGAAGGCGGGCCGGCCGCCGTGCTGGAGGAACTCGTGGAGGATGTCGGGGGTGTTGACGAAGAAGTTGGGCCGCATGTAGGCGGCCGCCTCGCCCGACAACTCGCTCAGGTACTCGGTGAGTTCCTGTTTGGTGTTGCGCCAGGTGAAGTAGGTGTACGACTGCTGGAAGCCGACCTGGGCGAGGGTGGCCATCATCGCGGGGCGGGTGAACGCCTCGGCCAGGAAGATCACGTCCGGGTCGGTGGCGTTGATGTCGGTGATGACCCGCTCCCAGAACACGACCGGTTTGGTGTGCGGGTTGTCCACGCGGAAGATCCGCACGCCGTGGTCCATCCAGTGCCGCAGCACCCGCACGGTCTCCGCGACCAGGCCGTCCAGGTCCCGGTCGAAGGCGATGGGGTAGATGTCCTGGTACTTCTTCGGCGGGTTCTCCGCGTACGCGATCGTCCCGTCGGGGCGGTGGTGGAACCACTCCGGGTGCTTGTCCACCCACGGGTGGTCCGGCGAGCACTGCAACGCGAAGTCCAGCGCGATCTCCAGGCCCAGCTCACCGGCGCGCGCGACGAAGGCGTCGAAGTCCTCCAGCGTGCCCAGTCGCGGGTGGATCGCGTCGTGGCCGCCCTCGGGGGAGCCGATCGCCCAGGGCACACCGACGTCCTCGGGCCCGGCGGACAGCGTGTTGTTCGGCCCCTTGCGGAAAGCCGTTCCGATGGGATGGATCGGCGGCAGATACACCACGTCGAAGCCCATCGCCGCGATCGCGTCGAGTCGCCGCGCTGCCGTGCGGAACGTGCCGTGGGGCTCGGCGGCCGTGCCCTCGGAGCGCGGAAAGAACTCGTACCAGGAGCCGTAGAGCGCCCGCTCCCGCTCCACCAGCAACGCGCGCGGCTCGGAGGCCGTCACCAACTCCCGTAGCGGATACCGCTCCAGCGCCCCCTCCACCTCCGGCGTCAGCGCGGCCACGAACCGTGTCCCCACCGGCAGTGAGTCGTCGCGGAGCGTCTCCGCGGCGGCCAGTACCGCAGCCCGTGCCGGTCCCTCGGGCACCCCGGTGGCGGCGCGCGCGTGCAGTTCCGCGCCCTCCTCCAGCATCAGACCGACGTCGATGCCGGCCGGGATCTTGATGCGGGCGGCCCGGCGCCAGGTGGCGATGGGATCGCCCCAGGCCTCCACGACGTAGGACCAACGGCCTGTCGTGGCCGGGGTGACCTCGGCACCCCAGCGGTCGCTGCCGGGGGCGAGTTCGCGCATCGGGGTCCACGGGCCGGGGCGGCCGTCGGGGTCGTGGAGAACGACGTTCGCGCCGATCGTGTCGTGGCCCTCGCGGAACACGGTGGCGGTGACCTGGAACAGCTCGCCGACCACCGCCTTGGCCGGGCGCGCGCCGCTGTCCACGGCCGGGCGTACGTCGCGTACCGGAATGCGGCCGATCGGTGCCGGGGTCGCGTTCATGGGTCTCACCTCCGCCGTGCTCGTGGTCGGGCTGTTCACCCGGTGGGGGGCCAAGCTGCGCCGGAAGGGGGACTACCTTCCGGCCGGGGAACGCCGGTCGACGGTGACGGCGGCGGTGACGGGTGGCCCGCGGTGCACGACAGGCGTCGTACGGGGGCGTCCGTTCTGCTCCTGGAGGTACGAGCCCACGCTGCTGCTCAGATAGCGTTCGGCGGCTTCCGAGGCCTCGCGCGCGCAGCGCTTCCCCATCAGCACGCACAGGGTGTAGCCCGAGTCCTCGAAGGTGGCCCGCGCTGTCCGGTCGCCCGGCGACGCGAGCATCACGCGTTCCCACACCCGGTAGCGCCGCAGTTGGCGGGCCACTTCGGCTTTGGCGGGTAGCAGCATGGCGCTGTTCACCTTCCGCCTCGGCGGACCGCGTTTCCCGACCATCGGGGTGCGGCCGTGCGCGGAGCGGCATGGCTCCGGCACGGCAGTCGAGGCTTTCACTCATGGTGCACAGGTGATGACCAAGCGTCTTGTTGGATCTTCAACTACCTCATGGGTCGCTCGTGTTGCACGAATGGACTAACGCTCGCACTCTGGAGCTGACTCAGAAGCGATCAGTGCTCACGCTTCGTGTTCGGGGCCCCGGCCCCGCAGGGCGAGGGGAAGCGCGAGCTTCGCCGGTAGGGAGCCAACGAAGATGAAGACCGCAGTGCCCTGCTACTACCACCTCGACGTGGAAGTCAGTCCGGAACGGGTCGGGCAGGTCGGGCGCATCCTGGCCGCCCATCTCCGCCTCTGGGACCTGGACGTTCTCGTGGACCCCGTCTGTCGCGGCGCCGAGCTGCTGCTGCGGGCCATCGACGAGCACGCCACGGACAAGGACACGTCGATCGAGCTCTGGTGGAACGGCCAGCACCTGATCACCGCCATCGGCGACAACGACCCCGATCTGCGCCCGGACCAGGATCTGCGTGCCTGTCTCGCCCGGATCGCCGCGATGAGCGACGGCTGGGGCTGCTGCGCCACCGACACCGGAAGCAAGGTCATCTGGTTCTCGCAACGCGCCCCCAGCGGCGAACGCGTCCCGCGCGTCCCCACGACTCCCGCGCCGCGCCTGCGGGAGATGCTCCGGCTGCCCCGCGCGCTGCCGGCCGCGCTGCCGGCCCGCCCGGCGCGTGGCGTCCTGGAGGACGCCCGGTGACCGCGAGCCCGCGCCGGAAAGGGGTGTCCGTGTGGAGCGGGCACCCCTCTCCATTGGGTGCCTCCTACGACGGGAAGGGCACCAACTTCGCCCTCTTCAGCGAGGTCGCCGAACGCGTCGACCTCGTCCTCGTCGAGGACGACGGCAGCCACCGGAACATCCGGCTGACCGAGGCGGACGGCTTCGTGTGGCACTGCTATCTGCCGGGCATCGGTCCCGGGCAGCGCTACGGCTACCGGGTGCACGGTCCGTGGGCTCCGGCCGCCGGACACCGCTGCAACCCGGCGAAGCTGCTCCTCGATCCGTACGCCCGGGCGGTGGACGGACAGATCGACAACGACCCCTCGCTGTACGAGCGTTCGGCCGGACCCGCCCCCGGCGACAGCGCCGGGCACGGCATGCTCGGCGTGGTCACCGACCCCGCCTTCGACTGGGGCGACGACCGCCCGCCCCGCCGCCCGTACGCCGACACCGTGATCTACGAGGCCCATGTGAAGGGGCTGACCCGCACCCACCCGGAAGTCCCGGAAGAACTCCGGGGCACCTACGCGGGACTCGCGCACCCGGCTGTCGTCGACCATCTCGTCTCGCTCGGGGTGACCGCCGTCGAGCTGATGCCGGTGCACCAGTTCGTGCAGGACGGGGTGCTCCAGGACCGCGGCCTGTCCAACTACTGGGGCTACAACACGATCGGCTTCTTCGCGCCCCACAACGCCTATGCCGCACACCGCGAACGAGGCGGGCAGGTGACCGAGTTCAAGGCGATGGTGAAGGCCCTGCACGCCGCCGGGCTCGAAGTCATCCTCGACGTCGTCTACAACCACACCGCCGAGGGCAACGAGAAGGGCCCCACCCTTTCCTTCCGGGGCATCGACAATGCCTCCTACTACCGCTTGGTGGACGGCGATTGGGGCCACTACTACGACACGACGGGCACCGGGAACAGTCTGCTGATGCGGCACCCGTACGTGCTTCAGCTCATCATGGACTCGCTGCGCCACTGGGTCACCGAGATGCATGTGGACGGCTTCCGCTTCGACCTCGCGGCCACGCTGGCACGGCAGTTCCACGAGGTGGACCGGCTGTCGGCGTTCTTCGACCTGATCCAGCAGGACCCGGTGATCAGCCGCGTCAAACTCATCGCCGAGCCGTGGGACGTGGGGGAGGGCGGCTACCAGGTCGGCAACTTCCCGCCGCTGTGGTCGGAGTGGAACGGCAAGTACCGGGACGCCGTACGGGACTTCTGGCGCGGCGGCGAGCACACGCTCGGCGAGTTCGCGTCCCGGCTCACCGGCTCCTCCGACCTGTACCAGCACAGCCGGCGCCGACCGCGCGCCAGCGTCAACTTCGTCACCGCGCACGACGGGTTCACCCTGCGCGACCTGGTCTCGTACAACGACAAGCACAACGAGGCCAACGGGGAAGGGAATCGGGACGGCGAGAGCGGCAACCGGTCCTGGAACTGCGGCGCGGAGGGGGAGACGGACAACCCCGCCGTGCTGGAACTGCGCGCCCGCCAGCAGCGCAACTTCCTTGCCACGCTGATCCTTTCGCAGGGCATCCCGATGCTCGGCCACGGCGACGAACTGGGCCGCAGTCAGCGCGGCAACAACAACGCCTACTGCCAGGACAACGAAGTCTCCTGGATCGACTGGGAGTTGACCGACGAGCAGCGTGAACTCGCCGCGTTCACGCGGTATGTCATCGGGCTGCGCGCCGCCCATCCCGTGCTGCGCCGCAGACGCTTCTTCCGCGGCGAGACCGCCGTGCACCCCGGACAGCCGCTCCCCGACCTGGTGTGGCTGCTGCCCGACGCCCGCGAGATGACCGACCGCGACTGGCAGCGCTCCGACGCGCACTCGGTGGGTGTCTTCCTCAATGGTGACGCCATCGCCGAACGCGATCCGCACGGCGGACCCGTCGTCGACGACTCCTTCCTGCTCCTGCTCAACAGCTACTGGGAGCCCGTCGACTTCCGTCTCCCGGACCTCACCTACGGCGAGCGCTGGACGACCCTCATCGACACCGCCGAGCCGCAGGGCACCCCGGACGAGACGGAACACAAGGCCGACACGGAGATGGTGGTCGAGGCCCGGAGTCTCGTGCTGCTCTCACGGCCCGCCCGGCGCTGAGCGTCAGGGGGCGCCGCGCGAGGTCACCGTGAACTGGGCGCCGTCCGGGTCGCGCAGCACGGCCTCGTGGTCGTTCTCGCGCAGGATGCTCCCGCCGTACGAGGCCGCGACCCGCGCGCACGAGCGGATGTCCGAGACCGCGAAGTGGACCTGCCAGTGCGGGCGGACCGTCGGGTCGGGTGCCGCCTCCAGCGCGCCGGACTCGATCCGCGCCACGACGTTGCCGCCGCTGCGCAGGACGACCTCGCCGCCCTCGTACCGGACCTCGCAGCTCGCCGGGTCCGCCGACGCCCAGTCGAGGATCTCGCCGTAGAAGATCGCCGCGTCGAAGGCGTCCCGGGTGTGCAGGCGGACGAAGGCCGGGGCCGAGCGGCGCCAGGTCTCCCAGCCGCCCATGAGGTCGCCCTCCCAGATGCCGAAGGTCGCGCCGTCCCGGTCGGCGAGGAGGGCCGCGCGGCCGGGCGGGAAGGAGAGCGGGCCGACGGCGACCGTGGCGCCGCGCTCGCGGACCCGGGCCGCGGCCACATCCGCGTCGGGCACGGCGAAGTACGGCGTCCAGGCCACCGGGATCTGCCACATGGAGGCCACCGCGCCCAGGCCGGCCACCGGAATGTCGTTCGCCGTGGCGATCCGGAACTGGTCGCCGAGCCGGGCCGAGCGCCACTTCCAGCCGAACACGGCCTCGTAGAAGGCCTCGGTGGTCTCCACGTCGCGGCTCGTGAGACTCACCCAGCAGGGGGCGCCGAACATCGAACGGGTGGAGACGGCGTCCGGCTCGCCGAGGGACGGATTCCTGTCGTGGTTCATGGCAGTCGCGTTCCGATCTCCTGGACCGGCGGCCACCGGTCTCCTTCTCAGTGTCCAACCGGAATCGGTCCCGCTGCCTCCCGAGCGGGGGTCTTGACCATCCTTTTGGGTTAGTTACCTCTGCTAAAGAGGTAATCTCTGGGTGTGGAGACGGAGAACTTCCCGGAAGAGCTGGCCGACGCGCTCGTCGGTGTCCAGCGGCTGATCCGCAGGCGACTGCGCAGCGAGATGACCATGCCGCGCCTGCGCGGCGCCGATGTGGAGCTGCTGCGCCTGGTCGAGGTCCGGCCCGGCATCGGCATCTCGGAGGCGGCCAAGGAGCTGTTCCTCGCGAGCAACTCGGTGTCGACCCTCGTCAACCAGCTCGTCCGGGACGGCTTCATGATCCGCGAGACGGACCCCGCCGACCGGCGCGCCGCCCGGCTCCAGCTCACCGAGACGGCCAAGACCCGCCTCGGCGACTGGCACGCACGGCGCGCCGCTCTCGTCCGCACCCAGGTCGACCGTCTCGACCAGGCGGACCGGGACGCGCTGCGCGCGGCCATCCCGGCCCTGCACCAACTGGCCGTCAATCTGCACGAGGAGGCCGAGGACTCATGACGCAGTCCGTCGACACCGCCACCGAGCGGTCCGCAGCCGTCAGCTGCACCCGGCTCGCCTATTCCTTCGGCGAGACCACCGCGGTGGACGGGCTCGACCTGTCCGTGGGGGAGGGCGAGGTCTTCGGACTGCTCGGTCCCAACGGAGCCGGGAAGACCACGGCCATCCGCTGTATCACCACCCTGCTCCCGGTCCCGGCGGGCATGGTCCACGTCTTCGGCCACGACACGGCCAAGGAACAGATGTCGGTGCGCCGCATGCTCGGCTACGTCCCGCAGCAGCTGTCCGCCGACAGCGGGCTCACCGGTCGCGAGAACGTCGCTCTCTTCGCCCGCGTCTTCGACGTCCCGCGCAGAGAACGCGCCGCCCGCGTCGCCCAGGCACTGCGGGCCGTCGACCTCACCGACGCCGCCGACCGGCTCGCCAACACCTACTCCGGCGGCATGGTCCGCCGGCTCGAACTCGCGCAGGCGCTGGTCAGCGCGCCCCGCCTGCTCATCCTCGACGAGCCCACCATCGGCCTCGACCCGATCGCCCGCACCAGCGTGTGGGAGCACATCAACGCCGTGCGCGAGGCCACCGGCATGACCGTCCTGGTCACCACCCACTACATGGACGAGGCCGACCAGTACTGCGACCGCGTCGGCCTGATGCACCGCGGCCGTATCCGCGCCCTGGGCACCCCGGTCCAGCTCCGCGAGGGCCTCGGCGAACGCCGCCGCGCCGACGGCGCCCCCGCCACCGATCCGCTGCCCACCCTCGAGGACGTCTTCCGGGACATCGCCGGCAGCGGTCTCGAAGACTCGTCAGGAGGTTTCCGCGATGTCCGAAGCACCCGCCGCACCGCGAACCGCGTCGGCTGACCCCGCCCGCGAATACGACCTGAATCTGCTGCTCACCCCGCCCCAACCCCGGTCCGGTTGGCGCCTGTTGCCCGCCCGCGTGATCGCGATGTGCGCGGTCGAACTCCAGAAACTCCGCCACGACCGCACCGAGTTGTACACCCGAGCCGTCCAACCGGCGCTCTGGCTGCTGATCTTCGGCCAGACCTTCACCCGCATCAAGGCGATCCCCACCGGCGGCATCCCCTACATCGACTACCTGGCCCCGGGCATCATCGCCCAGTCCGCGATGTTCATCGCCATCTTCTACGGCATCCAGATCATCTGGGAACGCGACGCCGGCATCCTCAACAAGCTTCTCGTCACGCCCACCCCGCGCTCGGCGCTGATCACCGGCAAGGCCTTCGCGGCCGGAGTGAAGTCGCTCATCCAGGCCGTCGTCGTGGTCGTCATCGCGGCCGTTCTCGGAGTCGCGCTGACCTGGAACCCGCTGAAGCTGATCGGTGTCGGGGCGATCGTGATCCTCGGCTCGGCCTTCTTCTCCTGTCTGTCGATGACCATCGCCGGCATCGTGCTCAGCAGGGACCGGCTGATGGGTTTCGGACAGGCGATCACCATGCCGCTGTTCTTCGGTTCCAACGCCCTCTACCCGGTGGCGATCATGCCCGGGTGGCTGCAGGCGGTGAGCAAGGCGAACCCGCTCAGCTACGAAGTGGACGCCCTGCGCGGGCTGCTGCTCGGCACCCCGTCGCATGTCGGCACCGACTTCGCGGTCCTGCTGGTGGCCGCCGCGCTCGGTATCGCCGCCGCCTCCTCGCTCCTCGGACGGCTGGCCCGCTGATCTTGCCGGGGACGTGATGTGCGGCACGCCCCCGACCGCGGTTCGGTGGCCGAAAAGCGGATTGTTCCTGCGCACGGCTTGATCAGTGATCAAGCGGGCGAAAACGCTGGCCACAGCGCATTCTGCTCATTTGACAGTGCGCTGAGCACACAGATAGGAAGCAGCTCTCTGAGGTCGAGAGGGTGCATTGTGTACGAGCCGAACGTGGTCGGGGACTGGCACGAGTACGACGAACATGCCGGTCTGCGTGTCCGCGTCCACAGCCTGGCGGCAGCCGAGCCGCCGCGCGGACGCGACGACGCCGCCGAAGGGCTGACGTATTTCACTCTCCGTGTCACCGTCGAGAACCGCGGCTCCCGGCATCTCGGCATCCATCTGGAGGACGGGCAGATCGACATCCGGGTCGGCCCGGACGGCGAGAGCGCCTTCATCGACTGGCGCAGCTCGCAGTTCATCGAGGGCTTCGACGTCTATCCGCTGCGCCGCGCCACCGCTGTGCTGTACGCGGCCGGCCCGGAGGCATCGCTGACCCAGGTCGACGTACAGGTGCAGCTGCGGGTCGAGGAGGAGTGGACCGAGCGGCGCCTGTGGGCGGGCGGGATCGGTCTGTGCGAGGAGGCCGTCGCGGCCGGTGCCGGGCGGGACGGCCTGGCGCACCAGGTGAGCAAGTTCCTTCGCGACCAGGCGGAGCCCGGCACCCCCTGAGACCCGCGGGGCCGGGCTCTTCCGCTCAGTGCGGGATGCCGTCGATGATCTCGCGGGCGCCCTGCCGCAGCAGCGCCACCGCCACCGAGGTGCCGAGCGTCGCCGGGTCCAGCCGGCCCGCCCACTCGTGGGCGTTGAGCCGGGTCTTGCCGTCCGGGGTGAACACACAGGCGCGCAGCGACAGTTCACCGCTCCGGTCGACCTGGGCGTATCCGGCGATCGGGCTGTTGCAGTGCCCCTGGAGGACATGGAGGAACATGCGCTCCGCCGTCGCCTCACGATGCGTCTCGGGGTGACCGAGACCGCTGATCGTGTCGATGACGTCGGTGTCGCCCTCACGGCACTGCAGGGCGAGGATCCCCGCGCCGATCGGCGGCATCATCGCCTCGGCGGACAGCACCTCGGTGGCCACGTCCGTCCGGTCGATGCGCTCCAGGCCCGACATCGCGACCAGCAGCGCGTCCGCCTCGCCGGCCGCGAGCTTCTCCAGCCGCCGGTTCACGTTGCCGCGGAACGGCACGCACTGCAACTCCGGGTGCGTGGCGGCCAGTTGCGCGACCCGGCGGACCGACGAGGTGCCGATCCGGGTACCGGCGGGCAGCTCGTCGAGGGTCAGCCCGCCCGGGTGGACCAGGGCGTCGCGGATGTCGTCCCGCTTGAGGAACGCGGCGAACGTCGTCCCGGCGGGCAGTGGCCGGTCGGCGGGCACGTCCTTCATGCAGTGCACCGCGAGATCCGCCTCACCCGCGAGCAGCGCGGCGTCCACCTCCTTGGTGAACGCCCCCTTGCCCTCGACGGCGGACAGATCGCCCATCCACTTGTCGCCGGTCGTCTTCACCGGCACGACCTCGGTGCGCACCTGTGGATGAAGGACGGCCAACTCGGCGCGGACACGCTCCACTTGGGCCAGCGCCATGGGCGAGTCGCGGGAGACGATTCGGATCAGTTCGGGCACGGACATGCGAACACGATAGACCTTCCGACACGTCCCCCGACGCAGCACCGGTCAACTCAAACCCCTCGTACCCCCCGAATCAGACAAGGGGCTCGCTGATCTCCACGGCCCGCACCGCGGCGACCAGCGCCGTTTCGTCCCCCACGTCCAGGGCGGTGTCCGTGAACTTGATGACGTGTTCGTCGCCATGGGCGACAGCCCGTTCGAGCACCTCCTCGGCGGTGAGGCGCCGTGACGTCGTGTACCCGATCGGCTCACTCGGGGTGTACATCGCGGTGACCGCGGCCGACGCCGTCCACGCCGCCCGCAGGCTCGGTGCCCACAGCTCCCGGGGCAGCGCGTCGAGGGTCCGCAGCACCGCGTTGGGCGCTGTCGCCGCGTGCACCAGCATGGTCGGCTCGCCGTGCCCGTGCGTGGCGTAGCGGTGCGTGGCCGCACGCACCAACTCCGTGAGCCGCTCCCGCGCCGCGTCCGGATCGCTCACCTCGCCCGCCCAGAGAGGCAGTTGGCGTACGGCGTCCAGCCTGGCCCGGAAGCCGGCCGGCCCCTGGACGATCGGCGGCACGGCGTCGAGGGAGTCGGCGGCGCTGCGGCCACCGGGCAACGGCGCGATGCCCGACACGGGCTGGTACCGCGCGGCCCAGTAGCCCAGACCGTGCGCGAGCTCCGTGAGCCGGGGCTCGTTCTCGTCCGCACCGAGGGCCCGTACGGCATGACCGACCCGGATGACGGGATGGGTGGCGCCCGCGGAGATCCCGGGCAGCAGACGCGGCCACCACACGGCGAGGACGCTCCGCCAGGGGTGTTCGGCGAGGGAGCGGGAGAAGTGGTCGATCCAGTCGGCGGCCCGGCGCGGATCACCCAGCGCCGAGGGCCAGTTGTCGTCCGTGACGGCGTCCACCGGATCGGGGAAGTCCTCCAGCTTGTCCCGGTAGAGATCCAGCCAGTGGTGGACGGCCCCGGCCCGCCCGTGCGCGGCGAGCGCCTCGGCGACCATCGGGGCGTGATTGCTGAGCCAGCCGTTGCGCTCGGGTCCGGTGGAGTGCAGTCGTTGTAAGGCCTCTTCCAGCGTTCCGCTCGTGTCCATGCCCAGCACGCTAGGTGCCACGGCGCGTGGGCAGATCGGACCGGAGACGGAGGAAGCTCCCACCTGTGGTCCTACACCTGAGGACCCATCACGGCCCGACCGGCGGGGTGCCCACGCTCACTCGGTCAGCACGATCGAGATCGCCCGGTGCCCTCGCCCGTCGGCGGCCACGACGGGTTCCCCCGGCCGCCCGTCCACCGTGCACGACCCCACCCGGCTCCCGCCGCCGCTCAGCGTGACATCCAACGTCATGCCCCGATAGCGCAGCCCGCGCAGACTCACCGCGCCCCAGGCCGGGGGGAGACACGGGCGCAGCCGCAGCGAGCCGTCCGTGAACGTCAGTCCGAACAGACCGTCGTGGACCAGCCGCAGATACGCCGTCGCCGACCAGGTCTGGTCGGGCTGCGACACGAAGTGGTTCGCGTGGCCGCTGGCACCGCCCTGCCAGCCGCCGTCCACGGCACCGGTCACCGAGTCGTACAGCTCGTAGAAGCCACCGCTCGTGGCGACCAGACCGGCGAGGGTGTCGACGGCGCGGGCGAACGGTTCGGCGCGGCCCGCGTCGGCCGCGGCCTGGCCGTACAGCCCGTGGACCATCGGCCACACCATCACGTTGTGCCGCCCGGGACGCCGGTCGTCGAAGCGCGGGAAGTGCGGCCAGACGTTGACGATGCCGTACGGCTGCCAGTGCGTGGCGTCGAGGATCCGGCCGGCGCGTTCGGTGTCGGCGACGCCGAGGAGGACGGCGAGGGCCAGTCCCGCGCCCTCCTGCGAGGTGTCGAGATGCCCGGCGAGGGGGCCCGCGCCGTGGACGAGGTAGCCGTAGGTGCCGGCGTCCGCGCGCCACAGGTGCCGGTCGATCGCCGTGCGCAGCTGCTCCGCGTCCGAGCGCAGCGAGGCGGCCTGTACGGGGCGGCCGAGGGCCTCGGACATGGCGGCGAGGGCGAGATGGGCGCCGTAGTAGAGGCAGTTGGTCGACAGGCACATCAGGTTTTTGGCGTGCGGGTGGTCCAGGACGAAGGACGAGTGGACGGAGGCCGAGGCGGGTGGGCTGGGGTAGCCGGAGATGCCGTCGTTCATGAAGCCCGGGCCCTCGAAGAGGCCGAACGTCGGGTTGAGGTGCTGGGCGCGGCGGGCCGCGAGGGTGCGCGCGGAGGTGCCGTGGGCCTGGGTGAGGAAGTCGCGGTCGCCGGTGACCAGGTAGTGGTGGTGGGCGGCCAGGACCCACACGATCTGGTCCCACCACTGGTTGTCCTGCTGGACGACGAGCCCGTCCCGCGCGCGGTCGACCACCGACCACAGGGTGTTGCGGGCGACCTCCGGCGCGAGCAGGCTGACCCCGCTCCACGCGTTGACGGCCGCGTCCCGCGTCCAGCGCTGGGGCGCGGGATAGCCGCCGCCCGCCCGGACGACCGTGCCGGGCGGATAGCTGAGCAGACCGGCCTTGTCGTACACCGAGCGGTCCGCGCCGATGGTGTTGGCGCCGGACACGGACCTGAGCGCGGACGAGTACAGGGCGCCGAGCCGGTGCTGGGTGGCCGGGTCGTCGAAGGCGAGGCTGGGCATGGTGTATCCGTTCCCGGGGTCCGGGCCCTGCGCACCCGCGGGGATGGCCGTCGCTCCGGCGATGCCCAGCGCGATCAGGAGAGCCCGCCGCGAGACCCTGCGTTCAGCTGCCACGTTCCGTCCTCTCGGGCTCCCGGGGTCGAGATGGTCCCGGGAGCCCTGAGAACGATGGTGCCCTGTGGACGGTACCGTCAGGCGGCGGGGTCGAACGTTATTCCGGAAGGCTTCGCCGAGGTGAGGTGGGCCACGAAGTTGGCGTCCTTGAGCCCGAAGTTCGCGCTGCCGAAGTCGTAGGCGCTCAACTTGTCGCGCAGGCCCGCCGGGTAGCCGTTCCAGCCGACGAGCGGCGGGTACTGCCAGGTGTGCTTGTCGTTCTCCGGCGGCTCGTCGCCCGCGTCCGCGAGGCGGAAGTCGTGCGTGCCGATGCCGTCCTTGTGGTAGACGATCTTGGCGTGCGTGCCGTCGAAGCGGACGTCGGAGGCCGCGTGCACGGTGAACGAACCGTGGTTGGACGTCGACACGTACTGGATCGTGCCGTTCTGCACCCACACCACGACGTGTTCCCAGTCGTTGCGGTGCCCGCCGATGCTGGAGTTGGCGACGGCCTGGTCCTTCTCGAAGTACAGGCCGTACATGTACGCGCACCAGCCGTTGTTGCACTTGTAGCGCGAGTAGCTGTTGGTGTTGTCGAGGTCCGAGGCGTCGTGGCACTCGCCGCTCAGCGATCCCGTGGGGTTGAGTCCGCCGTTGATGGTGCCGTCGGGGCCGATCGCGGGCGTCGGGTAGCAGCCGTCCGTGTCGTAGTCGAAGGCGGGCAGATACGTCTTCTCCGCCGTCTCGGCGTTCGCGGGCAGCGCCGCGGGCGGGGCGGCGAAGGCAGCGGAGGGGAAGGCGACGACGAGCACGGCGGCACCGCCGAGACCGGCGAGCCACCTTCGGCGGCGGGTCCGGGACTTCTGGGACGACACTGCGTTCTCCTCTTCGGGCGCAGCCCGGCGGCTGTGGGGTGGAAAGGGCTTTCAGAGTCCCTACTTTTCATGTACGCGCCAAGGGGGTGAGGTGTCACGATGGTGACACGCCGCCCAATACTTGATCTACGCAAGTTCATTCGTCCTCCGGCAGATCGGCGGCCGACTCCTCCGGCGCCAGGTCGGGGCGCAGTCGCAGCCAGGACGGCTGCCGCAGCATCCCGGCCCGGGTACGGGTGCTGTAGCGGACCTCGCCGACCAGCCGGGGTACCACCCAGCGCGCCCCGGCCACCGCCGGCACCGGATCGAAGGGGCAGGTGTCGGTCGCGGCGGCCCGCAACAGCGCGGCGAGTTCGGCGCGTTCGGCCTCGCTCCAGCCCGTCCCCACATTGCCGACGTACCGCAGCCGCCCGCCCGCGCGCTGCCCCACCAGCACCGCGCCCGGCAACCCCGACAGCCGCCCCTTGCCCGGCACCCACCCGCCGACCAGCACGTCCTCGCTGCGCAGATTGCGGATCTTGATCCAGGCCCGGGAACGCACCCCCGGTTCGTACACCGAGTCCAGCCGCTTGCAGACCAGCCCCTCCAGCCCGTGCTCACGCGTGGCCCGCAGCGCCTCGGCGCCATGTCCCGTGAGCGCGGCGGGAGTCGACCAGTTCGGGCCTTGGAGACCCAGTCGCTCCAACTCGGCGCGGCGGTCGGAGTAAGGGAGGGTCAGGAGCGGCCCGTTGAGGTACGGGACGTCGAACAGCACCAGATGGACAGGGGTGTTCGCGGCTCGGTGTGCCGCGAGCGCGGGCGATGCGGCCAGGCCCATCCGGTTCTGCAGCAACTGGAAGTCGGCGCGCCCCTGTTCGTCCAGGGCCAGCACCTCACCGTCCAGGATCGCCCGCGTGCTGCCCAACTCTCGTCCCAGGGGCAGGAGTTCGGGATAGGCGCCGGTGATGTCCGCACCGGAACGGGCACGCAGCAGGACGCTGCCGTCGCCCGGGAGGTACACCAGCACGCGCTGGCCGTCCTGCTTGGTCTCGTAGGCCCAGCGAGCGTCCTGCCCGGCGGGCGGGAGGGCGCCGGGGGTGGCGAGCATGGGTGCGATGCGGGGGAGGGGCACGCCACAGGTGTCGACGGCGAGCGGGGGCGGCACGCCTTTTCGGCGGGGGGTTCGCCTGAACGGGCGCCAGGCCGTGTCCGCGAAGTCCCGTCGTCCGCCCGGGGGTGGGCCTTGCCGCGTCGGGTGCGTGCCCTGGGGCGAGAGGGGCACCTCTTACGCCCCCAGGCCAGTGGGGGAGCGTGTCGGGCGTCGCCAGGCGGGCCGGACTCTGCGGATGCGGCGTGGGTCAGAACGCGGAGTCGGACGGCGGCGGTGCCTGCACCAGCCCCGACTGGTAGGCCATCACGACGAGTTGGGCCCGGTCGCGGGCGTCCAGCTTGGTCATCGCGCGGTGCACATGGGTGCGGACGGTCAGCGGGCTGACGTAGAGCTGCTCGGCGATCTCGTCGTTCGAGCGGCCCTCGGCCGCCATGGCCATGATCTCGCGTTCCCGGGCGGTGAGGACGCCGAGCCGGTCGGGCGTCGCCAGTCGGGCGCTCGGCGCGGGCGTGGCCAGGAAACGGCTGATCAGGGTGCGGGTGGCGAGCGGGGAGAGCAGGGACTCGCCGGACGCGACCGTGCGGATGCCCGCGAGCAGCGACTCGGCGGTGACGTCCTTGCCGAGGAAACCGCTTGCGCCCGCCCGTAGCGCCTGTGCCACGTACTCGTCGACCTCGAAGGTGGTGAGGATCAGGACGCGGGTGCCGGACAGTGCCGGGTCGGCGCAGATGGCGGTGGTGGCGGTCAGGCCGTCGGTGCCGGGCATGCGGATGTCCATGAGGACGAGATCGGGGCGGTGTTCCCCGGCCAGCGCGATCGCCTCGGCGCCGTCGGCCGCCTCGCCGACCACCTCCATGCCCTCGCAGGTGTCGATCAGGATCCGGAAGGTGGCCCGCAGCAGGGCCTGGTCGTCGGCGAGCAGTACGCGGATGGTCATGGGGTTCTTTCTTCCGGTTCCAGGACGCTGGGATACAGCGGCAGTTCGGTGGTGACCTCGAAGCCGCCCTCGACCCGGTGCCCGGCCCGCAGGGCACCGCCGACCGAACGGGCGCGCTCCCGCATCCCGATCAGCCCGAAACCCTGGCCCGGGGGCGGCGCCGGGAGGGTCGTCGCCCCCGGGCCGTCGTCGGACACGGTGACGGTCAGCCGGTCGTGGGAGTAGCGCAGGCGCACCTGCGCCGACCCGGTCGTGGCGTGCTTGCTGACGTTGGTGAGCGCCTCCTGCACGATCCGGTACGCCGTCAGGTCCACCCCGGCCGACAGCGGGCGCCGTTCGCCCTCCGTGGTGACGGTGACCGCGAGTCCTGCGGTGGCGAACGCGCCGGTCAGCTCGGCGAGTTGGGCCAGCCCCGGGCTCGGGGCCAGCGGCGCGCCGGGATCGTCGGCCCGGCGCAGCAGGCCCACCGTGCCCTTCATCTCACGCAGCGCGGAGGACGTCGTGCCGGCGAGCTCGGTCAGGATCTTCTGCGCGTGGTCGGGGTGGGTGCGCGCAAGGTGGGCGGCGGTGCCTGCCTGGGCGTGGGCCAGGGCCAGGTGGTGGGCGACGACATCGTGCAACTCCCTCGCGATGCGCATGCGTTCCTCGGCCACCCGGTGCCGGGCCTCCTCCTCCCGGCTGCGCTCGGCGTACTCGGCCCGTGCCTGCACCGCCTCCAGATAGGCGTCCCGCAGCCGGAGCGCGTTCCCGGCGACGACCGGCAGCAGCAGCCAGGCGGCCGGGCCGACGGTCTTGAACGGCCAGGGGTGATGCACCGGGTCGGCCAGTGTCGCCGTGGTCACCACCAGCACGACCGACGCGAGGAAGTAGCGGCGGGCCGTCCTGCGGCGGGTGAGGACGGCCAGCCGGTACAGGGCCAGCATCAGCGGCCCCAGCATCAGCGGGGTGAGCAGACAGCCCAGCGCGGCGGCCCCGGCGGCGGCGACCGCCGTCACGGCGACGACCGCACGGGGGTGGGTCCGCTGCCAGAACAGGGCCGCGCAGGAGACCGTGGCGAGCGCGATCGTGGGGGCCACCGCGTCGGGCCCGGGACCGCGCGGCACGTTCAGTTCGCTGCCGAAGAGGAACATGGCGAACAGCAGCACGGCCGACATGGTGTCGACGGTGCGGATGTGCTCGTCCGCATAGCGCTGCCAGCTGTGGTGCATCGGTGTCTCCGGTGGGTCTCCTGTGACCATGGTCGGCGATGCCCCGTCCTGACCTGGGGCCGGGTCCCGCCGGTGGGGTCCGGGGACAGGCGGCGGGGCCGCCCGCGTCGTGCTCTGCGGGCGGCCCTTCGCGGGAGGGGCGGGGTCAGGCACGGGTGATCGGCACCGGTTCGGGCACGGCGGGGGCCGCGGGTTCCCTGCGGGTGAGCGCCTCGCCCTCGACGTCGATGTTCGGCAGCAGCCGGTCCAGCCACCCCGGCAGCCACCAGGCGGCCCGGCCCAGCAGCGCCAGTACGGCGGGCACGATCGCCATCCGGACGACGAAGGCGTCGAGCAGTACGGCCGCCGCGAGCCCGAAGCCGATCATCTTGATCATCGACTCACCGGCCCCGATGAAGCCCGAGAACACCGCCATCATGATCAGCGCGGCGGCCACGACCACCCGGGCGCTGTAGCGGAACCCGGTCGCGATCGCCTGCGCCGGCCGGTCCCCGTGGACGTAGGCCTCCCGCATGCGGGCGACGAGGAACACCTCGTAGTCCATGGCGAGTCCGAAGACGATGCCCACCAGGAAGATCGGCATCATGCTCATGATCGGGCCGGTCTGTTCCACGCCCAACAGGCTTGCGCCGTGGCCCCATTGGAAGACCGCGACGACCGAGCCGAGCGAGGCGAGCACCGACAGGAGAAAGCCGAGGGCCGCCTTCAGGGGGACCAGGATCGAGCGGAAGACCAGGAGCAGCAGGACGACGGCCAGGCCGACGACCACCGCGAGATAGGGGATCAGCGCGTTCTGCACCTTCTGGGCCACATCGATGTTGACCGCGGTCGTGCCCGTGACCAGGAACGTCGTCCCGGTCGCGGACTCGATCGCCGGGCGTTCGGCGCGGATGGTGTGGACGAGGTCCTTGGTCTTCTCGTCGCTGGGTCCGGTCGACGGGACGGCCGAGAAGACGGCGGTGTCGCCCGCCGGGTTGAAGCGAGCCGGGGAGACGGAGACCACGCCCTTCGTCGCCGCGATCCGCTTCGAGATCGTCGACACGGCGGCCTTCGTGCCGCCCGCCGACTTCGCGTCGACCACGACGGTCAACGGCCCGTTGAAACCGGGCCCGAAGCCCTTGGCGAGGTCGTCGTAGGCACGGCGTTCGGTGGTGGCCGTGGACTTCACCTCGTCGCCGGGCATGCCCAGTTGGAGGTCCGCCACCGGGAGCGCGAGCGCCCCGAGACCCACCACGCCGAGCAGCAGGACGGTGACCGGACGGCGCAGCACGAACCGTGCCCAGCGGCTGCCGCCGTTGTTCTCGCCGTTCTCCTCGAGGCACCCCTTCTTGCGGGCGGAGCGGGACAGCACGGCGTTCGGCCAGAACCCGAGCAGTGCCGGGACCAGCGTCAGCGCGATGAGGACGGAGACGACGACGGCACCGGCGGCGGCCAGTCCCATCTTGGTGAGCGTCGGGATACCGACCACCGACAAACCGGCCAGTGCGATGACAACGGTCAGTCCGGCGAACACAACTGCCGAACCCGCCGTGCCGGCCGCGAGTCCGGCCGCTTCGCGAGGCGCGTGACCCTTGGCGCGCTCCTCGCGGTAGCGGGAGACGACGAACATGGCGTAGTCGATGCCGACCGCGAGACCCAGCATGGTGGCCAACGTGCCTGTCGTGGAGGACAGGTTGAGGGCCTTGGACAGGGCCAGGATCGAGGACATGGCGATGCCCACGCCGACGATCGCGGTCAGCAGCGGCAGTCCGGCCGCCGCGAGTGAACCGAAGGTGATCAGGAGCACCAGGGCGGCGATCGCGATGCCGATCGCCTCGGCGCTGCCGCCCGCCGAGGGCTGGGTCGCGAGCGCGGTGCCGCCGACCTCGACGGTCAGGCCGGAGGTGCGGGCCGTGTCGATTGCCTTCTGGAGATGGGACTTCGCGGTGTCGGTGAGGTCGTGCGCCTTCACCTTGAAGGTGACGGTCGCGTACGCGGTCGTCGCGTCCTCGCTCACCGCCTTCGCGGTGAACGGGTCGACGGCGCTTGCGACTTGGGAGCCGTCGGCCGCCTCGGTCACCAGCTTCTCGACGACCGCCTTGTTCGCGGTCGCGGTGATCTTCCCGCCGTGCGGGGCCACGAACACGATCCGTGCGTTCGCGCCGTCCGCGACCGAACCCGGGAAGCGCTGCCCCAGCAGGTCGAAGGCCTTCTGGGACTCGATCCCCGGCATGGACGACCCCTCGTCGGGGGCCTCGGGAGCCCTGACGGCGGCGAAGCCGACGGCGGCCAGCACGGCCACCCAGAGCAGGGTGACCAACCAGCGCCGCCGGAAAGCGAGTTGGCCCAGTCGATGGAGAAAAGTAGCCACGGGACGGAGTGCTCCACATCTGCTCTCGGGGACCGTCCCAGACTCGCGGCCGGACCCCCGTCCCGTCGTCGTGCGGCTGCCGACACTCGCGGCTACTGAGAACGCAGTACGCGCCGCCGGCCGTGTCATACCCGGGTACGAGCGGCGGCGCGTGTCACACGTTCTGCAGATACGCCAGCACGGCCAGTACCCGGCGGTGCCCGCTGTCGCTCGGCGGCAGGCTCAGCTTCAGGAACACATTGCCGATGTGCTTGCTGACCGCGCGCTCCGTGACGACCAGGGTCTTGGCGATCGTCGTGTTGTCGTGACCCTCCGCCATCAGCTTCAGCACCTCGCGCTCACGCGGGGTCAGCGAGTCCAGCGGTGAATTACGGCGCCGGGTCAGCAACTCGGTCACCACTTCGGGGTCGAGCGCCGTACCGCCGGCCGCGACCCGGTCCAGCGCGTCGAGGAACTCGTCCACGCGGCCGATCCGGTCCTTGAGCAGATAGCCCACCCCGCTCGCCCCGACGCCCAACAGCTCGGCGGCGTACGACTCTTCCACGTACTGCGAGAGCACCAGCACCGGCAGCCCAGGGATCTTCTCCCGTGCCTCCAGCGCGGCCCGCAGCCCCTCGTCGCGGAAGCCGGGCGGCATCCGCACGTCCAACACGGCCACGTCCGGCCGGTGTTGGAGCAGCGCGGGCAGCACCTCGGGCCCGCTGCCCGCGACGGCCACGACCTCGTGCCCGGCCGACGTCAGCAGGAGGACCAGGCCCTCTCTCAGCAGGGCGTTGTCCTCGGCGATCACGACTCTCATGACAGTCCCGCCTCAACTACGCTCACCAGACGCACGGCAGCTCCACTTCGATCACGGTAGGTCCCCCCACGGGGCTGGTCACAGTCACACTGCCGTCGAGCGCGGCGACCCGGCGCTGCATGCCGAGCAGCCCCGATCCGCCCGCCTCGTCGGCGCCGCCCCTGCCCTCGTCGCGCACCTGGACGCGCAGTCCGGTGCGGGCGCGGGCGAGATGGACCTCGGCGCGGTCGGCGCCGCTGTACTTGGCCGCGTTGGTCAGCGACTCGGCGATCACGAAGTACGCCGCCGCCTCCACCGCCGCCGGGGCACGCGGCCCGTCGTGGCCGTCGGTCAGCCCGTCCACGATCACACTCACCCCGAGCGCGCTGCTGGCGGCGAGCGCGCGCACCGCGCCGACCAGGCCGCGGTCGGTGAGGATCGGCGGATGGATCGCGCGGACGACGTGCCGCAGATCCGTCAGCGCCTCCTCGGCCAGCGTCTGCGCCTCGTCGAGCATCCGGCGGGCCGCCGTCGGGTCCTGGTCGTAGGCCCGCTTGGCGAGCCCGATCCGCATCGACAGCGACACCAGCCGGGCCTGCGTGCCGTCGTGCAGGTCGCGCTCGATCCGGCGCAGTTCGGCCCCGTGCGCGGCGATCGCGCCCGCCCGGGTCTGCACCAACTCCTCGACCCGTACCGCCAGTTGGGCCTTCGGTGAGGGCTTCAGCAGGGCGGTCGACCACTCGGCGTCCAGGTCCGCGAGCCGGCTGATCAACGGCAGGACGACGGCCTCGCGGCGCAGCAGCCCGCACCACACGCCGTCGACGACAAGACCCAGCGGCCACAACGGCAGCATCAGCACGGGCAGGGCGCCGTAGGCGTAGTAGGCGACCATCCAGCGGAAGTCGGTCAGCGTGCTCGGATCACGGACCGCCGTGCGCAGCCGCTCGCGGACCGTGCCGTTCAGCGGTTGGTACGCCTCGGGGATCTTCCGCCCGGTCCAGGCACCCGCCTGCTGCCGCTTGGCCCCGGCGATCCGCCGTATCAGCAGCACGGTCTCGGGCAGCATGAACGCGCCGACCACCGAGGCCGTGAGGATCGCGGTGATCAGGAGCACGGTGATGAAGATGTACGACCCGAAGGCCATCGCGGCGGAGATGACCAGGTGGAGTGTCGCCCGGCCCGCCTGCCGCAGGGTTGCGCGCATGGAGATCAGGTTAGGCGCAGGGGGCCGCCGGTGCGGGCGCGGACCGCGCGGCAGTGGTGCAGCCCACTCCACCACGGGATCGGGAGACCGTTCCACCGAGGGTCCGGGAGATCGCTCCCTCGTGTCGTCGGGCGGACGACGGAATCGTTGAAGCACCACGTCAGCCAAGATCCAAGTCTGCTCGATCCGGAGGAAACCATTCATGAAGCCGCTGCTCGCGTCGAGACCCGTGCTGTGGTTCCTGTTCCTGTTCAATCTGGTCGTCGCCGTCGCCGCGCCCTTCGTGGCCGACGGGCCACAGGCCGTCCTGACCGCCGTCGGCATGGGGGCGGTCTCGCTCGGGGCGGGCGTCAGCCTGTTCCGGACCCGCCGGAAAACGGTCTGACGCCCCCGCGCGAGGCAATGTGTCCACGGACCCGGCGCCGATCTGGGGGAGTGGCCGACGACCGGGTCCGGGACAGCGCCGACCCCCGTCCCCACGGGTTCGGCGCGGGGGCCGCCTTCCGCTCAAGGCGGCCCCGGCTCTGGTGAGCGAGGGCTCAGTTGTGTGCTCCTGCTTTCCGCTGCCCGGCCGCACGGTCGGGCTTCCTTGAGTTAGGCAAGCATATGTGACTTACTTGAGTCAAGCAATCGAATGGATATTGCTTGAGTCAGGCAAGCAGGACGGTAGGCTGAGCGCATGTCCACGTACGGCAGCATCAGTGAGACACGATCACTCGCCCGCGGTGGCGGGCAACACCTGCTCGTCGCCGTGGGCGAGCCGGACAACGCCGAACTCCTCTCCACCACGCTGGAGTTGGCCGGCTACCGGATCGGGACGGCCGGCAGCGGCACCGAGGTGGTGTCACGGCTGGCGGAGCAACGGTTCGAACTCGTCGTCATCGACGCGGAGTTGCCGGAGATGGACGCCCTTGAGCAGGGCGGCCGACTCGTCACGCACCGCCCGCCCGTCCTGCTGCTCACCGCCTGGGACGCCCTGGACAAGCTGCTGCCCGAACTGGGCGCGGGGGAGCGGGACTACGTCACCAAGCCGTTCCGGATCGCCGAAGTGCTCGCCCGTATCCAGGTGTTGCTGCGTACCAGGGGTGGCGGCCGGGACGGCGCGCTGCACTACGCCGACCTGGTCCTGGACGACACCACCTGCCAGGCGCGGCGCGGCCGGCGCACGCTCGATCTCACACCGGCGGAGTACCGGCTGCTGCGCCACCTCCTCGTCAACGCGCACAAGGTGCTGTCCAAGGAACAGATCAGCCGGTACGTCTGGGGCGACTTCCGCGGCGACAACGCGATGGAGCAGCTGATCTCCCGCCTTCGGCGCAAGGTCGACCAGGAGGGGGCGGCGCTGATCCACACCCGCCGGGGCTTCGGCTACTGGCTCGGGAGGGCGGCGGGGTAGGGGTTGTCGAGGTCGTGCAGGTGGGCGCTGTCGAGCCGGTCGGCCCCAAGTAGGCTGCCCCAGGCTCGGCTTGATCACCGGTGCAGGTTCGCCTGGGGGGATTGACCTGATGGTTCGTCATGGGTCCATGGCTGCGGGGGCGGCGCGTCGCGCGGGCAGAATTCTGGGACTGGTCGCTGCCGCGGCACTCGCGCTGACGGTCGTGCTCCTGTCGCCCTTCGCGCTGGAGGAGTTCTCCGACTCCAAGGGCGTGGACTGGAACAGGCTCAGCCAGGTCGGCGCCGCGTACGGCTTCACCTCGGCGATCGTCTCGGCGCTGGCGCTGGCCGGAGTCGCCGTCTCCCTGGGTGTCCAGAACCGGCAGGCCAGGGCGGACCAGGTCCAGGGGATCCGCAGCTACTACCTCGAACTGGTCCGCCTGGAACTCGACGACATGGCGCTGTACCAGCCCGTCTGGGGCGACACGGACTTCGTCGATCCGCATGAGCGCAAGCGGCACGTCTATGCCGACCTCATGATGAATTACGCCTGGATGGGCTTCGAGATCGGGACCATCCGCGAGAGCCTGCTGCGGGACATGCTCGCGGGGATGTTCACCGGCGAGGCCGGGCGGCGCTACTGGATCCGGGCCCACACCTCGTGGATCGCCGGCTCGTCGGGAAGCCGTACCGGTCGCCGCTTCCTGGCGATCGTCGGCGAGGAGCACGCACGGGCGGCGGCCTCCGGACCTCCGACCCGCTCGCCCATTCCCTCCCGTCCACCTGCCGTGCCCGTCGTGAGGGCGTCGCCGGCGTGGCGGGCATCGGCCGGCGCCCTGGCCGGGCTGGGTGCGGGACTGGCGCTCGGGTCGCTGCTGCGGAGTCGGCGGTAGGAGATTTTGCACAGCAAATATGGACAGTCCGTGCGGTGGGCTGCGGGGTGGGGCCACGGTGACGTGACGCCACCCTTTTCGCGTTGCTGCCGCGGGTTGCCGTCGTCATGCCTCCGTCCGTCAACTCACGGTTAATTCCACCGAGTTCACCCTCTCTGGCATCCCTGTCCGGTGCATGGCAACATCACTGATGGGTGATCTGGATCACGTCAGGCCGATGTCAGGCAACTGACCGGACGCCGTCAGTCCGCTCTGTTTGCATGTGCTCATCGAGGCCTCGTTCGCACCACCCCGGCGTCCCGCCCCACGCGGAGCCCCCCACCACCGAGGAGAGACATGGCCGACACCCTGACCGGCACCGCACCCGACACGGCAACCGCAGCCCCCGAGTACCCGATGCAGCGGGACGCGCGCTGCCCGCTCGCCCCGCCGCCGGCCGTGCACGGGGCGAGATCGCCGACGCGGTCGCCTTCCTCACCGGCCCGCAGGCCCACTTCATCACCGGAACCGATCTGCTCGTCGACGGCGGGCAGGCCGCGTGGGTCCGCCGGCACATGCGCCACTGACGGCGGAAGGGCGGGCCTCGGTCGGTTCAGTCCCGTGACGTGAGAATGCTCAGCGCGTTCGCCGCCACGATGGCTCCGATGCCCGCCCACTCCGCCCAGTCCAGCCGCTGACCGAGGCCGATCCACCCGACCACGGCGGCGAGCACCGGGTTGACGCTCATGAACAGCCCGAAGGCCGGAGCCGGCACCCGGCGAAGCGTGAACAGATCCGCCAGATACGGCACCGTCGACGACAACACCCCGGCCGCCACCGCACACCCGGCCGCCATGAGCGTCGGCGGATGCCGGACGGCGACGACGATCCCGACCGGCAGGAACATCAGCGCGGACACCCCGGCCGCGGCTGCCGAACCCTGCGCCCCGGGGATGCGGCTGCCGACGGTCCGGTTGAGCAGGATGTACGAGGCCCAGCACGCGGCGGCGAGCAGCCCGAGCCCCATGCCCAGATAGTCGGCCGAGGGGCGGGGCCGCATCAGCGTCACCACGCCCGCCGCCGCGATCAGTGCCCAGCAGACGTCCACGCGCCGTCTGGTCGCGGCCAGCGCTATGGACAGCGGTCCCAGGAATTCCAGCGTTACCGCCAGCCCCAGACCGACCCGGTCGATCGCGGTGTACAGGGACAGGTTTATCGTCCCGAACACCACCGCCAGCAGCAGGACCGGCCACCACTGCCGCCAGGTGAACTCCCGCAGTCGCGGCCTGCCCACGGCGATGAGCACGGCGGCGGCGACGTACTGGCGTACCGCGACGACCCCCACCGGCCCGATGACGGGGAAGGCGAGGGAGCCGAGCGCGGCACCGGTCTGGTTGGACAGCCCGCTGCCGGCCATGGTGGCCAGCCCGGCGAGGCCCACCCGGGAAGACGGCCGCGGGGTGCCGTGTGACGTGCCGGTCAACGGAGTTGTCGCTGCGGAGGCTCCAGGCATACTCCGATCGTGCGCCTCGCTCGTACTTGCGCAAAATGCAACAGCCGGACGATCTATACGCTGGAGTCATGGATCTGGAGCTGAGGCAGTTGCGATGTCTCGTCGCGATCGTCGACGAGGGCACCTTCACCGACGCCGCCCACGCGCTCGGCGTCTCCCAGGCCGCCGTCTCCCGCACCGTCGCCTCCCTCGAACAGGCCCTGGGTGTAAGGCTGTTGAGGCGCACCTCCCGTTCGGTGACCCCGACGAGCACCGGACTGCGGGTGGTCGCGCACGCCCGGCGGGTCCTCGCCGAGGTCGACGACCTGGTCCTGGACGCCACCTCGGGCCACGCCCATCTGCGCGTCGGCTACGCCTGGTCGGCGCTCGGCCGCCACACGCTCCCCTTCCAGCGCCGCTGGAGCCGGGCGCACCCGGAGACCGACCTGCACCTGATCCGCGTCAACTCGGCCACCTCGGGACTCGGGGAGGGCGCCTGCGACCTGGCCGTGGTCCGCAGACCGCTCGACGACCGGCGGTTCGAGTCGGCCATCGTCGGTCTGGAGCGACGGCTGTGCGCCATGGCCTCCGACGACCCCCTCGCGCGCCGCCGCTCGGTCCGGCTGGCCGACTTGGCCGGACGCACCCTCCTCGTCGACCGCCGTACCGGCACCACCACCGCCGACCTGTGGCCGCCCGACTCACGCCCGGTCACCGAGGACATCCACGACGTGGACGACTGGCTCACCGTGATCGCCACCGGCCGCAGCGTCGGCATGACCGCGGAATCGACCGCGAACCAGTACCCGCGTCCCGGAGTCGTCTACCGCCCGGTGCGCGACGGCGAGCCCATCGCCGTACGCCTCGCCTGGTGGAAGGACGACCCGCACCCCGCCACCCAGGCCGTGCTGGAACTGCTCACGGCGCTCTACCGCGAGCCGTAACGCCTGCAATACGGCGGACAAAATTGTTGACAATCTTGTTTGGCTAGATTTAGGTTCGACAGGCACTCACTCAGGGAGGGCAACGATGCCGAAAGAAGCCCGTCCGAGCACCGGGGAGCAGGCCAAGCAGCATGCGCTCACGCAGCTGCGGCAGGCGATCCTGCACGGCGACATGGCACCGGCACAGCGGCTGGTGGAGAACGAGCTCGCCGAGCAACTCGATGTGACGCGGGCCAGCATCCGCGCGGCGTTGATCGATCTGGCGGCCGAAGGACTGGTCGAGCGGATCCGCAACCGGGGCTCCCGGGTGCGGGTGGTGACCGTGGACGAAGCGGTCGCCATCACGGAGTGCCGCATGGTCCTGGAGGGACTGTGCGCGGCCAAGGCGGCCGTCGCGGCCAGCGACGAGCAGCTGACCGAACTGGCGGACCTGGGCCGGGCCATGACCAAGGCCGTGGCCGACGGCGAGCCGGTGACGTACTCCGAGCTCAACCACGAACTGCACGACAAGGTCCGGGAGTTCTCCGGCCAGCAGACGGCGTTGGCCCTGCTGGAGCGGCTCAACGCCCAACTGGTGCGTCACCGCTTCCAGTTGGCGCTGCGGCCGGGGCGTCCGCAGCAGTCCCTGAACGAGCATCTGGCCATGATCGAGGCGATCACGGCCAGGGACCCGCAGGCGGCCGAGGCGGCCGTCCGCGCCCATCTCGCCAGTGTGATCGAGGCGTTGCGCGACTGAGGCGCGGCGGCTCGGCACGCCTGGGGCGGGCGCACACCTGTCCACCAAGGAGATTGACGCAATGACGCACGGCAACGCGCCCGCCTCCCCCACGCTCGACGACGCTCGCGCGGGGGGACCCCCATCTCGATCGACACTCGTCGTCACGGCGCACGCCGGGGACTTCGTGTGGCGGGCGGGCGGAGCCATCGCCCTGGCCGCCGCCCGTGGCGAGAAGGTCACCATCGCCTGTCTGACCTTCGGCGAGCGCGGCGAGTCCGCCAAAGCCTGGCGCGAGGGCAGGCAGCTGGACGAGATCAAGGCGATACGGAGGGACGAGGCCGAGCGAGCCGCGGCCACCCTCGGCGCCGAGGTCCGTTTCTACGACGCCGGCGACTACCCCCTGGTCGCCACCGCCGAGTTGACCGACCAGCTCGTCGCCGTCTACCGCGAGACACAGCCGGACGTCGTCCTCACCCACCCCACCGAGGACCCGTACAACGGCGACCACCCGGCCGCCAACCGGATGGCGCTGGAGGCCCGCGTCCTCGCGCAGGCCATCGGTTACCCCGGTGAGGGCGAGATCATCGGCGCCCCGCCGGTCTTCTACTTCGAGCCGCACCAGCCCGAGATGAGCGGCTTCAAGCCCGAAGTCCTCCTCGACATCACCGAGGTGTGGGACACCAAGCGCAAGGCGATGGAGTGCCTCGGCGCCCAGCAGCACCTGTGGGACTACTACACGGACCTGGCCGTTCGCCGGGGCGTCCAGCTCAAGCGCAACGCCGGCCCGAACCTGGGCCTGGCCCACAAGACGATGGCCGAGGCGTACATGCGCCCGTACCCGCAGATCGCGAAGGAGCTGGCATAACCATGGGCGGCGTCATTGTCACCAACCCGCCGAAGGCGGTCGCGAAGGACGTCGAGGCGCTGGCCGCCTTCGGCGTGGCCACCGTCAGCGAGGCCATGGGCCGCACCGGCCTGCTGGGTCCGTCAATCCGCCCTGTGCAGCAGGGAGTTCGGGTCGCCGGCACCGCCGTCACCGTGCTCAGCTGGCCCGGCGACAACCTCATGATCCACGCGGCCGTGGAGCAGTGCGGCGAGGGCGACATCCTCGTCGTCACCACCACCTCCCCGTGCACGGACGGCCTGTTCGGCGAGTTGTTCGCCACCGCGCTCCAGCAGCGCGGGGTGCGCGGAGTCGTCCTCAACACCGGCATCCGCGACACCCAGGAACTGCGCGACATGGGCTTCGCCGCCTGGTCCCGCGCCGTCTCCTCGCAAGGCACCGTCAAGGCCACCGGCGGTTCGGTCAACGTGCCCATCGCCATCGACGGCCAGGTCGTCCGCCCCGGTGACGTGATCGTCGCCGACGACGACGGCGTGGTGGTCGTACCGCGCGAGAAGGCCCGCGAGACCGCCGAGAAGTCGGAGGCCCGCGAGGCCAAGGAGGCGGCCACCCGTGCCGCCTTCCTTGAGGGTCAACTCGGCCTGGACCGCTACGGGTTGCGCGACACCCTCAAGCAACTCGGCGTCGAGTACCGGTCGTACGGGGAGTACACCGGAGCCGGGTCGTGACCGGGCCCGCGGAGGTGCGCTGCATGCTGATGCGCGGCGGCACCTCCAAGGGCGCCTACTTCCTGGCCGAGGACCTCCCCGCCGACCCCGCCGAACGCGACGACCTGCTGCTGCGCGTCATGGGCAGCCCCGACCCGCGCCAGATCGACGGCCTGGGCGGCGCCCACCCGCTCACCAGCAAGGTCGGAGTCGTCTCCGTCTCGGCCGACCCCGAGGCCGACGTCGACTACCTGTTCCTGCAAGTCGCCGTGGACCGCGCCGAGGTGACGGATCGTCAGAACTGCGGGAACATCCTCGCCGGAATAGGCCCGTTCGCCGTGGAGCGGGGGCTCGTGGCCCCCGGTGACGACGAGACGTCCGTCCGCATCCGCATGCTCAACACCGGGGAACTCGCGATCGCCAGCTTCCCCACACCGGGCGGCCGGGTCGACTACACGGGCATCGCCGAGATCTCCGGCGTACCCGGCACCGCGGCCCCCGTGGTCATCGAATTCCCGCAGGGCACAAGCCCGTTGCTGCCGACGGGCCGGATCCGGGACGTCATCGCCGGCACCGAGGTGACATGCGTCGACAACGGCATGCCGGTCGTCCTGATCCCGGCCACCGCGCTGGACGTCACCGGCTACGAGAGCCCCGAGGAGCTGGAGGAGAGCCTCACGCTCGCCGACCGCCTCCGGGAGATCCGCCTGGAGGCCGGCAAGCTGATGGGCCTCGGTGACGTCGAGAACACCACGGTGCCCAAGCTCAGCCTGCTGGCTCCGCCCCGGGACGGCGGAGCGGTGACGACCCGCACCTTCATCCCCGTCCGCTGCCACACCTCGATCGGCGTCCTCGGCGCCGCGAGCGTGGCGGCGGGGCTGCTCCTGCCCGGCGCGGTGGGGGAGGGCATCGCGGACGTCACGCGACAAAGTGACCGAATTCGCATCGAGCATCCCAGCGGATTCCTAGACATCGAAACTAGCGTGGCCCCCGCATCCGGCGAGTCCGCTCCCGTGGTCCGCAGAACCGCCGTGGTGCGCACCGCCCGCAAGATCTTCGACGGCACCGTCTTCCCCCGGCCCGCCGACACCACCCCCACACCCGCACCCGTACGACCCCTTGGAGGCAACGATGGCTCCGCCGCTCGGTGACATCGCCCATATCGGCCACGCCCAGCTCTTCACCCCGGACCTGGACGCCAGCGTCGCCTTCTTCACCGACTACCTCGGGCTGACCGTCAACGGGCAGCACGGCGACACCGTCTACCTGCGCACTTACGACGACTACGAGCACCACAGCCTGGTCCTCACCGCCCGAGAACAGCCCGGTCTCGGCCGCCTCGCCCTGCGCACCTCCAGTGAGGAGGCCCTTCAGCGCCGTATCAAGGCGATCGAGGACGCGGGCGGCACCGGCAGGTGGGTCGAGGACGAGCCAGGGCTCGGCAAGCTGTACGTCACCACCGACCCGGACGGTCACGAGCACGCCCTCTACTGGGAGAGCGAGCACTACCGGGCCCCCGACGAGTTGAAACCGGCCCTGAAGAACCAGCCGCAGGCCAAGCCCAACCGGGGCGTGGGAGTTCGGCGGCTGGATCACATCAACTTCCTTGCCGCGGACGTGCTGTCGAGTGCCGAGTTCCAGCAACACGTGCTGGGTGCGCGGCCGACGGAGCAGATCCAGCTCAACAGCGGGCGGATCGCGGCGCGTTGGCTGACGTACACCAACAAGTCGTACGACGTCGTCTACACCGAGGACTGGACCGGCTCGACCGGGCGGCTGCATCACATCGCCTTCGCCACCGACACCCGTGAGGACATCCTGCGCGCGGCCGATCTCGCCATCGACACAGGCGTGTTCATCGAGACGGGACCGCACAAGCACGCCATCCAGCAGACGTTCTTCCTCTACGTCTACGAACCCGGCGGCAACCGCATCGAGTTGTGCAACCCGCTCACTCGACTCGTCCTGGCGCCCGACTGGCCGCTGATCACCTGGACCGAGGAGGAGCGGAAGAAAGGGCAGGCCTGGGGCCTGAAGACCATCGAGTCCTTCCATACGCACGGGACTCCGCCGGTCGCCTGAGCGACCCGCGAGAGCCGTCGGAGTCACCCTCACGCGATTGTCGATGAGATTGTTGACAAAAACGTTGACTATCCAGGGGGTGACTCCTTAGCGTCTGGCGCACCAAGCACGAGAGGTAACCAACGATGTCTTCCTCCCCCTCCCCGTCCCCCGCTCTGTCCGCCCGCGGCAGCCGACTGGCCCTCCTGGTCATCGGCCTGTGCTGGCTGGCCGTCCTCTTCGACGGCCTCGACATGTTCATCTACGGCTCGGTGCTCCCGCACCTGCTGGAGACGAAGACCTTCGGTCTCACCGCGGACCAGGCCGGCGACCTCGGTAGCTACGCCACGTTCGGCATGCTGGTGGGCGCCCTCACCGCGGGCACGGTCGCGGACCGGATCGGCCGCAAGCAGCTGATGATCGCCTGCGTGACGCTGTTCTCGCTGGCCTCCGGGATCTGCGCGGTCTCCGGCAGCGTCGAGGTCTTCGGCCTCGGCCGCACCCTCGCCGGCGTCGGCCTCGGCGGGCTGCTGCCCACCGCGATCAGCATGGTCTCCGACTACGCCCCGCGCGGCCGGACCGCCCTCACCATCGGCATGCTGATGACCGCCCACCACGCCGGCGGCATCCTCTCCGCCTACGTGGCCAAGTGGCTGGTGGACCCGGTCGGCTGGCGCGCCGCCTTCTGGGTCTGCGTCCTCCCGCTGCTCTTCGTCCCGGTGCTGCTGAAGTTCCTGCCCGAGTCGCTGAGCTTCCTGGTCGCCAAGGGCCGCACCGACGAGGCCACCGCCCTCGCCGAACGCTTCGAGGTCGAACTCCCCGCCGCCACCGGCAAGAAGACCGCGGCCGACCGCTGGGACGCCCTGCGCAACCTCTTCAGCGGCGGCCAGTGGATCCAGACCCTGCTGTACTGGTTCGCCTCCTTCGGCGGCCTGCTCCTCGTCTACGGTGTCGCCACCTGGCTGCCCACCCTGATGCGCGCCGAGGGCTACGCACTCGCCGACGCCCTCACCTTCGTCGTCGTCTTCAACCTCGGCGGCATCGTGGGCATGCTCGCGGCGGGCCGCGCCGCCGACCGCTTCGGCGCCCCGCGCATCTCGTCGATCTGGTTCGCGCTGACCGCCGTGGGCGTCTTCCTGCTCGGCGTCCACATGAACCAGGCCGTCACGATGCTGGTCGTCTTCCTCACCGGCGTCTTCCTCAACAGCGCCCAGACGATGATCTACGCGACGGTCTCCATCCGCTCCACCCCCGACAACCGCGCCACCGCGGTCGGCTGGACCTCCGGCATGGGCCGCTTCGGCGCCGTCTTCGGCCCCTGGCTCGGCGGCCAGCTGCTCGCCTCCGGCAACGGCGACTGGGGCTTCACGTCCTTCGCCATCGCCGGTCTGTCGTCCATGGTGTTCATCGGGATCGCCGCCCTGCGCAGCGCGAAGCAGGCCGCGCAGGCCGACGCCCCGCAGGAACTGGTCGGCACGCACTGACCCTGACGGGCGCACACGGACACGACCGGACGCCGGCCACCGCAGGGGATGCGGGGGCCGGCGTCGGTCTGTACGGCGTGCCCGGTGCCGGTGATCTCCGGGGGCTCGCACGGAGTCAGGTCGGAACCCGCTCGCTCCGGTGGGTGAGCCCCGTCTAGGGTTCCGGGATGAGCAACTCCCTTGCGGCCGCTGTTCTCACGACCGCCGACCTGTCCGAAGCGCTACGCGCCGTGCGTACCTTGCTGGGCAGGGCGGACATCGGCCAGGGGGAGGTCGACTTCGAAGCCGTGATCAGGTCGCCGGATGTTCTGGCGCGCGTACGTCAGGTACTGCCCGACCTCGCATGGTGGGCGTCGGCCGGCAAGGAGCACGGTTCGTCGGAGGCCGGCGACAATCCTGCGGACTGCCTGCCGATCCGAGTGTTCGACTGGGGCCGTCCGTTGGACCGTGCCGAGCCCTTCATCGCCGCTCTGGGGCCGGATCCCGCGGCTGTCCGGTGGGATCTGGACGAGTGGTCCGCGGTTCCCGAAGCGGGACTGGAGGCGATCTCGCAGAAGTACGCGTACCTCACGTTGACCGTGAATTCCCGGGACCTCTACCAGGACGAGCCGTCGCGGGACCACACCGTCCACGTACACGTCCGGAACCGGAACGGCTTCCAGCTCGCCCGCGCCCATTGGCTCGCCGATCAGGTGGGCGGCCGATTCACCGGCAGGGTGGAGCCGGCCTATCTGTGACCCGAGCTAGGCACTGTCTCTTAGATCCGTCCGTGAGATTGTCGTGCTCGTGATCGAGTCCTGGGTGATCAATGACGACAGTTCTGTCCCGGTGTCGTCCGGGGTGGTGCTGGAGGCTCTTCGGTCGAGGATCGACAGGGGACAGCTTGAGACGTGGCTGATCAGCTCGTCCGGACGGTTGCTGGCCTTCACGACGAACACCGAGCGCGCGATGGTGATGCTGCTCGAAGAGGAGGGCGATCCCGGCGAGCATGCCGTGGACCCGGAATCCGAGGGGTCGAGCGACGGGTTTGTCCTGTCCAACGGGCAGCAAGACGAGTATCCGGACCAGGACACCGTGCCTATCGGTGAGGCATTCAGACTCGTGGAGCACATCGTCGGCACGGGCTCGTGGCCCGCGGACGCGCATTGGGTCGTCGATCGCTGACAGCGGTCTATCGCCGGGCCCAGATGAGGATGGCGGCGAGGTGGAGTGCGGCCTGGTAGACGATGGCGAGCTTGTCCGTTCGCATGGCCAGGCCGCGCCATTGCTTGAGCCGGTTGATGCACCGTTCGACCGTGTTGCGCTGCTTGTACGCCTCGGCGTCGAAGGCAGGCGGGCGGCCGCCGACGCGACCTCGCCGCAGACGGTGGCCGATCTGGTCGGAGGGCTGGGGGATGACAGCGCGGATCCCGCGTCGGCGGAGGTGACTTCGGATCGAGCGGGATGAGTACGCACGGTCCGCCAGGACGGTGTCCGGCCGGGTCCTTGGTCGTCCGGGCCGACCTCTCGGAACACGGATGGCAGCCATGACGGCCTCGAAGACCGGAGCATCGCCAGCTTGACCTGCGGTGACGCGGAGAGCCAGCGGCCGTGCATGGCCGTCGCTGGCGAGGTGGACCTTCGTGCTCAAGCCGCCTCGGGACCGTCCGAGCGCGTGATCGTCGGGCTCGGCCCGGCCTGGAGCCCTTTTTTCCTGGCCCCAGCGGAATGCTGGTGAGCCCGGCAGACGGTGGAATCCACCGACACGGTCCAGCCGACATCATCGCTGCCGTCCGCTGCTGACAGGAGTGCGGCGAGGATTCGCTCCCAGGTACCGTCCATGGCCCACCTGATCAGGCGTTTGTGGGCGGTCTGGAACGAGCCGAGCTCGTCTGGCAGGTCCCGCCAGGGAGAGCAGGTGCGGTACTTCCAGGCGATGGCCTCCAAGGTTCGGCGGTGATCGGCCCACCGCCGACCGCGGACCGGATCGGCCGGCATCAGCGGCTCGATCCGGCCCCACATCGCATCAGTGATCACTAATCGGACAGGCACATCCGATCAACTGACGAACCGATCAAGGAGACACGCTCTAGTCGTCCGAGCCCATCTGGTCCTCCGCCGACAGGTGTTCCACCGTCTTGCCCGTCTCCGTGAACGTCCGGGTGACGTACCCCGACGAGTACACCCACAGGATGCGCAGCGGGGTGTCGCCCACGTTCCGGAACAGGTGCGGGATCGGTGAGGGGACGTACGTGGTGTCGTACTGCTCCAGCTTCGTCACCTCGCCGTCGACCACGACCTCCGCCTCGCCCTCCAGGATCGTCACGTGCTCGTCGCAGTTGTGCGAGTGCAACGGCGCCCCGGAGCCGACCGGATACACGCTCATCCCACTGGTGATGAGGTTCTCCCCGCTCGCCGACGGCGTCGTGACGAGAGGCGTCGTGACGACGGCACCGCCCCGGTCGAGCACGGGCACGGACGCGACCTTGATGATCGTGGTCATCCGGAGTTCCTTTCCACTTACACACTTCTGCGTCGAACGACGTTAGGCCTCGCGCGGGGGAATGGGTGCCCTCTGGCGTGCAGCTTTACCTTGCATTTCCAGAGGGGTGAGCTTTCCGGACCCGGCTGTAGCGTCGGCACGCATCGCACGGCCGCACGAACCGTGCACGTAACGCGCCGGAAAGAAAAGGCAGGTATCGGCCCATGAGGCTCCCCGTTCTCACCGAAGAGGAAATGGACCCGCGCCAGCAGGAACTGGCCGCCCGCATCGCCGGCCGGCGCGGTGCCGTCCGCGGCCCCTTCCGGGTCTGGCTGCACAGCCCGGAGATGTGCGAACGGGCGGAATCCCTCGGCGCGTTCGCCCGCTTCGACAGCAGCCTCCCCAAGCACCTCAGCGAACTCACGCTGCTGATGGCCGCCCGTAACTGGGACGCGCAGTACTCCTGGAACGCCCATGTGCACCAGGCGATCGAGGCCGGTATTCCGGAGGCCGCCGTCAAGGCGATCGCGGAGAAGCGCGAGGCGGTCTTCGACAACGAAGTGGACCAGGCCTTCTACCAGTTCTGCCGCGAGATCCTCGACGACCACTTCGTCACCGACGCGACCTTCGCCGCCGCACTGGAGCACTTCGGTTCCAAGGGCCTGGTCGACACGATCGGCGCGCTCGGCAACTTCACCATGCTCGGCATGTGCCTCAACACCTTCCAGGTGGACCTCCAGGCCGACAAGGAACCCCCGTTCCCGGACATCCGAGGCTACGTCCGTGTCGCCCCGGACGGCCCCGACGGCACCGAACCACGCCCGTGACAACCCCGGGGGGAGACGCGGTACTTCGCGTCCGGGGCGTCACCAAGAGCTTCGGCGGAGCCGCCGCGCTGAAGGGCGTGGACCTCGACCTCCACCCGGGCGAGGTCCACGCGCTGATGGGCATGAACGGAGCCGGCAAGTCGACGCTGGTGCAGGTCCTTTCGGGCGTCCACCAGCCCGACGGCGGCACCATCGAGGTCAACGGCCGGGCACAGCACGGACTTACGGTCCGCAAGGCGCGCCGGCTCGGCATCGCCTCGGTGCCGCAGCGCCGCGAGCTGGCGATGGGGCTCACCGTCGCCGAGAACGTCCTGCTGGGCGACCTGCCGACCCGGGCCGGTGCCGTGCGCTGGAAAGCCGTCGGCTCCGAGGCCCGCACGGCACTCGAGGCCCTCGGCATCGACATCGACGTGACCCGCACCGCGGGCTCGCTCACCGTCGCCGAACAGACCATGGTCGAGGTGGCCCGCGAGGTCCGCCGCGGCGGACGCATCCTGATCCTCGACGAACCTACCGCCTGTCTCAGCGCCGAAGCGGCCCACCGGATAAGGGAGTTGGTGCGCACCCTGCGCGACGAGGGCGTGGCCGTCGTCTACATCTCGCACTACATCGACGAGGTGCTGGCCGTCGCCGACCGCGTGACGGTACTGCGGGACGGAGCGGTCGTACGCAGCGCGCCCGCCGCCGAGTTCGACGCCGCCGCACTCGTACGGAGCATGGTGGGAAGGGATGTCGTGTCCCGGCGGTCCCAACGGCCCGCTCCCAAGGACGAGATCGGGCTGACCGTGCGCGGTCTCACCGACGGGCGGGCCGTGCGGGACTTCACCGTCGAGGTGCACAAGGGCGAGATCGTCGCCGTGCTCGGCCCGGCCGGGGACGCGCAGTCACGCCTCTTCGACCTGCTCTCCGGGCGCCGCCGACCCGATACGGGCGACCTCGCGGTGGACGGAACTCCCGTGCCGTTCGGCCGAGTTCAGGCCTCCCTCGCCAGCGGCCTGCGCTGCGTCACCGGCGACCGCCGGGCCCTGGGTCTCGTCCCCGAACTCTCCCTGGACGAGAACCTGATGCTGGCCGGCGACCGCTTCGCCCGCCGCCGCACCCACCGACGTGCCCAACTCGCCCGCCGCGCCGCCCCGTTGCGCCGCAGCTACGGCGTGGTCGCCCTCGCCGGAAACCCGCCGGTGGGCGCACTGTCCGGCGGCAACCAGCAGAAGGTGCTGCTCGCCAAGTGGCTCCAGACCGAGCCGGTCGCCTGCTTCCTGGAGGACCCCACCAACGGGGTCGACATCGCGGCCATGGCCGACATCCACGCCCTCCTCGACGACCTCGCCTCGCGCGGAGTCGCCGTACTGCTCGCCTCCTCCTCCGCCGAGGAGGTCATGCGCCTCGCCGACCGGGTCGTCGTCGTCAGCGCCGGCCGGACGGTCGCCGAGCACGACATCGACGCCATCACCCACGACGAACTCGTCGCCACCGCCCTCGGAGGTCAACCGCAGTGAGCGTCAAGACACTTGCCGACGCCCCCGGCGTCTCCGAACGGCCCGGGAAGGCGCGCCCCAGGCTCTCGCTCGCCGCGCTGCGCGGTGCCCCGCATACCGGTCTGATCGCCGTCCTGATCGTCGTGATCGTGGCCACCTCGCTGCGGACCGACTCGTTCGCCACCGACACGAACGTCATCAACATCCTGCGCCAGGTCAGCGTCGTCGCCGTGATCGCGGCGGGACTCACGCTGCTGATGACGGCGGGCGGCATGGACTTCTCCATGGGCAGCAACGTCGCCGTGACGACCGCGGTCGGGGCGCAGCTGCTGGCGCACGGCCACTCCACGGTGTTCGCGGTCGTCGCCTGTCTGGTGCTGGCCACGCTGATCGGGCTGGTCAACGGGGTGGTCGTGACGTTCACCAACGTCGCCCCCTTCGTCGCGACCCTGGCCACGGCGACCCTCCTGGACGGTGTCGCCCTGCTCGTGCTCGACAGCGTCAGCGTCTCCATCGGCACCAAGATGTTCGCCCTCGGCAACAACAAGATCCTCGGGGTGCCGTACCTGCTGGTCGTGGCGATCCTCGTGCTGGTGGCGACCGCCCTGGTCATGCGGTTCACCGTGTTCGGCCGTGACGCCTTCGCGATCGGCGGCAACGAGCACGTCGCCCACCTCAGCGGCATCAACGTCACCGCCCGCAAGCTCTCCCTCTACGCCCTCACCGGCGCCCTGTCCGGACTGGCCGGCCTGATGCTGCTGTCCCGGCTCAGCGGCAGCAGCCCCGGCACCGGCGGACTCTCCCTCCAGCTCCAGGCCGTCGCCGCGGTCGTCATCGGCGGCACCGCCCTGGCAGGGGGTTACGGCACCGTCGTAGGAACCGCACTTGGGGTGGTGCTCCTCGGTGTGGTCGCCAACGCGCTGAACCTGCTCCAGGTCTCCAGCAACTACCAGTCGGTCTCCGTCGGGGGAGTGCTGCTCGTCGCGGCCATCGCCAACGAGATGCACAAGGCACGTTCCGCACGTCATTGACCGGCGCTCCTCACTTCACTCATGAATGGCGGTTCCCTATGAGAATTTCGGTCCGTTCCCGCAGAACCGTGCTCGCCGCGTTCGCCGGCGGCACCCTCGTACTGAGCGGTTGTGGCAGCAGTGACGACAGCGGGAGTTCCGGCGATGTCACCCTCGGGTTCGTCAACGGCGGTGACACCGAGTTCCACAGCTGTCTCCAGAAAGCGGTCGAGCAGACGGCGAAGACGGAGAACGCCAAGGTCTTCACCGCCAACTCGCACCAGAATTCCACCACCGAGCTGTCCAACATCGAGGACATGACCTCGCGCAGCGTCAGCGCGCTGATAGTGCAGACCGTCAATGTCGACGCGCTCAAGGGCGACATCGCCAAGGCGAAGGCCGCGAACATACCGATCTATCTGACGTCCGTGGCCACCAGCGACGTGAACGACATCCTCGGCGCGGCCGTCGTGGACCTCGGCAAGCTCGGCGCTCTGGACGCCGGCTGGATCGCGCAGGACGCGGGCGGCAAGAGCGTGCAGGTCGGCGTGATCGCGGGGGCGCCCGGCGCGGCCTCCGACCTGATGGTGGGCGGCTTCACGAAGGCGCTGCCGAGCACCGCGAAGGTGGTCACGAACCAGCCGGGCATGTTCAATCCGGTGAAGGCACAGGACGTGGCCGAGAACATGATCCAGGCACACCCCGACCTGCAGTACGCGTTCGTCGCCTCGGAGGACATGGCGCTGGCCGCCCGCAAGGCGTTCGACGCGGCCGGCAAGAAGGACGTGAAGATCGTGACCGCCAACGGCACCGACGAGGGCCTGGCCGCCGTCAAGGACGGACGGCTCTCCGCCACCGTCGCGAACTCGGCCACGTCGATCGGGCAGACCGCGGTCGAGAACGCCGTCGGCCTCCTGGCCAAGAAGAAGGTTGACAAGATTGCCAACATTCCTCTTTTGTTGGTCACCAAGGACAACCTGAACAAGGCACCCCAGTACTGCCCCGAGTAGCACAGCCGCGTGGGCAGCGATGCCTGTCCCCGCACTGTCCCGAGCCGCCCGTCCGGCACACCGCTGGAATGTCCTGATAGAGCCGCTATAAGGACATTCCGGATCCTGCCGGACCCCAACGCACGACCGGCACCGCCGCCGGGGCCCACCCCTGGCACACGTGGGCCTCCGGAGGAATCATGGACCGACTGCTCCTCATGCACAGCTTCGTCACCGTCGCCCAGGCCGGCAGTTTCAGCGGCGCCGCCAAGAAGCTGGGCTCGTCGGGCTCACTCGTGTCGCGCCACGTGGCCGAGCTGGAGCGACAGGTGGGCGTCCGCCTCGTCAACCGCACCGCCCGCTCGGTGAGCCTCACCGAACCCGGGCTCCGGTACGCCGAGTTCGCGGCCCGCATCCTCGACGAGATCGAGGCCGAGGACGCCGTCATCTCGCACCTCCACGACCGCGCCGAGGGCACCCTGAGCATCATCTGTCCGAAGTGGATAGGCAGCCTGGACCTGGGCGACGCGATCGCCGCGTTCTCCGCCGCCCACCCCAAGATCCACGTCCGCTTCGAACTGGGCGGCATGTCGGACCGCACGTACGACTTCCTGGACAGCGGCTTCGACGTGGCCTTCCACACGAGGGATCTACGGGACTCCAGCGTCCGCCTGAAGAAGATCGCCTCCCTGCCCTTCGTGCTCTGCGCCTCCGAGAAGTACCTGGAGCGCGGCGGGCCGCTCACCGAGCCCAACGGCCTCGCCCACCACGAGTGCCTCGTCCACGTCAACGACCCGGTCTGGCGCATCGGCCACGGACACACCAGCACCCTGCACAAGATCCGCAACGTGGCGTTCTCCTCCAACTCCTACCTCGCGCTCCAGAAGGCCGCCGTCCACGGCCGCGGCATCGCCCTGCTCCCGCAGCGCCCCGCCTACGACGACCTCCTCTCCGGCGCCCTCAAGGTCCTGCTGCCCGAACTCGCCGTACCCGACCGCCCGCTCTTCGCGATCTACGGCCCCGGCCAGGCCACCCCGCGCAAGGTCAGCGTCTTCCTGGACTTCCTCGCCGAATGGTTCTCGCAGAACCCCATTCCGGCCATCCGCGCGTAGCTGCAAGAAACGATTGCGAATTCGGGCGAGCTCGGACCATTGAGGCCTTCACGCCCTGAAATCTAGGCTCGCCGGGCGACCCGCGAAACGAGGCATCCATGGGAATCCAGAGAATCGAATCGGTCACCTACGGCATCGACGACGTAGACGAATGTGTCCGTTTCTTCGGCGACTTCGGGCTGTTCCTGCTGGAGCGCACCGAGGAGCACGCGGTGTTCGAGACGCTCGCCGGGCAGACCCTCCACCTGGACACCGTGCCCGGCCCCCTGCTGCCGCCGCCGGTGGAGGCCGGGCCGACGATCCGCGAGGTCGTCTGGGGCGTCGACACTCCCGAGGAACTGGCCCGGCTGGTCGCCGCCGCCGGCCGTGACCGCAAGGTCCACGAGCGCGCCGACGGGGTCTTCCACACCGTGGACGAGAGCGGCTTCGGCGTCGGACTCACCCTCGCCCGCCCGAAGATCACGGACGTCGACCCCCGCCCCGCCAACGCGACGGGCAGCGTCGACCGCTGGAACACCGCGCTGGAACCGCTCACCCGGGCCTTCCCGCTGCGCATGTGCCATGTCGCGCTGAACATCGTCAAGGAGGGCCGCGAGGAGGCCGTCGCGTTCTACACCGAGCGGCTCGGCTTCCGGCCCACCGACATCGTCGAACCGATGGGCGTCTTCATGCAGGCACCGGGCGACGACGACCAGCACACCATGCTGCTGTGCCACCGCCCCGACCGCGCCGGCGTCAACCACATCGCCTACGAGGTCCCAGGCTTCGACGACGTCATCGAGGGCGGCAACCACATGATCGAGCGTGGCTGGCGGGAGGCCCGCAAACTCGGCCGCCACACGGTCGGCTCGAACGTCTTCCGGTTCGTCCACGCCCCCTGCGGCGGCCGCGTCGAGTACGCGGCCGACATGGACCGCGTCGACGACACCTACGAGACCCGCGTCCACGAGACCACCCCGCCGCACCACATCTGGGCACTGCGCTCCAACCGCGACCAGGACGCCCCCGCCACCTGACTCTCCTCCCGCCTTTCCAGCCTGAGAGGGCACCCACTCATGACCTCCGACCACGGCTACCCCGCCGTCCGCATGTACATCGCGGGCGAGTGGTGCCAGGGCGGCACCGGACGGACCGCCCCGATCGTGAACCCGGCCACCGAGAAGGTGATCGGCGACGTACCCCTCGCCACCACCGCCGACCTCGACCGCGCCCTCGACGCGGCCACCGAGGGCTTCCGCACCTGGCGCGCCACCCCGATCGCCAGGCGCTCCGCGATCCTGCACGCCGCCGCCGACCTCATCACCGAACGCGCCCCGGAGATCGGCCGGATCATGGCCCAGGAGCAGGGCAAGCCGCTGCGCGAGGGCACCACCGAGGCCCTGCGCACCGCCGACACCCTGCGCTGGCACATCGAGGACGCCCGCCGGGCCTACGGCCGGATCATCCCGTCCGCACCCGGCACCGTCCTCACCGTCCGCCGCGAACCCGTCGGCCCCGTGGCCGCGTTCGTGCCGTGGAACTTCCCCGTCGGCGGCCCCAACCGCAAGCTCTCCTCCGCCCTGTCCGCAGGCTGCTCGATCGTCATCAAGGCGTCCGAGGAGACCCCGGGTACGGCCGCCGCCCTGGTCGCCTGCTACGCCGACGCCGGACTCCCGGCCGGTGTCCTCAACCTCGTCTTCGGTGAACCGGCCGAGGTCTCCGCCCACTTGATCCCCTCGCCGCAGATCCGCCTGGTCGCCTTCACCGGCTCGGTCCCCGTCGGCAAGCTCCTCGCGGCCCAGGCGGGCGAGGTCATGAAGCCGACGCTGATGGAGCTCGGCGGCCACGCCCCGGTCATCGTCTGCGCCGACGCCGACCCGGTGAAGTCCGCCCGCAAGGCAGCCCAGGCGAAGTTCTTCAACGCCGGCCAGGTGTGCACTTCGCCGAGCCGCTTCTTCGTCCACGAGAGCATCGTCGAGGCGTTCACCGCCGAGTTCGTGAAGGCCGCCCAATCGATCACCGTAGGAGACGGCCTCGACGCGGACATCACCATGGGCCCGCTTGCCAACGAGCGCCGACTGCAGGCCATGGAGGACTTGGTCGCCGATGCCGTCTCTCGTGGTGCCAAGGTGCTCACCGGAGGCCAACGCCTCGCGCGCGACGGCTACTTCTACGCCCCGACCGTCCTCACCGACGTACCGGCCGACGCGAAGCTGATGCACGAGGAGCCCTTCGGCCCGCTCGCGCCGATCGTCCCGTTCACCGATCTCGACGAGACCCTGGCGCTCGCCAACGCCCTGCCGTACGGCCTCGCCGCTTACGGGTTCACCGAGTCGGCCGCCACCGCCGAGAAGCTCTCGGACGCGCTGGAGGCCGGCATCCTCTCCATCAACCACTGCGGCGGCTCGGTCGCCGAGGCCCCCTCCGGCGGTGTCAAGGAGAGCGGCTACGGCAGGGAGGGCGGCCCCGAGGCCCTCGACGCCTACCTGATCACCAAGCGCGTCTCCCACCTGCTGGCGGGCTGAACCGCCATGAGGTACACGCGTGTTGCGGTCGGCGGCCGGGCGGTCTGGGGCCGCGTGGGGGAGGAGGGCATCGAACTGCTGTCCGAGTCCCCTCTGGAAGGCGATCCGTCCGTCATCGGCTCGGTGCCGGTCGCCGACGCCCAGTGGCTGCCCGTCGTCGTTCCGCCCGTGTTCTACGCCGTCGGCATGAACTACCCGCGCCACATCGCGCACGCCGGCGCCGAGACCCCGGACCGTCCCGAGGTCGGCTACCGGGCCAACAACGCGCTCACCGGCCACCGTTCGCCCATCGTCAAGCCGTCCGAGGTCGAGGGCCGCTTCGAGGCCGAGCCCGAACTCGTCGCCGTCATCGGCCGCACGCTCCGGCATGCGACCTACGACGAGGCCAGGAAGTCGGTCTTCGGCTGGACCATCGGCAACGACGTCAGCGCCCGCACCTGGCAGCACCAGGACCGCTCCTTCTGGCGCAGCAAGAACAGCGACACCTTCAAGCCGATGGGCCCGTGGATGGAGACCGACGTCGACGCCCTCGCGCAGACCACGACTCTCCGTGTGAACGGGGAGGTTCGCGCCTCGTTCGCCACCGGCGACATGGTCTTCGACCCGTTCGACCACATCGTCGAGCTCACCAAGCACATCACCATGCACCCGGGGGACGTGCTGTGGATGGGCGCCGAGTCCACCTGCCAACTCGAACCCGGGGACACCGTGGACATCGAGATCAGCGGCATCGGCGTCCTGTCCAACCCCGTACACAGTGAAGGGAATCCGTCATGAGCAGCGCACCCCGCTACATCCACCACGTCAACTTCCCCACCACCGACCCCGACCGGACCGCCGAGTGGTACACGAAGGTCTTCGGGATGAAGCGGATCATGCCCAAGTCCAACACCCGTGTGGTGCTGATGACCCGGGGCAACTTCGACCTCCACTTCACCCCCGTCGAGGAGATGGAGCGCATGGCGCCCTATCACTTCGCCGTCGAGGTCGACGACTGGGACGAGTTCCTCGCCCACATCACGGACCTGGGCATCCGGCACACCCGGCCGATCGAACGGCCCGAGAACCAGTCGAAGTTCTGCTACATCCACGACCCCGACCACACCATGATCGAGCTCGTCTTCCACGGCCGTCGCCCCAACTGACCCCGCGCGTACAGGAGTTCACCCCCATGCCCCTCGCCGACTCCGACGGCACCTCCATCTACTACGAGCGCCACGGCAGCGGTCCGGCGATCCTGTTCGTGCACGGCAGCGGCGGTCACCACGCCGCCTGGTGGCAGCAAGTGGCCGCGCTGCGCGATGAGTTCACGGTCGTCACCGTGGACCTGCGCGGCTTCGGCAAGTCCGATTCGTCCATGCCCGAGTTCGACGGCCAGGACTTTCCCGGTGACGTAGTCGCCGTACTTGACCAGGAGAACCTGACCGACGCCATGCTGGTCGGCCAGTCCATCGGCTCCGTCGCCGCCCTGCGCGCCGGACTGCTGCGGCCCGAACGGGTCGGCTCCGTCGTGCTCGGCCACTCCCTCGGCGGCATCAGCCACCCCGAGTTGAAGGAACTGGCCGCCGCCGACCGCGCCGAGGCCGTCAAACTGCCGGTCATCGACCGCCTGTTGACGAAGCGGTTCCAGGAGGAGCGGGCCGACCTCACCTTCCTGTTCCAGCAGATGGGCACGTTCAACGTGGCCAAGATGCAGGATCTGCGGAACCTCGACACCAACGGCCCGTCCCTGGACGACATTCAGGCCTCGGGCGTCAAGGTCGCGTTCCTCGCGGGCGAGAAGGACGCGGTGCTGAGCGTGAAGACCGTGACCCGCGCCCATGAACTGCTGGCCGGCTCGCACCTGGAGATCGTCCCGGACGCCCCGCACTCCATGTACTGGGAGACGCCCGCCGAGTACAACGCCGCCGTCGCCCACCTGCGCCGCACCCTCACCGCACCGAAGGAAGCAGCATGAGCAGCCTCACCCTGGACGCCGCCGAGGAGATCATCGACGCCGCCCACAAGCGCGCCCAGTCGCTGGGGAAGGCGGTGAGCGTGGCCGTCGTGGACTCGGGCGGCTTCCCCATCGCCATCCGCCGCCCGGACGGCGCCCGCCCGCTCACCCCGGACATCGCCCGCGCCAAGGCGTACACGGCGGCCATCATGCAGCGGCCCGGCAAGATGCTGAAGAAGTGGCAGGAGAGCCAGCCGGTCTTCTTCTCCCAGCTCTCCCAACTCCCCGGCGCCTCAATGCCGATCATGGCCACCGAAGGCAGCCTCACCATCAAGAAGGACGGCGAGATCATCGGCGGCCTCGGCATCGCGGGCGGCACGGCGGACGAGGACCAGCAGATCGCCGAGGAGGTGCTCGCCTCGCTCGGCTACGAACTGGAGTTCGCCGCCTGGGGAGTTGCGGGCAAGGCCGCCCCGTCCTCGCCCTCGTCCGGAAAGGACGCATAACCCATGGCGGATACGTTCAACTACCGCATCGACCACCACGGCAGCCTGGTCCGCCCGGTCGAACTGACCGCGGCCCGCGCGGCCGGCGACCCCGAGGCGCTGAAGGAGGCGGAGCTCCAGGCGGTCAAGGAGGCCGTCGTCCTCCAGCGCAAGCTGCGCTCCACCGTCGTCACCGACGGCGACTACCCGCGAGAAGACTTCCGCAGCGCGGTCCTTGACGGAGTATCAGGTTTCCGGCGCACGGACGAGACCGACGCCGACGGCCTGGTCCGCTGGGTCGCGGAGTCCCTGCCGAAGGCCAACGGCCCCCTGCTCGCGGACTGGGTGGCCCGCCTCACCGAACTGACGGTGATCGCCCCGAAGGCCGTGCTGCCCTCACCCGCGTATCTCGCCGCCACCACCTTCCAGCCCGGCCACGGCCCGTCCTCCGCACGGGAGTTGGGGGAGGCGCTGGCCGAGATCGTCCTCGCGGAGATCGAGTCGCTGGTCGCCAAGGGCGTACGCCTGATCCAGCTCGACAACCCGCTGCTGCTCGGCCAGTTGGCCAACGACCCGGGCGCCCCCGGCGCGCTCTCCTTCGAGGACGCCCTCGCCGTGGACGCCTTGGCGGTACGCCTGGACGAGCGCCCCGAGGGCGTACGCATCGCGGTGGCCCCCGGCCCGGTCGCCCCCGCCGCGCTCGACCTGTCCCGCGCCGAGCGGCTCTACGGCGGGATCGGCGCCGACCGCTGGATCCTGCCCTTCGACCAGGGCACCCAGGCCGAACTCGCCCTGGTCAAAGCCCTGCCGGACGACCGTGACTTCTGCCTGGGCGTCGTCGACGCGACCGTGCCCGCGCTGGAGGACATCGACACGGTGATGGCGAGGCTCGACGCGGTCGGTGAGTTCAAGGATCTGGAGGACGGGGCCGTAGCGCCGTCCCGGGGCTTCGCCGATGTGGCGAGCCGGCCGCTGCTGACCGCCGAGGAGCAGCGCCGGAAGATCGAGCTGGTGGAGACGATCGCCCGGTACGTCTGGGGCAACGAGTTCTGACGCACGAGCCGGGAAGCGCGACACCGCGCTTCCCGGCGGAATCCGTCAGAGGACCTCGGCGAACGTCACCCTGCGGTCGGTCAGCAGCGGCCAGATGGTCTGCACGATCAGCTCGTCGAAGTGGTCGGCCGCCTTGTGCGCCTCGAAACCGGCCCGGTCGGCGTACTGCTCGTACAGCACGAAACTCCCCGGCACCTCCGCCTCGGCGTGCACCTCGTACGCCAGATTCCCCGGCTCGGCACGGGTCTGCTCACGCACCTTCAGCAACGCGGCCCGCACAGCGTCCTCGTCGGCGGGCTCGCAGAAGTAGCGGGCGATGACTGCGTAGGCCATGTCGTGTCTCTCCTCATCGAATCCTCGGTCGATCCGCGGCGGATCCTCGGCTCCCGGCGGCGTGGCACAAGCCGTCCGGCCTGCCGATTCCAGCACGGATCAACCCTCCGCCGACCTGCGCACGGCGCAAGCAATGCCTGCCCGCGCGGGGCTGGTGGCACCGCCCTCACATGGTGTGTTGTCGCATTCGGCCCACTGCGGCCGCTGACTGTGCAGACCGCGGACCCGCACCGCGGCGGACGAAGGAAGTGATCTTCATGCGAAGCCTGGAAACCCTCTCCGGTGGAGAGTGGGTGGCGACCGGCGAGTGGATCGAGGTGCACAACCCCGCCGACGTCCGCACCCCCCTCGCGCGCATCCCCGCCCTCGCCGCCAAGGACGTCACCCGCGCCTACGACCACGCCGAGCGCGGCTTCGCGGTATGGAAGCGCACCAGCCCCTTCGAGCGGGCCCGGATCTTCACCGAGGCGGCGAAGCTGATCCGCGAGCGGCTCGACGAGATCGCCGCCGACGTCACCGCCGAGAACGGCAAGACCGGCGCCGAGGCCCGCGGCGAGACCCTCAAGGCCGCCGACTTCCTCGACTACTACGCGGGCCTGGCCCGCCAGGGCTACGGCACCCTCCTGCACGACGCCCGCCCCGACACCCGCGTCCACACGCAGCGCGAACCGATCGGCGTGATCCTCGTGATCAGCCCCTGGAACGACCCGCTGATCACCCCGGCCCGCAAGCTCGCCCCGCTGCTCGCCACCGGCAACGCGGCCGTGTTCAAGCCGGCCACCGAGACACCGTTGTCGGGCCTGCACTTCGCCCGCGCCCTGCACGACGCCGGCCTGCCCGCCGGAGTCCTGAACGTGGTCACGGGCCGCACGGCCGAGATCGAGGAGGCGCTCCTCGACGACCCGCGCATCGTCGGCATCACCTTCACCGGCTCGAACGAGGTCGGAGGCCGCATCCGCCGCCGCCTCGCCGACCGCAACGTCCGCTTCCAGGGCGAACTCGGCGGCAAGAACGCCTCGGTCGTTCTGGCGGACGCCGACCTGCCGTTCGCCGCGAAGACCGTCGTAGCAGCGTCTTTCGGCCAGGCCGGGCAGCGGTGCACCGCCACGAGTCGTGTCGTCGTCGAGCGGTCCGTGTACGACGAGTTCACCCGGCTCCTGGTCGCCGAGGTCGAGGCGCTGAAGGTCGGCCCGGGCAGCGACCCGGCGACCACCCTGTGCCCACTGTCCAGCCCGAAGCAGCGCGACAGCGTCCTCGCGCACCTCAAGGGTGCCGTCGACCAGGGCGCGACGGTCCTTACCGGAGGCGCGGCCGACGTCGAGGGCGACCACGCGCACGGCTGCTTCGTGCAGCCGACGGTCCTCGCCGATGTCACCGCAGAGACGGCGATCTGGCGCGAGGAGGTCTTCGGACCGGTCCTCGCGGTCCGCGCAGTGGACGACTTCGCGCAGGCCGTCGACGCGGTCAACGACTCCCCGTTCGGCCTGGCCGCAGCGGTGTTCACCCGCGACCTCGCCTCCGCGTACCGCTTCGCCGACGACGCCGAGTGCGGGCAGATCGCGGTCAACGCGACCACCCCCGGCTGGGACGTGCACCTGCCCTTCGGCGGCTTCCACGACTCCGGTACGGGCTACAAGGAGCAGGGCGACGAGGTCCTGCGCTTCTCCACCCGGGTCAAGACCGTCGCCGTCCACATCGGCGCGTGAGCGGGCGCACAGCACAGAGAGAGGAGGATGCCGATGGCTGACGAGACGATCGGCATCGTCGGCGCGGGCATCGTGGGCCTGGCCACCGCCCGCGAGATCGCCCTGTGCCGCCCCGGCACCCGGGTCGTGGTCATGGAGAAGGAACCCGAGGTCGCCGTCCACCAGACCGGCCACAACTCCGGTGTCGTGCACGCCGGCATCTACTACGCGCCGGGCAGCCTCAAGGCCGACCTGTGCGTCCGGGGCGTGTCGATCCTGCGCGAGTACTGCCAGGACCGCGGGCTGCCGTACGAGGAGATCGGCAAGCTCGTCGTGGCCGTACGGCCGGACGAGCTGGGCCGGATGGAGAGCCTGTACGAGCGGGCCAGGAACAACCATGTGCCCGAGCTGCGCAAGATCTCCCGGGAGGAGATCAAGGAGCTGGAGCCGCATGTCGGCGGGATCGCCGCCCTGCACTCCCCGCGCACCGCGATCACCGACTACCCGGCGATCGCCCGCGAGTTCGCGAAGGACATCGAGGCGTCCGAGGGAGAGGTGCGGCTCGGTTTCCCGGTCACGTCCATCGCCACCGTGCCGGGCGGTATCGAGGTCGCGTCGGGGGAGGAACGGGTCCGGGTCGACCGGCTGGTCCTCTGCGCGGGGCTTCACTCGGATGCCGTGGCAAAGCTGGCGCAGGACAAGAAGGCGCCGAAGATCATCCCGTTCCGGGGCGAGTACATGCTCCTCAAGCCGGAGCGCACCCATCTGGTGCGCGGGCTCATCTACCCGGTGCCGGACCCCCGTTACCCCTTCCTCGGCGTGCACTTCACCCCGCGGGTCGACGGCAGCGTCGAGGTCGGCCCGAACGCCGTCCTCGCCCTGGCCCGGGAGGGCTACAAGCTCGGCCGCTTCTCCCTGAAGGACCTGGCCGGACTCGCCGCCTACCCCGGCACCTGGCGGATGGCCGCCCAGCACTGGCGGACCGGCATCAAGGAGTACCGCGGCTCGCTGTCCGCGAAGGCCTTCATGAAGGACGCGAAGCTGTACGTCCCCGGTGTCGGCGTCGCCGACGTCGTACGCGGCGGGGCGGGCGTCCGCGCCCAGGCACTGGACCCCGACGGCACGCTCGTGGACGACTTCCGCATCCACCGGGTCGGCCGGATCACCGCCGTACGCAACGCGCCCTCGCCGGCCGCCACCGCCTCCATGGCGATCGCCGAGCACATCGTCGAGGCCGTGTTCGGCGCTACGTCCGCAACTTGAGAATGCCCTGCGTACAGCGGTGTTTCGCGCAACTACTGCTTGCACTCCCAGCGCTCGGCAAGGCCCGATCTCCCGCCTAGCGTTCCTTCCGTAAAGACCTTCGAGAGAAAGAGTTCCGGACATGTTCGTTGTCGACACGCAGATCCACATCTGGAAGGAAGAGAGCCCGGACCGCCCCTGGGTCCCGGGAGCGCGGGAGCGCATCCGCCTCAACGGACACCGCGAGGACCCCTTCTCCTACGAGGAGGCCCTGGAACTGATGGACGAGGCCGGTGTCAACCGGGCCCTGATCCTGCCGCCGTCCTGGGAGGGCGACCGTATCGACTACGCCCTGGAGGCCTGCGAGGCGCACCCGGACCGCTTCGGGATCATGGCGCGCATCCCGCAGAACAAGCCCGAAGAGGGCAAGGCGATGCTCAAGGACTTCGCGCAGAACCCGCATGTGAAGGGCACCCGCCTCACCTTCCACCGGCCGCAGGACCGGAACTGGATGATCGACGGCACCAACGACTGGTACTGGCCGATCGCCGAGGAGCTGCGCATCCCGACGATGGTCCACGCGCCCATCTGGAAGCGGGAGTTGGGCGAGATCGCGGCCAAGCACCCCGAGCTGAAGATCATCATCGACCACATGGGCATCATGGCCCGCTGCGTCGACGACGCGATCGGCTACTGGGTCTCGGAGACCGCAGACCTGGCCGCCCACCCCAACATCTACGTGAAGGTCTCGGCGCTCCCCGGCTACTCCACCCAGCCCTTCCCGAACAACAACATCCAGAAGTACGTGCGCGAGATGGTCGACAAGATGGGCCCGCAGCGCTGCTTCTACGGCACCGACATCACCCGGCTGCTCGGGCACGGCATCACCTACACCGACACGATCGAGCAGTTCACCAAGCACTGGGACTTCACGCCCGAGGAGCTTGAATGGATCATGGGCCGCGGAATCTCCGAGGTTCTGAACTGGCCGATCGAGGGCTGAGGAAGCACGAGAGATGACCGACACCACCAACACTCCGGGCGCCGACGGCGGCGATGCTCTCGTTACCGCCTTCAACGCCGTCGGCGCCGACTACATCTTCTGCTCGTCGGGCTCCGAATGGGCCCCCGTCTGGGAGTCCCTGGCCCGCCGCCACCGCGACGGACTGCCCTGCCCGCAGTACCTGGACCTGACACACGAGACCGTCGCGGTCGGCATGGCCACCGGCTACGGACTCGTCAAGCGCCGGCCGCAGGGCGTACTCCTCCACGCGGCCCCCGGCCTGCTCCAGGGCTCGATGGCCGTGCACGGCGCGCTGCTCGCGGGCGTCCCGATGGTGGTCAGCTCCTCGGAGTCCACCACGTACGGCGACGGCCCCGGCCAGGACCCGGGCGGCCAGTGGTACCGCAACCTGTCCATCGTGGGCGGCCCGCACCAGATCGCCCAGCCCTTCACCAAGTGGTCCAACGAGGCCGCCAGCGTCCACACCCTTCCTACGATGGTGACGCGCGCGGCGGAACTGGCGTGGCGCGCCCCGGCGGGGCCGGCGTACCTCAACGTCCCGCTGGAGATCCTTCTTGAGGAGTGGGACGGCCGCGAGGCCAAGCCGATCGTGGCACCGGGTTCCACGCACAGCTCGCCCGAAGAGGTCGACCCGGTCGCCCAGTTGATCCGCGAGGCCTCGAATCCCGTCATCGTCACGGAGACGGCGGGGCGCGAGGCGGGCGGCTTCGAGGCGCTCGTCGCCTTCGCCGAGGCGTGGAACATCCCCGTCGTCGAGCCCGACTCGGCGGTGTGCGGCAACTTCCCGCGCACCCACCCGCTGCACGCCGGCAGCGACATCGGCCCATGGATGGACGAGGCGGACCTGATCCTCCTCGTCAACTGCCGCGCCCCCTTCTACCCGCCCTCACGCCGCCCCTCCAAGGCGACCGTCGTCGTCATCGACGAGGTGCCACAGCGTCCGCACGTCGTCTACCAAGTCCTGTTCGCCGACAAGTACTTGGAAGGCAACGTCGCCAACACCCTGCGCCAGCTGGCCAAGCGGGCGAAGGATCTGGACGCGGAGGCGGTCACCGCGCGCCGTGCCGCGCAGGAGCAGCGGCACGCCGACGAGCAGGCCGCGATCGCCGCGGCCGAGGCGAAGGCCGCCCAGGCCACCGAGGGCATCGACCCGGTGCTCGTCGCCGCGACCCTGCGCAAACTGCTGGAGGGCCGGGACGGGATCGTCGTCGACGAGACCATCACCCACAGCCGCGTCGTCAAACGCCATGTCCAGACCGCCGACCCCGACTCGTACTTCTACGTCCAGGGCGGCCTCGGCCAGGGCATCGCGGTCGCACTCGGCGTCAAACTCGCCGCGAAGGAACGCCCGGTGGTCCTCACCATCGGCGACGGCGCGTTCACCTACAACCCCGTCATCCAGTCGTACGACGCCTCGAACGCCTACGAACTCCCTTTGCTGATCGTGGTGTTCAACAACCGCGTCTACAAGTCGATGAACCTCAACCACCGCAGGTTCTACCCCGAGGGCGCCGCCGCCGACACCGGCGAGTGGCTCGGCACCGATCTGCACCGGCTGCCCCGGCTCGCCGCGTTCGCCGAGCCCTTCGGGATGCACACCGAGACGGTCGACGCGCCCGAGGCCCTTGCCCCCGCGCTGGAGCGTGCGCTCAAGGCCGTGGCGGAGGGCACCACCGCCGTCGTCGACGTCCTCGTCACCCGCTGAACCAGGAAGGCATCCGCCACCATGTCCGACACCGCAACGCCCAAGCCGGGCAAGGTACTTGTCGCCGCAGACGACCTGCGCACCTTCTCCGCCGCCCTCCTTGAGAAGGGCGGCCTCAACGCCGAGCAGGCGCGCACCACCGCCGACGTGTTCGTGTGGGCCGCGCTGCGGGGCGTCGACTCGCACGGCATCGCCCGCGTCCCCGCCTACCTGGAGCTGCTGGCCAAGGGCGTGGCCAACGCCGATGCCGACATCAAGATCGAGTCCACCGCACCGGCCGCCGCCGTCCTGGACGCCGACCGCGCTCCCGGCCCGGTCGCCCTCAGCGCAGCCGCCGACGAGGCGGTGACCCGGGCCAGGGTCAGTGGAGTTGCCGCCGTCGGAGTCCGCCGGACCGTGCACACCGGCGCCATCGGCTACTACGTGTCGAAGATCGCCGAGCAGGGGCTCGTCGGCATCGGCTACGTCGCCGGCATGCCCAACATGGGCTACACCGGCGTCAAGGGCGCCGCCGTGGCGACCAGCCCGCTCGCCATCGCCGTACCGGCCCAGGCGCACGCCCCGCTGCTGCTCGACATGGCGACCGCCACCATCGCCCTGGGCAAGATCCGCCAGGCGAAGGCGAGCGGCACCCCGCTGCCCGAGGGCGCCGCCGCCACCGCCGACGGCATCCCGACCACCGATCCCGAACTGGCCGTCATGCCACTGCCGTTGGGCGGCGCCAAGGGCTCCGGGATGTCCCTCGCCTTCGAACTGCTCACGAGTGTGCTGGTCGGCGCGCCCATCTTCGCCGCGTTCCACTCGGACGACCCGCAGGGCCGCAAGCACCGCCAGAACGCGCTGCTCATCGCCCTGGACCCGGCGGCCTTCGGTGACCCGGCCGCCTTCACCGAGGCGGTCGACGCGACGCTGGCCACCCTCAAGCAACTGCCTCCGGCGGACGGCGTCGAGGGTGTCTTCTACCCCGGCGAGCGCAGCGCGGCCGTCGCCGAGGCACGCGGTGCGAAGGGCATTCCCGTCGCGCCCAAGGTGTGGCGTGAACTGACCGAGGCGGCAGGGAAGTTCGGCCTCACCCCGCCGGAGCCGGTGCCGTCGGTGTGACCAGGCAGCACTTCGCCGACCGCCCTTGAGAGGGACGGTCGGCGAAGTGCGTTGTCTGCGGGGGTGGTTCAGCCGGTGCCCACGGCCTGCTGCACCTGACGGGCGATCAAGGCATAGGTCTCCAGGGCCCGTTCGTCGTCCGTGCCGTCGTAGCCGTGGTCGGCTCCGGCGACGTCGACGTGCTCCACCAGGGCGCCCGCCGTACGCAACCGGTCGGCGTAGCGCACGCCCTCGGCCTTGAGCAGGTCGTACTCCGCCGTGACGACCAGCGCCGGCGCGATCCCCTTGAGGTCCGCGGTGTCCGAGGGATGGGCGGGTGACACCAGCCGGTCGGCGCGCACCTTCGGATCCGGGACGTACGACGTGTCGAAGACCTCGGCCATCCAGGGCCGCAGCACCGGCTTGGCGATGGCGGCCCGCTTGTCCTTCGCGCTGGTCGCGAGGTCCAGCGGCGGATAGTGCAGCACCTGGAGCGCGATCGAGGGGCCGCCCTCCTCCAGTGCCTGCCGGGCCACCGCCGCCGCGAGTCCGCCCCCGGCGCTCTGCCCGCCGACGGTGAGCCGGTCGCCGTCCCAGCCCTGTTCGGCGCCGTGCTCCGCGATCCACCGGACCACCTCGAAGGCCTGCCGGGGTGGCGCGGGGAACGGATGCTGCGGCGCGACGACGTAGTCGACGTTGACCACCACGACACCCGCTTCCGCCGCGAGGAAACGGCACAGCGGGTCGTCCAGTTCGGTCAGCGGCACGACATAACCACCACCGTGGAAGTTCACGTGCACCGGCGGAGGCGGACCTTCACCGGCCGGCAGATACACCGTGGCGCGCGCCGGGGCGACCGTGGTCGGAATCGTCAACTCCCGTGTGGTGCGCGGGAAGTGCGGGAACCGCTGATGCGAGGCGGCGGCGGAGCCGCGCCCGCTCGGACGCCGGTCCGCCATCAGGGAGAGGCGCTGCAGGGACTTGGCGGCGAAGGCGGCCACCGTCGGCCGGGCCAGAACAGACATACCGCTCCATTCATGGAGTGCGCGCGACGGGGGAGTGCGGTCCGGTCGCCCGGGATCGATCGACAGGATTCCTGGCGATGGCTAGGGCGACGATAACACGGGCGCATTCCGGACGGATGCGGTGATCAGCGCTGTTGAGGGGGGTGGGTGGGTATCTGAAAAAGTGTGTCACTTACTCGTGGCAGTGTCACACTTTTCCAAGACACCCCCCAGAGGGAGCCCCACACCGGTCAGTGGTGTTGGGCAGGTCCGTCCAAGTGCCCGTGTTCACAGCACAGCCCGTGCTGCGGGACCGCCGGAGCAGTCGGCGGGGCCGCCGCCTGAGCCGTCACACACGCCGCGTGCTGCGCGGTCTCGATCATCTGCTCGCTGTCGGTCGCGGCATCGACGAGGCTCGCACAGCACATGACGAGCAGCGCCGCGCTCGCGACGAACGGCAGCGCCCGGCGCGGGGGAGGCGGCGCCAACAGTGCCCGCACCCGCTGCGGCACCGCCCCGCCGGTCGCGGCCAGCACCGGGCGGGACCGGTTCGCCGAGGTGGCGAGCGCCGCCCGGCCCACGGCACGGGCGACGACCGTACGATCGCCGACGCGCACCGCGGCCTCCTCGTCGGCCCAGCGCTCCAGCACGAAGCCGCCGGCCGCGGACAGTGGCCGTAGCAGCGGATTCACGGCGGCGGACAGGCGCCAGAGAGTCTGGAAGAGATGGTGCCGGCCGCGCAGGTGGGCCCGCTCGTGCGCGAGCAGTGCCTCGCGCTCGCGATCGCCCAGGCAGCGCAGCATCCCGCGCGACACCACGATCCGCCCCGGATTGCCCGGAAGCGCGAAGGCCTCCGGTGTCGCCATGTCGAGAACGGCCAACTCCGTGTCACCGGGCAGCTGTTGGCACTCGCGGCGGGCCCAGCGCAGGTGCCGTAGCTGACGTGTGGCGGCGACGGCGAGGCCTGCCACGGACGCGAGGAGGGCGAGTGAGGCGGTCCCGGCGACCGTGAGGTAGACGGGGTCGGAAGCCCGTACGGCGGCGACCGACCACTGCCCCTCCTCGGCGACCTCGGGGATCTGTACGAGGCCCGCGAACGCCAGCAGTCCCAGGGAGCCGAGCCAGCCCAGTGACGCCACCAGCGCGGCGGAGGCCAGTGACCAGGCAGCCGGGCGCGGGGCCAGCAGCGGGGCGGCGCGGGGTGCGAACACCGCGATCACCATGGTGATCAGCAGGGGGACGTAGACACTGATCAGCACCGGCTCACGGTCCTTCGTCGGCGCGGCCGGTGTGCTGCGGCCCCTCGTGCCCGGCGAGCAGGCGCTGCAGCAACTGCTCGTCCTCCTCGGAGAGTTCGGAGACGAAGCGGGTGAGCACGGCCTCACGGTCGGCGCCGTGCTCCAGCAGGGAACGCATCCGCTCCGCCGTGTGCGTGGCCTCGTCGCGGGCGGGCGCGTACGCGTAGCCGCGGCCCGCGCGATGCCGGACGAGCATCCCCTTGTCGTAGAGGCGCGACAGGATCGTCAGCACGGTGGTGTAGGCCAGATCGCCCGGCAGTCCGTCCCTCACCTGGCGTGCGGTCAGCGGCTGGTCGGCCCCGTAGAGCGCGGCGAGGACACCGCTCTCCAGCTCCCCGCGCGCCCGCCTGCCGGACGTCGCGCCGGGCTCGTCGCTCTTCGGATCGTGCACTGTTCACCCCACCGCCTTCCACCGCTCGGCACCCCAGCCTACCCGCCGACCTACTACATGTTGTACGACGTCACCTACTACATGTTGTAGAGTTTCGCCGCTCCACTCCACCTGCGGAGGAAAAAGCCCATGCCCCACCTCGGAAGTACGGTGCATCTGCGTGCCCTCGCGGTCGCCACCCTGCGCCCCCGACAGGCGATCCCGCCCCACCGCCCGGCGGCGGCCGACCGGGTCGTGATCGTCTCGGCGAGCGTCGGAGCCGGTCACGACGGCGCCGCCGCCGAGCTGGAACGGCGCCTGGTCGCGGCCGGATTCGCGGTCGACCGGTTCGACCTGCTGGACGTGCTGCCCGCCCGGCTCGGCCGACTCGTCCGGGACGGCTACCACCGCATGCTCGTCCGGACGCCCTGGCTCTACCAGCGGATCTACAGCAGCACCGAACGCGCCGGAGGCGGCGGCCCCGTCGCACGCGCCCTGCTGCGCTCCGCCGAGGCACGGCTGCTGCGCACCCTGCCCGCCGACACGGGCGCCGTCGTCTCGACCTACCCGGGCGCGAGCCGGGTCCTGGGCAGCCTCCGCCTCGCCGGCCGGCTCACCGTGCCCGTCCTCACCTACCTCACCGACTTCTCCGTCCACCCGCTGTGGGTGGCCGACGGCGTCGACGTCCACCTCGCCCTGCACGCCGTGCCCGCCGCCCAGGCCAGGGCCGCCGGCGCGCGCGACGTCCGGGTGTGCGGCCCGGTCGCCGACCCGCGCTTCCATCCCGTGGACGCGACGGAGCGCACCGCGGCCCGCACCCGTTTCGGCCTGCCCGCGAACGCCCCGCTCGCCCTGCTGGTCGCCGGCTCCTGGGGCGTGGGCCCGGTCCGGCAGGTCGCCCGCGAACTGCGCGACTGCGGCGCGGCCGTACCCGTCGTGGTCTGCGGCCGCAACGAGGCGCTGGCCGAACAGCTCCGCGCGGACGGTATCGAGCACGTCCACGGCTGGGTCGACGACATGCCCGGCCTGATGCACGCCTCCGACGTCCTGGTCCAGAACGCCGGCGGACTGACCTCGCTGGAGGCCTTCGCGGCCGGCCTGCCCGTCGCCAGCTACGGCTGCATACCCGGCCACGGACTGACCAACGCGTCCGCCCTCGACCAGGCCGGCGTCGCCGCGTGGATCCGGGACCCGGCCCAACTCAAGCACGTGCTGGGCGAGTTGATAGACGGCCCGCGCGGGCTGCTGCAGCGGGAGGCAGGGCTCGCACTGTTCGCGGCCGAGGCTGCGGACAGCGGAACCCGCACTGAAACACACCAGGACGCAAACCGGGGCCCCGCCGCCGAGACCGTACGGGTCTGCCGGGCCGGCGTCGGGCCCGCCACCCCCATCGCCGTCCGCCGGACCCGTGGGGTCCGTCCGGCCGCCCTGCGGCTCGCGATCACCACCGCCCTGGCCTGCACCGTCTGGGCGGGCGCGGTCGGCACGGCCGTCGCCACGACCGACGGCGGACCGCGCCTCATACACGCCATAGGGCAGGATCTCGACCTCGACGACGCACCCCACGCGCACCACGGCGGACACGAAGGCCACGAAGCCCACGAAGGCCGCGACCACCACGGTGATCACGATGGCCACGCGGAGGGACGCCGCTCATGACCGCCACCCGCCTCCTCCGCACCGCCACCCGCGCCGCGCTCCCCGCACTTCCCCTCCTCGCCGCCGCCTACGCAGCCCCCGTCCTCTCCACCTACGGCCCCCTCCGCAACCGCGTCATGCCCCGCCTCGCGGGCCGCGGCCGGCCCGACCACGTGGCGCTCACCTTCGACGACGGACCGGACCCGCTCTCCACTCCACTGTTCCTGCGCCTGCTCGACGAGCGCCGGGTCCGCGCCACCTTCTTCCTCCTCGGCAACCAGGCGGTACGCGCCCCCGGCCTGGTCCGCGAGATCGCCGCCGCCGGACACGAGATCGCCGTCCACGGCTGGCTCCACCGCCCCCTCCTGCTGCGCGGCCCCCGCGCCACCCACGACGACCTGGCCCGCGCCCGCGACACGGTCGGCGACCTCACCGGCCGCACACCACGGCTCTTCCGCCCGCCCTACGGTGTGATGTCGACCGCCGCCCACCTCGCGGCCCGCCGCCTGGACCTCACGCCGGTGCTGTGGACGGCGTGGGGCGAGGACTGGCGGGCGCGTGCCACACCGGAGTCGGTCCACCGCACGGTCACCGCGGACCTGCGCGGCGGCGGCACGATCCTGCTGCACGACTCCGACTGCACCTCGGCCCCCGGCTCCTGGCGCGCCACGCTCGGCGCCGTGCCCCGCATCCTCGACACCTGCGCGATGCGCGGGCTGTCCGTGGGCCCGCTGCGGGAGCATGCTGTGGATCCGCTGTGAAGTTGACAATATTGTTGGCGCTCCCGGTCCAGGGAATTTACGTTCGCAAGTACCCGGACCAGGGAGCCGCCACATGCTTTCGAACGCCCTGAGCCGCCGGACCTTCCTCAACGGGACGCCGACCGCCGCCGCGACGCCCGCACTCTCCGGCACCGCGACCGGCGCCGACGCGGCGGACGCGACAGCCGCTGGCGCCCGCCGCAGTGGGCCAACTTCTGCACGGGCGTGCGCATCGCGGACACCTTCGGGGACATCTGCCCGCAGCGGACGATGAGTTCGGCCTCGGTCACGATGAGCGAGGACTGCCTCAACCTCAACTCCCCGCTCGCAGCGTCGCACCGCACTCTGGAGACGGCCGAGAGCCAGGGCACCGCAACGCCGCCGCACTCGGCGCCACCTCGCTCGAGGCTCTCCGGGCCGTGGCGGGCGACAAGTTGATGTCGGGTCAGAACGCGAACGACACCACGGTCCGCGGGCCGGTGAACGGCAACCCGGCGGAGTTCCGCCCGGTCCTCGACGGCCGGGTCAAGCCGTGGACGTACGAACAGGCCCTGGCGGGCGGCCACTTGAACGACGTACCGGTACTGGCGGGCGGCAACAAGGACCAGAACGGCGCCTCCCCGAGCCCGGCCGTGAAGCTCGCCGACTGCCTTGCCACCGCCCAGAAGGAATACGGCACTCTCGCCGACGAGTTCCTGACGCTCTACCCCGCCACCACCGACACGGAGGCGGGCCAGGCTCGCAACGCCTCCGCCCGCAACGCCTCCGCCCGCGAGGGCTCGCGCGTCTCCGCGAACCTGTGGGCGGCCGAGTGGTCCGACTACGTGGTGAACTTCGCGACCCACGGCGACCCCAACGGCCATGGCCCGACGCGCCGGCCCGTGGCGAACCGCCGTCTCCCGATCGCGATGGAACGCGGCGACCACGTCGGCCCGCTAGCCCTGGCGGACGCGGCCAAGGCGGACTTCTTCGGGCGATTCTTCGCGAGCCAGAAGCGCTGGTGACGTCGGTGTCGATGTCGGCCTGCGGGTGACGTACTCTCTCCGCCGTAGACGGGGTAAACGCACGCCGTAACTTACTTGAGTTACGCAACAATATGGTAAAGTGGGTCTCATGTCCACACCTCCGGTCCCCACCGCCCCCGCCTCCCCGGAGGTGACCGAGATCGAGCGAGCCCTCACTCGGATCACCTACCTGAGTACGCGCGCCCGCCAGCACGACCGGCTCATGTCCCTCGCCGGTGTGCCCCTGGACCGTGCGGCGGTGGCGTTGCTGCGGCAGGTCGCCGACTCCGAACCGCTGCGCCCGGGGGAGCTGGCGAACCGCCTCGGTGTCGAGGCCTCACATGTGACCCGCACGGTGCAGCAGCTGCAGAAGTCCGGTTACGTCACCCGCGTGCCCGACCCCGACGACCGCCGCGCCCAGCGGATCGAGCTGACCGAGGCCGGCGAGCAGGCCGTCGCCAGCGTCCGGGACGCCGGTGCGCGCGGAATGCAGATGGCGCTCTCCGAGTGGTCGACGGACGAACTCCAGCAACTGGCAACGCTGTTCCACCGCATGGTCGACGACTTCCTGAACTACGCGATCGACGATGAGAGCGAGCCGGAGGCCGCCGCACCGGCGACCACCGCCTGAGCACGTTCAGCACTGGCGGGGGATTGCGCCGGCCTCAACCGAGGTCGGCGACGATCTGCGGCAGGTCGGCCGTGGTGCGGATTCCGGGGGCCGCCGCGCAGACGAAGGGGACGGCGTTGACCGCGCGGTTCGCGGTGTAGGAAGGGGACATCGCGGCCATCCGGTCGAGGGGCACGGGAAAGCGCAGGTCGATGTCGAGCGGCGCGTCCCCCTCGACCGAGACGTGCCAGCCCGTGGAGCGGAGATCCCAGGCGGGGTCGAGGTCGGTGGTGCAGTACCAGTTGGCGCGGAACCGCAGCAGGGGCCGGCCTTCGCGCAGACCGGAAACCGTGATCCGCTGCGCGGCCACCGTCCCTTCCGCCAGGGTGCCCGCCGCGATCGTGGTCGAGCGCCGGGCGAGCGCGACCTCGCCGGTCGCCTCCACCGAGTCGAGCGGTGTCCCGAGCGCCTCGGCCAGCAGTCGCAACGACGGGCCGAAGCTGTCGCGCAGTCCGGTCAGGCGCTGTTCGCCAAAATCGGCAGGGGGCTGCCCGAAGCCCATCACCTCGAACAGCAGCCCGGGGGAGTCCCGTTGGGAGAGATCCGCGAACTCGTCGATCGTCAGCGCGTCGAGCCGCCGCTGGATCGAGGTGAGGACGATCGGCAGGGCCTCGGTGATGAATCCCGGGCTGCTGCCCGTGCTGTGGACGGAGGTCCCGCCCTCCGCGCACGCGTCCTCGATCCGCTTCCGCACGACCGGGTCGAGGCTGGGCGCGTGATGGAACTCGCCGCGCGTCGACACGACGTTCACACCTGACGAGAGCAGCGCGCATACCTCGTCGAAGTCGCAGGTGCGTGGCGTGTAGAGGACGCAGTCGGCGTCGAGCGCCAGGATCTCGTCGATGTCGTGCGTGGCGCGGATCCCGGTCGCGCCGAACTCCCCGCCGGTCAACTCACCAGCGTCCAGGCCCGACTTGGCCGGCGTGTGGACATACACACCGGCCAGAGTCAGACGCGGATGCTCCAGTACGGCACGCATCGTGCGGGCACCGATGTTCCCCGTGGCCCACTGCACGACCCGGTAGCGCTGCACTCCATGCCGTAGCGGCTCGGTCATCGCCCACCTCCCGTTCGGTGGGCGAGAACCGTACTCTCCACTATGGAGAGCGTCAATCACGCATGGAAGGCGGTCAGTTGTGCCTGAGGAACCGTCAATTTCGTACGGGGACGCCCGAGAGGCCGCCGAGGCAGAACTGCCAGACCTCCTCGGCGCTGACCGCCGCGGCATGGCTGCCTGCCGGAACGCCGTTGCCCTGCGCGACGAACATCACCGTCTGCATCAGGATCGAGGCCTGACGGCGAGGTTTCCCAGCGGGGATGACACCGGCGTCCTCGGCCTGCTCGACCAACTCCGTGAACACCTGGTGCAGGGGGAGATGAGCGGTCGCCACCTGCGCGGGGTGCTTCACGAGGAGTTGCAGCGCGAAGTCGCTGAACAGCGGGCGCTCCACACCGGGGTTGGAGAGTGACTGCTCGAACAGCATCTCCACCGCGAGCCGCAGCGCCTGGAGCGGATCCGACTCGGCGCCGGCGGTCTCACGGATCTCGGCGGCCGACTTGGACAACGCGTCCTCGAACAGGGCGAGCAGCAGCTCGTGTTTGCCGTCGAAGTGCTGGTAGAAGCTGCGCAGTGACTGTTTGGAGCGGTCCACGACCTCCTGGACGGTGAAGTCCGTCGTCCGCTTCTCCGCGATCAGTTCCTGTGCCGCGTCCAGGAAGCGTTGAACGCGTTGTTCGGCGCGGAGCTTGGCGGCACGGGTGGAACGCTCAACGGCGCGCTGGCGCCAGGCTGGTTGCTCTTCGGGGACAGCTGTCACATGAAGAACGATACTCCACTTCAGCGGTAACACCCCGGCTTCCCCTACCGAAGACCGCACTGCAAGTTTCGAGACTCTTACTTGCGTGAGATGAGAATGATATTCTCACCGGCATCAGTCCGGGTTGGCAGGAGGTTCGTCTGACATGGCATGGGACTTTTCCACCGAGCCGGAGTTCGAGGAGAAGCTGGAGTGGATCAGGCGGTTCCGCACCGAGCGCGTGGAACCCCTGGACCTCCTGTATCCGGACCGGGCGTACCACCCGCTCGACGACGAACTCGGCCCCGTCGTCAGGACGTTGAAGCAACAGGTCCGCGACGAGGGCCTGTGGGCACCGCACTTGGGCCCCGAGCTCGGCGGGCGCGGCTTCGGCCAGGTCAAGCTGGCGCTCATCAACGAGATCCTGGGCCAGTCCAGTTGGGCCCCCGTCATCTTCGGCACGGCCGCCCCCGACACCGGGAACGCCGAGATCATCGCCCGCTACGGCACCGACGAACAGAAGGAGCGCTACCTCCAGCCATTGCTGGAGGGCGAGTGCTTCTCCTGCTTCTCCATGACCGAACCCCAGGCCGGCGCCGACCCCACGATGTTCACCACCCGAGCCGAACGCGACGGCGACGACTGGGTCATCACCGGCCGAAAGTTCTTCTCCTCCAACGCCCGCACCTCGAAGTTCGTCATCGTGATGGCCGTGACGAACCCCGACGTCAGCCCCTACAAGGGCATGTCGATGTTCCTCGTGCCCAGCGACACCCCCGGCGTCCGCATCGAGCGCCACCTCGGCATCATGGGCGAGGCCACCGACGAGGGCATGCACGCACTCATCGCCTACGACGGCGTCCGCGTCCCCGCCGACGCACTGCTCGGCGGCGAGGGCCAGGCCTTCGCGATCGCCCAGACCCGGCTCGGCGGTGGCCGCGTCCACCACGCGATGCGGGTCGTCGGCCAGAGCCAGAAGGCCCTCGACATGATGGCCGAGCGGGCACTGTCCCGCGAGACCCAGGGCGAGCGGCTCGCGGACAAGCAGCTCGTGCGGGCCGACCTCGCCGACTCCTACGCCCAACTCGCCCAGTTCCGGCTGTTCGTGCTCTACACCGCCTGGCAGATCGACCAGTACCAGGACTACAAGCGGGTCCGTAAGGACATCGCCGCCATCAAGTTCCTCACCCCGAAGGTGCTGCACGACATCGTGTACCGCTCGATGCATCTGCACGGCGCCCTCGGTGTGTCGAACGAGATGCCGTTCTCGGAGATGTGGAACGGCGCCGCCGTCATGGCCGTCGTCGACGGCCCCACCGAGGTCCACAAGATCACGGTCGCCCGTGACGTCCTGCGCGGCTACGAAGCCGCCCCCGGCCTGTGGCCCACCCAGCACCTGCCCACCCGCCGCGAATGGGCCCGGAAGCAGTTGGAGGACCTGCTGTGACGCTCGCCAACACCGAATCCCTCGCCCGCTGGCTGGACGACCAGGGCATCGCCCCCGGCGAACCCGTCGAGACGTCGTACATCTCCGGAGGCACCTCCAACGACATCTACGGCATCCGGCGCGGCGAGGTGAGCATGGTGCTGCGCAAGCCGCCGGAGAAGGTTCCGCCGGGGCGCAACGAGACCATGCTGCGCGAATACCGCGTCCTCAAGGCGCTCAACGGCACGGACGTCCCGCACCCCGAGGCCATCGCCGTGTGCGACGACACCAGCGTGCTCGGCTCCTGCTTCTACCTCATGGCACATGTCGACGGCTGGTCGCCGATGAACTCCGGCGGCTGGCCCGAGCCGTTCCTCAGCGACCTGTCGTTGAGGCCAGGCCTCGCGTACCAACTCGTCGAGGGCATCGCCAAGTTGGGCAACGTGGACTGGCGGGCCCAGGGGCTTGAGGGCTTCGGCCGCCCCGACGGCTTCCACGACCGGCAGGTCGACCGCTGGCTCGCCCACCTCGCCAAGTTCAAGTTCCGCGAGATACCCGGCCTGGAGAAGGCCGCCGCCTGGCTGCGGGAACACCGTCCCGCCCACTGGACACCGGGCATCATCCACGGCGACTACCAGTTCGCCAACGTCATGTTCCGGCACGGCGCCCCCGCCGAACTCGCGGCCCTGGTCGACTTCGAAATGGCCACCGTGGGCGACCCGTTGCTCGACCTCGGCTGGGTGATCATGGGCTGGCCGGACGCCGACGAGGACCGCACCCAGAAGGGCTACGTCGACTACACCGGCATGCCCGACCGCGCCGACCTGCTGGAGCACTACGCCAAGGTCAGCGGACGCGATGTCAGCGAGATCGACTACTACGTCATCCTCGCCCGCTTCAAGATGGCCGTCGTCCTGGAGGGCGGCTACGCCAGGCATGTGAAGGGCGAGGGCGGCAACCCCAAGATGGCCCACTACGGCGACGTCGTCCTGCAGATGGCCGCCCAGGCGGCCGAACTCGCCGCCACGACCCGGCTATGAGAGCCGCCCGCTGCAACGCCGTCGGCGGCCCGGTCGTCGTCGAGGACATTCCTGAACCACCCTTCCCCGAAGGGGAGTTGGCCGGACCGGACGGCGGCATCCCGGTCGACGTCCACTACGCCGCCGTCAACTTCGCCGACGTCCTCGTGATCGACGGCGCCTATCAGGTGAAGGCGGAGCCGCCCTTCACCCCGGGCAGCGAGTTCGCCGGCGTGGTCGCCGCCTCCGTGCACGGATTCGAGAAGGGCGAGCGGGTCTTCGGCTCGATGTTCGTCGGCGCCTTCGCCGAACGCGTCACCGCCCGCCCCGCCGGCCTCAGCCGCATCCCGGAGGGCATCCCCACCGAACGCGCGGCGGCCTTCGGGGTCAGCCACGCCACCGCCTTCGACGCGCTCCGCCTGGTCGCCGACGTACAGCACGGAGAGCGGGTGGCCGTCCTCGGCGCGGCCGGCGGGGTGGGCCTCGCCACCGTCGAACTCGCCGCGCTGCTGGGCGCGGAGGTTGTCGCCGTCGCCTCGACGGAGGAGAAGCGCGCGGTGTGCGCCGAGCAGGGCGCGCACGTCACCTTGCCGTACGACGATCTGAAGCGGAGTCTGCGGGACGCGGGCGGCGCCGATGTCGTGATCGACCCGGTCGGCGGGCCGTACGCGGAGGAGGCGTTGCGGGCGATGCGCTGGGGCGGACGGTTCGTGAGCGTGGGGTTCGCGAGCGGGGAGATCCCGCGTATCCCGCTCAACCTCCCGATGCTCAAGGGCGTCAGCGTCCACGGCTTCGACCTCGGCGGCTGGGCGCGGCACCAGCGGGACGACCTGGTCGCCGCCCGCACCGAACTCCACGGACTGTTCGCCGCCGGACGGATCCGGCCCCGCGTCCACGCCGTGTATCCGCTCGCCGAAGTCGCCGACGCCCTCAGCCTGGGGCGCCGCGCCATCGGCAAGGTCCTTCTGGAGGTCGCGCATGGAGTTTGAGTTCGACGACGAGCAGCGGCTGCTCCAGCGAGTGGTCCGCGAAACGGTCACCAGGTCGCGATCACTGCCCGAGGACCAACTCTGGGACACCTACCGGGAGTTGGGGTGGCTGGAGGCCCCGCCGGTGGAACTCGCCATCGTCCTGGAGGAGTTGGGCTACGCCGCCGACCCGACGCCCTTCCTCGCCACCGCCACCTGGTTCGCGCCGCTGGCCGGACGGCTGCCGCGCGGCTCGGGCACCGGAGTCTTCGACGGCGGGGGCCGGTTCGTCCTCGACGCCGACCGCGCGGACGAGATCGCCCTTCTCACTTCCGAGGGCGTGGTCGTACGGGACGGAAAGGAGCTGGCGGCAGAGCGGTTGTCGGTGTTCGACCCGACCCTCCATGTCGCCCGGGTGGACGCCCCGGACCTGGTCGCCGACGTACCGGACCTGGCCCTGATGGGCCTGGCGGTGAGCACGGTCGGCAGTTGCCGGCGCATCCTCGACCTGGTCGTCGCCCATGTGAAGGAGCGGCACCAATTCGGCGTGCCCATCGGCTCGTTCCAGGCCGTCAAGCACAAGGCCGCCGACATGTACGTCGCCATCGAACGAGCGAAGGTGCTCGCCTACTTCTCCGCGCTCACCATCGCCGAGGACGACCCGCGCCGCGGCCGGGCCGCCGCGATGGCCAAGGCCGCCGCCGGAGACTGCCAACGGGTCTGTTTCCGCAACGGGTTCCAGCTCTTCGGCGCCATGGGCTACACGTGGGAGAACGAACTGCAGATCCATCTCAAGCGGGCCAAGGCCGGGGACCTGCTCCTCGGTACGGCGTCCGAGCACAGGAAGGCGCTGCTGGTATGAGGCTGGCCCCCGACCCCGAGGTCGAGAAGTTCCGCGCCGATTTCAGCGCCTTCCTCGACACTCACCTGCCCACCCCCGAAGAGGCCACCGTCCGCTCCAAGTCCAGCGCGGACATACCCGATTGGGCCCGGCGCTGGCAGCGCACCCTCTTCGACGAGGGCTGGCTGCTGCCCGCCCAGCCGCCCGAGTACGGCGGGCGCAACGCCACCCTGCCCCAAGTCGTCGCCCACCTGGAGGAGTTGTCCCGGCGGCGGATCTACCACAGCTTCAACCCGCAGGGCCTCAACATCATCGCGGCCTCCCTGCTCACCTTCGGGACGGAGCAGCAGAAACGCGACTGGGCCGTACCGCTGCTGCGCGCCGAGGTCACCGCCTCGCTCGGCATGAGCGAGCCCGGAGCCGGCTCCGACCTGGCCGGACTGCGCACCCGCGCGGTCCTCGACGGAGACCACTTCGTCGTCAACGGGCAGAAGGTGTGGACCTCCGGCGCCCACGACGCCGACCTCCTGCTCACCTTCGTCCGCACCGACCCCGACGCCCCCAAGCACAAGGGCATCAGTGTCCTGCTCATCCCCACCGACTCCGAAGGCCTGGTCCGGCGACCGTTCGGATCGATCGCCGCCCCCGACGACCTCGACTTCAACGAGGTGTTCTTCACCGACGTCCGCGTCCCCAAGGAGAACCTCGTCGGCCCCCTCAACGAGGGCTGGCGCGTGGCCAACGGCTCGCTCGGCCACGAACGGACCCTGCTCTGGGTGCACTACGCCGAGCGCATGGACGGCCTGATCCAGGACTCGCCCTGCGACGAGGAGTGGTACGCGACGCTCCAAATGGACGTCCAGGCACTGCGGTTGCTCGGCTACCGGCTGCTCGGGGCCGACCGGAACCCGGTGGAGATCTCGGTGCTCAAGCTGCTCGGTTCCGAGGCCGCGCAGAGCGCCGAACTGCACGCCCTCGAACACCACGGGACCGAGGCGCTGCTGCATCCGGTGCAGACCGGGCCGTACACCCATATGAACATCGAGGCGTTCACCGCGAGTTGGTTCGAGCGGTACGCGCGCAGCTTCGGCGGGACGATCGCCGGCGGCACCTCCGAGATCCAGCGCAACATCATCGCCGAGCGCATCCTCGGCCTGCCCCGATAGAGCCGACGGAAGACGGGACCCATGACAGACACAGCGGACACGGTGGACACGGACGTGATCCTCTACGAGGTCGACGACAAGGTCGCGGTCATCACGCTGAACCGGCCCGAGGTCGCCAACGCCCAGAACTCGGTGCTCCTCGACGCGCTGGACGCCGCCTGGCGCAGGGCCGCCGCCGACGAGGAGGTCAAGGTGATCCTCCTGCGGGGCAACGGCAGGCACTTCTCCTCCGGCCATGACCTCAAGGACCGCTGGCCGGCTCCGACCGAGATCACCCTGGAGTGGATCTACGCCGCCGAGTCCCGCCGGTACCTGGAATACACGCTGCGCTGGCGCAACGTCCCCAAGCCGTCGATCGCTGCGGTCCAGGGCAAGTGCATCGCCGGCGGACTGATGCTCTGCTGGCCCTGCGACCTCATCGTGGCCGCCGAGAACGCCGAATTCTCCGACCCCGTAGTGCACATGGGCATCGGGGGGGTCGAATACCACGGCCACACCTGGGAGTTGGGACCGCGCAAGGCGAAGGAGATCCTCTTCACCGGACGGGCCGTCACAGCCGAGGAGGCGGAGAAGGTCGGCATGGTGAACAAGGTCGTCCCCCTCGACCAACTGGACACCGAGGCAATGGAGTTGGCCCGCCAGATCGCCCGCATGCCGTCCTTCGGCCTTCGCCAGGCCAAGCGCGCCGTCAACCAGAGCCTCGACGTCCAGGGCTTTTACGCGGCCATCCAGTCGGTGTTCGACATCCACGAGACGGGACACGGAAACGCGCTGAGCGTCTCCGGATATCCCATCCTCACGAAGCTCGACGGCATGAAGGAACGCCTGAAGGGTCAGTAGGCGGTGGCCGCCCGACCGCGCATCACTCGCGATGCGCGGTCGCGCCCCGGCTCATCGCGAGAACCGCGTCACGGCGGCTCAGCGCCCCGAACGGCGAACCGCCGGTCGGGGTCGGGCTGCCGCAGATCCAGCTCGGGCCGTCGGAGAGATGGGCGAGCGCCTCGGCGGCCACGTCGTCCGGGTCGGCCAAGTCGCCGCCGTACGAGCCCCCTTGGGCCTCCTGGGTCCGCCGCAGGGAGGGGGTGTCGGTCCTGCCGAGCACCAGCCCCAGGACGTCCACACCGCTGCCCCGCCACTCCGCCCACAGGCTCTCCGCGAGGATGAGGTCGAACGCCTTCGACGCGCCGTAGGCGGCGAGCGTGGCGCCACCGGCCCACGCGGCGCCCGAGGTCACCAGGACCACGGCTCCCCGTTTGCGCGCCACCATGGGGCCGCCGAAACGGTAGGCCGCTTCGAGTACGGCCGTGCAGTTGCGCCGCACCAGCCCCAGGTGGACGTCGAGATCCTTGTCGAGGAACGGGACACTGCGGTCGTCGCTGCCCGCGTTGTACACGAACAGACCGACCTCAAGACCGGCGGTCGCCTGCTCCAACTCCGAGAGTGCGGTGGGGGAGCTGAGGTCGAGCGCGACGGCGCGGACCTCGACGCCGTACCGGGCGCGGATCTCGTCGGCGGACTCCTCCAGCACAGGCAGCCGCCGGGCCACCAGCACGACGTTCATCCCATCGGCGGCCATCCGGTGGGCGAACGCGGCACCCACCCCGTCCGACCCACCGGCGACGACACCCCACGGCCCGTACTTGGCGGCGAGCGATTCAGTCACTTCGTTACTCCTCGACAAGTTCATCTAGGACGACCGGAGAACCTTCTTCTCGACCGCGTCGGACGACAGCACCGTTCCGATGATCCCCAGGTCCGCTCCCGCGCTGTGCGCCACCTCGCGCACCACGCGGACGTCCTTGCTCATCAGGTCCGCCAACCGCTCCGCGACCGAATCGACCGAGCCCCCACTGGCGACGACACCGAGCGCGCGACTGGCACCACTGCCGTGCTGGAGCGCGGTGAGAATCGCCTTTTCGTCGATGCCCAGCGAACCCGCGACCCGTACGGCATCGACCACGAGCCCGACCTGGGCCACGAACAGGGCGTTGTTGACGAGCTTGACCCGCTGACCGTTGCCGGCCGGCCCGACGAACATGACCGGCGAGGCGTACGTCTCCAACAGCGGGCGCAGCTCCTCCAGTTGGGCCGCCTCGCCGCCGACCCACAGCGTGAGGCGGCCCGCGGCGATGTCGTGCGGGCCGCCGGAGAGCGCGGCGTCCAGGACTCCGACACCGCGCTCCGCGCCCGCCTCGGCGAGCAGTTGCGCGGTGGCGGGATCGGAGGTGGTGTGCTGGACGAGCGTCGACCCCGGCTTCATGGCAGAGAGGGCGCCGTCCGCGCCGAGGCAGACGGCTCGTACCTGCTCGTCCTTCAGTACGGTGACCAACACCGCGTCGGCGTCTCGGACCGTCGCCCGGACCGTGTCGGCCGACGCGAGCCCGCTCTCCTGGGCAGCCGCCCGGGCCTCCGGACGACGTACAAGGACCGTGACGTCATGCCCGGCGACCGTCAGCCGGTCGACGATCGGTCGTCCCATCCGCCCCCAGCCGATGAACCCGATCCTCAACTCTCCTCCAGGTGCAGCGAGTTGGAAGACGGCGCCAGCATCGCGCGCGGCCCCTCGGTGCCGTCGAGATTGGCGTTGACCCGCTCGGCGATGCGCCAGCCCTCCGAAGTACGCACCCAGCGCCACGTGTTCGCGGAGACCTGGAACACCCAGAACCGGCCGGCGTCCGCGTCCCAGCGCAGATGTAGCGCGTGGCTGCGGCCGGTGGCCCGGTCGCCGTCGACGACGACGTGCGGCGCGGTCAGCACGTGACCGCAGCCGTTGTGGATCACGCTCTGGTGGTTCGGGCCGTGGACCATACCGACGATGCCGTCCCGGCCCTCCATCCGCAGATGGGGGACTGCGTCGAAGACACCGTCCTCGGTCCACAGCGCCGCCGCGGCCTCGCCCGAACCGCTGTCGACCGCGGGCCCGTACTGGGCGACGAGCTGCGTGATCTCGACCTGGTCCTCCAAAGCGCGCACTTTCGCCGCCAACGACTCGACGGTGGCGCGGAGTTGGGCAAGTTCGTCGGTCTCGCTCATGAGTGTTCAGCTCCCTGGTACGACGATGATGCGGGCCGGCCCGTTGGCGTCCCGTGCGGCATCCAGCGCGGCCGGTACCCCGTCGAGCGCGACGGTGTGGCCGAGCATCGGCCCTACGTCGAGGCTGCCGGAGCAGACCGCCCGGAACGCCTCGTCCCAGTGATCCATCGACGGGCCGCCCCCGAACTGGATGTTGAGCCCTTTCCGTTTGGCGGTCAGGGTGTGCAGATGGTCGCCCTCGGGCGGGCCGCCGACGGAGAAGATCCGGGTGTCGCGCTCACACCCCTTGATGATCGAGTCGAGGACTCCCGGCACGCCGACGCACTCGAACACGACACAACTCGCCTGTGGACCGGCGGCGTTGCGCCATGCCTCGTACGGCGAGACCTCGGCCGGGTCGACGACCACATCGGCGCCCATGGCCAGTGCGGTCGCACGACGCGACGCGACCAGGTCGGCCGCCACGATGGGGCCGACACCGAGGTTCTTGAGCCGACCGATCGCCGACAGGGCGATGGCACCGCAGCCGATGACCAATGGCGCTTCCCGCGCGGCGAGTCGGGCGCGGGACGCGGTTGACCAGCCCACCGAGATAGCGTCGGCGACACACACGATCTCGCTCGGGAGATCCGAGACCACGACCCGGGTGATGGCCTCGGTCAACAAGAACAACTCGCCGAACCCGCCCGGCGATTCGGGATTCTGGCCGATGATCCTGCGGCCGGCGGGGGTGGCCAGTACAGGCAGCGAACTCACCCGCGTCCCGACCGGGATCCGTCGTTCGGTGCCGGGGCCGTAGTCCACGACCTCGGCGCAGTATTCGTGACCCATCACGATGTCGACGTCCTGGTCGTACGTCGACATCCCGCTGTCGTCGTCGGCGCCCGCCTCCGGATGGTCCATGAAGTGCAGATCCGACGCGCAGATCCCGCACGCCAGCGAGCGCACGAGTAGCTGGCCCGGCCCGGGCGCCGGATCATCGACGATCCGTGCCTGGACCGTCCCGCCACGCAGCACAGCAGCACGCATCAGGCTCTCCTCCGATCCACGAAGTTCTCCGAAGCCCGTCTCCTTCGGACTGTAGCCACACAGCGGTAATTACAGAAGACCGTCTCCTATAATTGGCGGGACATGGCCCGGTCACTACAATCACCGGCATGGCAGAACCGCGCCGCGCCCCGGGCCGTCCACGTGACACGAGCATCAATGAACGGGCGCTCGCGGCAACGCGCGAACTGCTGGTCCAGCGCGGCTTCGAGGCGACGACGATCCAGGCGGTGGCCGAGCACTCGGGCGTGCACGCCTCGGCCATCTACCGCCGCTGGCCGTCCCGGATCGAGCTGATCGAGGAGGCCACGTTCCCGGGACTCAGCCCGCTGAGCGTCCGGCCGACGGGGGACCTCCGCCGTGATCTACGACGGTTCATCCGCGCCTACTTGGCGGCCTTCGGAGCACCCGCCGCCCGCGCCGCTGCGGCCGGGCTCTTCGCGCACTCCCAGACGTCGAACCGTCCCCGGCCGCCGGAGATGCTGCTGCGCGTGTCGGCGCGACCGCAGTTCCAGGACATCCTGCGCGCCGCGCCGACCGGGACCGTCGACCCCGCCGTGGACCCGGACGACGTCTTCGACATGCTCCTCGGCGCCGTGCTGACCCGCACCCTCCTGTCCACGGTCACGGCCCGCGAGCGCCCCGTCGAGCGCACGGTGGAGATGGTCCTGCGGATGCTACGACCGCTCGACGGGCCGCCGAGCTGATCAACTCGGCCCATGCGAAAGGGCGTTGGTGTCAGCGGCGTTCGTCGCGGAACACCTTTCCGCCCTTCATCACGAACCGGACGTCCGCCATCACGGAGATGTCCTCCAGCGGATTGCCCGGCACCGCGATCAGGTCGGCGAGCAGGCCTTCCGCGATATGGCCCCGGTCGTCGGCGTCGATCAGCTCCGCCGCGTTGACGGTCGCCGCCTGGAGCGCCTCCAGGGGAGTCATCCCACGGTCGACCAGGGCGATCAGCTCCTGCGCGCCGCGGCCGTGCGGAATCGCCGGCGCGTCCGTGCCCAGCGCCATCCGGACACCCGCCTTCCCGGCCCTGGACACCACGGTCTTCGCCCGGGGGAAGATCTCGGCGGCCTTCTCCACCAGTTCGGGCGCGGAGTGGGACATGTCCATCCCATCGATGAGAGCGGTGGTAGGCACCAGGAAAGTGCCCCTCTCCGCCATCAGCGCGATGGTGTCGTCGTCGAGCAGGAAGCCGTGCTCGATGCAGTCGATGCCCGCCTCCACCGCCGAGCGGACGGCGTCGGCCCCATGGGTGTGGGCCGCCACCTTCAGTCCGCGCCGGTGTGCCTCGTCGACGATGGCGCGCAGTTCCTCGTCGGAGTAGTGCTGCGCACCGGGGGTGCCGGTGTGCGACATCACGCCCCCGGACGCGCAGACCTTGATGAGCCGGGCCCCGTGCTTGATCTGGTAGCGGACCGCCTTGCGCACCTCGTCGACTCCGTTGGCGATGCCCTCCTCCAGGGAGAGGGGCATGATTCCGGGGGCGTACGCGGCGAACATCGTGGGGTCGAGATGCCCGCCGGTCGGTGTGATGGCGTGTCCGGCCGGCACGATGCGCGGGCCGTCGATCCAGCCGGCGTCGATGGCCTTCGCCAGCGCGACGTCGAGCAGATAGCCGCCCGTCTTCACGAACAGGCCGAGATTCCGGACGGTCGTGAACCCCGCGCGCAGGGTCCGCCGGGCGTTGCCCACCGCGCGGAGCATCCGCAGCGGGGGATCGTCCTGGACGGGGGAGAACGCGAGCGTCTCTCCCCGGCCGCCCATCAGAAGGTTGACCTCCATGTCCATGAGACCGGGTAGGAGGGTGACGTCACCGAGATCGAGAACCTCGTTCTCGGCGCCGACGTCACCGTTGTCGCCGCCGCGCGTGATGCGGTCGCCCTCGACCGTCACCAGGCCCGGCGACTCCAACTCGCCCGTCTCCACGTGCAGTACACGCGCCGCTCTGAGCGTGAGCACGACCTGTCACACCTTCGGCTCGACGACGAGGTCCATATAGGCCGCCCCGCTGTCCGGCACCCGGGCCTGCTTCCAGACCTCGACCGGGAACGACACGTTCACCAGCGAGAACATCAGGAGCAGCAAGTTGCGCTCCTGCTCCGGGAGTTCGGAGAGCGGGAACTTGTCGAGGTGGTCGGAGGCCTGTTCCAGGAGCGGGAACGCGGCGTCGTAGAAGGCCTGCATCTCCTCCATGGAGCTGGCCAGGCGCTTGCTGTACCGGTCGCGCTCGGACTCCAGGACCCACTCGCTGAACGGTTCGAGCACCGCGAACTCACTGGGCAGCATCGGTGTGCTCCTTGACGTAGTCGGCGACCGTCTTGTGCAGATGGCGGAGCAGCAACTCCTGGTCGCAGAGCGGGAATTCGGTGACGACCCGGCTCTTGAGCATTGTCTGGGTGGCCTCCAGCGTGTTGCCGTCCTGGAGGGCGTACTCCTTGAACGTCACCGCCGCCAGCTCCTGCTTGAGCCGCTCGCGCGCCGTCTTGGCGGGCACGAAGTACAGGTTGGCCTCGAAGATGTGCTTGTCCACGGCGGTCGGCCAGTAGTGGTACGTCAGGTACCAGCCGGGCTTCCAGATCAGCAGGGTCATGTTGGGGAAGAACTCGAAGGAGTCGTTGCCCCACGCGCGGTGCCCGCCCGGATTGAGACCGGGGGGAAGTGGGTCCAAGCCCTCGATGTCGGGTGCCTCCCACGGCCCGAACAGGCCGCTGCGCAGGACGCGTTCGATGGGCTTGACGATGGTCAGGTCCTTGGGCGGGGACATGCCTCCCCAGGAGGAGATCATCGAGTGCGGGGGGTGGATCTCGTAGTGCAGCGCCTCGTACCCGACGTTGAAGAGCTTGTCGGCCTCGTCCTTGACGGCCTGCTTCATGTGCAGGACGGGCGCGTGGTAGAACTCCGCGAACGCGTCGATGAACAGCTTCCAGTTGCTGCCGATCTCCGCCTTGTAGGTGAAGACCTCGGTCATCTCGTGGAAGGGATAGCCCTCGAGTCCCTTGGCGAACTCGCCCAGATACTCCTTGAGCGGCTGGGCGTCGGGATCGAGGTTGACGAAGATGAACCCCTCCCAGACCTCGCAGCGGACCAGCTTGAGGCCGTAGTCCGCCTTGTCCAGGTCGAAGAACTCCTTCTCCTGCTGGACGAAGGTCAGATCGCCGTCGAGGCTGTAGCGCCAGGCGTGGTACTTGCAGGTGAACTGGCGGCAGGTGCCCTTGACCTCCTCGCCCGGGTAGTCGTTCCACACGAGCTTGTTGCCGCGGTGGCGGCAGACGTTGTGGAAGGCGCGGATCTCCTTGTCCTTGCCCCGCACGATCACCAGTGAGGTGTCGGCGACGGCCAGCTCCTTCGTGAAGTAGCTGCCGACCTTGGGGACCTGCTCGACCCGGCCGACGTTCAGCCAGGTCTTCTTGAAGATCGCCTCCTTCTCCGCCTCGTAGTACGCGGGGTCGATGGAGTCCTCGTAGTTCACCGGGCTCGTGCCCAGCTCGGGGTAGTTCTCGGTCCAGCTCCCGGCCGCCGGCTTGGCGAAGTGTGGCATGGGATCACCCCTCTCGCTTGTGAGAATACCATTCTCGTTTTGGGAAACTGAAGTTCTCTTCCGAGATCACTGGGTCGAGTTCCACGCCGAAGGTGTTGAGGGCCATCGTGAGCATCGTGTAGGCGCCGATGGTGAAGACCAGGTCCATGAGCTGGTGTTCGTCCAGGTCGACGGCGAGCGCCGCGTAGGTCGCGTCCGACAGGCCCGAGTCGGTGTCCAGTTCGTCAACCGTCCGGTTGAGCAAGGTGTCGGCGCCGGTGCGGACCTCCTCGATCTCGGCCTCGGTCACCCCGTACTTCCGGCCGATCAGGACGTGACTCGCCCACTCGTACCTGCTGCCCCGCCGCCACGCCACCCGCATCACGGCCAGCTCGCGGACGCGCACCGGCAGGGTCGTGGTGTTGAGGTGCATGTTGAACGTCAGGAACGCCCGGGCCAGGGCCGGATGCCGCTGGAAGATCCCCAGGACGTTGGCCTCCGGCAGCTTCTTGTGGGGGTTGATGACCGAGAACAGGTCGTGGTCCCACTCGTCGTACGGCACCGGGGAGATGCGGACGCCGGAGTCACCGGCCGGCTCGCCGTTCTCGCTGGAGCCATCGGTCGGCTGGCCGTTCTCGCTCATGTGTTCCGCCCGCCGTTCACGCCCAGGATCTGGCCGGTGATGTAGCCGGCCTCCTCGGAGGCGAGGAAGGCGCAGGCCGCGGCGATGTCCTCGGGGCGCCCGACGCGTCGTACCGGAGTGCGCTGGATGTGCTCCTCGACCGTCCCGCCGAGCAGTTGGCGCTCCTCGGAGCGGCGCAGCATGGGTGTGTCGATGAAACCGGGCGGCACCGCGTTCACGGTGATGCCCTGCGGGCCCAGCTCCAGGGCGAGCGCCTTGGTCAGCCCGTTGACCGCCGACTTGGCCGCCACGTAGTGCGTCATGAACGGCTGGCCGGACTGCGCGCTGGACGAGGAGATGTTGACGATCCGGCCCCAGCCGGCCTCCACCATGTCGGGCAGCACCGCCTGGACGCAGTGGAAGACGCCGTTGAGGTTGACGTCGATGACTCGCTGCCAGGCCTCGAAGGTGAGGTTGGCGAAGCGCTTGTAGCCCTCCATTCCCGCCGCGTTGACCAGCACCGTGACCGGGCCGAGCTGCTCGCGGATCTCGGTGAGTGCCTCGTCCACCTGGGCCCGGTCGGAGACGTCGGCCTTTCGGGAGAAGCCCCTGTCGGACGGATTGAGGTCGAGGGTGGCGACCTGGAGACCGTCGGCCTCCAGGCGCTGTGCGATGGCCAGTCCGATGCCGGAGCCGCCGCCTGTGACGAGGGCTGTCCTCATGCCGGAACCCCCTTCGTCTCGATCATGAAAATCTCCCTTCCAGATCTGAGAAGCGTATTCTCGTCTCCGGTGCTTCCGGAAGTCCCGCGCAGGCCGGGGCTGTTCGCCGCGCTCCGTGCACCTGTCAGCCATCGGTCAGGATGACATTCTCGCTTCCGGATGGTTGATTCGCGTATAAGGAGAATGTAGTTTCCGCTTCATTGGAGCAAGCCGCCCATCCATGCGAGGAGAACAGGATGCGGTTCCAGGACAAGGTGGCGATCGTCACCGGAGCGGGACAGGGAATCGGCGAGGACTACGCCCGGGCGCTGGCCGCCGAGGGCGCACGGGTCGTGGTCGCGGACATCAACGAGGAGCAGGGACAGCGGGTCGCCAAGGACATCGACTCCGCGCTCTTCGTCAAGGTCGACGTCGGAGACCCCGCCTCGGCCGACGCGCTGGCCGCCGCCACCGTCGCCGAGTTCGGCCGCATCGACTACCTGATCAACAACGCGGCGATCTACCACAGCATGCGGCGCGAGGGCCTGACCACCGTCGACCTCGACTACCTCAACCGCTTCATCCAGGTGAACCTGATGGGCGCCCTGTACGTCACCAGGGCCGTCGTCCCGCACCTGAGCGAGGGCGCCGCGATCGTCAACCAGTCGTCCGCCGCTGCCTACATGGCGAGCGGCTACTACGGTCTGGCCAAGATCGGCATCAACCACCTCACCGCGTCGCTGGCCGCCGAACTCGGCGGCCGGGGCATCCGCGTCAACGGCATCGCGCCCGGTCCCACCGACACCGAGGCCACGGCCACCGTCGTACCGGTCGAGTTCCAGGAGCGGATGACCCAGGCCCTGGCCATCAAACGGATGGGCACCCCCGGCGACCTGACCCCCACCGTGCTGTTCCTGCTCTCCGACGACGCCGGCTGGCTGACCGGACAGACCATCAGCGTGGACGGCGGACAGGTGGTGCGGCTGTGACCCGCCTGCTCATCAACGGCCAACTGGTCGACGGGGAGCGGACGTTCCCCTCCCTCAACCCCGCCACCGGCGAGGTCTACGGCCACGCCCCCGAGGCCACCACCGCCCAGGCCGAGGCCGCCGTAGCAGCAGCGCGGACCGCCTTCGACACCACCGCCTGGTCCACCGACGTACAGCTGCGCATCCGCTGTCTCGACCAGCTGCACCAGGCGCTCCTCGACCACGTCGAGGAGCTGCGCGAGCTGACGATCGCCGAGGTCGGCGCGCCCCGCATGCTCACCTACGGCCCCCAACTCGACGACCCCGTCAAGCTGGTGAGGTTCTACGCGGACCTGCTGCGCAAGTACCCGCTCACCGAGGAGCTGGGCGAAGTCGAGATCCGCGGCCAGCGTCACCGCCGTTGGGTGGAGAAGGAGGCCGCCGGGGTCGTCACCGCGATCATCGCGTACAACTACCCGAACCAACTGGCCCTCGCCAAGCTCGCCCCCGCGCTCGCGGCCGGCTGCACGGTCGTCCTCAAGGGCGCGCCGGACACCCCGCTGACCACCCTGTTCCTCGGCCAACTCATCGCCGAGCACACGGACTTCCCGCCCGGCGTGGTCAACGTCCTCACGTCCTCCAGTGCCGACGTCGGCGAGACGCTCACCACGCACCCCGACGTCGACATGATCACGTTCACCGGCTCCACCGCGACCGGCAGGCGGATCATGGAGGCGGCCAGCCGCACGGTGAAGAAGGTCTTCCTGGAACTCGGCGGCAAGTCCGCCATGATCGTCCTGGACGACGCCGACTTCACCACCGCCGCGATGTTCGCGGCCGGCACCATCTGCTCGCATTCCGGGCAGGGTTGCGCGCTCACCTCCCGGCTGCTCGTGCCCCGGGAGCACCACGACGAGCTCGTCGAGAAGGTGGCCGCGGGTCTCGCCCGCATCCCGCTCGGCGACCCCGCCGACCCCAAGACCTTCGCGGGCCCGCTCATCAGCGAGCGCCAGCGCGAGAAGGTCGACGGGATGGTGCAGCGGGCCGTGGCCGCCGGCGCGAACCTGGTCACCGGTGGGGAGAAGGTCGATCCCGGCTTCTTCTACAGGCCGACGCTCCTCAGCAACGTCGACCCGGACAGCGAGATCGCCCAGGACGAGGTCTTCGGCCCGGTCCTCGTGGTGATTCCGTACGACGACGATGACGACGCCGTCCGCATCGCCAACAACTCCGTCTTCGGTCTCTCCGGCGGGATCCAGAGCGGCGACGACGAGCGGGCCATCGCGCTGGCCCGCCGGATCCGCACCGGCACCTTCAGCATCAACGGCGGCAACTACTTCGCGGCGGACGTGCCGTTCGGCGGCTACAAGCAGTCGGGCATCGGCCGGGAGAGCGGAGTGCCCGGCCTGGAGGAGTTCCTGGAGTACAAGTCCTTCGCGGTCGTGGTCCGGTCATGATGCCGCTCGACGGAATCCGCGTCCTCGAAGTCGCCATGTACGGCTTCGTGCCCTCGGCGGGCGCCGTCCTCGCCGACTGGGGAGCGGACGTCATCAAGGTCGAGCACGCCGTCACCGGCGACCCGCAGCGCGGTCTCCGCCAGACCGGCACGATGCGCGTCGAGGGCGACCCCAACCCCAACGTCGAGCACGCCAACCGCGGCAAGCGCAGCCTCGGTCTCGACATCTCCCGGCCCGAGGGCAAGGAGGTCCTGTACGAACTCGCGCGGCACGCCGACGTGTTCCTGACCAGCTTCCTTCCCGGCCACCGGGACAAGTTCGGCATCGACGTCGACGACATCCGTACCGTCAACCCCCGCATCGTCTACGCCCGGGGCAGTGCCTTCGGGCCGCGCGGACCGGAAGCGGGGAAGGGTGGCTACGACATGACGGCGTTCTGGGCCCGCGCCGGCACCGCCGCGAGCATCACCCCAGAGGGCACGGACGGCATCATCAACCCGCCGTCACCGGCCTACGGAGACACGATCTCCGGCACCAACCTCGCCGGCGGCATCGCGGCGGCGCTCCTGAAGCGCGAGCGCACCGGCGAGCCCTCGGTCGTGGACGTCTCCCTGCTCGGCAGCGGACTGTGGGCGATGGGTCACGCCACCGCGCTCTCCCTGCACCTCGGCAAGCCCTGGATCCCGCCGCCCGTCGGCACCCACGGCTCGGTCACCAACCCCCTGTCCGGGCTGTACGAGACCTCCGACGGCCACCACCTGGCGTTCGTCATGATGCAGCCCGGCAAGTTCTGGGCCGATGTGTGCCGGCACATCGACCGCCCCGAACTCGCCGACGACCCCCGCTTCGCCACGACCGAGAACCTCGTGGCCAACACGGCGGAGGCCGTCAAGATCCTGCGCGAAGTCCTCGCCACCCGCACCCTCGCGGAGTGGAGCCGGCGCTTCGCCACCCTGGCCGGGCCGTGGGCCCCGGTGCAGGACTCCCTGCAAGTGGGCGACGACCCGCAGATCAGAGCCAACGAGTACCTGCTCCAGGCAGGAGAACTCGAACTGGTCAGCAGCCCCGTGCAGTTCGACGTGCAAGCCCCACAACTCGGGCCCGCACCCGAGTTCGCCGCCCAGACCGAGGAGATCCTCCTCGAACTGGGCCTGGACTGGGACCGCATCATCGCGCTCAAGGCGGCGGGCGCGGTCACCTGATCACCCGACAGCGGGACTCACATTCTCAACGAGGAGAACCGATGAGACGCTTGCTCATCCCCGCACTGGTCCTGGCCCTCGCGGCCGCGGCCGGATGTTCCGGCCGCACCAAGTCCGCGGACACCACCAGCCCTTCGACCACCGGAGCCGCCGACACGGCGACCGCGGACTTCGGCACGCTGAAGTCCGTCTGCGGCAAGGGCACGGCCAAGACCGTCAGCAGCCAGGGCGTCACCAGCTCCGAGATAAAGGTCGGCGTCTTCAGCGACGTCGGGTTCACCAAGAACCCGGAGTTCGTGAACGCGGCGAAGGTCTTCACCTCCTGGTGCAACGCGGCCGGCGGCATCAACGGCCGCAAGATCACACCCGAGACGCACGACTCCGCGCTCATGCAGGTCAACCAGAAGATGATCGAGGCCTGCCGCACCGACTTCTTCGAGGTGGGCGGCGGCGCCGCCCTCGACGGCCTGGGCGTCAAGACCCGGCTGAAGTGCCTGCTCCCCGAGTTCCCGGCGCAGGTCACCTCCGAGATCGGCGCGGACCTCCAGGTCATGGCCATGGGAGCCTCGACGGGCTATTCGCCCTACGCCGGTTACTTCTCCTGGCTGCTCAAGGAGGCGTACCCGTCGTCCGCGAGCGGCGTCGGCATCATCACCGGAGACGTGCCCATCACCAAGCTCCTCGCGGGCCAGGACAAGGAAGTCCTCACCGCGATGGGCGGCAAGGTCACCTACTCCGACCTCTACCCCGCGCAGGGTGTCTCCGACTGGACGCCGTACGCCCAGTCCATCAAGACGAAGAAGGTCAAGGGACTCGTCTTCCTGGGGGACTTCACCCAGCTGGCGAAGCTGGAGCAGGCGCTCACCAACATCGACTACAAGCTCGACTGGATCGACGCGAACAGCAACGCCTACGGCCCCGCCTTCGTCAAGCTGGCCGGTCCCGCGCTCGGCACGCAGACCAACTTCGCCTCCATCAACGGATACCCGCTGGAGAAGGCCGACGACAACCCGGCGACGAAGGAGATGGTCGCCCTGTTCAAGAAGTACGCGCCCGACGCGCAGCTCACCCTGCCCGCCATGCAGGCCTTCTCCAGCTGGCTGCTGTTCGCCACCTCGGCCCGCGACTGCGCCGAGCTGACCCGCAGCTGTGTCCTTGAGAACGCCCAGAAGCAGACCGACTGGACCGGGGGCGGGCTCCACGCCTCGGTCAATCTCTCCTCGCCCGACGAGCCCCTGAAGTGCTTCAACGTCGAGAAGGCCACCAGCAGCGGCTGGGTCCCGGCCGACTTCAAGCCCACCGAGGGCGTCTACCGCTGCGACGCGCCCGCCTACAAGTTCAAGGGCAACTACGGCAAGCCGCCGACCCTGGCGGACGTCGGCAAGTCGCTCGCCGACCTCAAGTAGCCAGCACGGCGCGCCACTTGTGGCGCGCCACCCACCGACCGCGGCAGGAAGGAAGGACCGTGAAGGTACGAGTCGACCCGGAGCGCTGTCAGGGCCACACGCTCTGCGCGATGCGCGCTCCGGACACCTTCGAACTCAGCGAGATCGACGGGCACTCCTCGGTCGTCGAGGAAGAAGTCCCCGCCGACCAGGAGGAGGCCGTCCGTGAGGCGGTCCTGTCCTGCCCGGAACGGGCGATCTCCCTCATCTCCTGACCCCACCTCAGCCACCGAGCGGGAGAGGACTCCGCATGACCACGGAAGAAGCGGCCGTCGACGACGACGGTGGCCGCAAGCACCACCTGGTGCACTTCGACCGGCACACCCCCGACTACCGCGACCGGTTCGAGGACATCACCCACGAACTGCACGGGCAGTGCCCGATCGCCTGGACGGAGGCCCACGGCGGCCACTGGGTCGCCAGCGGCAACCGCGAGGTGTTCGAACTCGCGCGGTCCGCCGAGTTCCTCTCCAACGACCATGACGTGAAGGGGGAGCGGCGCGGATACAACGGGATCTCCATCCCCGCGCCACCCCCTGAGCGGAAGGGCCGGGGCGGCTTCCTGGAGATGGACCCGCCGGACCAACGGCACTACCGGCAGACCCTCAACCCGTATCTGTCGCCGGCCGCGATCCAGCGCTGGATCCCGTTCGTCGACGAGGTCGTCCGCGCCAGCATCGACGAGAAGATCGAGTCCGGATACATCGACTTCGTCGACGACCTCGCCAACATCGTCCCCGCCGTGCTCACCCTGGCGATGATGGGCATCCCGCTGGAGCACTGGACGATCTACAACGAACCGGCCCACGCCTCCGTCTACACACCCCCCAACTCGCCGGACATGCCACGGGTGTTGGACCTGAGCCGCAAGATGGGCATGGATCTCATGGCCCAGCTCGCGGAGATCCGGAAGAACCCCCGCCCGGGCCTGGTGGACGCGCTGGTCCGCGCCGACATCAACGGCCGCAACCCCGACGACGGCGAACTCCTCGGCGTGTGCGCCCTGTTGATCGGCGGCGGCTTCGACACCACGACCGCGCTCACCGCCCACTCCCTCGAATGGCTCTCCCAACACCCGGAGGAACGCTCCCGGTTGAGCCGCGACCGCAAGATCCTGCTGGACTCCGCCACTGAGGAGTTCCTGCGCTTCTACACCCCGGCACCCGGAGACGGCCGCACCATCACCGCCGACTGCGAGATCGCCGGCACCCAGTTCAAGGAGGGCGAACGCCTCTGGCTCTCCTGGGCGATGGCCAACCGGGATCCGTCGGTCTTCCCCGACCCGGACCGCATCGACATGGAACGCAAGGGCAACCGCCACAGCAGCTTCGGCCTCGGCATCCACCGCTGCATCGGCTCCAACGTGGCCCGCACCGTGTTCAAGCGGATGGTGACCGCCGTACTCGACCGCATGCCCGACTACGAGTGCGACCCCGAAGGCGCCGTGCACTACGAGACCATCGGCGTCATCCAGGGCATGCGCCACCTCCCCGCGACCTTCACCCCGGGCAAGCGGCTGGGCATCGGACTCGACGAGACCCTCGCCGAACTCCAGAAGCTCTGCGACGAACAACGGCTCGCCGAGCCCGTCACCGTCCGCAAGTCCACGGCACGGATCGACACATGACGGACAGTCAACGCCCCGGTCCGGTGGTCACGGAGGAGAACGAGTTCTTCTGGACCTCCGGCGCGGACGGCCGGCTGCGGCTGACGGAGTGCGGGTCCTGCCAGGCCCTCATCCACCCGCCGCAGCCGGTCTGCCGGTACTGCCACGGCCACGACATGGGCGTCCGCGCGGTCTCCGGCCGTGCGACGCTGATCGGCTTCACGGTCAACCACCGCTTCGCCCTGCCCGGCCTGCCCGCGCCCTACGTCGTGGCCCAGGTCGCCCTGGAGGAGGACCCCCGCGTCCGCCTCACCACCAACGCCGTCCAGTGCACCCCGGACGAGCTGGAGTTGGGCATGCGGATGGAGGTCGTCTTCGAACAGGTCGAGGACGCCTGGCTGCCCCTGTTCCGCCCGGCACCCGAACGCCCGGCCCCCGACCCGCTGCCGCTCGCCGAGGTGGACACCCGCCAACTCGCCCGCCGCGTACGGCCGATGGTCTCGACCGACAAGTTCGAGGACAAGGTCGCGATCACCGGCATCGGCATGTCGGGGATCGGCCGCCGCCTCCTGGTCCCACCGGTGTCCCTGACCGTCCAGGCCTGCCAACAGGCCATCGCCGACGCCGGGTTGACCGTCGACGACATCGACGGACTGGCCACCTACCCGGGCGCAGGCACCGCGTACGGCGGCTTCGGCGAAGGCGGGATCACCGCCCTGGAATCCGCCCTCGGCCTCGAACCCACCTGGTACAACGGCGGCAGCGAGACCTTCGGCCCCTGCGGCTCGCTCATCTCCGCGATGCTCGCCGTCGCGGGCGGACTCGCCCGGCACGTCCTGTGCTTCCGCACGGTCTGGGAGGCGTCGTACGGCGAACTCGTGCGCCGCGGCCGGATCGCGCAGGACCCGCCGCGCAAACTCGACGGCTGGATGAAGCCGTTCGGAGCGACCTCGGCCGCGCACACCCTCGCCCAGAACGCCCAACGCCACTTCCACCGCTACGGCACCACCCGCGAGACCCTCGGCTGGATCGCCCTCAACCAGCGGGCCAACGCGGCACTCAACCCCACGGCGGTCTACCGCGACCCGCTCACCATGGACGACTATCTCAACGCCCGCCCGATCACCACCCCGTTCGGCCTCTACGACTGCGATGTCCCCTGCGACGGAGCGGTCGCCGTGATCGTGTCGGCCGTGGACGCGGCCCGGGACCTCGCCCAACCCCCCGTCCTGGTCGAGGCGGTGGGCACCCAGATCCTGGAACGCCTGGAATGGGACCAGAGCACACTCACCCACGAACCCCAAGTCCTGGGCCAGTCGGCCCACTTGTGGTCCCGTACCTCGCTGCGCCCCGAGGACGTCGACGTCGCCGAACTCTACGACGGCTTCACCTTCAACTGCCTTTCCTGGCTGGAGGGGTTGGGGTTCTGCGGCATCGGCGAGTCCAAGGACTTCCTGGACGGAGGCAAGAACATCGCACGGGACGGCGTACTGCCGCTGAACACCCACGGCGGACAGCTCTCCCACGGCCGCACCCATGGCATGGGGCTGGTCCACGAGGCCATCACCCAGCTGCGCGGCGCGGCGGGGCCGCGGCAGGTGTCCGGCGCCCGGGTGGCGGTGGCGAGCAGCGGCGGACTCACCCCGAGCGGCGTGATCCTGTTTCGGGCGGACGGATGAACTCAGGTACCACGGAGGTCGTTTCGCGCGTCGTCGACGTCGACGGCATCCCCATGTCCGCGCTGCTGTGCGAGGCCCGCGAACCGCGCGCGGTCCTCGTCGCGCTGCACGGGGGAGCGGTGACCTCCCGCTACTTCGACTACCCCGACCAGCCCCGTCTGTCCCTCCTGCGCACGGCGGCGGCACTCGGCTTCACCACCGTCGCCATCGACCGTCCCGGATACGGGAGTTCGGCTCCGTACGGCGACAGCATGGCTTCCCCCGCGCGACGCGTCGACCTCGCCTACGGAGTGGTGGACCGACTGCTCGCCTCGCGTCCGCGCGGAGCGGGCCTGTTCCTGTGGGCGCACTCGATCGGCTGCGCCCTGGGCGTGCGCATGGCCGGCGACGAACGGCGCAACGACCTTCTCGGTCTGGAGATCGCCGGTACCGGACGCCACCACGCACCCGCCGCCGTCGAGATCCTGGACTTCAGGCGGCGCGACCCGGCCGAGCCGCGACGGCCCGGACCCGGACTGCGCGACCTGCTGTGGGAACCGTCGCACCTGTATCCCGCCGAAGTCGTCGGTGCCGCCCGCATCCAGTCGTCGGGCCCGCCGTACGAAGGCACCGTGGCCCGCCGCTGGCCGCTGGAGTTCGCCGAAGTCGCCGCCCACGTGAGGATTCCCGTGCACTACACGCTCGGCGACCACGAACGCGTGTGGAGTTCCGGGCCGGAGGCCATGGCCGACATCGCGGGCCTGTTCACCGCCTCCCCGCGGGTCGTCACCGACGAACAGGCCGACAGCGGCCACAACTTGAGCATCGGGCGCACCGCGACCGGATACCACCTGAAGATCCTCTCGTTCGTCGAGGAATGTGTTCTCGGCCGGGAGAACGACGGGATCGACCGTCTGCCGAGGAGGGCCGGATGAGCGACGCCGACAACGCGGTACTGCTGCTCGTACGAGTGGTCGTAGGACTGATCATGATCATGCACGGGCTGAATCACTGGCGCGGCGGCGGTCGGATCGAGGGCACCGCGCGCTGGTTCACCGGACTCGGCCTGAGACAGGGTGTGCTGCAGGCCTGGATGAGTGTGCTCACGGAGGTCGGAGCGGGCATCCTGCTCGTTCTCGGACTGCTCACACCACTGGCCTGCGCCGCCGTGATCTCCGTGATGCTGGTCGCGGGACTGCTCGCCCACCGGCCCAACGGGTTCTTCGTCTTCAAGGACGGCTACGAGTACGTCCTCACCCTCGCCGTCGTCGCCCTGGCCCTCGCGGTGCTGGGCCCCGGCCGCTGGTCCCTCGACCACGCTGCGGGCATCGACCCGACCGGCTGGACCGGCGGCGCGATCGCGCTCGGCGCGGCCGTGGCGGCGACCGGGGGACTGCTGGGCACGTTCTGGCGACCGGAGCCCAAGACGGAAGCGGAGCCCGCCGCGGAAGCGGTGGCCGAGAACACCCCCGAGCAAGTCGACCAGGAGGCCCGCTGATGCGCGTCGGATTCATCGGGCTGGGCAGTCAGGGCGCACCCATGGCCCGCCGGATCGTCGAGGCGGGCTTCGAGACCACGCTCTGGGCGCGTCGCCCGGCCACCCTCGCCGCGTTCGCGGACACCGCCGCCCGGCGGGCCGCGTCCCCCGTCGAACTGGCCGCGGCCAGCGACCTGGTGTGCGTCTGTGTCGTCGACGACGCCGACGTCGAGCAGGTCGTCACCGGCGAACAGGGCGTGCTCACCGGCCTGCGCCGGGGCGGAGTCATCGCCGTGCACAGCACCATCCATCCCGACACCGTCCGGCGGCTGGCCGAACAGGCCAAGGTGCACGGCGTGTCCGTGGTCGACGCACCGGTCAGCGGCGGCGGACGAGCCGCCGCGCAGGGCCGGCTGCTGGTGATGACAGGCGGCGAGTCCGGCACCGTCGCCTACTGCCGCAAGGTGTTCGAGACCTTCGGCGACCCCGTGCTGCACATGGGTCCGCTCGGCTCGGGACAGATCGCCAAACTTCTCAACAACCTATTGTTCACTGCCAACTTGGCGACCGCGGCCGATACGCTGGCGCTGGCACCGGAGTTCGGCATCGACCGCGGTGCTCTAGCCGCTGCCGTGCTCCACGGCAGCGGAGCGAGCTTCGCCCTCGACCGCGTGAAGTCCGCCGGCGGCACACTCGACCCCCTCGCGGACCGCGCGGGACCGCTGCTCCGCAAGGACGTGAGACTGCTGGCCGGCCTCGCCGAGACGGCGCACGTCACGGCGGGCACCGCACTCGCGGCGGCCGACGCGGCCCTCGACCGCATGGGCCAAGGGCGCCTGGCGGCATCCCCAACCCCCGCTCCACGAAAGTGAAAACGAGCTTCTCGCCAGTGGAGAAGATTGATATCGTCGCTCGTCGTCAGACTGGTGACGGAAGGGAACCGTGCACACCGTGAAGGACTTCGAGGCGATCGACTTCTTCCAGGACGACGAGGTCGTCGCGGATCCGTACCCCTACTTGGCGGCCCTGCGCGGGAAATGCCCGGTGCAGCGCGAGAGCCACCACGACGTGACGATGGTGACGGGATACGACGAGGCGATCCAGGTCCTCAACGACGCCGACACCTACTCGTCCTGCCTCTCGGTGACCGGCCCCTTCCCCGGGTTCCCGGTTCCGCTGGACGGCGACGTCGACGTCAGCGCGCTGATCGAGCAGTACCGCGACCAGCTCCCGTTCAGCGACCAGCTGCCGACGCTGGACGCGCCGCTGCACACGGACCACCGCGGACTGCTGATGCGGCTGATCACCCCGCGCCGCCTCAAGGAGAACGAGGCGTCGATGTGGCACCTCGCCGACGCCCAGCTCGACGCGTATCTCGCGGCCGGCGAGGGCGATTTCATCAGCGGGTTCGCCGGCCCCTTCACCCTGCGGGTCATCGCCGACCTGCTCGGTGTGCCCGACGAGGACCGCAACTCGTTCGTGGAGGGCCTCGAACACCAGCCGCGGGGAGGCATCGGGAGCACCGACGGCGCAGTCGCGCACTCACCGCTGGAATACCTGTACGAGCAGTTCTCGGCCTATGTCGAGGAGCGCCGCCGCGAACCCCGCGAGGACGTGATCACGGGCCTCGCCACCGCGAAGTTCCCCGACGGCTCGACCCCCGACGTCGCCGACGTGGCCCGCGTCGCCACCAACCTCTTCGCAGCCGGCCAGGAGACCACCGTCCGGCTGCTGAGCAACGCCCTCAAGCTGATCGCCGAAGACCCCGATCTGCAGCACCTGCTGCGCACCGAGCGCGATCGCATCCCGAACTTCATCGAGGAGACGCTGCGCACGGAGAGCCCGATCAAGGGCGACTTCCGGCTGTCGCGCGCGGCGTCCACGGTGGGCGGCGTCGACATCCCCGCCGGCACCACCCTCATGGTCCTCAACGGCGCCGCCAACCGCGACCCGCGCCACTTCGAGGACCCCGAGACCTTCGACCCGGCCCGCGCCAACGCCCGCCACCACCTCGCCTTCGGCCGCGGCCCGCACACCTGCCCCGGTGCCCCGCTGGCCCGCGCCGAGGCCCGGGTGGGCATCGAGCGCATCCTCGACCGTACGACGGACATCAGGATCTCGGAGAGCGCGCACGGCCCCGCCGACGCGCGGAACTACCGTTACCTGCCGACGTACATCCTGCGCGGCCTCACCCATCTGAACCTGGAGTTCACGCTCGCCGAGGAGTCCGCCCGATGAAAGCCGTCATCGACACGGACCGCTGCCGGGGCCACGGCATCTGCTGGTCGATCTGCCCCGAGGTCTTCGACCTCACCGACGACGGCTACGCCGAGGTTCTGACCCCGGAAGTCCCCACCGAGTACGAGGCCCAGGTCCGCGAGGCGACCAGCAGCTGCCCCGAGCGCGCCATCACGGTCAACTAGCCTGCACGAGCAGTGAGTTGAGGAGAACGCATGCCCAAGGGGTACGTCATCCTGACCGAGTCCATCAAGGACCCGGCCGGAATGGACGCCTACAGCCGTGCCGCCGGACCGTCGATCGCACAGGGCGGCGCGTCCGTCCTCGCGGCCGACGGCCGGCCGCAGCTCCTCGAGGGCGAGTGGCACGGCGACCGGACCGTCGTTCTCGAATTCGATTCGGTGGAGGCGGCACGCGCCTGGTACGACTCGGAGGCGTACGGGCGCGCGAAGCCCCTGCGGCAGGCCGCCGCCGACACCAACGCCGTGATCGTCTCCGGCTTCGACCTGCCGCCCCGGGGCGCATGACGGGCAAGGGATCGGCAATGGCCGGAAGGGTCGCCCTATCGCCACGGCAACCGTAGTGTCACATCGGTGTTGCCGCGGTGAAAGGGGTCCCCAATGACGTCGGCCCGATACGAGGAGATCCTTGCCGCCGCGCTGGCGGTGTTCGCCGAGCGCGGCTACAAGAAGGCGTCCATCGACGCCGTGGCGGAGCGTGCCGGTCTGACCAGACAGGGCGTCCTGCACTACTTCCCCAGCAAGAAACGGCTGCTCCTGGCCCTCGTCCAGCTCCGCGAGGACCTGGCCCGCGAACACCTGGCCGCCCTCCAGGCCGACCCCGGTGAGGACCTCCCGGGGCTGCTCGCCGAGGTCATCACCTACGACCACAAGAACCCCGGTCTCGCCCAGATCCACAGCGTTCTCGTGGCCGAGGGCGTCACCGGCAGCGACGAGGCACTGCGCTTCTGCCACGACTACTACCGCGCGATCCAGGAGCACACCGTCGAGCACCTCACCGCGCTCTACGGCGACCGCGTACCCAGCGGTCTGACCCCGCGAGCGGCCGCCACCGCCGTGGTGGCGATGCTCGACGGGGTCCAGCAGCAGTGGATGCTCGACGAGGAGCAGACCGACTATCCCGAGATCATCCGCGAGGTCATGGGCGTGCTGCTCGGGCCCACGCCTGTATGAAATCGGCCATCGCCGTCACGCTCTCCGGATGCAGACTCACCGCGTCCGGCCGTACCCGGAGATCCACCGTGACACCGGAGCGGGCCGCGCGGGCGGCGAACGACAGCGAGTCGTCCAGCAGCGGATCGGTCCCCGCCACCAGGAGTTGGATCGGCGGCAGTCCGTGCAGGTTGGCGTGCAGCGGACTGAGCAGCGGGTTGGTCCGGTCGGCGCCGGCCGCGAACCGGGCCGCGTGCAGCCGGAGTTCGTCGATGTCGAAGCCCGGATCGGCCGCCGCGTTGAACAGCAGACTCGGCGCGTCCAGCGTCAGATCGAGCAGCGCCGAACTCAGCACCGCGCAGTCCGGCTCCGGCGCTCCCATGTCCCGCAGCCGCACCAGCAGCGAGGCGGCGAGCCCGGCCCCGAGCCGCTCACCGGCCAGCGCCACCGGACCACGGGCCTGGCACGAGCTGTACACGGCGTGCACATCGTCCAGCGCCCCCGGGAACGACGAACGGTAGCGCGGGCACACCACAACCGCCCCCGTGCGCAGGGCGAGTCGCTCCGCGAGGTCGACCGCCGACTCCGGTGAACCCGACAACTGCCGGTCCCCGTGCAGATACAGGATCACCAGATCGCTCGCGTCCGGCGGCCGTACGATCGGCCCGACCGGGCTCGACTCGACCCGCACCCGCCCGTCGCCGGCCCCCGCCCGAGCCGAATGCGCTCGTACGTCGGCCAGGTCCGCGCTCGCTCCGGTCGCCCCAACTCGTGTGTCACCCACGGGACATCACCCTCTCCGCTGCCTGCCAGTGCTCGTCGGACACCCAGAGGCGGGCGAAGGCGCGGGCCGCCTCCTCCTCCGGGACGGCTCCGCTCATCACGCGCTTGATCTCCCGCGCCGGATTGGTCGCCAGCGATCTGGCCAGGGTCCGCCAGCCGTCGGCGAACTCGGCGCGGGGCAGCACCAGATCGAGCAGCCCGACCCGCTGAGCCTCGGCCGCGCCGAGTACGGTCCCGGCCCCGGCGAGCATCAACGCGCGCCCCTTGCCCACGAGTTGGGCAAGTCGCTCGGCGCCGCCCCACGCCGGCATGATGGCCAGCGCCACCTGGTTGAAGCCGATCCTGATGTCGTCGGCGGCGACCCGGATGTCGGCGGCCACCGCGACCTCGGCGCCGCCGCCGAACGCGTGCCCGTTCAACGCGGCGATCACCGGTCCCGGGAAGTCCGCGATGCGATCGCAGATCCCCCGCATCCGCAGGGCCATGGCCATCGCGTCCTCCTCGGTCCGGACCGCACTGAGCTGCTTGAGATCCCCGCCGGAGACGAACGCCCGGTCGCCGGCACCCGTGACGACCAGCGCCTTGGCGCCGGAGGCCGCGTCGAGCGCCTTGTCGAGCTCGTCCATGGTGGCCTGGGCGATGGCGTTGCGGGCATGAGGACGGTCGATGGTGATGACCGCCAGGCCCTCGTCGAGTTCGAGATCTACGTCCATGGGCCTCAGTCCTCGTATACGACAGTGACGTGCGGCGTTCTCGGCTCGCCCTGGCAGGTCAGGACCCAGCCCTCGGCGATCTCGTCCTCGTCGAGCGCGTTGTTGACCCGCATCTTGGCCTCGCCTTCGGTGACTTGGGCGATACAGGTGGCGCAGTTGCCCGCCTCGCAGGAGAACGGCGGGGCCAGACCTGCCCGACGCGCGCTCTCCAGAAACGTCTCGCCGGAACGCTGCGCGAGCGTGTGCCGCCTGCCGGAGAGCACGAGCGTCAGGGTCCCCTCCTGCTCAGGGGTGTCCTCGGGTGGTGGATCGGCGGTCTGCGCGAACCGTTCGACGAAGATCCGCTCAGGGGCGACTCCATGGGCGAGAAGCGCGTTCTCCACCAGCTCCATGAAGGGCGCGGGCCCGCAGAGGTAGAAGTCCGCGTCCGTGTCGCCGCCCGCGAACTCCCGTACCTGGTCCGCCGTGACGAAGCCCTCCCAGTCGTCGAGATGGTGCCGGATCTCGAACCGTCCGGGGTACCGCCGCTCCAACTCGCCCAGTGCGGTGGCGAAGATGACGGCACCCGCGTCCCGGTTGGCCGACAGCACCCGCACCGGGCGCCCGGTGCCGGCCAGCGCGGACTTGGCGAGCGAGAGGACCGGGGTGATCCCGCTGCCCCCGCAGAACGCCACCACCGGAGCGGCGAACTCGTGGGCGGAGCCCGCCTGTTCGTCCTCCCGCAGACAGAACACCCCTGCGGGCAGCGTTGTTTCGACGACATCGCCGGGTGCCAGGTGGTCGTGCATCCAGTTGGACACCAGACCCCCCGGAACCCGCTTCACCGTCGTCATCAACTCGGCGTCCGTCTCCGGCGAACTGGACATCGAGTAACTGCGCAGCGTGCCGCAGGCCTTGATCGTGACGAACTGGCCCGCCCGGTACGGGAAGGGCGCGTCGAGTACGTACGTCCGGGTGTCGGGCGTCTCCTGGATGATCCGGGTGATCCGGACCGGGTGGAACCCGTGGTCTCGTCCCATGTATGGAATTTACCTTCTCGCTCTGAGAGAGTGCAATTCTCAATGACGAGAGGAAGTTCCTGTCGTGCGAACTGTCCCCGCTGAACTGGTCAGGCGCTACGAGGCGGAGGGGTGGTGGACCGGGGAGACGATCGGTGACCTGCTGGCACGGGGGCTGGAGGCCGCCCCGGGCGCCGCGTTCCGCGTGCACTCGGCGGTACGGCCCTGGGAAGGCACCTTCGCCGAGGTCGAACTGACGGCCCGCCGACTGGCCGCAGGACTGAGCGAGTTGGGCGTCGTCCCCGGCGACGTGGTGGCACTCCAACTGCCCAACTGGATGGAGGCCGCCGCCGTCTTCTGGGCCTCGGCGTTCCTCGGCGCGGTCGTGGTGCCGATCGTGCACTTCTACGGTCGCAAGGAAGTCGGCTACATCCTGGACACGGTCGAACCCAAGGTCTTCGTCACCGCCGAACGGTTCGGGCATCTCTCCTACGACCCCGAACTGAGCGCGAAGATCCCGGTGGTCGGCGTCGTCGGGCGGGACTTCGACGACCTGCTCGCCGACGAACCACTGTCCGGCGTCCTGCCCACGGACCCCTCCGGCCCCGCGCTGATCGCCTTCACCTCCGGAACGACCCGCGACCCCAAGGGGGTTGTGCACAGCCACAACACCCTGGGCTTCGAGACCCGCCAACTGGCCGGCCGCTACCCGCCCGACCGCGGCCACCAGCTCACCTCCGCGCCCGTCGGCCACTTCATCGGCATGGTGAACGCCTTCCTGATCCCCGTCCTCGACGGCTCTCCGGTGAACCTCGCCGACACCTGGGACCCGGGCCTCGCCCTGGAGTTGATGGCCCGAGACGGACTCACCGTCGGAGGCGGCGCCGCCTACTACATGACGAGCCTGCTCGACCACCCCGACTTCACGCCCGCCCACCTCACGCGCATGAAGTACGCGGGCCTCGGCGGCGCGGCCGTACCGAACGCGGTGACCAGACGGCTCGCGGACCTCGGCATCACGGTCTTCCGGGCCTACGGCAGCACGGAGCACCCCTCGATCACGGCCTCGGCTCACACCGCACCCGAGGACAAACGCCTCTACACGGACGGAGACGTACTCGACGGGGTGGAGATCCGCCTCGCCGAGGACGGCGAGATCCTCAGCCGCGGCCCCGACCTGTGCCTCGGCTACACCGACGACGCCCTCACCGAGCGCGCCTTCGACGCGGACGGCTGGTACCGCACCGGCGACATCGGCCGTCTCGACGAGGACGGCTACCTCACCATCACCGACCGCAAGGCGGACATCATCATCCGCGGCGGCGAGAACATCGGCGCGCTGGAGGTGGAGGAGGTTCTCCTCGCCCTGCCGGCCGTCGCCGAGGCCGCGGTCGTGGCCGCCCCCGACGCCCGCCTCGGCGAGCACGCGGCAGCCGTCGTACGACTGCGGACCGGCCACCCCGAACCCACCCTCGACGATCTCCGTGCCCACTTCGCCGCGGTGGGTCTGGCCCGGCAGAAGTGGCCGGAGGAACTGCACGTCGTCGAGGACTTCCCGCGTACCGCAAGCGGCAAGGTTCAGAAGTTCGTTCTCCGCAAGGACATTGCCGCCCATCAAGAGTGAGAATATGATTCTCGCAATCTGCGAAGGAGGATCTCATGCCATCGCGTGTGCCGCCGTATCCGCTGTTCGACGCGGACAACCACCTGTACGAGACCGAGGACGCGCTCACCCGGTACCTGCCCAAGCAGTACGCGAGCGCCATCCAGTACGTGCAGGTGAAGGGGCGTACGAAGATCGCCATCCGCGGTCAGATCAGTGACTACATCCCCAACCCCACGTTCGAGGTCGTCGCCCGTCCAGGGGCCTGGGAGGACTACTTCCGCGAGGGCAACCCCGAAGGCAAGTCCCACCGGGAGCTGTTCGGCGAGCCGATGCGGTCGATCCCCGCGTTCCGCGAACCCGCTCCGCGCCTGGCCCTCATGGACGACCTGGGCATCCAGCAGACCCTGATGTTCCCGACCCTCGCCAGCCTGGTCGAGGAACGGATGCGGGACGACCCGGAGCTGATCCACGTCGTCGTGCACGCCCTCAACCAATGGCTGCACGAGACCTGGCAGTTCAACTACAAGAACCGCATCTTCACCACCCCGGTGATCAGCCTGCCGATCCTGGACAAGGCGATCGCCGAACTGGAGTGGTGCCTGGAGCGCGGAGCGCGGGCGATCCTCGTCCGGCCCGCACCCGTCCCCGGCTACGGCGGCTCGCGGTCCTTCGCGCTGCCGGAGTTCGACCCGTTCTGGAAGCGCGTCGAGGAGGCGGGCGTACTGGTCGCCATGCACTCCTCCGACAGCGGCTACTCGCGCTACTCCAGCGACTGGGAGGGCAAGAGCCAGGAGATGACGCCCTTCCAGGCGCAGGTCTTCCGGATGATGTCCGAGTGGCGCCCGGTCACCGACGCGGTCGCGTCCTGGGTCTGCCACGGAGCCCTGTTCCGCTTCCCGGAACTCAAGGTCTCGGTCATCGAGAACGGCTCCTCGTGGCTGCTGCCGCTGCTCGACCAGCTCGCCAGCACCTACAAGAAGCAGCCCAAGGGCTTCCTGGGCGATCCGGTCGAAGAGGTCAGGAACCGTATCCACATCAGCCCGTTCTGGGAGGAGGACATGGCCGCCCTCTCCGAGGTCGTCGGCGTCGAGCGCGTCCTGTTCGGCTCCGACTACCCCCACCCCGAGGGACTGGCCGACCCGGTCTCCTACATCGACGCCATCCAGGGCATGAAACAGGTCGACCAGGCCAAGATCATGGGCGGCAACCTCGCCCGCCTGATCGGCGTATGACCTGGGAGAGCATCCCGCAGATGGTGCTGAGCGCGGCCGACCGCTTCGGTGACGCCGAAGCCGTGGTGGACGGCCCGCTCCGCCTCACGTTCACCGAGCTGGTCGATCGGGTGCGTGTGGCTGCGGGAGCGTTCGCGTCGGCCGGGGTGGAGCAGGGCGACCGGGTCGCGATCTGGGCGCCCAACTCCGCCGAGTGGATCGTCGCCGCCTTCGGTCTCATGACCGCGGGCGGTGTGGTCGTGCCCGTCAACACCCGCTTCAAGGCGGACGAGGCGCACGACATCATCGTCCGCAGCGGGGCGAAGGCCGTTCTCGTCCAGGAGGGCTTCCTCGGCCTGGACTTCAAGGCACCGCCCGGTGTGCCGGTCATCGACCTCAAGTCCGGCTTCCTGGCGAGCGGTTCACCCTTCGAGCGGAAGGTGACCGGCGACCAGGTCAGCGACATCGTCTTCACCTCCGGCACCACCGGCCGGCCCAAGGGCGTCCTGATGACCCACGCCCAGACGCTCCGCCTGTACGCGGAATGGTGCGACCTGGCCGGGGTCAGGGAGGGCGACCGCTATCTGATCGTCAACCCGTTCTTCCACATCTTCGGCTTCAAGGCGGGCATGGTCGCCTCGCTCATCCGCGGCATGACCATCCTCCCTGTGCCCGTCTTCGACGTGGACCACGTCCTCGACCTGGTCGAGCGCGAGAAGGTGACGGTCCTGCCCGGCCCGCCCACGCTCTACCACTCCCTGCTCACCGACCGCGGCTCAAGGGACCTGTCCTCACTGCGAGTTGCGGTCACCGGAGCAGCCGACATCCCCGTCGAACTGATCCGCCGGGTGATGACCGAACTCCCCTTCACCTCGATCATGACCGGCTACGGCCTGACCGAGGCGGGCACCGCCACCGCCACCCGCCCCGGCGACTCCTTCGAGGACATCGCCACCACCGTGGGCACTGCGTGCGACGGCGTCGAGATCCACATCGCCGACGACGGCGAGGTGTTGGTCCGCGGCTACAGCGTCATGCGCGGCTACTTCAACGACCCCGAGGCGACCGCCGAAGCCATCGACGAGGACGGCTGGTTGCACACCGGGGACCTCGGCACGCTCGACGAGCGCGGCTATCTGAGGATCGTCGGCCGCAAGAAGGACATGTTCATCGTCGGCGGCTTCAACGCCTACCCGGCCGAGATCGAGGGCTTCCTGATGGAACACCCGGCGGTCGCCCAGGCCGCCGTGATCGGCGTCCCCGACGAACGGATGGGACAGGTCGGCAAGGCCTTCGTCGTCCTCCGACAGCCGCTGACCGCCGACGAGTTGATCGAGTGGAGCCGGCGCCGGATGGCCGGGTTCAAGGTGCCCCGGTCGGTGGAGTTCCTGACGGAACTGCCGCTGAACGCCACAGGAAAGGTGATGAAGGACCTCCTGCGATGACGCCTCCCACACCGCCCCAGGGCGACGAACCCGTCCGGACCGCGTCCGGCCTGCCCCTCAAACCGGTCTACGGCCCCGACGACGTCAAGGCCGAACCGCCCGCGCCCGGCAACTTCCCCTTCACGCGCGGCAATTACGCCACCGGCTACCGGGGACGGCTGTGGACACTGCGCCAGTACTCCGGCTTCGGCACCGCCGAATCGTCGAACCGCCGCTACCACTACCTCCTCCAACAGGGCGGCACCGGACTCTCGGTGGCGCTCGACCTGCCCACCCAGTGCGGCTACGACTCCGACGACCCCGAAGTCGGCGAGGAGGTGGGCCGGGTCGGCGTCGCCGTCGACACGCTCGCCGACGCCGAAGTCCTCTTCGAGGGCATCCCGTTGGACAGGATCAGCACCAGCTTCACCATCAACGGCACCGCCGCGATCCTGCTCGCCTTCTACGTCGCCGCCGCCGAACGGGCGGGCGTGCCCCGGGCGAAACTCACCGGGACGATCCAGAACGACATCCTCAAGGAGTACGCGTCCAGGGGCACTTGGATCTGGCCGGCCGAGCCGTCCCTCCGGCTCATCGCCGACACCATCGAGTTCTGCGCCGCCGAAGTGCCGCGCTTCAACGCCATCTCGGTCGCCGGCTCGCACTTCCGCGACGCCGGCGCCAACGCCGTACAGGAAATGGCGTTCACCCTCGCGGACGGGGTCACCTACTGCGACACGGTGCTCGCCCGGGGCCGTATGACGATCGATCAGTTCGCCCCGCAGGTCTCCTTCTTCTTCTACACACATGGCGACTTCTTCGAGGAGATCGCCAAGTACCGTGCCGGACGCAGGCGTTGGGCGACCATCGTGCGCGAGCGGTACGGCGCGGACAGCGACAAGGCGGCCATGTTCCGCTTCGGCTGCGTCGCCGGAGGGGCCTCGCTCTACGCACCCCAGGCCCAGAACAACACGGTCCGCGTGGCCTACGAGGCACTCGCCTCGGTCCTCGGCGGGGTCCAGTCCATGTTCACGGCCGCCTGGGACGAACCGTTCGCCCTGCCCAGCGAGGAGTCGGCGACGCTCGCGCTGCGCACGCAGCAGATCCTCGCCCACGAGACGGGCGTTGCCAGGGTCGCGGACCCGCTCGGCGGCTCGTACTTCGTGGAGGCGCTCACCGACGCCACCGAGGAACGCATCGTCGAGATCATGGAGGATCTGGAGCGCTACGGCGGCATGGTCCGGGCCATCGAGGACGGCTATCTGCAGACCCTCATCGCCGACGAGGCCTACCAGCTGCACCGCGAGGTGGAGGCCGGCACCCGTCCTGTCGTCGGAGTCAACCGTTTCGTCTCCGACGAGCCGCCGCCCGACCTCGCCACGTACGAACTGGACGCGGAGGGCCGTGACCGGCAGCTGAAACGGCTCGCCGACGTCAAGGCCACCCGAGACGCAGCACTCGTACGGCAACGCCTCGCCGAACTGGCCCGCGCCGCGGAAGGTACCGACAACCTCATGCCCATCCTGGTCGACTGCGCCAACGCCTACTGCACGGTCGGCGAGATGGTGGCCGCGCTCAAGGCGGTCTGGGGCGAGTTCCAGCAGCCGGTGGTGTTCTGATGAACTCCCGTGTACTGGTGGCCAAACCGGGGCTCGACGGACACGACCGCGGAGCCAAGATCGTCGCGCGGACCCTGCGCGACGCGGGCTTCGAAGTCATCTTCACCGGGATCCGGCAGCGCGTCGACGACATCGTGGCCGTCGCCGTCCAGGAGGACGTCGCCGTCGTCGGACTCAGCATTCTCTCCGGCGCACATCTCGCTCTCACCACCCGCGTGATCGAGGCGCTGCGCGCCACGGGCGCCGAGGACATCGCCGTCGTGGTGGGCGGCACCATCCCGCCCGCCGACGTACCGAAACTGCTCTCGGCCGGAGCCGCCGCGGTCTTCCCCACGGGCACACCGCTCGACGCCCTCGTCACCGAGATGCGCGCCCTGACATCCGTCACCTCGCCATGACCCGGCGGCAACCCGAAAACCTGGAGGCAGCGTGCGCATCGGAGTGATGATCGGGCCCGAGCGCGGGGACTCGGTCCGCAAGGTCACGCGCATGATCGACGACGTGAAATGGGCCGAGAAGGCGGGTTTCGACACCGTGTGGGTGCCGCAGATCCCGACCGACTTCGACGCCCTCACCGCGATCGCGCTCATGGGCGCGCGCACCGAGCGGATCGAACTGGGCACCGCAGTCGTGCCGTTGCAGGCCCAGCACCCCATCGCCCTTGCCCGGCAGGCGATTTCGGCCCAGGCAGCGGCAGGAGGACGGCTCGCTCTCGGCCTCGGGCCGTCCCACCACTGGATCGTCCAGGACATGCTCGGACTGCCGTACGAGAAACCGGCCGCGCTCACCCGTGACTACCTGGACGTCCTGGACGCCGCGTTCGGCGGAACGGACATGGTCGACGTCGAGAACGACACCTTCACCGTCCACAACCCGCTCACCCTCGCCCCCGTCTCGCGGCTGCCGGTCCTGCTCGCGGCCCTCGGCCCGGTCATGCTGCGCATCGCCGGGGAACGGGCCGACGGGACCGTGCTGTGGATGGCCGACGAACGCGCGGTCGCCGAACACGTCGTGCCCCGCATCACCAAGGCCGCCGAGAGCGCCGGACGGCCGGCGCCCCGGATCGTCGCGGGCATCCCGGTCTGCCTGTGCAGCCCCGACCGCGTCGACGAGGCCCGCGAGCGCGCCAACCGCATCCTCGGCGAGGCCGAGATCTCGCCCAACTACCAGCGCCTGCTGGACTACGGCGACGCCCGCGACGTCGGCGACCTGTGCGCGGCCGGCGACGAGAACGCCATCGCCGCCCGCTTCCAGCGGTTCGCGGACGCGGGGGTGACCGACCTGTCCGTACGACTGCTGCCCATCGGCGACAACCGCGACGAACTCGTCGCCTCCAAGTACCGCACCCGCGACATGCTCGCCAGCCTCGCCGCGGACCTGCGATGACCGCCGGACCGCTGTACGGCATCCGCGTCCTGGAGGTCGGCCACATGCTGGCGGGCCCCTACGCCACGATGATGCTCGCCGACCTCGGCGCCGAGGTCACCAAGATCGAGCCGCCCGGCGGGGACATCTCGCGCCAGGTGAGCGACGCCTACTTCGCCAGCCTCAACCGCGGCAAGCGCAGCGTCCGCCTCGACCTCACGACCGCCGAGGGACAGGCCGGACTCGGTGAACTCGTCGCCGACGCCCACGCGTTGCTCGTCAACCTCAAACCGTCGGCGATCCACCGGCTGGGGCTGACCTACGACGTACTGCGGAAGTGGAACGAGCGGATCGTGTGCGTCGCACTCACCGGATACGGGCTCGCGGCGGGCGACGAACCCGCCTTCGACTACGTGGTCCAGGCGGCCACCGGCGTCGCCGCCCTCACCGGCGACCCGGACGGTCCGCCGACCCTCCCCGGCTACTCCTCCGCCGACAACTCATCAGGCCTTACGGCCGCGTTGGGACTCCTCGCCCACATCGTCTCCGGGCGCGGCGGCCAAGTGGAGGTGTCCCTGCGGGATGTGATGCTGTCTCAGCTCAACTACCGCGCCTCCGCCTACCTCAACGAGGGCGCCGAACCACGCCGACTGCCGCTCGGGGCGCACTCCTTCTACGTACCGGCCCAGCTCTTCCCCACGGCCGAGGGCTACTTGGCGCTCTTCATCACCCACGACGGCTTCTGGAAGTCCTTCGCCGCCGAGGCCGGACTCCAGGGTTTTCCCACCATGGCGGAACGGGCGGAGCGCCGGGAGGAAGTACTCGCCGCCGTCACGGACGCCCTGGCCGGCGACACGGCCGCGTCCTGGGAGGCGCGACTGCGTCCGCTCGGGGTGCCGGCCGCCGCCGTACGGACGCTGCCGCAGGCGCTCGCAGCCACGCCGGAGGCCGTGGTGACGGCCGGGGACTTCCGATTGGTCCGCAGTCCTGTCCGGGTCGCCGGGTACGAGCCCGACTACGGGCCGCCGCCCCGCCTCGGCGAGCACGACGTTTCCGAGGCGGTGGTGGAGTCATGAGGGCCGAGGATCAATTTCATCTCGGGCTTGTCGTCGAGGACTTCGAAGCGACCCTGGCCGAGTTCTCGGATGCCTTCGGGTACGAGTGGTGCGCCGAGATCGGGGGAGCGGTTCCGCTGGCGCTGCCGACCGGAGACGCTGTTCTCGACATCAGCTGCGCCTACTCCCGGACACTCCCCCGACTGGAGATCATCCGACGGGTGCCGGGCACCTTGTGGGAGCCGGTGGCCGGTGGGGGAGTGCACCACGTCGGCTACTGGTCCGACGACGTCGCCGCCGACGCGGCCGAACTCACCGCGCAGGGCTTCGTGACCGAGGCGCGCCGGGTCGGCTCCGGGGGCGCGCCCTTCGCCTTTCTGCGCGGGCCCAGCGGTCTGCTCGTGGAACTCGTGGACCGGGTGGCGCGGCCGGGCCTGGAGAAGTACTGGAGCCACGGAGGAGGGACCGCATGACGACCGTGGGCATCGCGACCGGGGCCGGGCGCGGCATGGGACTGGCCTGCGCACGACGTCTCGCCGACCTCGTGGACACACTGCTGCTGGTGGACCGCGACGAACCGGCCGTCACCGCCGCCGCGAAGGAACTGTCCGCCGCGGACACGGAGGTGAGGATCGAACCCTTCGTCCTCGACATCACCGACCCGGCCGGACTCGCCCAACTCGCCTCCCTCACAGCCGAATTGGGCACCCTCAGGGCCGTCTCCCACGCCGCCGGGATCTCGCCCACCATGGCCGACTGGCGGCGCATCTTCGAGGTCGACCTCGTCGGCACCGCGCGCCTCGCGGAGGCCCTCCGTCCGCTCGCCACCGAGGGAACGGCACTGGTGTGCTTCGCCTCGATGGCCCCGCTGCTCGGCAACCTGGACGCCGATCCCGCCGTAGCGGCGATCCTCGACGACCCGCTCCAGGACGACTTCCTCGACCGGCTCCGGGACGCCCTCGGGCCCGCCGTAGAGGACTCCGGGCTCGCCTACGCGTGGGCGAAGCACGGGGTGCACCGGTTCGTGCGACGGGAGGCGGTGCGGCTGGGGCCGTACGGTGCCCGCGCGTGTTCCGTGTCGCCGGGTGTCATCGACACCCCTCAGGGGCGGCAGGAGGCGGAAGCCCAGCCCGCGATGGCCGCGCTCGTGGAACGGACACCGCTCGGCCGGACGGGGCGGGCCGAGGATGTCGCGGCGGCGGTGGCGTTCCTGCTGTCGGACGAGGCCGCTTTCGTCTCCGGGATCGACCTTCTCGTCGACGGTGGGGTGTGCGCGGCGGTCCGGTGACGCCTTGCCGTGTCAGCGCCGACGTCCGCTGCGGCGTGCGGACCAGCCCGTCCCCAGGCCGGCCGAGTGCGCGGCGAGGAAGGCCAGTCCGAGGAGCATGAGGCTCGTCGGGGTGAAGGCCAGCTGGGTCGATGTCTCGGTGACACGGATGAGGAAGGCGATGACGAAGAGCGCGGCAGCCACAAAGGCAAGCATCTGAGAACCCCTACGAATGGACGACGAGCCACCGGAGATCCCGGCGGCTCGTCGTTCCGTGTGCCCCCGATGGCGCCGATCAGTCGTGCCCACCGCGACTCGCGTACTCAGGCCCAACTCGTCGTTCAGGCAAGGGATTCCGAGCGCTGCACGGTACCCGTGAGGCCCGTGGCGTCCTGGCCCGCGAGGAGGACCGCGGCCCTCGCCATCGCCTCCGGCGGCTCCACCATCTCCGGCGGGATCTCCCGGCCCCCGCCCCCGGCCTGCCATCCCTCCGTCAGCACCACCCGTGACGGAGCGAGGCAGTTGACCGCGATGTTGTCTTTCCGCAGGTCGGCGGCGAGCCCCAGATAGAGGCGCTCGACCGCCGCCTTGGACACCCAGTACGCGTTGGCGCCCCGGTCCGTCATGCCCACTCCGCCGGTCGTCACGGCCACCAACGACCCACCGCCACGCGCGCGTACGTGGGGAATCACGGCCCGGGTCACCAGGAACACCCCGGTCAGATTGACGTCCAGACACAGCTGCCAGCGCTTCAGCGGCGTCGACTCGACCGGACCGAGCCACAGCACCCCGGCATTGGCGACGAGAATGTCGATCCCGCCGAACTCCGCGACCGTGGCGGCGACGGCCGCGTCGACCGAGGCCTCGTCGCTCACATCACAGGGCACCGGCAGCGCGCGCCCGCCCGCCGCCGTGATCCGGTCCGCGACCGAGTGGATCGTGCCGGGCAGCCGGCCCTCCCGCTCGGAGCGCGCGGCGACCGCGACCGACGCGCCCGCCTCGGCGAGCGCCAGCGCGACCGTACGGCCGATGCCACGGCTGGCGCCCGCGACGAACGCGACCTTGCCCTTCAACGGGCCGCTCACGTCGGTCACTTCCCCTACTTCGGCGGGAAGCGGAGGGCGCCGTCGAGGCGGACGACCTCGCCGTTGAGGTAGTCGTTCTCGACGATGTGCTGGACCAGCGACGCGTACTCCGGTGACTGGCCCATGCGCTTCGGGTACGGCACCTGCGGCCCCCAGTAGGCCTCCAGTTGGGGGCCCGCCTTGCCGTAGGCCGGCGTGTTGAAGGTGCCCGGCGCGATGGTGACGACCCGGATGCCGAGCGGGGAGAGGTCGCGGGCGGCGACCAGGGTCATACTGACGACTCCGCCCTTGGCTGCCGCGTAAGGGAGTTGGCCGATCTGGCCCTCGTACGCGGCGATCGACGCCGTGCTGACGATGACACCCCGGCCGCCGTCCAGCGGCTCCTGACGGGCCATCGCGGCGGCGGCCAGGCGCAGCACGTTGAACACGCCGGTGAGATACACGTCGATCGTCGTGCGGAAACCCGCGAGGTCAAGGGGGGAGCCGTCCTTGCCGACCAGCCGGCCCCCGCTCGCCGGGCCGCCGTGCGCGTCCACCGAGATCCTGAGCGGTCCCGCCGACTCCGCCTCGGCCAGGGCGGCTTGGACGTCGTCCTCGGAGGTGGCGTCGGTGCGCACATAGCGCACACCCAACTCCTGCTCCAGGGCCTTGCCCTTCTCGTCGGCCAGATCGGCTACGACGACCTTCGCTCCCGCCGCGTGCAGCCGACGGACGGTGGCCTCGCCCAGGCCGCCCGCCCCGCCGACGACAACCGCGGAGCTCCCACTGATCTGCATCAAGGATTTCCTCTCTTGCGAACAGCGCTCTAGTGAGACGAGAATAGCATTCTCATGAATATAACCATGATTCTCGAGATGGTGGCCTCGGGCGGCGACCGACCGGTGGTCACGGCGAACGGCCGCTCCCTGACCGCCTCGGACCTGCTCGCCCGCGCCCGCGCCGCCGCGCACCGCTTCCAGGGCCACCCGGCCGTGCTCTATCTGAGCCCCAGTCACCTCGCCTACCCGGTGGCCCTGTTCGGCGCCGCCCTGGCGGGCATCCCGTTCATCCCCCTCAACTACCGCCTCGGCGAACACCAGTTGAACCGCCTCCTGGCCCGCCACCCCGGCGCCCTCGTCCTGCGCCCCGCCGACCTCGACGCCCTGCTGATCGCCGAAAAGGACACCGACGTAACGGAGTTGGCCCAGGTCCAGGATCAGGACTCGGTCGCCGTGGTCCTCTACACCAGCGGCACGACCGCCGAACCCAAGGCGGCCCTGCTGCGCCACCGCCACCTGCTGGCCTATGTGCTGAACACCCAGGAGTTCGCCTCCGCCGAGGAGGGCGACGCGTCGCTGGTGGCGGTCCCGCCGTACCACGTGGCCGGGTTGATGAACCTGCTGACGAACCTCTACTCGGGCCGCCGCCTCGTGTACCTCTCCGCCTTCGACGCGGAGGAGTGGCTGGCGACCGCGCGCCGCGAACAGGTCACCCACGCACTCGTCGTGCCCACCATGCTGGCCCGCATCGTCGCCGAGGTCCCGGCGGACGACGCCGGAACGCCCACACTCCGCAGCCTGGCCTACGGCGGCGCCAGGACCCCGCTGCCCGTCGTGGAGCGGGCGCTGCGGATCTTCCCCGGGACGGGGTTCGTCAACGCGTACGGCCTGACCGAGACGGCCTCTTCGGTCGCGGTGCTGGGGCCCGACGACCACCGCGAGGCGCTGGCATCCGCCGACCCGGCAGTACGGGACCGACTCGGCTCCGTGGGGCGGCCGTTGCCCGGAGTCGAGATCGAGATCCGCGGAGAGGACGGGAAACCGGTCGGGACCGGGGAGACCGGGCTGGTCTTCCTGCGCGGTGATCAGGTCTCCGGCGAATACGGCGGACGTACGGCCCTCGACGCAGACGGCTGGTTCCCCACGCGGGACCGGGGGCGCCTGGACGTCAACGGCTATCTGTTCATCGAGGGCCGCGCCGACGACACCATCATCCGCGGCGGCGAGAACATCGCTCCCGCCGAGATAGAGGACGTTCTCGTCGCCCACCCCGGAATCGTGGAGGCCGCGGTGATCGGCGTGCCCGACCCCGAGTGGGGGCAACGGATCGTCGCCGTCGTGGTCGGCGAGGGCGATCCGGCGGAGGTCCGCCAGTGGGTCAGGGACCGGCTGCGCTCCTCCAAGACCCCCGACACGATCGTCTTCCGCGCCGAACTGCCCAAGACCGAGACCGGAAAGCTGCTGCGCCGCACCCTGCTGGCCGAGTTGGAGACCACCCATGCCTGAAGCAGTCCTCGTGTCCGCCCTGCGTACCCCCGTCGGCACCGCCGTCAAGGGCACCCTCCGCGACACCACCGCGTTCGACCTGGCCCACCACATCGTCGCCGCCGCTGCCGCCACGGAGGGGCTCGACCCGGACGCCGTCGACGACGTCATCCTCGGTGAGGGCCTGTACGGCGGCGGGGTCGTGGCCCGGCACGCGGCACTCACCGTGGGGCTGACCTCGGTACCGGGCCTCGCCCACAACCGGCACTGCGCCGCCGGTCTCGCGGCCGTGCAGAGCGCGGCGGGCAGCATCCGCGCGGGCATGGACGAACTCGTCATCGCCGGCGGCGTCAACTCGGCTTCAACGTCCCCGAAACTGCGTTTCCGCGTGGACGGTGAGTGGGTCGAGCCGTGGAGTCCGCCCACGCATCCCGACCGCCCCGACACCCCCAACCTGGACATGTCGATCACGGTCGGCTGGAACACCGCCGTACGGGCCGGTCTCAGCCGCGCAGACATGGACGCCTGGGCGCTGCGCTCGCACCAGAACGCGATTCGCGCCATCGACGAAGGCCGTTTCGACGCCGAGCTGGTACCCATCGACACACCGCACGGTCTGTTCTCCGTCGACGAACACCCGCGCCGCACCACGAGCCTGGAGAAGCTGGCCTCGCTCAAGCCGCTGCACCCGGAGATAGACGGCTTCTCCATCACGGCGGGCAACGCGGGCGGCGCCAACGACGGTGCCGCGGCCCTGGTGGTGGCCAGCGACCGGCTCGGCTTGCCCGCACTCGCCGTCGTCCGCTCCTGGGCCTCGGTCGGCGCCGACCCCGCCGAGACCGGCCTCACCCCCGTGAAGGTCATCCCCAAAGCCCTTGCCCGCGCGGGACTTTCGACATCAGACGTCGACCTCTTCGAGATCAACGAGGCCTTCGCCGCCGTGCCCGTCGCCGCGGTGAAACTGCTCGGGCTCGACCCCGACCGCGTGAACGTCAACGGCAGCGGCTGTTCCCTCGGCCACCCGGTCGCCGCGACCGGCGCCCGGATGCTGGTGACGCTGGTGCACGAACTGCGCCGCCGAGGCGGTGGCATCGGCGTCGCCGCGATGTGCGCGGGCGGCGGCATGGGCTCCGCCACGGTCATCGAGGTGCCGGCGCCATAGTGCTCACGTACGGCAAGGGCGGGGAGTCGATGCGATGAGGGGAATGTCGTGGAGGGCTTGAAGGAGAAGGTCGTTCTCGTCGCCGGCGCGGCCACCGGACTGGGTGCCGCGTCGGCACGGCGGCTCGCGGACGAGGGCGCCAGGGTCGTCGTCGCCGACCTCGATGTCGAGGGCGCCCGGCGGACCGCCTCGGCCATCGGTGACGCCGGTGGCGAGGCGGTCGGAGTGGGTTTCGACATCGCCGACGAGGACTCGGTGGGCGATTTGGTGACGACCACTGTGCGGTCGTACGGCGGCCTGGATGCGGTCCACATCAACGCGGGCGACATGGGTGCGGTCTCCAAGGACACCGACGTCGTCGACATGGACCTCGCGGTCTGGGACCGGACCTTCGCCGTCAATCTGCGGGGCCACATGCTCGTCACGCGATACGCCGTTCCCGAACTCCTCGCCCGGGGCGGCGGCGCGCTCGTCTACACCTCGTCCATCGCGGCCTTCACCGGCGAGGCCGCGCGCCCCGCCTACTCGGCGACCAAGGCGGGCATCAACGCCCTCGCCCGCCATGTCGCCTCCCGCTGGGGCAGAGAGGGCATCCGGGCCAACGCGGTCGCCCCCGGTCTGATCCTGACCCCGGCCATCCAGGAGGGCGCCGCCCCGGACCTGCTGGAGGCACTGCTCGCCCGTACCCGCAGCACCCGGCACGGCCGCGCCGACGACATCGCCGCGATGGTCGCCCACCTGATGTCCGACTCGGGAGCCTGGATCAACGGCCAGGTCATCAATGTCGACGGCGGCACCGTGATGCGCTGAGCGGGGGTCCTACTCGACCGTACGGAAGCGGAGCAGGGCCTCTTGCGCGAACGAGGCGACCAAGGACCCCTGCGCGGTGAGGACATCGCCCCGGCCGTAGCAGCGGCCGTGGGCGATGAGCGGGCTCCGGTGGCGCAGGACAAGCCAGTCGTCCGTCGTGAAAGGGCGGTGGAACCACACCGTGTGCGCGGTGACGGCGGACGTGAACGCCGTCCCCGAGTCGTGCTGGGTGACGCCTTCCAGCGGGCGAAGCGCCGTACCGATCAGGCTCAGATCGCTCGCGTACGCCGTCAACGCGGGCGCGAGTTCCGGCGCCACCGCCGGTGTACGCATCCACAGGTCGTACTCGGGCGGTTCCGACTTCGGCGAGTCCACCTCCACGGTGGCCCGGGTGTCCCAAGGGAGCAGGGAGAGGTCCACGTCGTGCTCGGCTCCCGGCACCGACGGCATCGGGAACGCGATCTGCTGATCCGGCCCCTCCTCGTGGGAGTGCAGCGACACGGCAGCGACGGCAGCGACACCCTGCGTCTGACGCGCCACGACCGTCAACGTGGCGAAGGAACCGCCCTCATGATGACGCGTCACCTCGTACCGCACCGGCTCCTGCGGCCGTCCCGCCCGCGCGAACTGCACATGAAGGCTCTTGACCGCCTTGTCGGGGCAGGCCAGTTGGGCGGCCCGGACACTCTGCGCGAGCAACTGCCCGCCGAAGATGCGGTGATAGCCGAGTTGTTGGTTGCGACCCTCGAACACGGCACCGGGCTGGACGTCGAGATCCAGGCAGGAGAGCAGGTCGCTCCAGAGATCGGTCACTGATGTCACTCCTCGGTCGATCACAGGCGGACGAGCTGTCGATCACAGATGGACGAGCCGCGGCGCGGACCCGCCGGCCCGCAGCAGCGCACCGGCCTCGCGCGTCAACTCCCGTGCGCTGCCCAGGAGTCCGTCCAGCACCATGGCCCGCCGCACATGCCGGTGCAGATCGTGCTCAGCGGTGAAGCCGATCCCGCCCAGGACCTGCTGGCAGTGCCGGGCCGCCGTCAGCGCCGCCTGCCCGGCCGCGGCCTTGGCGAGCAGTGCGCCGAGATCGTCGGTGGCGGCCACAAGGGTGGCCTCGGCGCCGTCCAGCGCCACGAGGGTCTCGGCGAGCCGGTGCCGTACGGCCTGGAAGGAGGCGAGCGGGCGGCCGAACTGGACGCGGTCCACGGCGTGTTGGCGGGCCAGCGCGAGCATGGCGCGGCCCGTCCCGAGCAGCCACCAGCCGAGCGCGACCCGACCGGTGGCGAGTGGGACAGGGGCTCCGGCGGGCACGGAACGCAGGGGCAGTTCGGCGTCCAGGGTCGCCCCGGCCGCACTGTCGTCGCGCTCCCAGACGATCCATGCACCGCCCGTGTACGGCAGCGGCAGGGTGCCGCCGAGCGGACGGCCCGCCGCGCCGAGCAGGACGTCGTTGAGGAGGGGCGCGTGGGCGCCGGTCTCGCCGAGCAGGCGGAAGGCGAGCGGGACGGCGATGTCCGGCTGTTCGGCGAGGAGTTCGGCCCAGCCTAGGTCGGCCAGGGCGGTGTCCAGGGCCTGTCCCGAGGCCGCCGTCATCGTCTTGCGGAGCGTCTCGGCGAGCAGGTCCCGTTCGGCTGCGTCCACGGCTACTCCTTCCCCAGGTCGAGCAGTCGGCGCGCGATGATGTTCCGCTGGATCTCGGCCGTACCGCCGTAGATGGTCGCCGCCTTGGAGTACAGGTACTCCGAGCGCCATGGCGTGTCCGCCAACTCCAGTACGCCGGGCAGGAGATCGCGCACGGTCTCGAAGAGGCGTTGCTCGGCGGTGGCCAGCAGCACCTTGTCGACCGAGGTCTCCGCGCCCAGCCGCTCGCCCTCGGCCAGCCGTCGCTGCGTGGCGTGGGAGCGGCAGCGGACGGTGTGCAACGCCAGGTAGGCGGCGCCGAGTTCGGCGTCGTCAGGGATGTTCGTCTCGGCCAGCAGGCGGTCAAGTCGCGTGTAGAGATGGGCGATCCGGTGCCAGAAGCAGGTGGAGCGCTCGTGCGGGAGCAGGTCCATCGCCAGGCGCCAGCCGTCGCCGGGTTGGCCGAGCATCCGGTCGGCGGGCACGATCACGTCGTCGAAGAACACCTCGGCGAACTCGTCCACGCCGTGCATCGTGCGCAGTGGCCGGACGGTGATGCCGGGGGTGTCCATGTCGACGAAGAACGCGGTGATTCCGTTGTGGCCCGGCGCGGTGCGGGTCAACAGGACGCAGCGGGCGGCGAATTGGGCCAGGCTCGTCCACACCTTCTGGCCGCTGATCACCCAGTGGTCGTCGCGCGGAACGGCCCGCGTGGTGAGGGAGGCGAGGTCGCTGCCGGAGCCGGGTTCGGAGAAGCCCTGGCACCACTGCTCACGGCCGCTGAGCAGCCGGGGGACCATCTCTGCGGCGAGCGCGGGCGGGGCGTACGAGATCATCGTCGGGGCGAGGACCTCGACCATCGAGTAGATGCCAGGTTCGGCCAACTCCCTTGTGGCGACCTCTTCGCCGAGGACCGCCCTGAGCACCGCGGGCCCGCCGAGCCCCCTCACCTCGGCGGGCCAGCCGTACCGCATCCAGTCCGCGTCGTACAACGCCCGGCGGACCCGGGCCAGTTGAGCGACCTGGGCGTCCAGGGAGTGGTCGGGGCCGGGGGACAGGTCGTGCTCGTCCAGCCAGCCGCGCAGGTCCGAGCGGAAGTCGGCGGCGTTCACGTACCCGGGCGCGGAGGCGGCGTTCATGTTCCCGGACGCTGATAGGCGTGCGGGCGGCCCGAGTCGTGCGCTCCGCTGCGGCGGATGAACGTCATCGCGCGGGTGCGCAGCCGCCACCCCTCGTCCGTGCGGACGTAGGTGTCGTTGTAGTAGCCGATCCGCATGCCGTGCGTGGCGTGGTCGACGAAACACAGCGGCTGGGTGCCGGTGGCGGTGTCGCCGGACAGGTCGACGGCCGGTGTACCTGTGAGGAACAGCCCCTTGGGGGCGGCGGCCACGAGCGCCGGGAACTCGTCGAGGCCGTAGGAGTCCCCGAAGGCGCTGTACGTGCCGTCGGGCGTGAAGACCGCCAGCACGCCGTCCAGGTCGCCGCGCGTGATGCACACCGCGTAGCGGGCGAGGAGCTGCTGGATCTCCATCAGGTCGTCGGTCGGACCCGGGGGAGGAGCCGGAACAGGCAAGGAGGACAAGGACTTTCCGCCCTTCACCATGAGTGAGAATGTCATTCTCTCAGATGAGTGGCAGATTTCCATGCTGCGTGAGGCGACGTCAACAGTCTCTGTCTGAATGGTTGATTCTCCGTAGATGAGAAGCTAGTTTCCAGCGATGGAGAGGGGAGATCCGACGCGATGGACCAGTTCCTCACCTTCGGGATCGTCGGCCTGAGCACGGCCGCGATCTATGCCGTCATCGGCAGTGGGCTCGTGCTCACCTACACCACCACCGGTGTGTTCAACTTCGCGCACGGCGCGGCCGGCATGCTGTCCGCGTTCATGTACTGGCAGCTGACCGTCGGCTGGGGCTGGCCCGTTCCGGTCGCCCTGGCCGTGGTGCTGCTCGTGCTCGCCCCCGGCTTCGGACTGCTCGTCGAGCGGTTCGTACTGCGGCCGGTCCAAGCCCTCGGCGAAGCCGAACGGCTCGTCATGACGGTCGCGCTGCTCAGCGGACTCATCGCCGCGGCGCGCTGGATCTGGGACCCGAACGTGGCCCGCCCGCTGCCGATGTTCTTCGCCGGCCGCAAGCCGTTCCACGTGGGGCCGGCCGTCATCACCTGGCACCAGGCGATCACCATGGCGGTGGCCGTCGCCGTCGCGATCGGCCTGCGCGTCCTGCTCTACCGCACCCGCGCCGGAGCCGAGATGCGCGCGGCCGTCGACGACCGGGCACTGGTCGGTCTGACCGGCGCGGACCCGGTCCGGGCGGGCCGGGTCTCCTGGATCCTGGGCACTCAACTGGCCGCGATCGGCGGCATCCTGATCGCCCCGACGGTCACACTCGACGCCGCCCAGCTCTCCCTGCTGATCGTGAGCGCGTACACCGCGGCCGTCTTCGGCAGGCTGCGCAGCCTGCCGCTCACCTTCCTCGGCGCTGTCGTCGTCGGCTGCATGGAGAGCTACCTGACCGGCTACCTCCCGCAGAACGAATACCTCCCCGGACTACGGCTCGCCGCCCCCGCACTCCTCCTCTTCCTCGCCCTGCTGGTCTTCCCGCACCGCCGCCTGCGCGGCCGGGAACGACGGCTCGCCCGTGTACCGGTGCCGAGCGCGCGCGGCACACTCGTGTTCGCCGCGGTGGTCATCGCCTTCGGCGCGATCCTGGCCTCCCTCCTCGGGGAAGCCGACCTCATCACCTACGGAGCGATCTTCTCGCTGGGCGTGGTGGCCCTCTCCTACGTCCCGCTCGCCGGGTACGCCGGACAGGTCTCCCTGTGCCAGCTGAGCATGGCCGGCATCGGCGCGGTCGTCTGGGGACACCTCGGCGCCCACGGCCAACTGTGGGCGCTCGGTGCCGCGATCCTGGTCTCGGCGGCGGCCGGAGCACTGGTCGCGCTCCCCGCACTACGGCTCTCCGGTGTGTATCTCGCTCTGGGCACAGCCGCGTTCGCCGTGATCCTCGACCGCTGGATCTTCACCATCCCGGCCTTCCACGTCTTCGGCCTGCGGATCGCCCTGTTCGACCAGGGCTCGGTGGACATCTCAGGACCCCACCTCTTCGGCCTACGGCTCGACAGCGGACGCCAGTTGATGGTGTTCGCCGCAGTCTGCCTCGCCCTCGCCTCGATCGGTGTGGCGGCCCTGCGCCGCAGCCGCTTCGGGCGGCGGCTCATAGCCCTGCGTGACAGCGAGGCCGCGTACGCCACCCTGGGCGGCAACCTGTTGGTCGCGAAGGTCGCGGTGTTCGCCCTCGCCTCCGGCATCGCCGGACTCGGCGGAGCGCTGTACGGAATGCAGCAACGCACGGTCACCGCCGACCAGTTCAGCCTGATCGCGGGACTGCCGATCTTCCTCGTCGCCGTGGTCGGCGGGCTCGGCGCGGTCGGCAACGGGCTCTTCGCCGGCACCGCCTTCGCCGGCCCGACGAACGCCCTGATCGCCGTAGCCCCCGGTACCGCGAACCTGGTCGCCCTGCTTCCGGGCCTCGCCGGCGTCGGACTCGGCCACAACCCCGACGGCATCGTCTCCCGCTTCCGCCGCCAGTGGGAGCCCCTCGCCCGCGACCGCATCGCCCTGCCCGCCCTGCTCTGCGTCCTCGCCCTGGCCTGGGCGCTGCGCTTCGGCGACGTCATCAACGACTGGACGTACTACGGCGGTTCACTGCTGCTCGCCGTCGCGCTGCGCACCTGGGCCGACGCCCGCCAGGCCGTTCCGACCGAGCCGGAGATCCCCGTCGAGTGGTGGGGCCTACGGCGCGAATGGCGCCCCGAGGACGAGGAGGTGCTGGCCCGTGGCATCGCTGCAGGTTAGTGGAGTGACCGTCTCCTTCGGTGGGAACCGTGCTCTCGACGGAGTCGCGCTGACCGCCGAGGCGGGCCGGGTCACCGGACTCATCGGCCCCAACGGGGCAGGAAAAAGTACCCTGTTCGACGTCGCCTCCGGACTACGCAGACCGTCCTCGGGGCAGGTCCGGCTGGACGGCCGTGACGTGACCAGGGCCCGGCCCTCCGCGCGCGCCCGGCACGGACTGGCCCGCACCTTCCAACGCCTGGAACTCTTCGGCCGGTTGAGCGTGCGCGACAACCTCCTCGTCGCCGCCGAACTCGGCCCCGAACGCCGCCGGGCGGAGCAGGTCGTCACCGAGATCCTGCACCGCCTCGACCTCACCGACGTCGCCGACACCTCACCCGACGCCCTCCCCACCGGAGTCGGCCGCCTGGTCGAGGTCGGCAGGGCCCTCGCGATCCGCCCGAAGGTGCTCCTCCTCGACGAACCCGCCGCCGGACAGGACGCGGAGGAGACCGAACGCTTCGCGGAACTCCTGCGCGCCCTCACGGAGGACGGCACCGCCGTCGTCCTCGTCGAGCACGACATGAGCCTCGTGATGGCGGTCTGCGACGAGGTGTACGTCCTCGACCTCGGCAAGATCATCGCCGTAGGGCCGCCCGAGGTGATCCGCAGCGACGAAACGGTACTCGCCGCCTATCTGGGGGACGCGTGAGCGCACTTCTCGAACTGCGCGGCATCCGCGCCGCCCATGAACGCATCACCGTCCTGCACGGCGTCGACCTCGACGTCGCCGCCGGACAGGTGGTGGCGCTGCTCGGCCCGAACGGCGCCGGAAAGACCACCACCCTGCGCGTCGCCGCCGGAGTCCACCCGGTCGAGTCAGGTCAACTCCTGCTCGGCGGAAGGGACATGACCGGCGCCTTCCCCCGCGACCTGGCCCGCGCCGGAGTCTGCCTCATCCCCGAGGGGCGAGGCGTGTTCCCGAACCTGTCCGTCCGCGACAACCTCCTGATGATGACCTTCACGGGCCGCAGCCGCGAGGAGATCGAGGAGATCGCGTTCGCCCGCTTCCCGGTCCTGGCGCAGCGCGCCGGACAGGCCGCGGGCACCCTCTCGGGCGGCGAGCAGCAGATGCTCGCCCTCGCCCGCGGCCTGGCCACCGACCCCGCCGTGCTGCTGCTCGACGAACTCTCCATGGGGCTGGCCCCGTTGGTCGTCGGCCGGCTCTACGAGCAGGTCGGCGAAATCGCCCGGCAGGGCGTGGCAGTCCTGGTGGTTGAGCAGTTCGCCGCCGCGGTTCTCGACATCTGCGACCATGCCGCCGTCCTCGTCCGCGGCCGGGTCGAACGGCAGGGCCACCCCGACGGCGGCCTGCGCGCCGAACTGTCCGCTCTCTACCTGGGGAGTTCCACATGACGTCCACCGAGACGCGAGCGGACCGCTTCGTCCGCGAACTCACCGTCCTGAAAATCCCGGACCCGGCCGCCGGAAGGTCCGCCCTCTGGCTGCGCGCGGGCGCCGCCCTGATGACGATCGGCGTCGTCCTCGGCGTGAGCGCCTACTTCATCTCGCACAACACCAGCGACCCGCTGGTCCAGAACGACGCCCTCACCCTCGGCCTCGCCGCGGTCGCCGGAAGCGTCGTCGGCTCCGCGCTCTTCCTGCGGTACTCGCTCACCGGCTTCCTGCGGTACTGGATGGCCCGTCAGTCCTACGACGTGGAACTCCTCGCCGACCGCCTGCTCGAAAGGGAACTCCGCCATGACCCCACCGGCACCGACGCCGCGCCCCGGTGACCAACTCGCCAGCACCGTCTGCGGCACCCGCGTGGTCGTCATCCGCGCACCCGCCGACGTACAGCCCCAACTGGCCTGCGGCGGCAGCCCGTTGGTGCCCGCGGCCGACGCGCCCCCGGCGAAGCCCGGACCGGCCGGCACCACCACCCTCATCGGCAAACGGTACGTCGACGCCGGCGGGACGCTCGAACTGCTCTGCACCGCCTCCGGCGCGGGCGAACTCACCTGTGACGGCGCCCCCATGACCCTGAAGGCGGCCAAGCCGCTGCCCGCCTCCGACTGACCGACCCACCCCCGAAGGAGCCGTCATGGACCGCGACGACCTCATCCTCATCAGCGTCGACGACCACATCATCGAACCCCCCGACATGTTCGTGAACCACCTCCCCGAGCGCTACAAGAAAGACGCGCCCCAACTGGTGCACCGGGACGACGGAACCGACGTCTGGCAGTTCCGCGGCGTCACCATCACCAACTCGGCGCTCAACGCCGTGGCCGGCCGCCCCAAGGAGGAGTACGGCGTCGAACCGCAGGGCCTCGACGAGATCCGCCCCGGCTGTTACGACGTGCACGAGCGCATCAAGGACATGAACGCGGGCGGCATCCTCGCCCAGATGAACTTCCCGTCCTTCCCCGGCTTCTCGGCCCGGCTCTTCGCCACCGAGGACGCCGACTTCTCCCTCGCGCTCGTCCGGGCCTACAACGACTGGCACATCGACGAGTGGTGCGCCGCCTACCCGGGCCGCTTCATCCCGATGGCGCTGCCCGCCATCTGGGACGCGGAGCTGTGCGCGGCGGAGGTCCGCCGGGTCGCCGAGAAGGGCGTTCACTCCCTCACCTTCACCGAGAACCCCGCCGTCCTCGGCTACCCGAGCTTCCACGACCCGTACTGGAACCCGCTGTGGCGCGCGCTGTCCGACACGGACACCGTCATGTCGGTGCACATCGGCTCGTCCGGCAGGCTCGCCGTCCCGGCCGCCGACTCCCCGCCCGACGTGATGATCACGCTCCAGCCGATGAACATCGTCTCCGCCGCCGCCGACCTGCTCTGGTCGCAGCCGGTCAAGGAGTTCCCGAATCTGAAGATCGCCCTCTCGGAAGGCGGAACGGGCTGGATCCCGTACTTCCTGGAGCGCCTCGACCGCACCTTCGAGATGCACTCCACCTGGACCCTCCAGGACTTCGGCGGCAAGCTGCCCTCCGAGGTCTTCCGCGAGCACTTCCTGACCTGCTTCATCACCGACAAACTGGGCGTACGACTCCGCCACGACATCGGCATCGACAACATCTGCTGGGAGGGCGACTACCCGCACAGCGACTCCCTCTGGCCGGACGCGCCCGAGCAGCTGCACGACGTGCTGTCGAGCTGCGACGTCCCCGACGACGACGCCAGGAAGATCACCTTCGAGAACGCGATGCGCTGGTACTCCTTCGACCCCTTCGCGCACATCCCGCGCGAACAGGCCACCGTGGGCGCGCTGCGCAAGGCGGCCGAGGGCCACGACGTCACCACCCGCTCGCGCAGCCACCAACTCATCGAGCCCGCAGAGAAGTTGGAGGCGTTCCGCTCCAAGGCCCGGGCGGCCGTGGCGGCGGCCCGATGAGCGACCTGATCCTGACGGAACGGGTCGGCGCCGTCCTGGTGGCGACCCTGAACCGTCCCGAGGTCCGAAACGCCATGAGCCCGGAGCTGATTGACGACCTGTCAGCCGTGCTGCGGGAGGCGGACGCCGACCCGGCGGTCCGGGCGATCGTCCTCACGGGCGCCGGAACGGTCTTCTGCTCCGGCATGGACCTCAAGGCGTTCGCGAAGGGCGGCGGCACATTCGACGGCCTGGTGTGGTTCTTCCGCGAGGGCATCGCCACCCCGGTGATCGCCGCCCTCAACGGCTCGGCACTCGCCGGCGGCTTCGAACTCGCCCTGGCCTGCGACCTGGTGGTGGCCGCCGAGGACGCAAAGCTGGGCATCGCCGAGGTCAAACGGGGCCTCTTCGCGGCCGGTGGCGGTACGACCCTCGCCGACCGGGTGCCGCTGGCCGTCGCCCTGGAGATGGGGCTGACCGGCGAACTCGTCACGGCGGCGGACGCCAAGCAGTTCGGCCTGGTCAACCGAGCCGTACCGGCCGAGCGGGTACGGGAGACCGCGCTGGACCTGGCCGCACGCATCGCCGAGAACGGTCCTCTCGGTGTCGCGATGACCAAGAAGCTTATGCGGGAGCGCCGTTGGGCCGAGCCGGAAGAGGTCGAGGCGGTGTTCAGGAGCGCCGACGCGGCGGAGGGGGCACGGGCCTTCGCCGAACGCCGTAGTCCTGTGTGGACCGGGAAGTGACCGAACTCCGGTGTCTTCGACGACTGTTGGAGACACCGGAGTGAGGCTCAGGAGCGGACCGCTTCCTGAGCATCGGCGGTCACGTCGTCGGTGTCGCCGATCTCGTCGACCAACCCCCAGCGCAGTGCGTCTACGACGCTCAACTCCGCGCCGGACAGGGCGAGATACGCGGTCCGCTCCCGACCGACCCGGAGCGGGACGCTCGCCGTGCCGCCCGCACCCGGAATCAGCCCCATCCCGATCTCCGGCAACCGGATCACCGTGTCCGGCGCGGCGACCACCCGCCCCGCGAAGGCGGCGAGCTCGATCCCCGCGCCGACACAGGCCCCGTGCAGATGCGCGGTCACACGCGACGCGCACCGGTGCAGGAGCGCGGCCGGACTCCGATGGACCCGCACGAGATGCGCGTGCGCGGGATCACGGGACGTACCGAACTCGGCGAGATCGCCCCCACTGCAGAACGTTGGACCGTTCCCGTACAGGTCGACGCGGGTGATCGACGGGTCGGCCACGGCCACCTGGAGCGCCTCGCACAGCGCGTCCCGCGTCGCCGCGTCGAACGCGTTGCGCACCCAGGGCCGGTCCAGCGTGACGGACAACCGGGAACCATCACGACCGAGCCGTACGGGAGTCTCGGCCGGGCGGTGCGTACGCCGGGGGGCGGCGGCCAGCCAGGACCGGAAGGTGGCTCCGCCCTGAAGCGTCGAGTAGGCCAGGGATTCGAGAACCAGCCTGTCCGGGACCGAGAGCCCGCTGCCCATCCGTAGCACCTGCACCAGCGCGACGGACGCGGCGGGCCGACTCTCGATGATGTGCCCCAGCTCCCGAGCCGTGGCCTGCGGATCCGCGCACGACACCCACGGCCTGGGCGGATCGGGGACAGCGGTGAGCAGTACGTCGTACCCGTCGATCGAGTCCTTGGGCGCTGCGGCCACACCGATCACGACACGGTCGCGGGCGGCTGGTTCCCACGTGGGGGCGCGGTCGAGATCGACGATCACGAAGGGTGACTCCACGGTGATCTCCCTCCAGGCGTGGACCGGAGTGTAATTTGAGATCACCTGTGGAGAGAAGGGGGTTCGACTCGTGGAGAATCACGCTCTCCGCGCATGGATGGGCACTGTCGAGCCTTACATGGCCCCTCTCGCTGACGTCGCCCGCTCGTTCACCGATCTGACGGGCGTACCGGTGGATCTGCCGAGCGCACTGTTCCTCCGGGCCCAACTGGCCGGTCTGGAACGCCCGGGAAGGATCTCGGCCAACGGCTCCTGCCACCTCCTCCGAGCCGCCGACGGCTGGACCGCCGTGAACCTGGCCCGCCCCGACGACCTCGCCGCCGTACCCGCACTGCTGGCGTTGCTCGGCTCGCCAGGTGAGCCCAGGGGTCGTCTGGATGCGGCCGTACGACGGGTCGCGGCTGCCGAAGCGGCGGAGGCCGCGCAGCTGCTGGATATGGCCGCTGCGGTACCCGGATCGGTGACCCCGGACGCACGTCCTGCGGTGCGCGCCGAGCAGTGGGGCGAGCGGCGTGTGCGAGCCATGGCCGATCTGCGGATTGTGGACTTCTCCGCGCTCTGGGCGGGGCCGTTGTGCGCGCGGTTGCTCGGGCTGGCGGGCGCGCGGGTGGTGAAGGTGGAGAGCGCGACCCGACCGGACGGCGCGCGCCTCGGGTCGCCCGCCTTCTACCGCTGGCTGCACGACGGCCACGACAACGTGGTGGTGGATTTCGCCCCCGGTGCGCTGGACGAACTCGTGGCCGAGGCCGACATCGTCATCGAGGCCTCACGACCCCGCGCGTTGCGCCGACTCGGCCTTCGCGCCGAGGAGTTCCTCGCCGCCCGCCCCGGCCGGGTCTGGGTCGGCATCACCGGCTACGGACGGGAGAACGACCGCATCGCTTTCGGAGACGACGCTGCCGTCGCCGGCGGCCTGACCGGCCTCGACCCGAACGGTGACCCCGTCTTCCTCGGCGACGCACTCGCCGACCCCGTCACCGGCGTCTTCGCCGCCCACGCCGCGGCCCGCTCCCTCGCCAGCGGCGGCGGAGAACTCCTCTGCGTCTCCATGGCCGCCTGCGCCGCGACCCTCGCCGAGACGCACACACCGGTCCGCCCGCCGTGCTGATCAGGAACGTGGAGGTGGTGGGCCACAGAGCGGCGGTGGACGTACGGATCGAAGGCGGGCGGATCGCCGAGATCGGGCCCGGGCTGCCGGGGCGCGGTGAAGTGGACGGTCGGGGCGGTGCGTTGCTGCCCGGTCTGCACGACCACCACGTCCACCTCGCGGCGCTGGCCGCCGAAGCCGCCTCCGTGCGCGTCGGACCGACAGACGTCCGGGACCGTACGGCGTTCGCGGCGGCCTTGGCGAGTGGGCCGCAGGGGGAGTGGGTGCGGGCCGTCGGCTACCACGAAAGCGTGGCGGGGGAGTTGGACCGGTGGACGCTGGACGCGCTGGTCCCCGATCGGCCGGTGCGGGTGCAGCATCGCACCGGCGCGCTGTGGGTGTGGAACAGCGCCGCGCTCCGGGCGGCCGGGCTGGACGGCGACGGACGGTTCTGGCGCGAGGACGAGCGGCTGCGCGGGTTCGTGCCGCCCATACGGCTGGATCTGGAGGGCGTGGGGCGGCGGGCGGCGGCACTCGGCGTCACCGGGTTCACCAACGCCGACCCGCACCCGGCCGCCGGGCTCACCCAGCTGCTGTCGGTCCTCCCGCAACGCCTCCTGGTGATGGGCGTCGACGAGCCTGTGAAGCTGATGCTCGACGATCCGACGCTCCCCACACCGGCCCAACTCGCTGGCACCATAGGGGAGATCAGACCCAGACCGGTCGCCGTGCACTGCGTGACCCGGGTGCAGTTGCTGGTGACGCTGCTCGCCCTGGACGAGGTGGGCCCGGCCGACGGCGACCGGATCGAGCACGGGTCGGTCATCCCGGCCGAGACGATCCCGTGGCTGCGACGACTAGGGGTGACGGTGGTGACCCAGCCCCACTTTCCCGCCGAACGGGCCGCCGCGTACGCCACCGACGTGGACCCCGACGACCGCCCCCACCTCTACCGCTGCCGCACCCTGACCGAGGCCGGCATCCCCCTCGCCGCGGGCACCGACGCGCCCTACGGCACCTCGGACCCCTGGGCGGTCATGCGGGCGGCGACCGAACGGGTCGACGGCGAGCGGCTCCGACCAGAGGCTGCGCTACGGCTGTTCACCGGCGAGCCCCAACACCCAGCCCGGACAAGACGGTTGGCGGTGGGCGCGGTCGCCGACCTGTGCCTGCTCCATGTACCGCTGCGCGAGGCCCTCAACGCGTTGTCCGGTGAACTGGTCCGCGCCGCATACGTGTCCGGCCGCCCTATCACGCCCGTATGACCTCTACACGCTGTACCCGCCGTCGACTCCCAACGCCTGCCCGGTGATGAACCCCGCCCGGTCCGAGGCGAGGAACGCGACCGCCTCCGCGATGTCGGTCGCATCGCCGAAGCGGCGCATCGGGATGTTGCGCCGGGTGACTGCGAGGGCGTCCTCGTCGAGTTCGCCGGAGCTGATCAGACGACCGGCGATACCGTCGTTGAGCATGCCGGGTGCCACGCAGTTCACGCGGACGCCGTAGCGGCCCTCCTCGGCGGCCAGTGCCCGGGCCACCGCCTCGACCGCGCCCTTCGCGCCCGACGACAGCCCGTCCCGTACGGGGAAGCGGCGGGTGGCGACGGTCGTCACGGCGACGATGTTGCCCCGGCCCTCGCGCAGCAGCGGCAGCGCGGGATGGACGAGGTTGAAGAACGCCACGGCGTCGCCTTCGAGTTGGGCGCGGTACTCGCTCGGCGAGACCCTGCTCAGGTGCCTCATCGGTACATGCGGGCCCGCCGCGTACACGAGCGTGTGGATGCCTCCGGGTGCCTCCGTCACGGCCTCGGCCGTGGCGGCCTCGTCGGTCAAGTCCAGCCGTATCGCCCGCACTTGACGGCCCAGCTTCCTCGCCTCGGCGGCTACGGCGTCCGCCGCTTCCTGGTTGGCCCGGTACGTGAGGACGATGTCGCTGCCCCGTTCGGCGAGGAGTCGTACGACCGCCGCCCCGATACCGCCCGAGCCGCCCGCCACGAACGCGACACCTGGTCTGCTGGAGAAGTCCGGCACCGTAACCGCCTCACAATCCGAGGGACTTGGCGATGATGACCTTCATGACCTCGCTGGTTCCGGCGTAGATGCGGGTGATGCGCGCGTCCGCGTAGAGCCGGGCGATGGGGTATTCCAGCATGTAGCCGTAGCCGCCGAACAGTTGCAGACAGCGGTCGACCGCGCGGGCCTGCATCTCGGTGCAGAAGAGCTTGACCTTGGCGGCGTCCGGCCCGCTCAGTTCACCGGCGACGAGTTCGAGCACCGCCCGGTCGAGCATGGCCTGTGCGGCCTCGACCTCGGCTGCCACGGCGGCGAGTTCGAACTTGGTGTTCTGGAAGGAGGCGACCGTTTTCCCGAACGCCTTGCGCTCCTTGACGTACGCGATCGTCGTGTCCAGGGCCGCCCGCGCCTGCGCGACCGAACCCACCGCCACCGTCATCCGCTCCTGCGGGAGGTTGTGGCCGAGATAGCCGAACGCGGCACCCTCCTCGCCGAGCCGGTTGGCGACCGGGACCCGCACGTCGTCGAAGGCCAGCTCCACCGTGTCCTGCACCTTGATGCCCAGCTTGTGCAGTACCCGGCCCCGAGTGAAACCGGGCATGCCGTCCTCGACGACCAGCAGGGTGAGCCCGGCGCGGCGGTTGTCCGGGTCGGTAGACGTACGGGCCACGACGATCACCAGGTCGGCGAGGAGGCCGCCGGTGATGAAGGTCTTCGCACCGTTGAGAATGTACGAGTCCCCGTCGCGCACGGCGGTCGTACGGATCCCGGCGAGATCCGAGCCTGTGCCCGGCTCGGTCATCGCGATGGCCGTCAGCAGCTTTCCGGAGGCCAGACCGGGGAACCAGCGCTCGCGCTGCTCCCGGTCGGCGTAGGTGAGGAAGTACGGCAGGACGACGTCGAGTTGGGTGCGGACGGTACCCAACGTGACCAGGGCGCGGGCCGATTCCTCCTGGAGGACGACGTTGTAGCGGTAGTCGTCGAGGCCCGCTCCGCCGTACTCCTCGGGGACCGCCGTGCCCAACAGGCCCAGCGAGCCCAGCTGTTCGAAGAGCATGCGGGGGAGTCGGCCGGCCTCCTCCCACTCGGAGTAGTGCGGGACGACCTCCTTGGCGACGAAGTCCCTGGCGAGCCGACGGAATGCCTCGTGGTCGTCGGTGAAGACGTCTCGGCGCACAACATCCCCTGTCAGGAAGCGAGTTCGACGACGGTGGCGTTGGCGGTGCCGCCGCCCTCGCACATGGTCTGCAGGCCGTAGCGGATCCCGTGGTCCCGCATGTGGTGGAGCATGCGCGTCATCAGGACGGCACCCGACGCGCCGAGCGGATGCCCGAGCGCTATGGCGCCCCCGAGCGGGTTGAGGAGGGCCGGGTCCGCTCCGGTCTCGGCCAACCAGGCGAGCGGGATCGGCGCGAAGGCCTCGTTGACCTCGACGACGCCCACTTCGGAGAGTGCCACTCCGGCCTTGCGGAGCACCTTCTCGGTCGCGGGGATCGGCCCGGTCAGCATCAGGACCGGATCGGAACCGGTGACCACGCCCGCCCGGTAGCGCGCGATCGGCGTCAGCCCCAGCTCACGGGCCTTCTCCGGAGTGGTCACCAGCAGGGCCGCCGCACCGTCGGAGATCTGCGAGGAGTTGCCCGCGTGGATCACCCCGTCCTCCTGGAAGGACGGTTTCAGCTTCGCGAGAGTGGCGCTGCTCGTCCCTCGCCGGATGCCTTCGTCCAGGGTCACGGTGTCGCCCTTGTCGTCGGTCACCGGCACGATCTGCGCGTCGAACGCCCCGCCGTCCTGCGCGGCCGCCGCCCGCTCGTGCGACAGCGCGGCGAACTCGTCGAGGACACCCCGGCCCAGTCCCCACTTCCGCGCGATCAGCTCGGCCGAGACGCCCTGGTTGAAGGAGAAGTCCTCGTAACGGGCGAGGACTTGGGGACCGTACGGCATCCCGCCGGCCCGGGAGGCCCCGAGCGGCACCCGGCTCATCACCTCGACGCCGCCCGCCACCACGACGTCCTGCTGGCCGGACATGACCGCCTGGGCGGCGAAGTCCAGGGCCTGCTGGCTCGATCCGCAGGCCCGGTTCACCGTGGTCCCAGGAATGGTCTCGGGCCAGCCCGCGGCCAGTACCGCGTAGCGGCCGATGTTGCTCGACTGGTCGCCGAGCTGGCCCACGCAGCCCCACACCACGTCGTCCACGACCTCGGGATCCAGGCCCGTACGGTCGACGAGGGCCCGGAGGACGACGGCGGAGAGGTCGGCCGCGTGCACGCCGGCCAGACCGCCGTTCCGCTTGCCGACGGCGGTCCGGACCGCCTCGACCACCACTGCCTCACGCATTACGTCTCCTTTGTCGTTCTGGGCGCGGCTGTTCCCGGCACCGCCCAGCGCCCCGTGTAGCGAGGCGGACGCTTCTCCACGAAGGCCGCGTACGCCTCCGGGACGTCCGCCGTGGCGAAGTTCATGGCCTGCGACCGCGCCTCACCGGCAAGGGCCTCGCGCAGGGTGCGATCGGCGTTCTCGTTGAGGAGCGCCTTGTTCTGCGCGAGAGCCACCGGGGCCCCGGCGACCAGTCGGGCGGTCAGGTCGTCCACGTAGGCGTCGATCTTGTCGGTGTCCACGACCCAGGTCACCAGGTTCAGCGCGCGGGCCTCCTCGGCGTCGATCGTCTCGGCCAGCAGCACGAGCCGTTTCGCCTGCTGCAACCCCACCAGCTTCGGCAACAGCCACGAGCCGCCGCAGTCCAGGGACAGGGCACGGCGCGCGAAGATCTGCGAGAACGTGCTGTCCGGGGTGGCCACGACGAAGTCACAGCCCAGGGCGAGATTCCAGCCCGCGCCGACCGCCACGCCCTGCACCTTGGCGATCGTGGGGATCGGCAACTCGTGCAGCAGCAGCGTGACTTCGGTCAGAGTCCGCATCCGGTAGAGGGGATGCTCGTCGCTGACGCCCTTGCGGATGTCGGCCCCGGAGCAGAACGCACCGCCCGCACCGGTCAACACCAGCGCACGTACCGTACGGTCGCGGCCCGCAGCGGAGAGCGCAGTGCGCAGCGCGTCCCACAGTTCGGCGTCGATCGCGTTCTTGCGCTCCGGCCGGTTCAGCGTCAGCGTCCGAACGCCGTCGGCGTCGCTCGTCAGAAGCACCGGCGGCCCGCTCATCGCACCGCTCCCTGTGCCCGGAGAACGGCGATCTCCTCGCCCGTGAGGCCGAGTTCGGTGAGTACGGCGTCGGTGTGCTGGCCGAGCGCGGGAATCGCGCCCATCGGTGGGTCGTACCCGGCGATGACCGGGGGTGGCAGCAGCGCCGGTACCGGACCGGACGGTGTGTCGATCTCCCGCCACCGGTTGCGCGCCTGGAGATGCGGGTGGGCGATGACGTCACTGGTCGTGTTGTAACGGGAGTTGCCGATCCCGGCCGCGTCCGCGCGGTCCTGTACGTACGCGAGGTCGTGCCGTGCGCACCAGGCGCTGATCTCCGGCTCCAGCAGGTCGCGGTGTTCCACCCGCCCCGCGTTGCTCCGGAAGCGGGGATCGTCCGCGAGGTCGGGCCGGTCGAGCAACTCCCGTGCCAGGCGCTGCCATTCACGGTCGTTCGTCGTCCCGAGGATCACGGTGTGGCCGTCGGCGGTGCGATGGGCGCCGTACGGTGCCACGGCGGGCGAACTCAGGCCGAGCGGCTGCTGCTCGACCCCGGAGTGCTGGGTGTAGGTGAGCGGATAGCCCATCAGTTCCGTCATCGTGTCGAACAGGCTCACCGCGACGGACGAGGCAGCGGGACCCACCCCGCGTTCCCTGCCGCAGAGCAGCGCGACGACCGACAGCGCCGCGTACAGGCCGCTGGACACATCGGCCATCGGCGGGCCTGGTTTGGCCGGTGCTCCCGGGTGCCCGGTCACCGAGCAGGCGCCCGACTCGGCCTGCACGAGCAGGTCGTAGGCCCGCTTGTGGGAGAGCGGGCCACCGGGGCCGTAGCCGTCGATCTCGACGGCGATCAGCTCGGGGTGACGGGTCGTCAAGTCGCCGGGGGAGATGCCGAGTTTGGCCGTGGTGCCGGGTGTGAGGTTGGAGACGAGGACGTCGGCGCGCTCCAGCAGCCGGTGCAACACGCCCATGCCGCCGGGTGACTTGAGGTCCAGGGCCACCGACTCCTTGCCCCGGTTGACCCACACGAAGTGCGCCCCGAGTCCCTTGACGACGTCGTCGTAGTGGCGGGCGAAATCCCCGCCCTGGGGGTTCTCGACCTTGATCACGCGGGCGCCGAAGTCGCCGAGCGTGCGGGTGCACATGGGAGCTGAGATCGCCTGCTCCAAAGCGACCACGGTGATTCCGGCCAGCGGCCCGGTCGTTGTCGTCATCACTCAGCCCACGGCCGTGAAACTGGCACGGAGCTCGTCCTTCAGTACCTTCTGGCTCGCGTTGCGCGGGAGTTGGTCGACGAAGCGGACATGCCGGGGGACCTTGAAGTTCGCCATGTTCTCGCGGGCCCAGGCGATGATCTCGGGCTCGGTCGTCGGGTGCTCCGGGGCCGCGACGACGAACGCGCAGCCGACCTCGCCGAGGCGTTCGTCGGGAACGCCGATCACGGCGACCTGCTGGACGCTCTCGCAGCCGAGAAGCAGCTTCTCGATCTCGGCCGGATAGGCGTTGAAGCCGCCCACGATGTACAGCTCCTTCTTGCGGTCGACGATGGCGAGGTTGCCGTCGTCGTCGAGCCGTCCGATGTCCCCGGTGTGCAGCCAGCCCTCGGCGTCGATCGTCGAGGCGGTGGCATCGGGGTCGTCCCAGTAGCCGCGGGTGACGTTGAAGCCGCGCACGAGGATCTCGCCGTCGAGCCCGATCGGGACGTCGAGCCCGTCATCGGCGACGATCCGGACCTGAACACCGGGAATGGCGCTCCCCGTGGTGTGCGCGACCGTCTCCTCCGAGTCCCCGACCCGGGTCGTGGTCACCAGCGCGGTGGACTCGGTGAGGCCGTAGGCGCTCATCACGATGTCGAACGACAACTCCGTCTTCATGGCCCGGATCAGCGATTCCGGGATCGTCGTACCGCCTGTCATGGAGACCCGGAGCGAGGCCAGGTCGTGCTCGGCGCGGGCCGGGTGGTTGACCAGGTCGTGGAAGATCGTCGGCGGGCCGAGGAGGATGCTCACCCGCTCCCGGGCGATGAGGTCCAGTGCCCGCCCCGCGTCGAAGACGGCCATCGGTATGACGGTCACCCCGTGCATCAGGGAGGCCAGCCACCCCGCCTTGTATCCGAAGCAGTGGAAGAACGGCGGGATCACGAGGAAGGTGTCGGACTCCCGGAACGTGTACTCCTCCGCCATCCACCCGTAGGCGCGCAGGGACTGGCCGTGCGTGAGCATCACGCCCTTGGGGTGGCCCGTCGTGCCGGACGTGAACATCACGTCGGAGACGTCGTCCGGCGTCAGGCGGTCGATCGACTCATGGGCCGCGGAGGTCGAAATGCCCTCTCCCGCACCGAGGAAGTCGTTCCACGCCAGCTCGGCCGCCCCTTGCGGACCGAGAACCGACACCGTCTTGTGCAGGGCCGGCAGTTCCGGATCGGCCTTGCGCAGTTCGCCGATGTAGTCGTTGCCCAGGAAGGGCGAGGCGAACACGGCAGCCGCCTCCGACTTCCGCAGGATGTACGAGATCTCCTGCGCCTTGAACCGGGTGTTGAGCGGCACGAGTACGACCCCGGCGCCGTGGATCCCCAGCGCGGCGAAGATCCACTCCGCCGAGTTGGGGGCGCACAGCCCGACCCGGTCCCCGGGCTTGATGCCGAGCGCGATGGTGGCGCGGACCGCGTGGAGCATCTGGTCCTGCAGCTCCCGGAACGTCCAGCGGCGGTCCCCGTCGATGAGTGCCGTGGCGTCCCCGAAGCGTTCGGCGGCCAGCCTGATGACGTGGGGGATGCTCAGGAATTCGTCGTCGTAGCGCATCAGTTGGCTCCAGGGCTAGCCGTTCGAAGGGAGATGCAGGATCCGCTTGGCGATGATGTTCCGCTGGATCTGGGAGGTGCCGCCGTAGACGGAGGCCGCACGGGAGTAGAGGTAGTCGCCGAACAACTCGCCGCCCTCACCGGCCAGTTCGGCCGGGAACACCTCAAGTGCCGTGTCGTAGAGCCGCTGTTCGGTCCTCGTCATCAGCAGCTTGTCCACGGAGGACTCGGGACCGGCGACCTGTCCGGCGAGGCGTTCGGCGGTGCGGCGGCGGGCGTGCGCCACCAGGACCTCGTAGTCCACGACACACCGGCCGATACGCGACAGCAGCCCGTCGGGCAGACTGCCGCGCCGCTCGGCGGCGAAGCTCCGCAGCCGCTCGACGAGCAGCCCGTACTTCGAGATGTGCCCGGTGTCGAGAGCGTTGCGCTCGTACGACACCGTCGTCATCGCCAGTGCCCAGCCGACGCCCTCGGCGCCGACGCGCTCGGACTCCTCGATGCGGACGTCGTCGAGGAACAGCTCGCAGAACTCGTCGTCTCCGTTGGCCGCGCGCAGCGGACGTACCGTCACGCCGGGGCGGTCCAGGGGCAGGACGAACGCCGAGATCGACTTGTGGGCCGGTGCCGAGCGGTCGGTGCGGGCCAACAGCAGGCACAGGCCGGAGTACTGGGCGTAGCTGGTCCACAGCTTCTGGCCGCGCACCGTGTAGTGGCCGTCGTGCCGCTCGGCGAAGGTGCTCATGCCCGCCAGGTCCGAGCCGGCTCCCGGCTCGCTGAAGCCCTGGCACCACACCTCGTCACCGGCCAGCATCCGTGGCAGGAACCGCAGTCGTTGCTCCTCCGAGCCGAACTCCAGCAGAGCGTGGGCGAGATAGCCGATCCGGGGGACGCCCGGGGCCCGGCAGGCGCCGAGTTCGTCACTGATCGCGACCTGGTGCAGCGCGGTCAGGCCCCGGCCGCCGTAGCGCTCCGGGACGTCCAGGCCGACCCAGCCGCCCGAGTGCAGCAGTTGGTGCCAGCGGTGCAGGAAGACCGGGACCGGTTCGCCCGACTCCCTTTCGGGGAGCGGGTGTTGGGCCAGCCAGGCGCGGAACTCGTGGCGCAACCGGTCCAGGTCGGCCGGGTCGCCGAAGTCCAGCGGAGTGTCGGTCATCGCGGCACCTCCGGTGCGGCCAGCGCGGGGAGCAGGTCGTCCGTCGTGGCGAGCAGCGTGGCGCCCAGCCGCACTTTGCGCAGATACAGGTGCGCGATGTGCTCCCAGGTCTGGGCGATACCGCCGAAGACCTGCATCCCGGCGTACACCGCCTCCAGCGCCGAGGAGTTGACCTCCGCCTTGGCGACGCGCGCCGCCGTCAGGGCCCGCTCCGGCGGCTCGTTGTCGAGAGACCAGGCCGCGTAGCGCGTGACACTGGTGCCCGCCTCCACCAGGACCGTCGCGTCGGTGAGGAGATGCTGTACGGCCTGGAAGGAGCCGATCGCCTGACCGTACTGGCGGCGGACGCGGGCGTATTGCACCGCCAGTTCCACGAACGAGCCCGCCGCGCCGACGAGTTCGGCGGTCACGAGGACGAGTGCGTAGGCCTGCCAGCGGAGTCGGTCCGGTTCCGTGAGACGACCGACGGTCTCCACGGGAGTGTCGGCCGGGACTGCGCGGATCGTGCGCAGCAGGTCGGTGCTCGGTGCCGTCGGGCCCAACTCGACCCGGGTGACCGTCCCGTCGGTGGTGACGCAGAGCGCGCTGTCGGCTCCCTCGCAGTCCCAGGCGACGAGATCCGCCGACTCCGGCCCGGGGAAGCGTAGTTCGCGGGTGAGCGCGACGGTGGGCGTCCCCGGCGAGGTGTCGTCGCCGAGCAACCGGAGCAGCTCCGGAGCGAGCAGGACCGTACCGAGCAGGGACGTGGTGAGCGGGTGGCGGCCGTGTTCCTCCGCGAGCAGTGCGCACTCCTGCGTGGTCGCCACCGGGGGAGACGTGCGTCGTAGATCTCGCAAACCCATGTCGTCCAGGGCCTGTTGGGCTGCCGAACGGGTCGCCGGCTTCAGCTCGTCGGCCGAGGTCACGCCGTGTCGGGGTGCGAGTGAGCGCACCATGTCGCGGACGAGGGCGAACTCCTCGCGCTCCACGCTCAGCGCTCCTCAGGGGGGTTCGCGCGCCGTTCGGCGCGGGCCGCGAGGTCGGTGATGATGCGGATGTGGTCGGGGTTGGTCATCGTGGCCCGCTCGGCCATCAGAGCCGCCTCCATTCCGCCGCGCGAGACCTGCTCGACGACGGCGGCGAGGGCCAGCTTGGTGGCGCGGAGGGCCTCGGCGGGCTGGGCCGCGAGCCGGTGGGCCAGGGCGAGCGCCTCGCTCATGAGGTCGTCGGGCGGGACCGTGCGGTTGGCGAGGCCGAACTCGACCGCCTTGGCCGCCGGGATGCGGTCCCCGGTGAAGAGGTACTCCTTCACCCGCAGCAGGCTGGTGAGCAGCGGCCACAGGGTGACTCCGCCGTCGCCCGCCACCAGGCCGACCGACACATGCGGGTCCGCGAAGTAGGCGTCCTCGGCGATCAGTACGAGATCGCAGGCCAGGGCGAGGCTGCAACCCAGGCCCACCGCGGGGCCGTTGACGGCGGCGATCACCGGCAGCGGGAAGCGGATCATCTCGGTCTGGATGGTGCGGTCGATCCGGATGGACCGCTCCCGCAACTCCGGGTCGGTGTGGTGCCGTAGGAGATGGTCGAAGTCGCCGCCCGCGCTGAACGCCCGTCCCGCGCCCGTGAGGACGACGGCCCGGGCCTTCGGGTCGTCCGCCAGTTCGCGCCACACCTCCGACAGTCGTCGGTGCAGCTCCTCGGACACGCCGTTCAGCCGGTCGGGGCGGTTCAGGGTGACGATGCGGACGTCTCCGTCGGCGGCCACGGTCAGCACGGAACTCACCTTGCTCATACCGCGATGGTATTAAAGGTCAGACCGAAACTGTCAATGGTGTTGCACGAAGAAGAGAATCACATTCTCATCTCCGGTGGGATCGGTTCTCGGCATCAGTTCTCGGGATCGGTCAGCTCCACGCCGTCCCGGCGGTCCACCTCGGCGGCGGCCCGGGCGAAGCCGCACACGTGGCGGGTCATACGGCGCATCGCCGCCTCGCTGTCGCCGTCCCTGATCGCCTCGGTGATCCGGGCGTGCGCGCGGGCCGTGAGCTTGCGGATGTCCGCGTCCATGAACTGCTCGATGTCGGTGGCCGCGTGGATCGACTGCGAGAGAGCGCTCATGAACCCGATGAGGAGCTCGTTCTCACCGGCCCTCGCCACGGCGTTGTGCCAGTGGATGTTGGCGCGCAGGAACCGCTGGATGTCGTCCCCCGCCGCCACCAACTCCGCGTGCGCGTCGTCCAGTTCCGCGAGGTCGGCGTCCGTCCGGCGCCTGGCCGCCAGCGCCGCGCAGGCCGGCTCGATCGCCTCCCGGGTCTCGTGCAGGTCCTCAAGGCGGATCCGCTGACCCCGGATCACCAACCGCACGGTGTTCGCGAGCGATTCACGCCCCGGCCGGTGCACGAAGGCGCCGCCCCCGCGCCCCGGCCGGATCTCCAGGAGCCGTTCGACCTCCAGGACGCGCAATGCCTCGCGCACCGTGGCCCGGCTCAGTCCCGTCTGTTCGACCAGTTGCCGTTCCGGCGGCAGCGCCATGCCCTCCGTGAACTCCCCGGAGAGGATCCGCTCGCGCACCTCCGCCGCCAGCACGTCCGAGGCCTTGGGAACGGTGAGCGTGTCGAAGCGCGGCCGGGGCTCACCGGCCGCGGCGCGCCCCCGGGCGGTGCGGGAAGGGTGCTCGGCGCTCTGCACAGGTTCGGGCCTCTCGTCGCAGGCCGCGCTCTTCGGCCTCTTTGGCTGAACCATTCAACACAGCACGCGCGCCCCCTGTCACATCACGGGACCGGCCGTCACATCACCATGCCGCCGTCCACCGGCAGCACCTGGCCGGTGATGAAGGAGGCCGCGTCCGAGGCGAGGAACACGAAACTGCCCGCGATCTCCGCCGGTTCCGCCCACCTGCCCAGCGGAATCCGGGCGAGCATCTGGGCCGCGAACTTCTCGTCGGTCCGGATGGTCTGCGTCATGGGCGTGGCCGCGAGCGGGGCGAGCGCGTTCACCAGCACGCGCCGGCGCGCCAGTTCGCGGGCCAGGGACTTGGTCAGTCCGACGATCCCGGCCTTGGCGGCCGAGTAGTTGACCTGGCCCAGCGTGCCGACCAGACCCGCCGACGAGGTGACGTTGATGATCCGCCCCTTCCCGTCGTCCGGGAGGAACGGCAGCGCGGCCTGCGCGCAGTGGAAGGTGCCCATGACGTGGATGTCGAGGACCAGGCGGAACGCCTCCTCCTCCAGCTTGTCGAACATGGCCGGGGCGATGACCCCGGCGTTGTTGACCAGGATGTGCAGCGTCCCGTCGGCGAGCGCCGCCGCGCGTGCCACGGCCGTATCGGCGGCGGACCGGTCCCGTACGTCGAGGGCGGCGCTGTCCGCCGTTAGGCCCGCCGCGTTGATCTTTCCGGCGACGGCCGCCGCGGCCGACTCGTCGACGTCGGTCACCAGCACCGCGGCGCCCGCGCGCGCCAGTGCCTCGGCGACGGCGGAACCGATGCCGCCCCCGGCGCCGGTGACCAGTGCCGACCGGCCCGTGAGGTCGAACAGCCCTGTGCTCTCGGTCATTCAGTAGCTCCTCGGGAGTCCCAGCGTGTGCGATCCCAGGTAGTTCAGGATCATTTCCTGACTGATCGGTGCGATGCGCATGAGGCGGGCCTCGCGGAAGTAGCGGGACACGCCGTACTCCTCGGAGTAGCCCATGCCCCCGTGGGTCTGCAGGGCCCGGTCGGCGGCCGTGAACCCGGCGTCCGCGCACAGGTACTTGGCGGTGTTCGCCTCCCGCCCGCAGGGCTTCCCGTTGTCGTACAGCCAGGTCGCCTTGCGCAGCACGAGTTCGGCCGCGTCGAGGCGGGCCAGGGAGTCCGCGAGGGGGAACTGGATGCCCTGGTTCATGCCGATCGGGCGGCCGAAGACGACCCGCTCCTTGGCGTACCGCACCGCCTTGTCGAGCGAGGCCCGGCCGATGCCCAGGGCCTCTGCCGCGATCAGCATGCGCTCCGGGTTGAGGCCGTCGAGGAGATAGCGGAAGCCCTGGCCCTCCTCGCCGACGCGGTCCTCGACGGGGATGCGCAGGTCGTCGATGAAGAGTTCGTTCGAGGTGACGGCGTTGCGGCCCATCTTCGGGATGGGGCGGATGTCGATCCGGTCGCGGTCGATGTCCGTCAGGAACAGGGTCATCCCGTCCGTCTTCTTGGCGACCTCGTCGGCCCTGCTGGTGCGGGTCAGGAGAAGGATCTTCTCCGACTCCATCGCCTTGGAGATCCACACCTTGCGGCCGTTCGCGACGTAGTGGTCGCCGTCCCGTCGCGCGTACGTCGTGATGCTCGCGGTGTCGAGTCCCGCGCCCGGTTCGGTGACGCCGAAACAGACGTGCAGATCGCCGTTGGCGATGCGCGGGAGGGTCCGGCGCTTCAGTTCCTGGGAGCCGTGCACCACCACGGGATGCATGCCGAAGATGGAGAGATGGATGGCGCTGGCCGCGTTCATGCCGCCGCCCGCCCGCGCCACCTCCTCGAGCAGCAGGCTCGCCTCGGTGATGCCTAGGCCGTGGCCGCCGTACTCCTCCGGGATCGTGATCCCGAGCCAGCCGCCGCCCGCGACGGTCTCGTAGAACTCCGTCGGGAACTCGTGCGCCTGGTCCTTCTCCATCCAGTACTGGTCGTCGAAGTCGCGCAGCAGTCCGGCGACGGACTTGCGGATCGTTTCCTGGTCCTCGGTCAGTTCGAAGTCCATGCACGGACCCTTCTCCGGTTCCGGCTGCGAAACATATCAAAGGTCAGACCGAAACTGTAGGGGACCGATAAGGGCCTACCGTCGAGTAATATCGCGCGGCAGGCCATCAGAGGAGGAACCGTGCCACGGTCCGAACGCTCGTCGCTGCTGCTCGCCGGACTGCTGGCGACCGCGGGGGTCGCCCACTTCGCCTCGCCGAAACAGTTCGACGCGACGATCCCGCGCGCCCTGCCGGGATCGCCCCGGACCTGGACCTACGCGAGCGGTGCCGTCGAACTGGCGCTCGCCGCCGGGATCGCCGTGCCGCGCACCCGGCGTACGGCCGCGCTGGCCGCGGCGGCGTTCTTCGTGGGCGTGTTCCCCGCCAATGTGCAGATGGCGATCGACTGGCGGGACCGCCCGGCCCCGCAGAAGGCGGCGGCCCTCGGACGACTGCCCCTGCAGATACCCCTCGTGCTGTGGGCCCGTAGTGTCGCCAAAAACAATGGGGAGGGACAATCGTGAGTGATCGCCTGAACGTCGGTGACAAGGTCGAGGACTTCACGCTGCCGGACGAGACCGGCGCGGAACGCAGCCTCATGGAACTGCTCGCCGAGGGGCCCGTGGTGCTCTTCTTCTACCCGGCGGCGCTGTCCGCCGGCTGCACCGCCGAGGCCTGCCACTTCCGTGATCTGGCCGCCGAGTTCGCGGCCGTCGGCGCCCGGCCCGTCGGCATCAGCGGCGACACGGTCGACAAGCAGCAGGAGTTCGCCGGGAAGAACGCCCTCGGCATGCCCCTCCTCTCGGACGTCGACGGGACGATCCGGGAGCGGTTCGGCGTGAAGCGCGGGTTCTCGCTCGCGCCCACCAAGCGGGCCACCTTCGTCATCGGCGAGGACCGCACCATCCTGGAGGTCGTCGCCAGCGAACTCCGTATGAACACCCACGCCGACCGCGCCCTCGCCGCACTGCGCGCCCACCGGAAGTGACACGGGGGCCGCAAATGCCGTAGCGCGGTTGATGCGATGCGGTACAGGGACCATCCTGGACGATATGGAGCAGGCCTCCGCCGCGGCGGTCATCGATGCCCGGGGCATCGTGACGGGGTGGAGCGAGGGTGCCCGGACGCTGACGGGATACCCGGCCGAGGAGGCCGTGGGCCGGTCGGTGGCGGCACTGCTCGCCGAACCCCCCGCCGCCACGTCCGTGGCCGCACTGGCCGGCCCGGTGGTCCTACGACACCGGGACGGCTCCCCGCTCCCGCTCACCGTGCGGGCCTGCGCGCTGCTCGGCGCGGACGGCGCACCGGACGGATACGTCCTCACCGCCGAACCCCCGCCCGAACCCGGCCCCACCCTCGCCGAGCAGGCCTTCGAGCAGGCGTCGATGTCCCTGTCCGTCTTCGACACCGGGCAGCGCTATCTCCGCGTCAACGACGTCGCCTGCCGTGTGATGGGAGTCCCGGAGGACGTCCTGATCGGCCGGTTCTTCCCGGAGACCGTCGAGGACGCCGAACACAGCCGGAGCTTCCTCCACAACCTGCGCCAGGTCGTCGAGACGGGCAGACCGGTCCGCTACGACAGCTGGGCGGGCGCCCCCGCCCTGAACCGGGAGCACGCCTGGAGCATCGAGATGTGGCCGCTCAGGGATCCCTCCGGCGAGCTGACGGCGGTCGCCCTCGCGGCCTTCGACAGCACCGAGCAGTACCTCGCCCGACAGCGGCTGGCCCTGCTGAACGAGGCGGCGACCTGCATCGGCACCACCCTCGACGTGGTGCGCACCGCCGAGGAACTGGTGGAGCTGCTGGTGCCCCGCTACGCCGACTTCGCCAGCGTCGACCTGCGGGACTGGGTGCTCGGCGCGGACGAACCGCCGACCGACCTGGGGGGCGAGGTCATCCTGCGCCGAGTCGCCCATGGGTCCGCCATCGAGGGCACGCCCGAGGCGGCGCTGCACCTGTCCGAGGCGGACGTCTACCCGCCGTACTCGCCGCCCGCGCGTGCGCTGAGGTCGGACCGGGCCGTCCTCAGCCAGGCGGGCGAACCCGACTTCGTCCGCTGGGTGGCGGAGCGCAACGCGCGCAGCCCCGCCGCGGCTTCGTACCGCAAGGGCGTCCACTCGATGATCGCGGTGCCGCTGCGGGCGCGCGGCACCACCCTCGGCGTCGCGGTGGGCGTCCGTATGGCGCACCCGGACGACTACGCGGAGGACGACGCCGTACTCGCCGAGGAGTTGGCCAGCCGGGCCGCCGTCTGCATCGACAACGCCCGCCGCTTCGCCCGCGAACGCAGCACGGCGCTGGCCCTGCAGCACACCCTGCTGCCCAGAGGCCTGCCCGGACAGGCCGCGGTCGAGGTGGCACACCGCTACCGGCCCTCCGGTTCGCTCGCGGGCATCGGCGGCGACTGGTTCGACGTGATCCCGCTGTCCGGCAGCCGAGTTGCCCTCGTCGTCGGTGACGTCGTCGGACACGGCATCGCCTCCTCGGCGACCATGGGCCGCCTCTGCACGGCCGTCCGCACGCTCGCCGACGTGGACCTCCCGCCCGACGAACTTCTCACCCACCTCGACGACTTGGTCACCCACCTCGCGACCGACGACACCGGCGACGAGGTCGCGGAACTCGGCGCGACCTGCCTCTACGCCGTCTACGACCCCGTCTCACGCCGCCTCACCATGGCCGCCGCCGGACATCCGCCGCCCGCCCTCGTCCTGCCCGACGGGACCGCGAGCCTCGTCTCCATGACGGCCGGACCACCGCTCGGAGTCGGCGGACTCCCTTTCGAGGCCGTCGAGTTGGAGCTGCCCGAGGGTGCCGTCGTCGCCCTGTACACGGACGGGCTGATCGAGGACCGGGACCGCGACGTCGACCACGCCACCGCCGAACTGTGCCGCGCGCTCACCGCCTCCGCCGAATCCCTGGACGCGCTGTGCGACTCGGTGCTGAAGGCCGTGATGCCGGAGGAACCGAGCGACGACGTGGCCCTGTTGCTGGCACGCACCCGCGCGCTGGGCGGCGACCGCGTCGCCACCTGGGACATCGAACCCGACCCCGAGCGCGTGGCCGGGGCCCGGCAGGCCGCCACCGACCAACTCGCCGCCTGGGGACTGGAGGAGGAGGCCTTCGTCACCGAACTCGTCGTCAGCGAACTGGTCACCAACGCCATCCGCTACGGCCAACCGCCCATCCAACTCCGCCTGATCCGCGACCGCGCCCTCATCTGCGAGGTCTCCGACGGCAGTTCGACCTCACCGCATCTGCGCCGCGCCCACGCCTACGACGAGGGCGGACGCGGACTTCTTCTCGTCGCCCAGCTCACCCAGCGCTGGGGCAGCAGACAGACCGGCAGCGGCAAGACGATCTGGGCGGAGCAGCCGCTGCCGCCGGACTGACGGGGGGCCTATTCGAAGGGGCAGCCGGGGTTCGGCGCGTCCTCGGAGAACGGCGATCCGTGCGGCAGGACGTACAGCACGTCCAGGACGAGCGGGGTCTTCCCCAGGTTGCGGCCGATGTGCACGTTGCCCGCCCCGGCCGGCTCCTGGATGGTGCTGCCCTTGCGGTAGACGCCGTCGGAGGCACAGCTGGAGTCGAAGTGGCTGAGCGTGCCCTCCTTGACGATTCCGTACAGGGGGCCGTCGTGGTAGTGCCAGCCGGTGGCCTGGCCGGGCGGGATGGTGATCTCGCGCACCGTGTAGTCGGTGTCGCCGATCGTGGTCTGGCTGATCAGCTTGGCGGTGACGCCGGGCCCGGCGGGGGTCGCCTGGGCGACGGTGCCGCCGGCCAGCAGGGCGGCGGTGGCCACCGCTCCGGTCACGGCGGTACGGAACGCGTTGCGCATACGAGGGCCTTCCGGTGAGATCGTGAGCCTCCGCCGTGAACATAGAGGCAGGGAAGGCGAGTTGGGGGTGGGAACACGCAACTTCCACCCCCGGATTCTCAGAATTCCTCGTGCGTTTCCGGGTCCCCGCCCAGTCGCTGCGGGGCGTGGTCGGAGAGGGCGGCGAGCTGGGCCGGGCCGAGTTCGAACCCGAAGATGTCGAGATTGGCGCGCTGCCGGTCCGGGTCGGCCGACTTGGGGATCGGGACGGCCCCGAGCTGGGTGTGCCAGCGCAGCACCACCTGTCCCGGGGTGACACCGAAGGCCTCCGCGACCGTCACGACGGTCGGGTCGTCGAGCAGCGCGGAACCGCGCCCGAGAGGGCTCCAGCTCTCGGTGAGAACGCCCTTCTCGGCACCGAAGGCACGCAGTTCGTCCTGCGGGAACAGCGGATGCAGCTCGATCTGGTTGACCGAGGGCAGTACGCCGGTCTCCTTCTCCAGCCGCTCGATGTGCCCGGGCGTGAAGTTGGAGACACCGATCGACCGGACGAGACCCTCCTCGCGGAGCTTGATCATCGCCTTCCACGAATCGACGTACTTGCCGACGCGGGGCAGCGGCCAGTGGATCAGATACAGGTCCACGTACTCGACGCCCAGCCGCGCCCGGGACTCCTCGAAGGACGCGAGGGTCTCGTCGTAGCCGTGGTGGCGGCCGGGCAGCTTCGTCGTCACGACGATCTCCTCGCGCGGCACACCGCTGCGGGCGACGCCCCGGCCGACGCCGGTCTCGTTGCGGTAGTTCGTCGCCGTGTCCACCAGGCGATAGCCCATGCGCAACGCGCCGTCGACGGCCTCCTCGGCCGTCGCGTCGTCCATCGGCCAGGTGCCCAGGCCGATGGCGGGGAGCTGCGTTCCGTCGTTGAGCGTGTGCGTCGGGATGCTGATCACGGTCGACCTTCCCTTGACTGTGCGGTACAGCCAGTATGGGCGTCCGGGAGCCCTGTCGCCTCGTGCGGTGATCGCTGTCACGATCTTCTTGAACCCGGTACGACCTGGGTACGAGCCGGTGGGCACGACCGACCGAGCAGGTACGACGACGGAGCGCGCATGACGAAGGACAGCGGTACGACGGACGACGCGGTGCGGGTGGACGGCATGGAGGTGAAGCCGGCCGCCGGGCACATCGGGGCCGAGATCACCGGTGTCGATCTGGCCGGGGAACTCGACGACGCCGTGGTGGCCGCGATCCGGGCGGCGGTGCTGCGCTGGAAGGTCGTGTTCTTCCGGGACCAACGACTCGATCACGCGGAGCATGTGGCGTTCGCGTGCCGCTTCGGCGAACCAGTCGTGCTCGGGCGGCGCGGCAGCGCCTCACCGGCCGGCTTCCCCGAGGTCGAAACCACCGCCGACCGGCTGGAGTTGGGCGGCCGGTTCGGCATGGAGCACGAGGAGTGGCTGGAGCGCCGCCGGCACACCCTGCTGCGCGGCTGGCACTGCGACCACGGCGCCCGCATCGACCCGCCGGCCGCGACGATCCTGCGCGCGGAGACCGTCCCGCCGTACGGCGGTGACACCACCTGGTCGAACCTGGCCGCCGCCTACGCCGGACTGTCGCAGCCGGTACGGGAGTTCGTGGACGGACTGCGTGCCGAGCACCGGCTCGGCGTCGGCTACCAGCCGCGGCCCGGCGACGACGCGTACGTCCGTCATCTGCTGGACCACCAGGTCGCCTCGGTGCATCCGCTGGTGCGGGTGCATCCCGAGACGGGGGAGCGGGTGCTGTTCGTCAACGGCTACTACCTGGAGCAGATCACCGACATCTCCCGCGCGGAGAGCGCCGCGATTTTGGAACTGCTGCTCGCGCAGGCGACCCGGCCCGAGTACACCGTCCGCTTCCGCTGGGAGCCGGGCAGCGTGGCCTTCTGGGACAACCGGGCCACCATCCACCTCGCCCCCAGCGACAACGCCCACCTCGGCTTCCCCCGGACCATGCACCGGGTGATGCTCACCGGCGACATACCGGTGGGCGTCGACGGGAAGCCGTCGGAGCCGATCGTGGGCACCGAGCCCGGCCGCTGGTGAGACCGGGGTCAGGCGGTGGGCTGCCAGCCGAGTGCCGGTCCCAGCTTTGTCGCCATGTCCGTGAGGATCTGCACGTAGTCCTCGTGCTCGAAGGTGAACGGCAGCGCGAACGCCACCTCGTCGATCTCCCTGAACGCGGCGTGCGCGCCCAGGAGTTCGGCGATCTCCTCCGAGGTGCCGACGATGTCCGGCGCGAACATCAGCCGGGCCGGGCCCTGCGGTGACGTCGTACGGGGAGTGCGCCTGCGGGCGAACTCCTCGTACTTCGCCCGCTGTTCGGGCGACGCGGAGTCGGTGGGGATCACGACCAGCCCCTGGGAGACGCGAGCGGCCTCCCCGTCCGGGTGGTGGGCGCGGAACGTACGGACGTGGGAGAGCTGGATCTCCGCGAAGTCCCTTGACTCGTCCGGCCCTTCGGCCTTGACGACACTGCTCGTCAGGAAGTTCATGCCGTGCTCGCCGGCCCACTTCGCCGAACTCGCGCTGCCCCCGCCGTACCAGAGACGACGGCCCAGACCGGGAGAGTGCGGTTGCACCCGGTCGGAGAACACCTCGAAGCCCTCGACGCCGCTGAAGTCGGTGGCCGGCTTGCCGCGCACGAAGTCCACGAGCCGCCGCACCCGCTCGTAGCTGAAGTCCTCGGCGTCGGCCGTGTCGGGGTACAGCGCTTCCTTGACCTGGTCGTAGTGCATCGGCGGGCCGACGCTGACGCCCGGGTTGATCCTGCCCCCGGAGAGGATGTCGACGGTGGCCAGGTCCTCCGCGAGCCGCAGCGGGTTCTCCCAGCCCAGCGGGATCACCGCGGTGCCGAGTTCGATACGGCTGGTGCGCTGCGAGGCCGCCGCCATGATCGCGACGGGGGAGGAGATGCCGTACTGGAGATGGCGGTGGCGCAGCCAGGCGCTGTCGAAGCCGAGGCGCTCGCCGAGTTCGATGATCTCCAGCGTCGACTCGTGGCCCCGGCGCGGATCGGCCTCGTCGAAGAGACCGATCGTGAGGAAGCCCAGCTTCCGCAGCGGGCGTGAGGTGGGCGGCACGGGCTCCTCCGGCGGTCGTACGTCAGTTCTGTTCTGTCCCGATTGTGGCAGGTGAACGTTGCGGGCGTGTGATCAGCGCAGCGGGATGGTGATTTCGTCCTCGACGGGAGGGTCGATCTCCTGGGCACGGTTGCCCGTGGCCGCGAAGCAGCGCAGCCGGACCGCCTCCGGAGTGACGTCCAGCCGCAGGAAGCACTTGAAGAACGGCGGGCTGTACGTCACCGAGCTGGGCGAGAAGAGCTGCGTGTAGATCTTGCGCACCGGGAGCCGGAATCGGGAGGTGCGGTCCGGGCGGCCGCCCGCGCCCAGCAGACTGGCGACCAGCCGGATGCGGCGGGTGATGCGGACCGGCGGGCCCGGGGTGCGGGTCGGCGGGATCCCGAGGCGCTCGCAGATCACGGCCGACGCCTCGGCCTCGGTGAGGGTGAAGAAGCGGCTCAGGTGCAGTCGGCGCCCGTACAGCCTGCTGTAGAAGGCCAGGGAGTCGCCGCGCAGCGGATAGCAGCGGAAGTCCCGCTCGGTGACGCCCGCGATGTCGACGCGCGGGACGGTGTGGGTCGCGTGCATGAACGCGCCGCCGCCGCCCGAGACCACGTACTGAAGCGTGCGCCCGTCGTCCAACCGCACCGGATAGCGCTGGTAGTTGTGGATGTCGCCGCCGATCGCCGCCACGAAGTGGTGGTCCGGATCGCGGACGATGTCGTCGACCGTGCCGCCGCCGTCGATGGCACAGGGGTCGTACTTGCCGTCCACGTACAGCGGCGAGCCCGTGACGAGGATCTTCGGCGTCGGCCCCTTCGCCACCTCCCGCAGCCAGGCGCCCTGTTCGGCGTCGATCGTGCCCAACAGGCCGGTGTCGATACCGATGATCCGCACCGGTCCCGCGTCGATCGCCCAGTACGGGCCCGGCTGGACGGCCTGTTGGAGCGGGGAGGAACGCAACTCCCGTTCCTTGTCCAGGTGTTCGCCGTCGGCCGGGCGGGGGTGGTGCCACAGCAGCGAGCGCCACCAGGCCCGGGTCAGGGGGCGCGGCTTCGACGCGGGTGCGGGCAGCGCGGGCGCGTCGTCGCAGAAGACGCGCATGAAGCCGCCGAGGCCTTCGTACCAGTCGTGGTTGCCGGGTATCGCGTAGATGGGCGCCGGATAGTCCTGGTACGGGCGGAAGAACTTGCTGCCGTAGTCGTCCGCGGTGCCGACGGGATAGATCACGTCGCTGGTGATGACCGCGAAGTCCGTCCCCTGACCGACCTTCAGAAACCCTGGCACGACGGCGTATTGGGGATCGTCGCCCTCGCCCGTGTCACCGATCACCATGAAGGAGAAGGTGTCCGCGTCGTCGCGCCGGATCACCTTGTCGGCGGGGGCGCCAGCGGCCGTGCGCTGCGCGACCCAGCGGCTGCGGGTGTCGCCGGTCGGGTCCCCGAACCAGGAGGCCAGCACACCGTTGCGCGCCGCCCACAGGGTCTTCGGATTCAGCCACGAGACCTTCTGGACGTGGGTCGGCATGAGTTGCTGGTACGCGCCGCGTTCCGTGGATCCCCAACCGGCGCCTTCGGCGGTATCGCGTGAAGATTCAGACACCGGCGAACCGTAACAACGAGCCATGGCGGGGCGAGAGGCGGGGGCCTGGCAACATCAACTCGACGACGCTCGACCGAAAGGCCCCCGCATGTCCGGCGAAGCCGACTTCATCGATCTGCTCCCCGACCCCGAACTCCGGTCGGACCGGCTGCTGTTGGGCATCCGCCACTTCGACGAACCCTTCCTGGTCACCGTCTCCCTCTCCCAGGGCCTCGGCTCCAGCGACCTGTGGCTGGACCGGGGCAGGGCGGGCAAGGCGCGGCTCGCGGAGTTCCGCCGGATCGGCGACCGGGTCCTGTTCGCCGTCCGCAACAAGCACTTCCTCACCTCCGGCGACGAGGCCGCCGTACGTGCCGGGGACGAGTCGTTCGCGCTGTCCGTGGTGTGGAGCGGGCCCGTGCTGCGGGAGGAGAACGGGGCGGTGGTCGTCGACGCGACCGGCCTGGTCGTCGCCGACCACGACCGGGTCGCCGAGCATCTGCACGCACACGAGCAGGGCGACTACACCATCGACGAGTCCGCGAGCCTCCCGCTCGTCGCCGACAGCCGCACCGGGCCGCGCGCCGTCCGGCTGCCCGCACTCCTCACCTTCCGGGGTCCCGGCCGCGGCCGGTCGGTCCAGGCCGTGGCCGCCGACCCGCGCGCGATCACCGTCGTCCAGCAGCTCAACCTGATGCGGCTGCCCGCCACCCCGCTGCCCGTCCGCCGCTACCACCCCGCCTCGGGCGGCTACGGCATCGGCTACGCCGACCACGGCCTCGTCGGCCGGGTGGGCACCCAGGTCAGGTTCCAGCCCCGCTTCCGCGCGGAGCCCGGCGGCGACCCGATCGTCTTCCAGGTCGACCCGGCCGTCCCGGAACCCTTCCGCTCGGCGGTCGTCGAGGGCGGCAACTGGTGGCAGCGGGCCTTCGCCCGGATCGGCCTCCCGGACGCCTACCGGGTCGAGGCCGGTGGCGCCGACTTCGACCCCTACGACCCCGACGTCAACGGCGTCGTCTGGGTGCACCGGGCCGGCCGCGGCTGGTCCCTCGGACAGGGGCTCACCGACCCGCGCACCGGCGAGATCCTGCACGCCCGGGTACGGCTCGGTTCCCAGCGCGTCGAGCAGGTCCGCGCGCTCGGCGAGGCCCTGCTCGCCCCTTACGGCCGCCCGGACGAGGCCGAACGGCTCGCCGCCGTCGAGGAGTTGGTGCTCGCCCGGCTGCGCCAGCTGGCCGCGCACGAGATCGGCCACGCGCTCGGTTTCATGCACAACTTCGCCGGTACGGGCCACCCCGAACCGTCCGTCATGGACTACCCGCACGCCCGCATCCGCGTCACCGAGGAGGGCGAACTCGACCTCTCCGCCGCCTACGGCACCGAACTCGGGCCGTGGGACCACTACTTGGTCGCGCACGCCTACGCGCGGTTCGGCGAGGATGACGGCGACGAGGACACCGCGCTCGCCGTACTCCGCCGCGAAGCCGCCGAGGCCGGTCTCACCTACGTCTCCGACGAGGACGCCCAGGGTCCGCACGCCGCGCACGCCGACGCCGTGCCCTGGGTCGGCGGAGCGGACGCCCTGCGGGCGCTGGAGACGATGCTGCGGGTCCGCCGTATCGCCCTGGACGGATTCTCCCGCGGAGTGCTGCCGCCCGACCGGCAGACCGGTGAACTGGAGGAACGCGCCGCGCTGTTGCACCTCCTGCACCGGCATGAAGTGGCGGCCGTGGCCCGGCTGGTGGGCGGAGTGCGCTACGCGTACGGCCTCGCCGGCGAGGCAGGCCGGGGCGCGGAAGCCGTCGACGCGGCCACTCAGCACACGGCGCTGACCCGACTCGCCGAGCTCCTGCGCGCCGAACAACTCGCCCTGCCGCACACGGTGTTGGACACCCTCACCCCGCCCGCGATCCGCTACGGCCGGACGGAGCAGTACCTCGACACGGGCGCCGGACGGATCTTCGACCCCTTCGAGGCCGTACGGGCCGCGACCGCCCTGGTGACCCAGCAGTTGCTGGACCCGGCCCGGCTCAACCGGGTTGCCTGGCAGCACGCGGCCGACCCTGCCGTACCCGGTGTCGTCGACATCGTGGACGCGCTCCTCGCCGCGACCTGGCTCCGTAGCGACCCGGTACTCGGCGAGCTGCCCGGCGGGGCCGCCGTGCAGCACACGGCGGACTGGACCCTCCTGAACCATCTGCTGACGCTGCTCGACGACACCGCGCTGCATACTCCGGTGCGGATGTCGTTGCGCGGTGCCGTGCGGCGGCTCGCGACGGAGCTGCGCTGCCAGGGCGACGAACAGGCCCGTGAGGCAGGGGAGTTGATCCGCGACTACCTCGCCGACCCCGGCGCGGTACGGCTCGATCCACTGCCCCGGGTGCCGCCGGGCGCGCCCAACTGAGGCGCCGCTAACGGGCTCTGCGGCGGCCGGTGGTCGAACTCGGGCCGTGGCGACCGCCGTCGGTCACCACGGCCCGGGGAGCGGAGTCCCGTGCGGTGAGGGCCGCAGCCGCTCGCTTGTCAGCGGTCTTCGGGGCGATGGGGTGCCGGGCGAAGGAACGGTCCCAGTTGCCCTCTCCCATCACCAGCAGCGGGTCGAACATCACGACGACCCCGGCCAGCAGCAGGAAGATGATCGGTCCCAGCAGCATGGGCAGCAGCAGCGAGGTGGCCGAGTCGCCCGTCCATGCCCCACCGGTGCTGTGCAGATGGACGCTCACGGCGGCCATCGCCGTGTAGTGCATCCCGGACACGGCCACGCCCATCACCAGGCTGGCGCCCAGACTCGCCAGGAAGCCCCGGATGGAGACGGCTGCCCAGAGGGCCGCCGTCGCGGCGACGATCGCGATCGCGATGGAGAGCGCGACCGTGCTGGTCCGGTACTCGATGCTGCCGTTCAACTGCAGGGCCGACATGCCCAGATAGTGCATCGCGGCGACCCCGAGGCCGGTGATCACACCCGCCGCGGCGAGCGTGCCGGTGGTGGCGCCGCGATATCCCACGATGAACACCCCGACGGCCACCATGACGATCGCCACGGCCAGACTCAGCACCGTGAGGCCGACGTCGTAGCCGATGCGGGTCTCCTCGACCTGGAAGCCGAGCATCGCGATGAAGTGCATCGTCCAGATGCCGGTGCCGATGGATGTCGCGCCCAGCGCGAGCCAACCCGCCTTCCAGGAATGTTCGTTGTGCAGGGACCGCACCACGCAGCGCAGTCCCAGAGCACCTCCCAGGCAGGCCATCAGATAGGCCGCCACCGGAGTCACCGCACCGTAGCGGAACCCGTCGATCGTGCCTTGCATGAGCCAACTCCCCCCAGAGTCCTGGCTTCCTGTGGGGGGAGTATGTACGAATCGGGGCCGGGGTGCGCGCCGCTTTCACATCTGTACTTGACGAAGTCTCCACTTTCAGAGACCACTTGAGGCGCATCGAGGGCGATACGCGGACAGATGCGGTCAGGCGTTCAGGGCTGTTGGGGCTTCTCACGGTCGATGAAGTCCTTGGCCTTGTCCTGCGCCATGTCGACCTGCTTGGCGTGCTTGCCGCCGGTGCGCTCGTCGACCATGTCGCCCGCCTTGTCCACGGCCTGCTTGGCCTTGTCGGGGTTCTGGCCGAGCATTCCCTTGACCTTGTCCATGAACGACATGGCTGTCCTCCTTCGGACGTGCGTTGGCCCTCTCAGCATCCCCCGCGTTCACCGAAGCCGCATTTCGGTGCCGAGCGGGGCCCGCCGCCCCGGCCTCACGCGGGCACGAGCGGTTCGTGATCGTCGGTGGCGCGGGCATCGCGGGTGCGGGACACAGCGAGCGCGAGTGCCTGGAGGACCGCTCCGGTCAGGCCTACGGACAGGGCGAAGCGGTAGCCGACGTGGTCGGCGAGGAGCCCGCCCAAGGGGGCCCCGATCGCCACCATTCCCCAGTTGAACGAGCGGATCGTGGCGTTCATCCGGCCCCGCAGCCGGTCGGGCGTGACCGCCTGGCGGTAGCTCATCTCCACCGGGCTTTCCAGCGAGATCGCCGCGGACACCACGAAGAAGGCCGCCGACACGGAGACCAGTGCCCACGGCCCGCGGTGCGCGAGGACCAGCGGCAGCCAGCCGACGGCGGCGACGAGCCGGCCCGCGATCAGCGTGGCACCGACGTCGAACCTCTTCGCCGCCCGTCCCGAGAACGCGCCGCCGAGCACTCCGCCGAGCCCCGCGCAGGCGTACGTCACGCCCAGACCGAAGTCCCCGATCCGCAGGTCACGCAGCGCGAAGACGACGAAGACGGTACTGACCACGGTGTTGAAGAGGAGCATCAGGTGCGAGGTCAGCGCGATGGACGCCAGGGTCCGATGGCGGTAGACCCAGTCGACCCCCTCCCGCAGTTCGCGGAGGAGACTGCGCCGCGCGCCCCGGTCGGGCACCGGATCATGGGCGCGCACCGAGGTGAGCAGCAGACCGGAGGCCAGATAGCTGGCCGCGTCCACGAGCACGGCGACCGGTGCGCCCAGCAGCTTGATCAGTACGCCGGCGATGAGCGGCCCGGTCGATCCGGCCACCGCGTCGGCCTGTCCCACCCGGGCGTACCCCGCGTTGAGGAGTTCTCGGGGGACCAGCCGCGGCACGTAGGAGTGGTTGGCCGCGTCGAAGAACAGACAGAGCACCCCGAAGGCGAAGACGCACGCGCACAGGGTGGCGATGTCGAGCCGGTCCAGCGCGTACAGCAGCGGAATCGCGCCGAGCAGCGCGGCCCGGCCGAGATCCATGGCCACCATCACCGGCTTGCGTCGGCACCGGTCCACCAGGACCCCGGCCACGAGGCCGAAGAGGAGGTAGGGCGCCCAGCGGGCCGCGTTGACCAGGCCCACCTCGGTGGCCGACGCGCTCAGCGTGACGGCGGTGAGGATCTGCAGGGCGAGCCCCGACACCTGGGAGCCGAACGCCGAGACCGCGGAGGCGGTCCAGAAACGTGCGTACCCGGGGACATCCACCAGACGCGGCATGATCGGACCGTACCCGGCGCGGTCCTCGCGTCACCTTCGCGAACCGCAAGTGGCCGGTCCCCGACGTCGGTTGAGCCCGGGGACAGAGGGAAAACCCTTGAGTGCCCCGACCCTGCGTGACATGGACGGGTCAACGCTGTCATCCTCCACGCAGTTACCCCACGGATCCTCCATGGATCGGTCAAAGTTCGGTCGGCCCCGCACAGCTCAGCTCTCCCGGACAGCAGACCCGGCTGTCCGGTCTGTCACCGGCCGCGCCCGCGGCCGTCGCAGGAGGAGTACGAGTGAGACGCATCCCCCGCAAGCGGACCGCGGTTGGAGCCCTGATCTCCACCGCCGCGCTCCTCGCCGTCGGCATCCAGTCGGTTCCGGCGAGCGCGAAGCCCGCGTCCCCCCACCCCAGCCCGCTGCGCACCGGCAGCCTGGAGGCGAAGCTCACCCCGGCACAGCGCACGGCCCTGGTGAAGAGCGCCTCCGCGAACAGCACGAAGACCGCCCGCACCCTCGGCCTCGGCGCCAAGGAGAAGCTGGTCGTCAAGGACGTCGTCAAGGACAACGACGGCACGGTGCACACGCGCTACGAGCGCACCTACGCCGGTCTGCCCGTCCTCGGCGGCGACCTCGTCGTGCACACCCCGCCCGCCGCGCAGGCGACCGGCACGGTGAGCGCGACCTTCAACAACAAGCACACCCTCACGGTGCCCTCCACCACCGCGTCCGTCGCCAAGTCGGCGGCCGAGACCAAGGCGCTCACCACCGCGAAGGCCCTCGACGCCAAGGCGCCGAGCACCGACAGCGCCCGGAAGGTCATCTGGGCCGGCGACGGCACTCCGAAGCTCGCCTGGGAGACGGTGATCGGCGGCTTCCAGGACGACGGCACCCCCAGCAAGCTGCACGTCATCACCGACGCCACCACCGGCAAGGAACTCTCCCGCTTCCAGGGCATCGAGACCGGCACCGGCAACACCCAGTACAGCGGCACGGTCTCGCTGAGCACCACGCTGTCCGGTTCGACGTACCAGCTGTACGACACCACGCGCGGCGGTCACAAGACGTACAGCCTCAACAACGGCACGTCGGGCACCGGCACGCTGATGACCGACTCCGACGACGTGTGGGGCACCGGATCCGGCTCCAACACGCAGACCGCGGGCGCCGACGCGGCCTACGGCGCCCAGGAGACCTGGGACTTCTACAAGAACACCTTCGGCCGCAGCGGCATCAAGAACGACGGCGTCGCCGCCTACTCGCGCGTCCACTACAGCACGGCGTACGTCAACGCCTTCTGGGACGACGACTGCTTCTGCATGACCTACGGCGACGGCACCAGCAGCACCCACGCGCTGACCTCGCTGGACGTGGCGGGCCACGAGATGAGCCACGGTGTCACCTCCAACACCGCCGGGCTCAACTACACCGGTGAATCGGGCGGGTTGAACGAGGCGACCTCCGACATCTTCGGCACGGGCGTGGAGTTCTACGCCAACAACTCCACCGACGTCGGCGACTACCTCATCGGCGAGAAGATCGACATCAACGGCGACGGCACGCCGCTGCGTTACATGGACAAGCCGAGCAAGGACGGCAGCTCGGCGGACAGTTGGTACTCGGGCGTCGGCAACCTCGACGTCCACTACTCCTCGGGCCCGGCGAACCACATGTTCTACCTGCTCTCCGAGGGCAGCGGCACCAAGGTCATCAACGGCACCACCTACACCAGCACCACGTCCGACGGCGTGGCCGTCGCCGGTATCGGCCGGGACGCCGCCCTGCAGATCTGGTACAAGGCGCTGACGACGTACATGACGTCCACGACCAACTACGCCGGGGCCCGCACCGCGGCGCTCAGCGCCGCCGGGGCGCTGTACGGCACAAGTTCCGCGCAGTACGCGGGAGTCGGCAACGCCTTCGCCGGCATCAACGTCGGCAGCCACATCACCGTGCCGACCAGTGGTGTCACGGTCACCAACCCGGGCAGCCAGTCCTCCACCGTCGGCACGGCGGTGAGCCTCCAGGTCGCGGCCAGCAGCACCAACAGCGGGTCGCTCACCTACGCGGCGACCGGACTGCCGACCGGCCTGTCGATCAGCAGCTCCACGGGCGCCATCACCGGCACCCCGACGACCGCGGGCACGTACAGCACCACCGTGACCGTCACCGACAGCACCGGGGCGACCGGTACCGCGTCCTTCACCTGGACCGTCAGTTCCAGTGGCGGGGGCGGCAGTTGCACCTCGACGCAGTTGCTGGGCAACGCGGGCTTCGAGTCGGGCAACACGACCTGGACCGCGACCAGCGGGGTCATCACCAGCTCCAGCAGCGAGGCGGCCCGCACCGGTTCGTACAAGGCCTGGCTCGACGGCTACGGCTCGACCCACACCGACACGCTGTCCCAGTCGGTGACGATCCCGAGCGGCTGCACGGGGACGACGTTCACGTTCTATATCCACATCGACACGGCCGAGACCACGACCAGCACGGCGTACGACAAGCTGACGGTCACCGCCGGATCGACCACCCTGGCCACGTACTCGAACCTCAACGCGGCCACCGGATATGTGGCGAAGTCCTTCAGTCTGTCGGCCTTCGCGGGGACCACGGTCGCGCTGAAGTTCAGCGGGGTCGAGGACTCCTCGCTCCAGACCAGCTTCGTGATCGACGACACCGCCGTCACGACCAGCTGATCCGCTCCACCTGTTTTGTCCGGCACCCCGCACGCGCCCCCAGGCGTGCGGGGTGTTCCGGTCCTGATCAGCTCAGCGGGTCCAGCGTCAGGTAGGCCTGCTGCGGGTTCCCGTCGTTCACCAGGGACTCCTGGGCGCCGACGTCGTCGAACGCGAACGCGTACGCCTTGCCGTCGGCCATCTGCGCGTGGATCTTGCGGGCGTAGTGGTTGGTCACCACGTCCTGGTAGAAGTTCGCCGTGGTGGTGTCCGGCTGGTTGGGGTTGACCAGGAGCGTGGAGCGGTTGTAGCCCGCGCACAGCGTGCGCGAAATCGGCCCGCGCACCAGGTCGTTGGGGGCGTCGAGGTACTTGTAGCAGCCGAAGATGCTGGCCGCGTCCGGCTTCTGGAATGTGGTGACGACCGCACCGGAGCTGTTGGTGAAGTTCATGACGTTGCCCGAGACCCGGCCGTAGTACTTGGTGTTCGGCTGGTCGGCGAACGGTGTCACGGTCAGGGTCGACGACGAGTACTTCGACCAGACGCGGTTGATGTAGTCGTCCATGACGGTGCTGGGCAGGGCGCCCGTCTCAATGCCGTACGTCGGTGAGAGCGCTCGCAGGACCGTGCCGTCCGACCGGGTCTGGATCAGGTTGGCCCAGCCGCCCGGCTGTCCCCGCAGCGCGTTGTAGAACCCGGTGTAGCCACCCGACTTGAGATGTCCGGTGCTGGCCGTGCTCCCGTCGGACCGCTGCACCCCGACCGCGTACGGCGCGGAGAACATGTCCACCTGGGTGCTGTTGATCCACAGCCCGGAGTCGTTCAGCGTGTACTCGGACCAGTTGAAGAGGATGTTGCGGTTCGGGTCGGTCGGGTTCTGCACGGCCGGCTGCACCAGGCCGCCGGTGGTCAGCTTGAACACGAGCTTCTGACCGTACGAGAAGTAGATGCGGCCCGAGAACTTGGGGATCCGGATGGTGGTGGACTGTCCGGCCGCCGGGCCCGCGATCGACGCGTCCGGTGCCGGGGTGGGCGGGTTGCCGCCGGCCGGCCAGGCGTGGAACGTGCCGGCCGCGTCGGCCCAGCCCTGTTGGCCGGTGGCCAGGTTGGTGCCCAGGTTGTAGACGTAGACCGCGTCGCCGCGGCCCGAGTTGTTGGTGATCTTCAGCGGGATCGTGGCGGGCACCGCCGCGTCCGCCGTCAGCGGTGTGGCCAGCGCGAGCATCGTGGCCACCGCGGTCGCGGCGCCCAGTCGGCGCAGAATTCTGCCGAGCACTACTCACCTCCGTGTGGGGGGTGTACGAGAAATTGGTCCGTACCTGTGTGAGAGCGCTCTCAATGTCGCGCCGAGCCGCCTGTGTGTCAATGAGTTGAACGAAAGGTGCCCACGGCAACTCGCGCCGTGGGCACCCGGGTTGAATCAGGAAACGCGGTCCTCGATCAGAAGGTGCGCTCCAGCAGGTCGAGCAGCGCGACCCAGTGACGCTCGTCGGCCTCCGCGTCGTACGACGAGGTGTCGGCCTGCGTGTAGCCGTGCCGCGCGCCCGGATAGACCTCGCAGCGGTGCCGGACGCCGGCCGCGGTGAGCGCGTCGTCGAACCGCTTGATCTGGTCCTCGGGCAGCGAGGGGTCCTGGTCGGCGTGGCCGAAGTACAGCTCGGCGGTGATGTGTTCGGCGGCCAGGTGCGGGCTGTTCGGGTCGTCGGTGGCCAGCCGCCCGCCGTGGAAGCCGCCCACCGCGGCCACTCGGTCCGGGTAGGCGCCGGCGGTGTACAACGCGAGGCGGGCGCCCATGCAGTACCCGGTGATCGCGACCGGCCCGTCGGCCACCACGGGAGACTCGGCCAGCCAACGGAGATAGGCACCGGCGTCCCGCTCGATGAGATCGGGCGTCAGCCCCATGATCAGCGGGCCGACCTTCTGGAAGATCTCCGGGCGCGCCTCGGGATCGATGAACTCCGGCAGCTCGACCACCGGCGCAGGGCCGTGCCGGTAGAACACGTTCGGTACGAGGACCGTGTGACCGGCCTCGGCCAGCCGGTCGGCCATCGACCTGAGGTGCGGACGCAGTCCGAAGGCGTCCTGGTAGAGCAGCACGGCCGGACGGGGGCGATCGTCGCCGGGATGCACCAGATAGGCGTCGGCGATGCCGTCCTCGGTGGGGATGTCCACGGCTGTGCCCTGTACGGCGGTCATGGCGGGGGTGCCTCCCAGCGGATCGGCGCCGGGCCTGCGGCCGGCCCGGAGCGGCGTGTTCCGATCATCGTGGCACGCCTGATCGCGGCCCCGCCGCCGGGGTCACTCGAAGCGGGAGACGTCCCCCGCGCCCTTGCGGACGATCTCCGCCTCGCCGCTGGAGAAGTCGATGACGGTCGTCGGTTCCGTGCCGCAGTCCCCGGAGTCGAGCACCGCGTCCACCACGTGGTCGAGCCGGTCCTTGATCTCCCAGCCCTGGGTCATCGGCTCCTCCTCGTCGGGCAGGAGCAGGGTGCTGGACAGCAGCGGCTCGCCCAGCTCGGCCAGCAGCGCCTGGGTGACGACATGGTCGGGGATGCGCACGCCCACGGTCTTCTTCTTCGCGTTCAGCAACTGACGCGGCACCTCCCTCGTCGCCGGGAGGATGAAGGTGTAACTGCCGGGCGTGGACGCCTTGATGGCCCGGAACACGTCGTTGTCGATGTGCACGAACTGGCCCAGCTGGGCGAAGTTCTGGCACACCAGCGTGAAGTGGTGCCGGTCGTTCAGCTGCCGGATCGTACGGATCCGCTCCATGCCCTCACGATTGCCGAGCTGGCAGCCCAGCGCGTAGCAGGAGTCGGTCGGATACGCGATCAGCGCACCCGACCGCACACTGTCCGCGACCTGCGAGATGGTGCGAGGCTGCGGGTTGTCCGGGTGCACGTCGAAGTACTTGGCCACCCGCCGAGCTTATGCCGTACGGCCACGGGTCGCCGCGCGGGCCCTCACGTCACCCGAATCGCACGGGCGTACCCCGGTGAAAGCGGGGAAGCCGACAAGTGCGCTCGGGGCTCTCCCCCGAACCCGGGCAGCACGGCTCCGCCTGCGGCTCCCCTCCGAGGCCGCGGCGGAGCCGTTCCGGCGCCGGGTGCCCGAGCGGCCGTACGGATTCACCGGCGGCGCTCAGCCGTGCAGACGTATCGGGATCTCCTGCCAGCCGAAGGCGATGAAGGACGGCACCTGGCGCAGGGTGTCCGCGTCGACGGCGAGGCGGGCGTCCGGGAAGCGGTCGAAGAACGCGGGCAGCGCGGTGAGGGCCTCCACGCGGGCCAGCGGTGCGCCGATGCAGCGGTGCACGCCGATGCCGAAGGACAGGTGGTCGTCGGCGCCGCGGGCCGCGTCGAAGGTGTCCGCGTCGGGGCCGTAGTGTGCGGGGTCGAGCCCGGCCGCCGCGTATGTCGTGAGGATGGCGTCCCCGGCCGGGACGGTGATGTCGCCGACGGTGAGGTCACTGACCGCGAACCGGAGCGGCAGCGAGGCGATGGACGGGTGGACGCGCAGGGTCTCGTCGACGACCGCGTCCCAGGTGATCTTCCCGGAGCGTACGTCCGCGAGCTGCTCGGGGCGCTTGAGCAGGGCGACGATCGCGTTGCCGATGAGGTTGACCGTCGTCTCGAAGCCCGCGCCGATCACCAGCAGCAGCGTGTAGAGCAGTTCCTCGTCGCTGAGCCGGTCGCCGTCCTCGTCCCGGACCCGGATCAGTTCCGTGGTGAGGTCGTCACCGGGGTGTTCGGTGCGGTGGGCGATCAGCGCGGGCAGTACGGTGCCGATCTGCCGCTGGACGAACTCCGCGTGCTCCGGGGTCGGGTCCGAGGTGTCCATGATGGCCGCGATCAGCCGCCCGGTGTCGGCCACCAACTCGTCGGGCACACCGAAGAGTTCGCAGATGATCCGCATCGGCAGGGGATGCGCGAGGGCGGCCTTGATGTCGACCACCTCGGCGTCGTCGGCCGCCACCGCGTCGAGCAGCTCCGTCGTGATCGTCTCCACCCGGGCCCGCATCGCCTCGGTGCGCCGGTGCGTGAAGCTCGGCGCCACGAGTTTGCGCAGGCGGGCGTGGTCGGTGCCGTACGTGGAGAGCATGTTGACGACGCCGATCCAGCCCAACACCCAGCCCCAGGAGGGGTGTTCACCCATCTCGGGCCACAGGCGCCAGTGCAGTCGGGGGTCCCGGCTGACCTGCGGGTCGAGGATCAGTTCCTTCAGGACGTCGTAGCCGGTGGGCGCCCAGGCGGGGATGCCGCCGGGCAGTTCGACGGGCACGATCGGGCCGAGGGCACGCAGCTTGGCGCTCTCGGCGGCCATGTCGGCGCCGAACGGGTCGAGGACGATGCGGTCGGACACGGTCACGACGGGTCTCCTGGCTGGTCGGGGGAGCGGGGGCTGAACCGCACGGGCAGCGACGTGAGCGAACGGTGGAAGGGGCCCGGCCGCCAGGTCAACTCCGCGCGCGGTACGACGGGTTCGAGGTCGGGCAGCCACAGGGTGAGCCGCTCGATCGCCTCCGTCGCGATGAGCAGCGTGTGCCGTTTGACCGGGCAGGCGTGCGGACCCGCCGACCACGACAGGTGCGAGGCGTCCTTCGGATGCCGGCCGCTGACGACCTCCTGCTCGGCGAAGTGCGCGAGCGCGCCGTACGAGACGACGACCGGAATCGCCGGTCTGATCCACGCGCCGTGGAAGGTGACGGGCGAACGGGCGTAGTGGATCCCGTAGTTGGCGAGCGGGGTCTCGTGGTGCAGAACCTCCACCACGGCGTCCATCACCGGACGGGCGCCACTGGTCAGCGTGGAGTAGTAGACCGAGGTGCCGAGGATGCGGGACAGGGCGTTGGACACCAGGTTCGCGGTCGGCTCGTGCCCCGCGCCCAGGGTGAGGAACACCTGCCAGGCGACCTCCTCCGGATTCAGCCCGGCCGGATGGTCCAGGAGCCAGCTCGTCAGGTCGTCGCCGCGCGACTCCGCCTTGGCGGCGATGAGTTCGAGGACGTAGCCGCCGAACTCGGCCTCGCCCTCGGCCGCTCGGTCGCCGCCCTCGATCATCATGCCCAGCGCCCGGTCCAGCCGCTCGCTCTGGCTGTCGGGCAGTCCGAACAGGCTGTTGAAGACCAGCGCCATCAGCGGCCGGGCGAACTCGCCCACCAGATCGGCCTGTCCGCGCGGCCCGATCCGGCTCACCAGGACATGGACCGCCCGGTGCACCCGGGCCCGCAGGTCGTGCGGCTCGATCCGGTCGAAGGTGTCGATCAGCGAGGCACGGTAGCGGACATGCGCGGCGCCGTCCGCGAACAGGGAATTGGGCCGCCAGCGCATCATCCCGAGAACCGGCGAGTCCTCGGCGACCGTCGACTCCCACGGCCGGGGATCGTGCGAGAACGTGACGGTGTCACGCAGCAGCTCCAGCGCCGCCCGCCGCTCGGTGACGACGTACGCCGGTACGCCCGGGGCGAGTTCGGCCCAGCCGACCGGGCCCTGGGCGCGCAGGGCGGCGTAGTAGCCGTAGGGATCCAGCGCGAAGCCGTCCTCCCACAGCCGGACGGGTCGGACGGGGGACGAAGTGGTCACCGGTGCTCCGGGGGGTCGCGGTCGATCAGGTGCTGGACCAGGGCGAGCAGCGCGTCGATCGAGGAGTTCGCGTCCCGGGCGTCGCAGGTCACCAGCGGGGTGTCCGGCGCCAAGTCCAGTGCGGCGCGCAGCTGTTCGTCGGTGTGGTGCCGGGGTGCGTCAGGGAAGGTGTTGACGGCGACCGCGTACGGCAGCCCGCTCTCCTCCACCAGACCGAGCATGTCGAAGGAGGCGTCGATCCGGCGGCTGTCGACCAGGACCAGCGCCCCCAGCGCGCCGTGGGAGATGTCCTCCCACAGCGCCCGGAACCGCTCCTGCCCGGGCGTCCCGAAGAGGTACAGCACGATCCCGCCCGGCAGGCTGAGCCGCCCGAAGTCGATGGCGACGGTCGTCGTCGACTTCTCCCGCACCCCGTCGAGGTCGTCCACGTGGACGGAGGCCTCGGTCAGCCGCTCCTCGGTGTGCAGCGGCCGGATCTCCGACACCGAGTCGATCAGGGTCGTCTTGCCCACCCCGAACGGGCCCGCGATCAGGATCTTGACCAACTCCTGGGCGGTGTCAGGCAGATGGATGCCACTAGTCGTGCTTGAGGGCGCGTAGGCCATCGGCCACTCTCTTCAGCAGGTCGGGGTCGAAGGACTCGGCGGGCGGGATCGGGGCACGGGCGAGCAGCAGGTTCCGGTCGAGGAGACCGCCGGCCAGGACCCGAACGGCGGAGACCGGCAGCTCCAGCAGGGCCGCCGCCTCCAGTACCGTCAGCGAACCGCCGGACAGGGCGTCCAGCAGGGCGAGTTGAGCGGCGGGCAGCCCGGCCGGGACGGGCTCGCCGCTGCCGGAGAGCACCGTCAGCCGCTCCAGTTGCGGACGGCTCGGCCGGGCCACCCCGCCGGTCGACAGATACGCGGGGACCAGGGGACGGCCGCCGCGGCGGCCCGTCATGCCGACGCGCCGCCGTCAACTCCCCGCGGAGCGGCGGCCATCGTCTTCTCGCCCAGCCGCGCCACCTGCGAGTGCACCCGGTGCGCGAGGAGGTCCAGGCGCACCTCGGTGTCGCCGTAGGCCGCCACACAAGTCCCGTGATCCGTGGGGACGATGAGCACATACCCGTGGTCCGACTCGATCACCACCTGCCGGATCTCGGCGTCCTCCCGGTCGGCGAACGCCGCCGCGGCGGTACGGCACGCCCCCTGCACCGTGCTGGTGATCGCGGCCACCCGCTCGCCCGAGGCCTGGGACAGCGCGTCGGTGTACCCGCGCACCAGCCCGTCCCGGGTCAGCAGCACCGCGGCCACCACATGCGGCACCTCCAGGATCGGATCGAGCACCCACGCCGTGTCGCCCCCATCGCGGCTGATCATCTAGCCGCTCCCCCCTCGTAGTCGTTCCCGTGTTTCTTCTGATCGAGGTCACGCACCACCGGTCGCGGTCCCGCGGACTCCTCGTCCACGGCGCTCCCGGCGCCGTCACTCGCGGCGCGCGCGGCGGCGGTGGCGGACTGGAGCGCGCCGAGCGCGGCGGCGGCCTGCTCCGGGCGCCACTCCGGCTGGGCCGGGGCGACGGGTACGGCCGGGGCCGCCTGCGCGTTCGCTGCGGCGACCGGGGTGCGGCGGCGTCGGCGCGGCAGCCCGCCGACGTCGGGGACGGGCTGGTGCCCGGGCACCAGCCCGTCCC
>NZ_JAEQAZ010000200.1 GCF_016654115.1 Streptomyces sp. MBT53
CCGCCGGTCGGTGCCGAGGACCCTCACCGGTCCCGTGAGATTCAGTCGGGCGGTGTGCCGTACGTCCGTGCTCGATGCGGCCAACCGTAGTTCCAGCGCCCCCGGTTCAACCACCCGCCGCCCCGAGCGGTCCGTGAACGCCGACAGGTCCGTGTGGAAGTGGAAGGTCACGCGGGACGCCTCGCCCGGGGCCAACTCCAGTCGCTGGTAGGCGATCAGGCGGACGTCGGGGCGGGTCACCGAGGCCACCGGGTCGTGGAGGTACAGCTGGACGACCTCCGCCCCCGCCCGGTCGCCGGTGTTGCGGACGGTGAGCGTCAGGTCGTAGGAGCCGTTCGTGTCGATCTCCAACTCCCTTGATTCCGCGGGCTCCCACGCGAACGTCGTGTACGAGCGGCCGTGGCCGAAGGGGTACAGCGGGGTCGGGTCGAGGCTGCTGACCTCGTCGGCCAGGCCCAAGGGGGGTTGCAGGTATGTCCATGGCTGGCCGCCCGGCATGTGCGGGACGCTCACCGGGAGCCGGCCGGACGGGTTGACGCGGCCCGACAGCACTCCCGCCACCGCCGGGCCGCCCTCCTCCCCGGGGAAGAACGCCTGGACCACCGCGCCGAGGCGTCCGTGCCAACGGCCCAGCGCGTAGGGGCGGCCGGTGAGCAGGACCAGCACCACCGGGACACCCGTCGACACCAGCGCGTCCAGCAAGTCGGGCTGGACGCCCGGCAGTTGGAGGTCCGCCACATCGCAGCCCTCGCCCGACGTGCCGCGCCCGAACAGGCCGGCCCGGTCGCCGAGCACCGCCACGCACACATCCGCCTCGGACGCCCGCGCGACCGCCTCCTCGAAACCGGTCGTGTCCGGCCCCGACACGTCGCAGCCCTCCGCGAACGTCACCTTGGCGTCCGGGAGTTCGGCCCGCAGCGACTCCAGGACGGTGGGGATGTCGATGCCCATCGGCACCTCGGGATGGTGGACACCCACGTGGGACGGGAAGGAGTAGCAGCCGAGCATCGCCAGCGCGTCCGCCGCCCTCGGGCCCACCACCGCGATCCGGGCGTCCGGCGGGAGGGGCAGCACGCCGTCCGGGTTGTCCAGCAACACCACTGATTTCTCGGCCAGTTGACGGGCGAGTGCACGGTTCGCCGCCGAGTCGAGGTCGATCCGGCCGGTCGGCTCCGGCGCCCAGTCCTCGTCCAGCAGCCCCAACTCGCACTTCTGCAGCAGCACTCGGCGCGCGGCCCGCTCGACCAGCGACTCCGGTACGTCCCCCGCCCGTACCGCCTCCACCAGCGGCTTCCCGTAGCACTTCAGCGTCGGCAGTTCGATGTCGATCCCCGCCTCCAGCGCCGCCTGTGCCGCCTGCGCCGGGCTGCCCGCCACCCGGTGCAGCGTCTCCAGGAAGCCGATGCCGAAGTAGTCGGCGACCACCGTCCCCGTGAACTGCCAGTCCTCCCGCAGGAGTTGGGTCAGCAGCGCCGGGTCCGCGGACGCCGGTACGCCGTCCGTCTCGTTGTACGCCGCCATCACCGACCGCGCGCCGCCCTCGCGCAGCGCCATCTCGAACGGCGGCAGCACCACGTCCGCGAACTCCCGCACCCCGGCCCGCACCGGCGCCAGATTCCGCGCCCCCACCGAGGACGCGTACCCCGCGAAGTGCTTCAGCGTCGCGACCACCCCGGCCGACTCGAGCCCCCGCACATAGGCGGCCCCGATGGTCCCCACCAGATACGGGTCCTCCCCGATGGTCTCCTCCACCCGCCCCCACCGCGGATCCCGTACGACGTCCAGGACCGGGGCGAGCCCCTGGTGGACACCGGCCGAGCGCAGGTCGGCGCCGATGTGCCGGGCCATCTCCTCGACCAGCGCCGGGTCGAAGCTCGCGCCCCAGGCCAGCGGCACCGGGTACGCCGTCGCACCCCACGCGGTGAACCCGGCGAGGCACTCCTCGTGCGCGACGGCCGGAATGCCGAAACGGCCGGCCGCCGCGATACGCCGTTGCGCGCGGGCCAGCGCCTGCGCACCCAACTCCGGGTCCACCGGGGCCGTACCGAAGGAACGGGTCAACTGCCCCAGGCCGTGGGTGATCAGCTCCTCCCAGTCGTAGTCGGAGGTCATCTCCCTCTGCAGCGGGGCGACTCCGTCGCCGTCCGTGTCGGCACCCACCCAAACGCCGTACAGCTGGGCGGACTTCTCCTCCAGGGTCATCCGGGCGAGCAGGTCGTCGACACGGGCGGCGGCCGGCAGGGCGGGGTCGCGCCAGGGGGCGGTGGTCATGAAACTCCTGTCGGAAAAGGTGAGTTGGGGAGATTCACTTGCCGCCCACGCCCATCAGACCGCCGACCAGGGCGCGCCGGGCCACCAGATAGACGGCGAAGATCGGAATGCCGGAGAGGACGACCGAGGCGAGCAGCGCGGGAATGTCCACGCCGAACTGGCTGACGTAGTTGAAGAGTCCGAGGGTGAGGACCCGGGGGCCGTCGGACTGGGTGAAGATCAGCGGGAAGAGGAAGCCGTTCCAGGCCTGGAGCGCGGTGTAGATGACGACGGTGCTGATACCGCCCTTGGCCAGCGGGACGACCAGCTGGAACAGCATCCGGGTCGCCGAGGCGCCGTCGAGCGCCATCGCCTCGTACAGATCCTCCGAGATGTCCCGCAGAGTGCCGGTCAGGATCAGCACGGAGACCGGCATCGCGAAGGCGGCCGTGGGGAGGATGACCGCCAACAGGCTGTCGTAGAGGTTGAGTTTGGCGATCATCAGGTACAGGGGGACCACCACTGCCTGGGCGGGGATGGCGACTCCCAGCAGGAACAGGCGGAAGGCCGCGCTCGACCAGACCGTGCGGGTGCGTACGGCCACGTAGGCGAGCGGTACGCACAGCACGAGCACGATGCCTACGACGGCTGCCGCGACCAGTGCCGTGTTGGCGAGGAAGTGGCCGAAGCCGTTGTGGAGAACGGTGTTGTAGTTGGCGAAGGTCGGATCGGTGGGCGGCTTCAGGGCGTTGTTGCCGAGGGCCTGGTCCTGGCGGGTGAGCGAGGCCGAGATCATCGCGTAGATCGGGACGATGACGACCGCGAGCCAGATGAGCGAGCCGAGGCCGGCGAGGGGATTGGGGCGGCGGGTCCAGTGCCGACGCCGGCGGGGCCGCTGCTCTTCCACGGGCTCCTCCGCCGTCTTCACCGGACGCGGCAACGTGTCGTGTGACACTCCGTCACATCCCTTCGCGGGTACTGCGCATGGCGCCGAAACCGGTGAGCCGGACCAGGACGAGGGACAGCGCGGTGGCGGCCACGACCAGGAAGGTCGCTATCGCGCTCGCGTAGCCGAAGTCGTAGCTCTTGAAGCCGGCCTCGTACATCAGGTACGGCAGGATCGCCGTGTCCGTGCCGGGGCCGCCCTGGGTGAGGATCAGGACGGTCTCGAAGTAGGTGAGCGAGCCGACGATCATCAGCACGCTGGAGGTCGTGGCCGTGTTGCGGAGCTGGGGCAGCGTGATCGAGAAGAACTGGCGGTAGCGGCCGGCGCCGTCGATCGCCGCCGCCTGGTAGAGGACTTCGGGTATCTGGCGGGCCCCGCCCTGGTAGATCAGCGTGTGGAAGGGGATGAACTGCCAGCCCCCGACGAACACGATCGCGAGGAACGCGCCACTGGTCGAGCCGAGCGTGTCCTGGCGGATGATGCCGAAGTTCGGGTCGAGCAGCGCGTAGAAGAGCAGCGCGATGGCCGTCGAGGACAGCAGGAACGGCACGAAGAAGATCGCGGACAGGACGGCCCGGTTGCGCTGTCGCCCCGCCGCCCAGACACCCAGCAACAGGGACACGACCGTCTGGAACACCCAGCTCGTCACCGTCAACAGGACGGTGACGGTGAGGGATTGGGTGAGCCGGTCGTCGTGCAGCAGCTTCTGCCAGTTGGCGAGCCCGACGGGCTTGGGGTCCCCGAGCCCGTTCCAGGTGGTGAAGGAGAGGTAGACGGCGAGGACCATGGGGGCCACGGCGAAGAAGACGAAGAACAGCACACCGGGGATCGCCCACACGGCGTGTGGGCGACCAGCTTTCGCCGCCGCGCTCTGGGTCACTTGAGCCCCTTCAGCGCGGACACGAACTCCGCCGGCGAACTCTTCCCCACGAACAGCTTGTTGATCTCCGTGAGCATCGGCGTGGAGACAGCCGGATCCACCGCCTGGTCCCAGCTCAGCGTGAACGCCGGTGCCTGCTGCACCAGTTGGTACTGGAACTTGGCGAACTCCGGGTTGGGGGACGAGTCCAGCAGCTTCTCCGCGTTCGACGTGGTCGGAATGTCCCCGTTGGCGACGAGCGCCTTCGCGTACGCCTCCGACGCACAGTCCCGCAAAAACGCGATCGCCGCGTCCTTGTTGCCCGTACGGGCGTTCACGGACCAGTAGTTGGTGGGGTTGCCGACCACGTTGCGGATGTCGCCGGCCCCGCCCTCGTACTTCGGGAACGCGGCCCACCCCAGGTTCGTCTTGGCGAAGTCGGGGAACTTGCCGAGCTGCGTCGAGTACTCCCACGAGCCCATCAGATGCATCGCCGCCTTGCCCTTGGCGAACACCGCGGGCGCGCCCCCGTTGACGTACGACACGGAGCTGAAGCCCTTGCCGAAGGCGCCGTCGTCGATGAGTTCCTTCACCGTCTCGGCGGCCTTGAGGACGGCCGGGTCGCCCCAGCCGGACGCGTCGCCGTTCTTGATGCGGTCGAAGACGTCGGGTCCGCCGATCCGGTCGACGAGGTACTCCAGCCACATCAGCTCGGGCCAGATGTCTGCGCCGCCGAGCGCGAACGGCGTGATGTCCGCCGCCTTCAGCTTCTTGTTGATGTCGAGCAACTCGGCCCAGGTGGTGGGCGGTTGGAGCTTCTGCGCGGCGAAGACCGACTTGTTGTAGAAGAGGATCACGGGCTGCATACCGCGCATCGGTATGCCGTAGTTCTTGCCCTTGAGCGCGCCTGCCGCGAGCACGGACGGGAGGAATCCGCTGCTGAGGACCGGGTCGGACTTGATGGTGTCGGTGAGGTCGACCAGTTGGTTCGCCTCCTGGTACGCCTTGATCGAGCCGCCGCCCCAGTTGAAGAAGACGTCCGGCGCGTTCGGCGAGCCCATCGCGGTGCGCAGCTTGGCCGGGTAGTCGGTGCCGGGCACCTGCTCCAGCTTGATCTTGCCCTTGGCCTTCTTGGCCGCCGCCGACGCGTTGAACCGGGCAACCGCCTTGACCTGCACCTTCGCCGCGTCGTCGCCGTAGGTGAAGGCGGTGACCGTGCTGCTGCCGCCGGTGCTGTCGCTGGAGCCGCAGGCCGTGAGTCCGGTGGTGAGCAGGGTGGTGGCACCGGCGCCGAGGAACCAGCGCCTGCTGTAGGACTCCATATGACGGCACCTCTCACGAATGTTTCGATCGTTGGTACGAATGTTCCGGGAACGTATGGCGGGACAGAAGCTTCGTCAAGAGGTCGCGCAGGGATACGATCGCGGGCATGAAACCCTCGAAGGCCGTAGAAACGCAGACCGCGACGCTCGCCGAGATCGCCCGCGAGGCCGGAGTGTCGGCTCCGACTGTTTCGAAGGTCCTCAACGGCCGTGCCGATGTCGCCCCCGCGACCCGCACCCGCGTCGAGGACCTGCTCCGCGTCTACGGCTACCGGCGCCGCCGCGCCGAGGCGACCCGCTCCCCGCTGATCGACCTGGTCTTCCACGAGTTGGAGAGCGCCTGGGCGCTGGAGGTCATCCGGGGCGTGGAGAACGTGGCGCGGGACGCCGGGCTGAGCGTGGTGCTGAGCGAGAGCGCGGGGCGGCTGACGCCCGGCCGGACCTGGGCCGACCAGGTCGCCGCCCGCCGCCCGCACGGCGTGGTCCTTGTCCTGTCCGGGCTCGACGAGTCCCAGCGGGCGCTGCTGACCAGCCGTTCCATCCCGTTCGTGGTGATGGACCCGGCCGGCGACCCGGGCGCCGACGTCCCGTCGATCGGCGCGACGAACTGGCAGGGCGGGCTCGCCGCCACCCGGCACCTCGTCGAGCTCGGCCACACCCGGATCGGCGCGATCAGCGGACCCTCCCGCATGATGTGCAGCCGCGCCCGCGTGGACGGCTACCGGGCCGCGCTGGAGACGGCCGGGGTGCCGGTCGACGGCTCGCTGATCGTCACCGGCGACTTCCACCACGAGGCCGGCTACCGCCTCGGGCTCGATCTGCTGCGCCGCCCGGACCGGCCCACCGCGGTCTTCGCCGGCAACGACCTCCAGGCCCTCGGCCTGTACGAGGCCGCGCGCGAGTTGGGGCTGCGCATCCCGGAGGATCTGAGCGTCGTCGGCTTCGACGATCTGCCGGTCGCCCGCTGGGTCGGCCCGCCGCTGACGACCGTACGACAGCCCCTGACCGAGATGGCCGAGGCGGCGGCGAAGCTGGTGCTCGACCTCGGGCGCGAGCCGGAGTCCTCGGCGGCGCGGCGGGTGGAGCTGGCGACGAGCCTGGTGGTGCGCAGCAGTACGGCGCCGCCGGCCGCCTCGGAGCAGGGATCCGCGTGAACGGTGACTCGCGTGGCCGGAAGATGACGTATTGACGAGTGGGGTGAGCCGCCCCACACTCCTCCGAAGCCAATCGGTTGCACAACCGAAACTTTCGGAGGCACCCGCATGAGATCTCTGAGAACCGGCTTCTCCCTGGCGGCCCTGGTCACCGGCGCCGTCCTGCTCTTCACCGCACCCGCCGCACACGCCGCCGACACCCCGCTGCGCGACCTCGCCGCCGCGAAGGGCAAAGTCGTCGGCACCGCGGTCACCGGCTCCAAACTCACCGGCAGCTACGGCGACATCGCGGGCGCGCAGTTCAGTTCGCTGACCCCCGGCAACGCCATGAAGTGGGAGACCGTAGAGCCGACGCAGGGCACTTTCAACTGGTCGGAGGCGGACCAGATCGTCGCCTTCGCGAAGGCCCACAACCAGCAGGTGCGCGGCCACACCCTGGCCTGGCACAGCCAGAACCCGAGCTGGCTGACCAACGGCACCTGGACGTCCGCCCAGTTGAGCAGCCTGCTGCAGAACCACATCAGCACCGAAGTCGGCCGCTACAAGGGCGAGATCACCGCCTGGGACGTCGTGAACGAGCCCTTCAACGAGGACGGCACCTACCGTTCGACGCTCTGGTACAACGGCCTCGGCGCCAACTACATAGCGCAGGCGCTGACTTGGGCCCACACCGCGGACCCGGCGGCGAAGCTGTACATCAACGACTACAACGTCGAGGGCGTCAACGCGAAGTCCACCGCCCTCTACAACCTGGTCAAGTCCCTGAAGGCGGCGGGCGTTCCGATCGACGGCGTCGGCCTCCAGGCCCATCTGATCCTCGGTCAGGTACCGGCCACCCTCCAGCAGAACATCCAGCGTTTCGCCGACCTGGGCGTGGACGTGGCGATCACCGAGCTGGACGTACGGATGGCACTCCCGGCCGATGCCGGCAAACTCGCCCAGCAGAAGGCCGACTTCAAGAGCGTGGTCGCCGCCTGCGCGGCCGTCACCCGGTGCGTGAACATCACCGTCTGGGGCTTCACCGACTCCGACTCCTGGGTGCCGGGCACCTTCCCGGGCTACGGGGCGGCGACGCCGTACGACGAGAACTACGCGCCGAAACCGGCGTACTACGGCATTGCCGAGGCACTCGGCGGTACGACCACGACCCCGCCGACCGGGGCGTGCTCGGCGACGTACGGCGTGACGAGCCAGTGGAACACCGGGTTCACCGGGCAGGTGACGATCGCCTGCACCGGGAGCGCGCTCTCGTCCTGGCGGGCGACCTGGACGTACGGTGCCGGCCAGCAGATCACACAGGCCTGGAACGCCGTGTGCACCCAGTCGGGGTCGGCCGTGACCTGCACGAACGCGAGCTACAACGGGACGGTCCCGGACGGCGGTTCGGTGACGTTCGGGTTCAACGCGTCCTGGAGCGGAAGCAACCCGGTACCGGTGGTGACCCTGGGATGAGGGAGGCGGGGGGCGTCAAGCGGGACTGAGAACCGTGAGATTTTCCGCAGAAAACCGTCCCGGGACGCCTCCCCTAACTTTCTCCTAATAATTCGGACTTACGTTCCTCCCCGTGACGGACAACGAGAACGCCGACGCGGACAGACGAGTGGGCCGGCGGTCGAGGGTGCTGAAGATCGCCGGCCTCACCCTGGCGGGCGCCCTCGTCCTGGGCGTCGCCACGGCGGGCTGGGCCTACTGGCACCTCAACAACAACATCAAGAGCGTCGACATCGACAGCGCGCTCGGCACCAACCGCCCCGCGAAGGCGGTGACCACACCCACGGCGTCCGCCTCCGCGTCCGCCGCCCCCGTGCCGACCGGCTCCGTGAACATCCTGGTCCTCGGCTCGGACTCGCGCAGCGGCAAGGAGAACCAGGCGCTCGGCGGCGGCGACAGCTCCGGCGCCCGCTCCGACACGGCGATGGTCGTGCACATCGACGCGGGCCGTAAGAAGGCCACGATCGTCAGCATCCCGCGCGACACCCTCGTCACCCGCCCGTCCTGCCCGCTGAAGTCGGGGGGCTCGACCTCCGTGGCGTACAACGCGATGTTCAACAGCGCGTACTCGGTGGGCGGCCCGGTCTGCGCGGTCAAGACGGTCGAGTCGATCACGGACGTCCGCATGGACCACTACATAGAGATCGACTTCGCGGGCTTCGCGAAGCTGGTCAACGCGCTGGGCGGCGTGACGGTCACCACCACCCAGGACATCGACGACGACGACAGCCACCTGCACCTGAAGAAGGGCACCCACCACCTCACCGGCAAGCAGGCCCTCGCCCTCGCCCGCACCCGGCACGGCATAGGCGACGGCAGCGACCTCGGCCGAATAGGCCTCCAACAGATGCTGGTGAAGGCCCTGTTGACCCAGATCTCGTCCCACGACCTGCTCACCGACCCCACCAAGCTCTACGAGGTCACCGACGCGATCACCGACAGCCTCACCACCGACACCGGCCTCGACTCCCTGAGCGAACTGATCAGCCTCGGCGAGAGCCTGAAGGGCCTGTCGGCCGACGCGGTCAAGACGATCACGATGCCGGTCGTCACGGCCCCGTCCGACCCCAACCGGGTGATCGCCAAGGAACCGGCGGCGAGCGATCTGTGGGAGTCACTGAAATGAACGGCGCCTGACCTGCGGAAACAGGATGCCGGACAGGGCGCCGAAAAAACTTCGGGGAATTCCGGCGAGTGTGTCGATCCGGCGGCACCTCGTTCGACGCATGGTTGAAAGGCCGGTAAGGACCGGCCACCGTTCGACCTAGGAGTCACCATGCCCCGCTATCTCTCCCTCGTGCAGATCGACGAGAAGACCGCCCCCGCCGAGGGCCCCAGCGCCGAACTGATGCAGCGCATGGGCGAGTTGATCGAGGAGATCACCAAGGCCGGAGTGATGCTCGACACCGCCGGCCTCACCCCGACCGCACAGGGCGCCCGCGTCCACTGGGAGGGCGGCAAGATCTCCGTGACCGACGGCCCCTTCACCGAGTCCAAGGAGGTCGTCGGTGGCTACGCGCTCATGCAGTGCAAGGACATGGCCGAGGCGATCGAGTGGACCAAGCGGTTCCTGAAGGTGCACGAGGAGTTCTGGACCGTGACCTGCGAGGTGCGGGAGATCGCGGAGGGCTGAGGAGTCCTGGGCTTCCTTCGCCTGAGGTCGCACATGGTGGGGGTGTTGCATGGTGGGTTTTGAAACCTCCCCCGCCTCAGGCGGGGGATTCCTGGCTCAGGCCGCCTCCTGGAGCAGCGCTCCAGGAGGTCTTACGCCCTCGGCACCAGCCGGGTTGAGACCAGCCCGGACCAGCATCACGCGGGCGGAGGTGCACGAGACGGACGTCCCGTTCGTGCTTGCGGCCCATCTCCAGCAAGGCCGCCTTGGTGGCACCGATCGCCGCATCGGCGGCTTTGCGGGCCATGCTGGTTCCGGCGAGGAACTTCGGCCGGAAATCCTCGACAGCGATCACGTCGTGGTCGCGCACGATCTTCTTGGCCCACTTACGTGCGGTGTCCTGCCGCTGCCGGGCCACTTTCCTGTGCGTCTTCGCCCTCAGATTCTTTGCTTCGCGGTAGCCCTTCGAGCTGGGCCGTCCGTTCTTGGGCTTTCTGCGGGCCATCATCCGGTCGTACCGCGACAGCTTCGAGTGGGCCTTTCGGCCGTGCTGTACGTGGGGGAGGTCGTACGCGTCGGAGGTGGTGGTCGCGGTCTCCTTGACGCCCCAGTCGATGCCGATCACCGCGCCGGTTTCGGGCAGCGGTTCGGCCTGGGCAGGGACGACGAAGGAGGCGTACCAGTGGCCGAGGCTGTCCTGGTAGATCCGTACCGAGGACGGGTCGGCAGGCAATTCCCGCGACCACACCACGCCAACTGCGACCCCGCCCGCCAGGTGCAGGCGCCCGTCCTTCAACCGGAAGCCGCGTTGGGTGTAGTTCAGGCCCGGGAGGGCCTCGCGCTTCTTCTTGCACTTCGGCATCCCGGCCCGCCGCGTTTGCGGCAGGCGGTCCCTGGCGTCCTTCTGCGCCTTCGCGCGGGACTTGCCGAAGTCCCGGATGATCTGCTGTTGCGGAACCGAGCTGCCCTCTCGAAGCCACGGCAGTGTCTTCCGGGCTGCGGTCAGCATCTTGTCGAGCTGGGCCGGACCGCAGGTCGCCTTTTCACCGGTGGCGTTGTTTTGCGCGTAGACGGCCTTGGACTTGGCCACGCACTCGTTCCACACCCACCGGCACCGGTCCCATTCCGCATACAACTGCGTGCGGGCGGTCAGCGACACACGCAGCTGGAAGGTCCACCGGGCGTGCCCGGCGTCTTTGGCTGCGTGCGGTGCTGTCATGGAGCCACGGTAGCTATAGAATGGCTACATGGTCAATTTCAACGTCCGATTCCCCGAGGACCTCCACGCCCGTGTGCGCGCTCAGGCGGCTGCGGACCGGCGGTCCATCAACTCCGAGATCCTGTATCTGATCGAGGTCGGCCTCACCGCCATCGCGGCAGATGCCGGATCGCCCGGCATCGATCCGGTCACCCCTGCTCCACGACGCGGGAATCCGGATTCGTCCCCGGCCTGAAGGCGCCGGGGCGGCCTACGGTTTTCAGGTGAACTCCGAATCGCAGCCCACCGTCGATCCACGCGGCACCATCGAGACCGTCTTCCGCATCGAGTCCCCGCGGATCATCGCCGCCGTCGCCCGCACCGTCCGCGACGTCGGCATCGCCGAGGAACTGGCCCAGGATGCCCTGGTCGCCGCCCTTGAGCAGTGGCCGCGGGACGGTGTGCCCGACAACCCGGGCGCCTGGCTCATGGCCACCGCGCGGCACCGCGCCGTCGACCTGGTCCGGCGCCGGGAGAACTACGCCCGCAAGCTCCAGGAGATCGGCCGCACCCTGGAGACCACGGCCCCGCCCGAGGAACCCGCCGCCCCCGACGACATCGACGACGACCTCCTGCGCCTCGTCTTCACCACCTGCCACCCGGTCCTGTCCCCGGAGGCCCGCACCGCCCTCACCCTGCGCCTCCTCGGCGGCCTGACCACCCCCGAGATCGCCCGCGCCTTCCTCGCGCCCGAGCCGACGATCGCCCAGCGCATCGTCCGCGCCAAACGCACCCTGGCGACGAAGAACGTCGCCTTCGAGGTCCCCTACGGCCCCGACCGCGAGGCCCGCCTCGGCTCCGTCCTCGACGTCATCTACCTCATCTTCAACGAGGGCTACGCGGCGACGGCGGGCGACGACTGGCTGCGCCCCGGCCTCTGCGAGGACGCGCTCAGACTGGCCCGTCTGTTGGCGGGCCTGATGCCGAAGGAACCCGAAGTCCACGCCCTGGCCGCCCTGTTGGAGTTCCAGGCCTCCCGCTCGGCCGCCCGTACCGCCCCGAACGGCGACCCCGTCCTCCTCCGGGACCAGAACCGCCGCCGCTGGAACCGCCTGCTCATCGCCCGCGGCATCACCGCCCTCGGCCGCGCCGACGCCGTGTCCACCGGCGCCCCCGGCCCCTACGCCCTCCAGGCCGCCATCGCCGCCTGCCACGCCCACGCGTACACCTACGACGAGACCGACTGGCCGACGATCGCGACCCTGTACGGCTTCCTCGCCGCCCGATCCCCTTCCCCCGTGGTCGAGTTGAACCGCGCGGTCGCCGTCTCGATGGCGGACGGCCCGGCCCCGGCCCTGGAGATCGTCGACACCCTCGCCGCCGAACCAGCCCTGCGCGACTACCACTTGCTGCCCAGCGTCCGCGGTGACCTGCTGCTGCGCCTGGGCCGTACGACGGAGGCGAAGGAGGAGTTCGTCAGGGCGGCTTCGCTGGCACGCAACGAAAGGGAACGCCAACTGCTGCTGCGCAGGGCCGAAGAGGCGGACAGGCTCTAGGGGGCTGTCCGGTTCCCGTCGGCCGCGACGGTCTTGCCCGCGGCTCCCGGGCGGGCGACGTCGTCGACCGCCACACAGATGCCAAAGACGCGGTCGTGGCCGGTCCAGCCGTTGACGCGGCCGCGGTTGTTGCTGATCTGCACGCGCTTCCTGGCGGGGTCCACGGACGACACCAGGTGCAGGTAGACCGTCCCGGCGACGCGGGCGAGGACGATGTCCCCGACCGTCAGCTTCGACGGGTCGACCGGAGCGACGACCACCTGCTGCCGACTGCGTATCAGCGGGACCATCGAGGAGCCGCTGGGCCGGAACGTCACGGTGGCCCCGCCGGCGACCCTGCCCGCCACTGCGTCCAATGCACCCATCCGACGAGCGTGGCAGGTTCCCCCGCGTCACCCCACCGATTTATCTCTCCGTGACCGGCCGCCCGATCAACATCGTCGGCGCCCCCGCCACCCGAGTCAGGAACACCGTCGCCGAGTTGGGCCCCTGAGGCTTCACCTTCCGGCGCAGTTCCTCCGGTTCGACGGCCGAGCCCCGCTTCTTCACGGTGAGGACGCCCACCTCCCGCTCCCGGAGCAACGCCTTCAACTTCTTGACGCCGAAGGGGAGTTGGTCGGTGATCTCGTAGGCGGAGGCGTGCGGGGTCGGTCGTAGGTCGTCCGCCGTCACATACGCGATGGTCTCGTCGATGAGCCCGCCACCGACCTCCTCCGCGACCTCGGCGACGAGGTGGGCGCGGATGACGGCGCCGTCGGGTTCGTACAAGTACCGTCCCACGGAACGGACTTCGGGGTCGGGCAGGCCGCGGCCGTGCAGAACTCGTGGGCCGGGGAGGAGTGTTGCGCGGACGGCACCCGGACGCACCCCCGCCCCGAACCACAGCACCGCCTCCTTCACGTCGCCGCCGTCCGAGATCCACTCCGCCTCGGCCGTCTCCGGGATCGCCTCGTGCGGCACGCCGGGTGCGACCTTCAGCGCGGCGAGCGGGGCCGCCGTAGCGGCGGCGACGGCCCAGGAGAGCGGGGGCGAGTACGCCTCGGGGTCGAAGATGCGGCCCCGGCCGCCGCGTCGTGCGGGGTCGACGAACACGGCGTCGTACGCGGACGTGTCCACGTCCGTGACATCCGCCTCCCGCACCTCGATCAGGTCGGCCAGGCCCAGCGCCGCCGCGTTCGCGCGCGCCACGGCGGCCGTCAGCGGGTCGCGGTCCACGGCCAGCACGCGCACCCCCGCCCGTGCCAGCGCGATCGCGTCGCCGCCGATGCCGCAGCACAGGTCGGCGACGGAGGTCACGCCCAGGTCGCGCAGCCGCCCGGCGCGGTAGCCGGCGACGGTGGAACGGGTGGACTGTTCGAAGCCGTTCGGGGTGAAGAACATCCGGTCGGCGTCCTCGGGCGTGAACTTCGCAGCCGCCGCCCGTTGCCGCAGCCGGGCCTGGCCGAGGGCCGCCGAGACGAGGTCGGCGGGGTGCTCGCGGCGCAGCCTGGTCGCCACGGCGAGTTCCTTGGCCGGGTCGGTGCCGCGGACCTCGTCGAGGAGGGCGCGGCCCTCGGGGGTGAGCAGGGCGGCGAAGGCGAGTGCGGGGTCGTGCACCGGGGCATGGGGGTCGTTCACCGGGACATTGTGGGCCAGTCGGTGGACGGTGTGCCTCCGGTGGCGGTGTGTTGGCGGTGTCGGCAGGGGATCGGGGCCGGGGCCTGAAAAGATCCGACCCCATGCGAGTAGTCGTACAAAATGACATCAATCGGACGTGTGAGCGCATGGAGGACCGGGGGAGTCGCCGGGGGAGTCGGGGGTGGAAGCCGGGCGTCCGTGGCGCGCTGGCCGCCCTCGCACTCGCCGCACTCGCCTCCGGCTGCGGCGGGTCCGGCTCCGGAACGACCGCGCACCCGGCGCACCCGGCGCCTCCCGCGCACGGCGCGCAGCCCCTGCACGCGCCCCCGGCCCGCGCGCTCGACTCCTACGCCACCAGGCTGCGCGCCGCCTACGCCGCCCGGGTCGCCGCCGCGAAGCGCTGGGGACTGGCGAAGGTGCCACTCCAGGCCCCGCCGGCCCCCGCGCACAAGCCGGAGATCACCGCGCGCAAGGGCTTCGAGGTGGACGACCAGGAGGAGCTGAACCTCCCGCCGGTCTTCACGACGATCCCCACCCAGCAGAAGATCGTCTTCCTCACGATCGACGACGGCGAGAACAAGGACCCCGCGTTCCTGCGGATGATGGACGAGCTGAAGATCCCGTACACGGCCTTCCTCAGCAACTACCTGGTCAAGGACGACTACGGCTACTTCAGGAAGATGCAGGCCCAGGGGCACACGATCAACAACCACACCCTCACGCACCCCTACCTGCCGGGCCTGTCCTACGCCGAGCAGAAGCGCGAGATCTGCGGCATGCAGGACATCGTCAAGAAGCAGTTCGGCAAGGCCCCGACCGTCTTCCGGCCGCCGTACGGGAACTACAACCACGACACCCTCGTCGCCGCCAAGTCCTGCGGCATCAAGTACGCCCCGATCTGGGACGAGGAGGTCTTCGTCGACCACTGGGAGTACCGCGAGGACGACCAGCAGCTGCACCCCGGCGACATCGTCCTGACCCACTTCCGGGGCCGCGCGGACTGGAAGGGCACCATGGTCGACGACATGCGCCGCTTCCTCGGCAAGGTCACGGCCGAGGGCTACGCGGTGGCCCGCCTCGAGGACTACCTGTGAGGTTCCGGGTACCGGTGGCCGTCGCCCTGGCGGCCACCCTCCTCACCGGCTGCGCCCAGTCCGTCGACCCCATCGAACGACTCGGCAAGAAGGCCGCCCAGCACGTGCACCCGCACGGCCCGGCCCCCGAACAGCCGTACCGCCACTGGGGTTTGACAGCCCCCCTGGCCCCCGCCCCGAAACCG
>NZ_JAEQAZ010000201.1 GCF_016654115.1 Streptomyces sp. MBT53
ACGTCGTCCCTCCCTCGGCAACCACCGCGATCTGCGCGTCCTGCGCGGTGCGTACCGGCGGCAGCGGCGCGTGGCGAGTCTCACCGCGCTCGGTTACTTCTGCCTGTTCCTGACCCTGTCCGCGTTCGCGCCCCCGCTGATGTCGAGCACGGTCGTCGCGGGCGTGCCCACCGGGCTGCTCCTCGCGCTGGTCCAACTGCCCGTCACCTGGCTGGCGATAGCGCTCTACGAGCACACGGCCGCGCGACGCGTCGACCCCCTCGCGGACCGCATCCGCAAGCAGGCCGAACTGGACGCCAGACGGGAGGCGGCACGATGACCGGCTTCCACGACCCCGCGCCGCAGACCATGTCGCTCGTCGCCTTCACCACCGTCGCCACCCTCACGCTCCTGCTGTGCGTGATGACGGGACCCGACCGCGACGACCTCGACGAGTTCTACACGGGGTACGGCTCCCTCTCGCCGTTGCGCAACGGCCTTGCCATAGCGGGTGATTACATCTCCGCGGCGAGTGTGCTGGGCACGGGCGGGGTGATCGCCCTGTACGGCTACGACGGCGTGGTGCTCGCGCTGAGCACGGCGCTGTCGCTGATGCTGCTCATGTTCCTGCTGGCCGAACCGCTGCGCAACGCGGGCCGGTTCACGATGGGCGACGCGTTCGCGCGGCGGATGCCGGGACGGTCCGTGCGGATGGTCGCGTGCGCGGTGACCATCATCGCGCTGCTGCCGCTGATGCTGGTCCAACTCGCGGGCGCGGGCCAGCTGTTGGCGTTCATTCTCGGCTTCTCCGGCGACTCGCTCCAGACCGGCTGCATCATCGGTCTGGGCGTCCTGATGATCAGCTACGCGGCGATCGGCGGCATGAAGGGCACCGCCCTCATCCAGATCCTGAAGATCGTGATGCTGCTCGGTTCCGGAGCCGTGATCGCCGTACTGATACTGAACCGCTTCCACTGGGACCTGGGCGCCTTCTTCGACACGGCAGCGCGCCGGAGCGGGGTCGGAACGGCCTTCCTGCACTCGGGACTTGAGTTCGCCGGAGGCCCAAGTCCCCGGCTGGACATGATCAGTTCGCAGCTGACCGTCGTCCTGGGCGGCGCCTGCCTCCCGCACATCACGATGCGCATGTACACCGCGTCGAGCGCCCGGCAGGTGCGGCGGTCGATGTCGTGGGCGGTGTCGAGCGTGGCGCTGTTCGTGGTGATCGTGACGGTCGTCGGGTTCGGGGCCACGGCGCTGCTCGGGCGGGCGGCGATCGCGCGGGCCGACGCGCAGGGCAACACGGCGTATCTGCTGGGCTCACGGGCGGTGTTCGGGGCGGACGTGTCGACGGCGGAGACGCTGCTGTTCACCACCGTCACCACGGCCGTGTTCCTGACCCTGCTCGCCTCGGTCGCCGGGATGATCCTGGCCTGCGCCAACTCCCTTGCCCACGACGTCTTCGCGGCCCGTGTCGAGGAGATGCCGGTCCGCCGCGAGATGACGCTGGCCCGCTACTCCGCGCTGGCGGTGGGCGTTCCGGCGATCGTGCTGGCCACGCTGGTCCAGCACCGGGGCCTGCAACCCCTGGTGACCCTGTCCTTCTGCCTGGGCGCCTCGGCCATAGCGCCCGCTCTCGTCTACAGCCTCTTCTGGCGCCGCTACACGCGAACAGGCCTGCTCAGCACGCTCATTGGTGGCACCCTCGGCGTGCTGCTGCTGATGCCGGGCACCAATCTGGTCTCCGGCTCGCCGGCCGCCGCGTTCCCGGGCGCCGACTTCAACTGGTTCCCGTTCACCACCACCGGGCTCGTCACCATCCCGCTCGGCTTCCTCTGCGGCTGGCTCGGCACGCTCGCCTCGGGTCGGAAGAAGAAGGAGGAACAGCGCAGGCGGTACGAGGCGATGGAGGGCTGGATCCTGGCGGGCGCGGTACGGAGGGGCGAAGGATGACCAGTACGCGAGGGCGGAGGACGACCGGCACACGGGACGGATCATGACCGACGGAAAAGCCCTGCATGACTGCCGTTATAGCCGTGCATGACTCGTTCTTTGCCGCACCACCACCCCGACTCCCGCTGTTCACCGCTCCTTTTCAGACTCTGCACGTCCGAGCGTGAAGGTCCCTGCATTTCAGCGGGAGTTGAACATGAGCCACGGCCACAGTCACGGCGACCACGGTCACCACCACCATCACCACCACACGGACGGAGACGCCACCTCTCTGCCGCCCGCCCTCGACACGTCCATCCCGGACGCCGAGTTGACGCCCAGTCAGCTCTCGCGAAGAGGCATGCTGCGCCGAACCGGCCTGCTGGGCGCGGGACTCGCGGCGGGCAGCGTGCTCGCCGGCGCGGGGGAGGCAGCCGCGTCGGTGCAGCAGAGCCCGGCCAAGTCGTCGAAGGGCAACGGCGGTTACCTGTGGCTGGCCGGCGACCACCACATCCACACGCAGTACAGCAGCGACGCCAAGTACCGCGTCATCGACCACGTACGCCAGGCGAACGCGCACGGCCTGGACTGGATGGTCATCACCGACCACGGCAGTGTCGCGCACGCCAAGATCGGTGTGGAGAAGGTCAATCCGGACATCGTCGACGCCCGTGACAAGACCGACGACACCCTCGTCTTCCAGGGCCTGGAGTGGAACATCCCGGGCGCCGAGCACGGCACGGTGTTCGTGCACCCCGGCTCCAACGAGGTAGCCGTACTCAAGGAGTTCGAGAACTCCTTCGACGGCAGCGTCAACAACGCGAGCGGCAACTCCCCCGCCAACGAGGCCCTCGCCATCGCGGGCGTCAACTTCCTCGCCGACCAGGTCCGCCGCCGCAAGGTCAAGGACGCGCTGTTCCTCGCCAACCACCCGGCGCGCAAGGGCATCGACTCCCCGCACGAGATCCGCGGCTGGCGCGACGCGCAGCCCACGATCGCCGTCGGCATGGAGGGCGCCCCCGGTCACCAGGCGGGCGGCATCCCGAAGCCGAACGGCCCGGGCAGCGGACGCGGCATCTACGACAACAGTCCCAGCGCCGACTCGTTCGCCGGTTACCCGCTGGAGAGCTACCGCACCTGGGGCGGCTTCGACTGGATGACGGCCACGGTCGGCGGCCTGTGGGACAGCCTCCTCGCCGAGGGCAAGCCCTGGTGGATCACCGCCAACTCCGACTCCCACAACGTGTACGCGGACACCGCCGTACGCGGCCCGGGCGGCGACTTCAACGCCAACGGCCGCTACAACGACCCGGTCTACGGCACCGGTATCAGCCTCACCGACACCGACTTCTGGCCCGGCCAGTACTCCCGCACGCACGTCGGCGCGGCCTCCTTCTCGTACAAGGCGGTCATGGACGGCATCCGCGCGGGCCGCGTCTGGGTCGACCACGGCGGCCTGATCAGCGGCCTCGACGCCCGCCTGGTCTCCGGTGGCCATGAGGTCACCCTCGGCAGCGCGCTGCACGTCCGCCGCGGCGCCCAGGTCGACCTGGTCATCCGCATCAGCCTGTCCAACGGCCCCAACTGGGCCCAGTTCCAGCCCTCGTTGGCCCGCGTCGACGTCATCCAGGGCGATGTGACCGGACCGGTCGCGGACAAGGACACCTTCTCCACCCCCACCACGAAGGTCGTCAAGTCCTTCGAGGTGGACAAGTCCACCGGCACCGTCCGCCTCACGTACTCCCTCGGCCGCCTCGACAAGCCGGTCTACGTCCGCCTCCGCGGCACCGACGGCAACCGCTCCGCCGTCGGCGTCAACGGAGCGGCCGTAGACCCCGTAGGCCCCGCGATGGACGTCCTCGGTGACGCCGACCCGTGGAAGGACCTCTGGTTCTACTCCAACCCGATGTGGGTCCTGCCCGCATGAGCACGTCCTACGACCCGTCCGGCGTCCACCCCGTCCTCGGGGTGGACGCCGGCACGACGACCCTCCGCGAGGCCGACCACCTCGTCCGCGACCTCGCGTCCACCCTCGCGCTCCCCCCGGGAACGGTCGCCTGCACCCACCTGATCCGCACGGACGCGCGCCGGGGGACGGCCGTATCGCTGGAGTTCCCGGACCACGAATCGGCCGCAACCGCATGGCGACACCTCACGGAGTCCGAGCCACCCCAGGGCGACCGGGAAGCCGCCACCCAGGCGGCCACCGACCACACGGCCCGCCGCTCGGGCCGAGCAGTCCTGTTCCCCGGCATGGAACACCTCACCGGGACGGTCCCCCTGTCCGACCTGCTGGAACGGACGGCCATCGACCGGGTGATCGTGGTCGGCGCCACCTCCGGCGAACTCCCGACCCCCACAACCCCCGTACACACCCAGGACCACGTACGACCCGAGTGGCGCGAGGGCGAGTTGGTCCTGGCCCTGGTCCCGGCGGTGGGAGGCACCCTGGCCCCGTTCGAGGTCCCCAACCCGACACCTTGCTGCGCCGACCACGGGTGACTTGGAACGCCGGACGACTGTCCTTGCCCAAGGGGCGCGGGGCTGTATCAATGTGCGGCTCCGCCGCGTGGGCGCGACCAGCCCCCACCGGCCCGCAGCCACATCACTCAGCCGGCGCCCGCCCCGTAAGCGCGGTCAAACTGCTCCGCACATGATCCATATGCGCCTGCACGTCGTCCCACGTCTCCCCGTGCTCACGCAGCACCCGCTCCGTGTCGCGGGCGATCCGCTCCGCCCGCACCCGCGCCTCCGCCACCACCTCGGCCGCCCGCTCAGCCGCCTCCTCCTGCCGCCGCCGATCCGACAACTCGGCGTCGGCAAAGGCCTGTTGAGCCTCGGCGAGGGCGGCCTCCGCACAAGCCACCCGCTCGGCGCACCGCGCGTCCACCGCAGCCGCCCGCTCCTCCGCGAAGCGTTCCGCCTCGGCCCAGCGCTCGGCGTGCTCCTTGGCCTGCTCGCCGAGCATCGCGGCGGTGCGCTGCCGTACCTCGCGGAGCGCGGCGAGCGCCTCTGTGCGCCCCTCCTTCACCTCGCGCCGGGCTCCGATGCGGAGGTCGTCGGCCTCGGCGCGGGCCAAGAGGAGCCGCTGCCGGGCACGTTCCTCCACCTCCGCGCGGAGCGCGTCCGCGTGTTCCCGCGCCTCCTGAAGCACACCGGCGGCGCGCGCCTCGACCCGCGCGACCTCTTCGCGCGCCGAACTCCGCGCGAACTCCCGTACGGCGGCGGCCTCTTCCTCCCCCAGCCGGAACAGCCGCTGCGCCCGCTCGCCCAGCGTCTCGTACGTCTGCGGGGCGAGCCGCGCCACCGTCTCCCGCAGCCGCTCGGCCTCCGCCTCCATGTCCCTGGCCAGTACGGTCAGCCGCGCGGCCCGTTCCCACGCGGCGTCCCGGTGCCGCGACAGCCCTGCCGCGTACGCGTCCACCTGGGCGGGTCGGTAACCGCGCCCCCGTACTGCCACGAAGCCACGTGGCGACACCGATGCGCTGCTCATCCTGGAACCCCTCTCCACCCGACGGACACGAAATGATGATTTCGCGCATATCTTGATGGATAGGACATAAGGGTTCATAACGCGACACTCCGGGTGCGGGTCACGGGTATCGCGCACGCAAAAAGGGCCGGGCCCGGTCGTCCGACCGGGCCCGGCCCTTCTCTACGGCCTGTTCAGCGCACCGGCGTCACAGCAGCCCGTCCCACATCTGCTCCAGCAGCACCGACCACCAGCTCTCCGGCGAACCGAGCGCCGCCGGGTCCAGCGAGGCCAGCTGGGCCTGGAAGTCGACGGTCCAGCGGCCCGCCTGCTCCTGGTTGAGCCCGTACCGCAGTCGCCACATCCGGCCGAGCAGCGCCAGACAGCGCGCGAACTCGGGCAGCCCCGTGTTCACGAACTGCGGCGGTACGGAGGCACCGCCCGGCCCCGCCTCCACGGGCACCGCGACGATGTTCGCCGTGCCGTACTGGACGCAGATCGCCTTGCCGAAGTCGCTGCCCATGACGAGATAGGAACCCGCGTCGGCGGACGGCCGCACCCCGCGCTCCTGCGCGAGTTCCGCCAACGTCGGTACCGGGCGGCCCGGTTGGGCCTGCGCCCAGAAGAACGGGCCCATGTCCATCGGCAGCCCCGCCGCGACCAGCGTGTGCGCCACGACCGGCGGCACGCCCTGCCGGGACACCGCAGCCTGCTCGAACCGGAACACCCCCGGCCCGAACGCGCCCGCCAGCTCCTGCGCGATCGCCTCCGGCGGGACCGGCGGCGTCGGCTGCACCGGCGGCAACGGCGCCCGCACCGGGGCGAGTCGGGCCGGCCCGTCCGCCACCTGGTGCAACTCGCCCTGGTGCGCGATGAGTTCACGCATCCCCTGCTGCCGGCTCGCGTGATCCGTGCCGTACGGCGCGATGCTGGCGATGCGGGCCTGCGGCCACTGTTCGCGGATCATCCGTGCGCAGTACGCGCCCGGCAGTTCGCAGGACTCCAACTCCGTGTGGAGTTCCAGGACTTGGTCCGGCGGGATGTTCAGGCCGCGCAGTTCGTGGAAGATCTGCCACTCCGGGTGCGGCGTCCCCGGCGCGGACCGCCGGATGAGCTGCTGCTCGGAGCCGTCCGGCGCGCGGTAGCGCAACACGGCCTGATAGCCCGGTCCCACGGTCGGCTGCCCCTGCTGCGGATAGCCGTAGGCAGGCTGCTGCTGACCGGGGAACGGCTGACCGGGCCCGGGAGGCGCGGGGTGACCGTGGCCGGGTGCCTGCTGTCCCGGAGGCGGCATCGCACCCGGCGGCATCGGCTGCGGCGGGGCGCCCGGAGGCATCCCCGGAGCACCCAACGCACCGGGCGCGCCCGGGAATTGAGGCGCCGGAGGAGCACCGGGCCCACCCGCCGGCGGCCCGGCCAACATGGTCTCCGCACGATGCACGGCACCGGGAGCACCACCCTGCGGGCCGGAGGCGCCGGGGGCACCAGGGTTGTACGGCGGCGGAGGCGTGCCGGGGGCCTGCGGCTGCTGCGCGGCGCCGGGCACACCAGGAGCGCCGGGCGGCTTGGGCGCGCCCGGAGCACCGGGAACGCCGGGGGCACCGGGCGGCTGCTGGCCACCCGGCCCCGCGAGACCGCCCGGCCCGGGGTCGGCGAACATCGTGGCGGCATGGTGAACTCCACCCGGAGGCGGACCCCCGGGAGTGTCCGACCCACCGGGACCACCCGGACCGGCCAGCCCCTCCGGGCCGAGCCCCGAAACCATCTGCGTCGGTACATACCCACCCGCCGGCGGCGGAGGTGGCGGCGGCGGCCCGGCAGGCGTACCGCCCGGTCGCGCGCCCGGCGTCCCCGGGGCACCCGGCGGAGGCGGCGGGTTCGACCCACCGCTGCGCGCCCGGCGCGGCGGAGGCGCCGCCTTGCTGGTGGCCGCGTCGGCGATGTCCCCGGCGTTGGGCGCGAGCGCCCGCCCCGGCGCACCGGGACTCCCCGGAGCGTGCGGCACGTTGCCGGCACCGTCCGGCCCCTGGGGATACCCGTAGGCCGACGGCCCCACCCCGGGTCCACCCTGCGGACCACCGGGAGGCGGCGTACCAGGACCACCCGGGCCACCGGGACCACCGGGCCCCTGGGGATACCCGTACGACGACGCAGCGGGCGCCCCCTGCGGACCGGGCCCACCCGGACCCTGAGCCGCTCCGGAACCCTGGGGATACCCGTACGACGGAGGCGGCGTACCACCAGCGCCACCAGGGCCGCCGGACCCGCCGGGTCCACCACCCTGTCCCGGCCGCGAACTCCCCGCTCCCCCACGGGGGTTGGCGTCATCCAGTGCCTGTGCGACTGCTGTGGGCGGGAGTTGGCTGCCGCCGGACATCAGCGCGGTCTCGGCGTCGGCCGGGGTCTCGTCCTCGCGCTGCTCGCTCAGCGGCGGTGCGAACACGGTCGCGGGCAGCGGTACCGAACGGTCCTCGCCCGGATCCGCGTTGGTGTCGGTCCCCGCCCACGGCGTGGCCCCGGCCGGCACGCCGTGCGCACCCGGCGCCTCGGCGCCGCCACCGGCATCCGGCCAGGCCGAAGCGGCCGGCACCCCGGCCTGAGTCTCCGGCAGCGAACCCGAACGCGAGCCCGCCAACGGCCCCGAAGGCGAACCCGCAGACGGCGCCGAGGGCGAGGGCGAAGCCGAGCCCCCAACACCAGCCCCCGCACCGGAACTTGCCCCTGCCCCCCGGCGATCCTGGATCCCGATCTTGTCCGCCGCCTCCTGCAACCACTCCGGCGGACTCAGCAGGAACGACGTCTGGTTGAGGTCCACCCGCGCGGGAGCGGCGGGCACCGCGTCGGCGACCTCGTCCGGGCGGCCGTACTCCTCCTCGTAGCGGCGGATGACCTCGCCCACAGGCAGGGCGGGCCACAGGGTGGCCTCGCCGCTGTCGCGGGCGAGGACGAGCCGCTGCCCGCCGCCGTCCGAACGCGGGCCGTCGGCGCGGTCCTCGGCCCAGGCCACGAAGCCGAGTTCGAACTCCCGCACCCGCACCTCGCGGTGCTGGTACGAGGGCACGTCCCCGTTGATCCATTCCTCGGCGCGCTCCTGCGCCTGTGCGAAGGTCACCATCGTTCAGTTCACTCCCCCACCGCGGCGGCCGAAGGCACCGGTACCGATCGTGCGAACCCGCCGTCCACCATCAGGTTCGCCACCGTGTCCAACTCCGGTGGATTTCCCGCGAGTCGGCCAAGGAACTGGTCGAAGTCGCCCCCGGCGGACAGCAGTAGCCGCTCGACCCGGGCGGGCGGTGCCCAGGACGGATCGACGTCGCGGGCGTCGTCGTAAGCACAGAACCACACCGAACCGATCGCAGCACCCTTCACCTTCACCGCGAGCAGGCCGCCCTGGACGAAGCCGACGGCGAGGTAGTCCTTGGTGAGGTGGTCGCGCAGGCATTTGTTGACGTAGACGAGGTCGTTGACGGCCGCCTCGTCGCGCACCGTGAAGAACGGCTGGTCGATCAACAACCCCAACTCGGCGTCCAGAGCGGTGCCGATGGGCGCGCTCCCGCCGGCCGCCTTGAGGAACGACCGGTAGGCGCCCGGGAGTCGGTAGCCGAGGTCCTCCTCGACGCCCTGCACCTGCGCCTCGGTGACCGCGAGCGAGGACTTCGGCAGGCCGAAGTGCGCGGGACGGGTCTCCTGCAGCGGGCGGGTGCCGCGCTTGTTGTGGTCGACGGCCGCCGTGGCGATCCCGCCGTGGTGCCGCAGCAGCGCCTTGACCTCGACGGGGACGAGTTCGAGGCGCCGGGTGCCGACCACGTGGTGCCAGGTCCAGCCGTGCGGGGTGGCCACCGCGGGCACCGTGTCCCACAACTGGTGCCCGGCCGCGGCCAAAGCGGCATTCGCCGACACATAGTCGGTCAGCCGCAGTTCGTCGACGCCGAAACCCTCCGGGGGCTCGGCGATCTCGGCCGCGGCGCGCGCGTACGGCGAGAAGTCGGGGTAGCCGCGCTCGTCCATCCGCACCCCTCTCGGGTGACGGGCCGCCCGGACCGGATCCGGGAAGTGCACGACCTGCCCGGCGTAGGCCGCGTTCGGTGGCGCGGCTTGTTGCCCGAGCCGACCTGTCGTCATGGCGGTTGCCCCCTGCGGCATTCAGTACGATTCACAGCAGGCGCATGTCCGACTCGCCCCACTGTGCCCCGTATCGACTGTCTCGTCTTCTTGACGTCTTCGTTCGACTGTCTCCACGCGTCGACCGCGTGGATCGCGGTGCGGACAGCCTATGCGGTACGGCGGCACGGGTCACCGGCAGCGGTCACCGACCCCCCTCACCGGACCTTCACTTCCGTGACCTGCCGTCACCCCGCCGTGACAGCCCGCCGAAGCCCTGGCGTGTCGCACCGCCCCAGCTACCGCACCCGCCACGGCATTTGGCACTCTGAGACCCGCCGGGGGATGCTCGGGAGGGGATGACGATCATGAACGCGACGCAGACGGGACCGCACACCGGGGCGTCCGGCGACCCCAGGGTCGGCTGGAGCGCCACCGAGGGACGGCACACGCCGACCCTCAGCCACCGCCGTGACGGCATACTTCCGACCGTCGCAGCCGCTCTCTCCGTACGCGGCGCGACGACCCTCACCGGCACCGCCGCCCGGGGCGACCAGCCCCCCACCCTGCACCCGCTCGTACAGGACTTCCTCGACACCCTCACCAGCGCCCAGCGCGACCGTTTCACCGGCCGCTGCGCCGAGGCGATCCTGATCTCCCGCCACATCGCCGCCGCCGACGCCGAGCGCAGCAAACGCGCCGCGCGCAAGCCGATGACCAACGGCGAGGCCCGCAAGACCCTCAAGCAGGCCAAGCTCACCGCCCGCCGCATCCGCGAGGACGGCGACCCCCTGCACGGCAGCTTCGCCGCCCCCTGCCGGGCCTGCGCAGCCCTCAGCGCCCACTTCGGCGTCCGAGTCGTGGACCCCGCGACGGAGAACGGCTGACACCCAACCCCCACTCAGGACAACGCACCACCCAGCACCACCTCCCATGCCGCCGACGATCGAAGGGCAGATGCACCCCGACCGCCACTCCTCCACGCGCTTTTCCGTACCCGTCGACGCCGCCCTGCGCGCCGCCGGCTGGCAGCCCGGCCGCTGGGACATAAAACAGGCCGAGATCTGGGCGGACACCCTGCGCGACCACACCTCGCCCGCAGGCCACCAGCACGCCGTGTTCCCGGCAGCAGTGGAGGCGTGGGCCGAGTTCGGCGGCCTGCGCATCGCCCCCACCGGCCCCGGCCGCCAGATCGCCCCCGCCGCACTCCACCTGGACCCGCTGCACGGCCTGCACATGGCCCGCACCCTCGGCGACCTCGGCCGCGCCCTCGACACCGACGTCAGCCCCCTCGGCGAGGAACCCGACACCCAGTCCCTCCTGGCCATCGACGCCGAGGGCCGCGTCTACGCCCTCGACCACACCGGCGACTGGTACCTGGGCCAGGACATCGACCAGGCCCTGACCGCCCTGGTCTCAGGCATGGAGCCGGTACGCCTCACGGCGGGCTGAGCGGCACCCGAGCGGACCGTCAGCCGCGTACGGCGAGAAGGTGACGTGTCGGGGGGTGTCCGCCCGCAGCGGTTGGCGCGTCAACACCGCCACGATCTTGCGAGACCGATTCCGCGCCGTTCCGAGGACGGACACCCCCCGACGCGGCACCGACCCACACCGAACGCAGGGCGAAGGCCCCACCCTCAGACAGCCGGAATAACCGCTGAAACCCGAAACCCACCGGCGTCCGTGGGCCCCGACACAAACACCCCGCCCAACGCCAGAACCCGCTCCCGCATCCCGACCAGACCGTTCCCCCCGGACGGCAGCCGGGCCGCCGAGGCGGACGCGGGCTCGGGCGGCGGTTCGTTCTCGACCTGCATCGCGATCTCCGACACCCGGTGCGCGAGCCGTACATGCGTCTTGGCACCGGCCGCGTGCTTGTGGACGTTGGTCAACGCCTCCTGCACCACCCGGTAAGCGGTCTGCTCGATCTCAGCCGCGTACGACCGCGTCTCCCCCTCGACGGACAGATCGACGGCCATCCCGGCGGCGGCGGACTGCCCGAGCAACTCGTCCACGTCCGACAGACACGGCCCGTCGCCCCCGCCCTCGTCGTCCACGACCCGCGAGGCGGCCGCGGCGGCGGCCACCCCCACCGCGACCAACGGCACGGCGGACCGCTCCCGACTGCCCACCCCGTCCCCGCTCCGCAGCACCCCGAGCATCTCCCGCAACTCGGTCAGCGCCTGCCGCCCCATGTCTCCCACGAGCGCCGCGTTCTTGACGGCCTTCTCCGGATCCTTCCGCGCAACGGCCTGCAAGGCAGCCGCATGCACCACCATCAGACTCACCCGATGCGCCACGACGTCGTGCATCTCCCGCGCGATCCGGGTCCGCTCCTCACCCCGCGCCCACTCGGCCCGCTCCTCGGCCCGCTCCGCGAGAAGCTGCAACTCCCGCTCCAGGCTGTCCGCGCGCTCCCGAAGGCTCTCCATCAGACGCCGCCGCGCGCCCACATACATCCCGAGCAACACAGGCGGCGCGGTCATCCCGACCGCGGTCGTAATGGAGGCGAACGGCACGAACCAGTCGCCGAGTTCCCAGGTCCCGCGCTGGGTGTCCTGCTTCACCCGCACGAACATGACGATCAGCATGCCGAGGAAGGACATCCCGGCCAGCGACCCGATGATCCGGCGAGGCAGCTCCGACGCGGCAAGCGTGTAGAGCCCGACGATGCCCATCAGGTAGCCCATCTGGGCCGGAGTAATAGCGATGGACACCAGCACCACAGCGATGGGCCACTTCCGCCGCACGACCAGCGTCGACCCGGCCAGCACACCGAACACGACACCCACGGCCGCCGGAACCCCCGCGTCGTGCGCGAACCGGACCCCCTCCGCCCCGCACTCCGCCGCGGAGCCGGCGGCAAGCCCCACGTCGAGTACCGCACTACGCCACCTGGTCCACCACCACGGCCCTCCCCGGCCCGTGGTGTGCTCTTCCCCCGTCGTGGTCATGCCTCCAGCCTACGGGCGCGGGGCCCCGCTTTTCCGTCGAGTTTCGACGAGTTGCCTACACCACTGCGCGTAATCGAACAATGACGAAACCGATCACCACGGAGAAGTACCGTCGCACGGAGGCCATTGCGTACGGCATAGTGTTTGTTGCCCACTCGGCGACCAGACGAAATGTCCGGTCCGAACGAGTTTGATCCCCCGTGGTGTAATTGGCAGCACCGTGGCTTTTGGTGCCATTTGTCCGGGTTCGAGTCCTGGCGGGGGAGCAAAATCCGATCGCAACTGAGCGACAACGGATCGACAACTGGGCAACTCCCTCCCCCAGCACCCCTCTTCGGGCCCTGACAGCACTGTCAGGGCCCACTCTCATGTCCCCCATGAAACGCCCCGGTATCCTGCGAATGTCCACCCCCCAGCATTCCGAAGCCGAAGGGCATACCCGTGAGCGCCATTCGCCCGGCAGCCGTCGTCGTACTCGCAGCGGGTGAGGGCACCCGTATGAAGTCGGCCACACCGAAGGTCCTGCACGAGATCTGTGGCCGCACCCTCGTCGGTCATGTGCTGGCCGCCGCCCGCGAGTTGGAGCCGGAGAACCTGGTCGTCGTCGTCGGGCACGCCCGCGAGAAGGTGACCGCCCACCTCGGCGAGACGGACCCCGGAGTGCGCACCGCGGTCCAGGCCGAGCAGAACGGCACCGGGCACGCCGTACGGATGGCGCTGGAGGAACTCGGAAACATCGACGGCACGGTCGTCGTCGTCTGCGGCGACACCCCCTTGCTCCGAGGCGCAACCCTGCGCGAGCTCACGGCGAACCACACCACCGACGGCAACGCCGTGACCGTCCTGACCGCCGAGGTCCCGGACGCCACCGGCTACGGCCGGATCGTGCGCGACGGCGCCTCCGGCGCGGTGACCGCGATCGTCGAGCACAAGGACGCCTCCGACTCGCAGCGGGCGATCCGGGAGATCAACTCCGGGGTCTTCGCCTTCGACGGACAGCTGCTCGCCGACGCGCTCGGCAAGGTGCGCACCGACAACAGCCAGGGCGAGGAGTACCTCACGGACGTGCTCGGCATCCTGCGCGAGGCCGGGCACCGGGTCGGCGCCTCCGTCGCGGGCGACCACCGCGAGATCGCCGGCATCAACAACCGTGTGCAGCTCTCCGAGGCCCGCCGCATCCTCAACGACCGGCTGCTGACCGAGGCCATGCTCGGCGGGGTCACCGTCATCGACCCGGCGACGACCTGGATCGACGTCGAGGTCACCTTCGACCAGGACGCGATCGTCCACCCCGGCACCCAGCTGCACGGCACCACCCACCTCGGCGAGGGCGCCGAGGTCGGCCCCAACACCCGCCTGACGGACACCGTCGTCGACGCGGGCGCCCGCGTCGACAACACCGTCGCCGTCAGCTCGCACATCGGCCCGGGGGCGAGCGTCGGACCGTACGCCTACCTCCGTCCCGGCACCCGCCTGGGCGCGAAAGGCAAGATCGGGACATACGTCGAGACGAAGAACGCGACCATCGGCGAGGGCACGAAGATCCCGCACCTCTCCTATGTCGGGGACGCGACGATCGGCGAGTACAGCAACATCGGGGCCGCCAGCGTGTTCGTCAACTACGACGGACAGGCCAAACATCACACCACCGTCGGGTCGCACTGCCGTACAGGGTCGGACAATATGTTTGTGGCACCTGTCACGGTCGGGGACGGCGCATACACCGCCGCCGGCTCCGTGATCACCAAGGACGTACCGCCCGGTTCGCTGGCCGTGGCCCGTGGCCAGCAGCGGAATATCGAGGGCTGGGTGGCCCGCAAGCGTCCGGGAAGCGCGGCGGCGAAGGCCGCGGAAACCGCTTCCCGCCAGGACGCGAACGAAGACTGACCGGAAACGAGTGCGTTCAGGACGGCGTACCGTGATAAACGCACACCCAGTTGAATGACCTCTGAGGAGACAGTGCTGTGACCGGGATCAAGACGACCGGCGAGAAGAAGATGATGTTCTTCTCCGGCCGCGCCCACCCCGAGCTTGCCAAGGAGGTCGCCCAGCAGCTGGGTGTCGGGGTCGTCCCGACCAAGGCCTTCGACTTCGCGAACGGCGAGATCTACGTCCGCTTCGAGGAGTCGGTGCGCGGCGCGGACTGTTTCGTGATCCAGAGCCACACGGCCCCGATCAACCAGTGGGTCATGGAGCAGCTGATCATGATCGACGCGTTGAAGCGCGCGTCGGCCCGCTCCATCACGGTGATCGTGCCGTTCTACGGCTACGCACGGCAGGACAAGAAGCACCGTGGCCGTGAGCCGATCTCGGCCCGCCTGATCGCGGACCTGATGAAGACGGCGGGCGCCCACCGCATCCTCACCGTCGACCTGCACACCGACCAGATCCAGGGCTTCTTCGACGGCCCGGTCGACCACCTCTTCGCCCTCCCGCTCCTCGCGGACTACGTGGGCTCCAAGGTCGACCGCAGCAAGCTGACCGTCGTCTCCCCGGACGCCGGCCGCGTGCGCGTCGCCGACCGCTGGTGCGACCGCCTCGGCGCGCCGCTGGCGATCGTGCACAAGCGGCGCGACAAGGACGTGGCGAACCAGGTGACCGTCCACGAGGTCGTCGGCGAGGTCAAGGGCCGCGTCTGCGTCCTGGTCGACGACATGATCGACACCGGCGGCACGATCTGCGCCGCGGCGGACGCGCTGTTCGCGCACGGCGCGGAGGACGTCATCGTGACGGCCACGCACGGCGTGCTCTCCGGCCCCGCGGCCGACCGCCTGAAGAACTCCCGCGTCAGCGAGTTCGTCCTCACCGACACGCTCCCCACGCCGGGCGAGGTCGGCGCCGACCTCGACAAGATCACGGTCCTGTCGATCGCCCCGACCATCGCGAGCGCGGTCCGAGAGGTCTTCGAGGACGGCTCGGTGACGAGCCTGTTCGACGAGCACTGACCCCCGCGGTCGTAGATCCGTCGTAGATCGATTTCTGATACGGCCTCCCCGCCGAGTAAGCTGCTCAAGTTGCTCGGCGAGGGAGGCCGTACCGGTATCCAGGTACGGCGGTCCGTTATCGACGCGCTCTTCGTAGCAGGCCGATGTTCGGCCGGGTGACCGCCCCCACTCTCGACTTCGCTCGAGCGGGGGGACCCCCACCCCCAACTGTTCTACGAGGAGTGACCATGGCCGACGTCAAGCTCACCGCCGAGACCCGCACCGAGTTCGGCAAGGGTGCCGCCCGCCGTATCCGCCGCGAGAAGAAGGTTCCCGCCGTGGTCTACGGCCACGGTGTGGACCCGCTGCACGTCACGCTGCCGGGCCACGAGCTGCAGCTCGCCCTGCGTACCCCGAACGTCCTGCTGACCCTGGACATCGAGGGCAAGACCCAGCTCGCCATCCCGAAGGCCGTCCAGCGCGACGCCATCAAGGGCTACCTCGAGCACGTCGACCTGCTCACCGTGAAGAGCGGCGAGAAGGTCACCGTCGAGGTCTACGTCCACACCGAGGGCGAGCTGGCCCCGGGCTCCTTCCTGCTGGAGCACGTCCTCAGCACGATCACCGTCGAGGCCGAGGCCACGCACATCCCCGAGTCGGTCACCGTGTCCATCGCGGGCCTGGAGGCCGGTGCCTCCATCGCCGCCAAGGACATCCCGCTGCCCAAGGGCACCACGCTGGCCATCGACGAGGACGCGGTCGTCCTCCAGGTGCTGGCCGCCCAGGCGGAAGAGGCGCCCGCCGACGGCGAGGCCGAGTCCACCGAGGCCTGATCCTCACCTTCACCACGGTGTCAGCCGCTGTTCCCACCGGGAGCAGCGGCTGGCGCGTATCGAGGAGACGTGTCAAGGAGACATGGACGTGACGACCGACGCGAACGCCCCCTGGCTGATCGTGGGCCTCGGCAATCCCGGCCCCGAGTACGCCAACAACCGGCACAACGTGGGCTTCATGGTGGCCGACCTGCTCGCGGAGCGGATCGGCGGCAAGTTCAAGCGGGCCGGCAAGGCGCAGGCGCAGGTCCTGGAGGGCCGGCTCGGTGCGCCGGGTCCGGCGAGCCGCCGGGTCGTGCTGGTGAAGCCGACGTCGTACATGAACCTGTCGGGCGGCCCGGTCAACGCGCTGCGTGACTTCTACAAGGTGCCGCTCGCGAACATCGTCGCGGTCCACGACGAGCTGGACATCGACTACGGCACCCTCCGCCTGAAGCTCGGCGGCGGCGACAACGGCCACAACGGGCTGAAGTCGATGACGAAGGCGATGGGCCCGGACTACCACCGGGTGCGGTTCGGGATCGGGCGCCCGCCGGGCCGTATGCAGGTGGCGGACTTCGTACTGAAGGACTTCTCGTCCACCGAGCGCAAGGAACTGGACTTCCTCGTGGACCGCGCCACCGACTCGGTGGAGTGTCTGGTGAGCGAGGGCCTGGAGCGGGCGCAGAGCGCGTACAACTCCTGACTTGACCGACTTGTGAGTCACCGGAGTTGACCGCGTGTGCGGGTATGGCCAATGATCCCCGCCATGAACTTCGGACGGCTCGCGGGGATGGGCACGGTCGCCGCGCTGATCCTGATCGCCGGGGTGTGGGGCTCCTGGCCCACCGCGTACAACGTGATGCTGACCAAGGGCCGCGAGAGCGGCACGATCCAGGTCACCGCGTGCGGCGACGACACCTGCACCGGTCCGTACACACCGGTGTCGACCGGATCGAAAGCCCGCGCCACCGTCGTCATCGACCACACGGTCGCGGTGAAGAAGGGCAAGACGTACGCGGTGGTCGTGAAGCCCGGCACCGACGAGGTGATGCGATCCGGCCCCGCCGGCATCCTCTACGCCTGGGTCCCCCTGGGCGGCGCCCTCCTGCTGGCCTCGGTGGTGGTCGCCGGCGGCCTGCGCCTGACCCGCGCCGCGTGGGTACTGGCCGGCTCGGGGATCGCGCTGCTGACGGCGGCGTTCGTCGCCCTCTGACCGCTGGAAAGACGGGTGCCCCCGAGCCGCTACGGCAGCTCGGGGGCACCCTTTTCGCTGTTCCTCAGCCGGTGTTGCGCAGGCCCGCCGCCACACCGTTGACGGTGAGGAGCAGGGCACGGCTCAGCAGCGGGTCGGGCTCGGCGCCGGCCGCCGCCTCGTCGCGCTGGCGCTTCAGCAAGGTCACCTGGAGGTACGAGATCGGGTCGAGGTAGGCGTCGCGGATGGTGAACGTCTGCTTCAACACCGGGGTGGCGTCGAGGAGTTCGGCCTCACCGGTGACGCGGAGCACCTCGGCGACGGTCAGATCGTGCTCGGCCCTGATGGTGTCGAAGACGTGCTTCAACTCGTCCGGGACGAGGGTGTCGACGTAGTGCTGGGCGATCCGCAGGTCCGTCTTGGCCAGCGTCATCTCCACGTTGGAGATGAAGTTGCGGAAGAAGTGCCACTGCTCGTGCATCTCGTCGAGCACGGTGTCGAGACCGGCCTCGCGCAGCGCCTTCAGCCCCGACCCCACGCCGTACCAGCCCGGCACGATCTGCCGGGACTGGGTCCAGCCGAACACCCACGGGATCGCGCGCAGTCCGTCGAGCGAGACGCCCGAGCCGGGGCGGCGGGAGGGCCGCGAGCCCAGGTGCAGATCGGCGAGCTGGTCGACCGGCGTGGAGGCGAGGAAGTACGTCGGCAGGTCCGGGTCCTCGACCAGCCTGCGGTAGGCGGCGTGGGCGGCGTCGCTGACCACGTCCATGGCCGCGTCCCAGCGGGCGAGCGCCTCGTCGGACTGACGGGGTGACGTGTGCAGGGCGGAGGCCTGGAGGGTGGCGGCGACCGTCAGCTCCAGGTTCTCGCGCGCCAGCGACGGCACGAGGTACTTGTCGGAGATGACCTCGCCCTGCTCGGTCACCTTGATCTCGCCCTCCAGGGTGCCCCAGGGCTGGGCGAGGATCGCGTCGTGCGAGGGACCGCCACCGCGGCCGACCGTGCCGCCGCGACCGTGGAAGAGCCGGAGCCGCACGCCGTACCGGTGGGCCACGTCACGCAGTCGCCGCTGCGCCCGGTGGATCTCCCACTGACTGGTCGTGATGCCACCGAACTTCGACGAGTCCGAGTACCCGAGCATGACCTCCTGGACATCGCCCCGCAGCGCGACCAGCCGCCGGTAGGACGGGTCCGAGAGCATGTCCTCAAGGATGGTGTCGGCGGCCTTGAGCTCGTCCGTGGTCTCCAGGAGCGGCACGATGCCGACCTTCGCCCAGCCGGCGTGCAGGTCGATCAGACCGGCCTCGCGGGCCAGCACCGCCGCGGCGAAGACGTCGTCGGCGCCCTGGCACATCGAGATGATGTACGACTCGATGACCTCGGGCCCGAAGACCGCGAGGGCCTTCTTGACCGTCTCGAAGACGCCGAGGGTCTTCTCGCCGGCCGCGTCGACGGGCGCGGGCGTCGGAGCCAGCGGCCGCCTCGACCGCAGCTCCTTCGCAAGCAGCTTGGCACGGTACTCGCGGGGCATGTCCGAGTAGCGCCAGGACTCCTCGCCGAGCCGGTCGAAGAGCTGGCCGAGCGCGTGGTGGTGGGCGTCCGCGTGCTCGCGTACGTCCATGGTGGCGAGCTGGAGGCCGAACGCGCCGAGCGTGCGGATCGTACGGTCCATGCGGCCGTCAGCGAAGAGGCCGCCGCGGTGGGCGCGCAGGGAGGTCTGGATCAGGGTGAGGTCGTGCAGCAGCTCGGCGGTGCCGAGGTAGTCGCGGCCGGGCTGGTGCGGGGTGTCCTTGGCCAGGCGGCTCTTGGTGTTCTCCAGCTTCTGCCGGATGCAGGTGGCCTTGAGCCGGTAGGGCTCCTCGGCGTTGAGCCGCTTGTAGCGGGGGCTGATCTCGGGCAGCAGCTCCAGGTCGGCCTGGAGGGACTCCAGCAGCTCGTCCGTCGCGCCGGTGTAGCGGATGGAGTTGGAGAGGAAGCCGCGCAGCTCGTCGATCGTCTCCAGGGCGTCGTTGATGCCGTGCTCGTGCTGGAGGATCAGGACGTCCCAGGTGACCTGGGGGGTGACGTTCGGGTTGCCGTCGCGGTCGCCGCCGATCCAGGTGCCGAAGGTGAGCGGGCGGGTGTCGTCGGGCAGCTTGACGCCGACGCGCTCCAGCTCGGCGGTGAGGTCTTCGAGGACGTCACCGACGGCGCCCGCGTGCAGCTCGTCCAGGTAGTAGATGGCGTTGCGCGCTTCGTCCGCGGGCTCGGGCCGTACGACCCGCAGCTCGTCGGTCTGCCACACCAGGTCGATGTTCTCGGCCAGCCGGGTGTCGTAGCGGCGGCGGTCGGACGCGATGACCGGGGTCTCCAGGAGCGTGGCGATGCGCCGGAGCTTGTTGAGGACCGACCGGCGCGCGGCCTCGGTGGGGTGCGCGGTGAAGACCGGGCGCACGTTCAGGTTCTTGACCGTCTCGCGCAGGTGGTCGGGGTCGGCGTCCTTGAGGCGGTCGGCCGTACGGGCGAGGAGACCGCCCTCGGCGGCCCGGCGGGCGCGCAGCTCGCGGCCGCGGTGCACCTGCTCGGTGACGTTGGCCAGGTGGAAGTAGGTGGAGAAGGCGCGGACCAGCTTGGCGGCGGTCTCCAGCTCGGTGCCGCGCAGCAGCTCGGCGGCGGCCTCGCCGTCCTCCCGGGTGAGGCGGCGGACCTTCTCGACCAGTTCGAGCAGTTCGGGGCCCTCCTGGCGGACGAGGGTCTCGCCGAGCAGGTCGCCGAGGCGCCGGATGTCGGCGCGCAGCTCGTTGTTGGTCGTGGTGGCCTGGTCGTCGGCACTGCTCACAGGTGCGGCTCCTTGCAGTGTTTGAAGCTCATCTGGAGGGAACCCGGACGGCGGTCCCGCGGCGGCTGTCGCATACGGGACGGACATCCGGGAAGAAAAGAGAGCGGACCGCGCTGTCCGACCGACACCAAGGATAGGTGTCCACTCTGACGCGCGGTCTCACGGGCTTCGTCCACCGGTCGACGCACTGCCATACTTACGTCGCCGTAGGTTACGGAACCGTAGGGAAGTCCATGGTGAACTCATACTCGGCTCCCGCCGTCCGACGCTCCGCCTCCACCTCCGAACCCCACAGGGGACGCCCATGACCACGAGCTCCGATGTGATCGACGACGCCCCGCGGGCGAACGACGACGGCACTCCGCTGCCCGCCGCCACCCTCGGCGGCGAGAAAAAGGGGACGCTGGAACAGCTGACCCTCCTCCTCTTCATCACCGTCCCGTTCCTGGCACTGCTCGCGGCGGTGCCGCTGGCGTGGAGCTGGGGCGGGGTGAGCTGGCTGGATCTCGGCCTGCTGGTGTTCTTCTACTACCTGGGCTGCCACGGCGTGACGATCGGCTACCACCGGTACTTCACGCACGGCTCCTTCAAGGCGAAGCGCCCGCTGCGGATCGCGATCGCCATCGCCGGGTCGATGGCGGTCGAGGGCCCGCTGGTGCGCTGGGTGGCCGACCACCGCAAGCACCACAAGTTCTCCGACGCGGAGGGCGACCCGCATTCGCCGTGGCGCTACGGCGAGACCGTGCCGGCGCTGATCAAGGGCCTGTGGTGGGCACACATCGCATGGATGTTCGACGAGGAGCGCACCCCGCAGGACAAGTACGCGCCGGACCTGATCAAGGACCGCACGATCCGCGCGATCTCCCGCCAGTTCATCTTCTGGACGATGCTGTCGCTCGCCCTCCCGCCACTGATCGGCGGCCTGGCGACGATGTCCTGGTGGGGCGCCTTCACCGGCTTCTTCTGGGGTTCGCTCGTCCGGGTGGCGCTGCTGCACCACGTCACCTGGTCGATCAACTCGATCTGCCACGCGGTCGGCAAGCGCCCCTTCAAGTCCCGTGACCGCTCGGGCAACGTGTGGTGGCTGGCGGTCCTGTCCTGCGGCGAGTCCTGGCACAACCTGCACCACGCCGACCCGACCTCCGCGCGGCACGGTGTGATGCGCGGCCAGATCGACTCCTCGGCGCGGATCATCCGCTGGTGCGAGCAGCTCGGCTGGGCCTATGACGTGCGCTGGCCGTCACGCTCGCGTATCGATTCGCGCCGTATCTCCGGTACGGACGGCTCTCAGCCCCGGAAGGAGTCGGCGGAGGCGGCATGATTGACGCCGTGGCGACCGATCCCAGCAGCACCCCGAGCAACGAGAAGCCCCGGCGCGCGCGCCGCACCCGGATGACGGGAGCCGAACGCCGGGCCCAGCTGCTGGAAGTCGGTCGCACGCTCTTCGCGGCGAAAGGTTTCGAGGCCACGTCGGTGGAGGAGATCGCGGCGAAGGCCGGGGTCTCCAAGCCGGTGGTCTACGAGCACTTCGGCGGCAAGGAGGGCCTGTACGCGGTGGTCGTGGACCGCGAGATGCGCCGCCTGCTGGACATGGTGACCAGCTCCCTGACGGCCGGCCACCCCCGCGAACTCTGCGAACAGGCGGCCTTCGCCCTCCTCGACTACATCGAGGAGTACACGGACGGCTTCCGCATCCTGGTCCGCGACTCCCCCATCCCCCAGTCCACGGGCTCCTTCGCCTCCCTGATCTCGGACATCGCGACGCAGGTCGAGGACATCCTGGGCCGCGAGTTCAAGAGCCGGGGCTTCGACGCCAAACTCGCCCCCCTCTACGCCCAGGCCCTCGTCGGCATGGTCGCCCTGACCGGCCAGTGGTGGCTGGACGTCCGCCGCCCGAAGAAGGCGGAGGTGGCGGCCCACCTGGTGAACCTGGCGTGGCACGGTCTGGACGGGCTGGAGGCGAAGCCTCGGTTGATAGGGCACCGGAAGGCCTGATCACGGGCTGGCAGGGTCGGCTTCGTGGGACTGTGGGGGCATGACGAAGATGTCGGTCACTGAGGCCGCCTCCGAACTCGGCGACCTCGTGCGCCTCGTGGCCCACAACCGGGAGTCCATCGCCCTCACCGAGGACGGACACGTGGTCGCACTCCTCGTCTCGCCGCAGGTGATGGAGGATCTCGAAGACGCCCTCGCCGTCTCGGACCATCAGCGGCGCAAGGCGGATGGCACTCTGGGTGCGGGCATCCCCATGGCTGAGGTGCGAGGCCGACTGGGCCTTGAGAAGAAGTGACCTGCGAGATCATTTCCGAGCCTCACGCCCTGGACTGCGCCACTCGCTCGACGAACCGGCGCACAACCCCCGCCCCGTCAACTCCGTAGCCTACGGCGTCGACATCCGGCGCCTCCGCGTCGGCGACTACCGCGTCCTGTACGTCATCGACGACGAAGTGATCCACATCCTCGTCACCCACCTGGGCCGGACCGCCTGACCGCCTCCAGGAACTCCAGCCGGTTCCCCACCGGATCCTCCGAGTAGAAGCGCCGGCAGCCGGGCAGGTCCGTGTCCCAAGTGACGGGCGCTCCAAGGGACTTCAGCCGGGCCGCGTACGCCTCGATGTCGGTGACGCGCAGCCCGGGATGCGCCTTCTTCGCGGGCCGGAAGTCAGCCTCGATCCCCAGGTGCAGCTGCACCGCCCCCACCCCGAACCAGCACCCACCCCTCGCCGCCAGCACCGGCGGCTTCGGGATCTCGGTCATGCCGAGGGTGTCGACGTAGTAGCTACGCAGCGCGTCCTCCGAACCCTCCGGGGCCGCCAGCTGCACATGGTCCACGGCCGAGATCACCGCCGTCACACCCCCTTACGGGCCACCGCGAACAGCCGCCGGAACGGCAGCACCGTGCCGTACTCCGCCGTCGGATACGCCTCGCGCAGCAGCTCGCGGTACTCGGTGACGAATGCGTCCCGCGCCTCCGGGTCGTCGGCGAGCGCGGTCAGGACCGGTCGCAGGCCGGTGCCCTTGACCCAGTCGAGGACGGGGTCGGGGCCCGGGAGGATGTGCTGGTACGTCGTCTGCCAGACGTCCGCCGCGCAGCCGAGGCGGGCCAGGCGGTCCAGGTAGACGCCGGGTGCGTGGACCGAGTCCTCGCGGCGCAGCACCTCGCCGAGCCGGCTCTTCCAACGGGCGGTGGCGGCGAGTTCGCGCATCAGGGTGTGCAGGGGCGCGTCGATGTTGTCCGGGACCTGGAAGGCGAAGGTGCCCGAGGCGGCGAGCGCGGCCACCCAGTCGCCGAAGCGGTCCAGGTGTCCCGGCACCCACTGCAGCGCCGCGTTCGACACGATCAGGTCGTACGGCTCGGTCGGCGCCCAGGTCGTCGCGTCCGCGTGGGCGAAGTCGAGGTGGCCGCCACCCGCCGTGGGGCCGGCGTAGGCGGCTGCCTTCTCCAGCATCTCGGGTGAGTTGTCGTAGCCGGTGATGTGCGCGGTGGGCCGGCGGTCGGCGAGGACGGCGGTCATGTTGCCGGGGCCGCAGCCGAGGTCGGCGATGCGGGGCGGGGTGCCGGGGACGTCGGTGACGCGGGCGAGGAGGTCGGTGAACGGGCGGGCGCGGTGGTCGGCGTGGCGCAGGTACTGGGCGGGGTCCCAAGTCGTCATGTCTCCCACTTTCCCCGCCCCATTATCTCGATGTCAAGAGACTTGAGATCGAGCTAGTTGATGTCAAGAGACTTCATGTCGACACAACCACTACACTGATCGTCATGGAGGACGAGGTCGATCGGCTTGTCGCAGCGTGGCGCCGGGAGCGCCCGGACCTCGACGTGGAGCCGCTCGAGGTGCTCAGCCGGGTGAGCAGGCTGGCCCGGCACCTGGACCGGGCGCGCCGGCTGGCGTTCGCCGAGCACAGCCTCGAACCCTGGGAGTTCGACGTGCTGACGGCGCTGCGGCGCGCGGGCAGCCCCTATCAGCTCTCCCCCGGCCAGCTGCTGACCCAGACGCTGGTCACGTCCGGCACGATGACGAACCGCATCGACCGCCTGGCCCAGAAGGGCCTGGTCGAGCGGCTTCCCGACCCCAGCGACCGCCGGGGCGTGCTGGTCCGGCTCACCGAGGAGGGCCAGGACCGCGCGGACCAGGCCCTGGCCGGACTGCTGGCGCAGGAGCGCGCGATCCTCGCGGAACTCTCCCGCGCCCAGCGGGGCGAACTGGCGGGACTGCTACGCCAGTTGACCGCCCCGTTCGACAACATCCCCGGCTAGGTCGACGGGTCCGACCCCCGCGCGCCGGGCGAGAGCCACCGCCGCGAGGGTCGAGTGGACCCCCAGCTTGCCGAGCACGTTTTGCATATGCGTCCGGACTGTGTGCGGGGAAAGGAACAGTCGCTCGGCGACCGCTTTCCGGCCCAACCCGGCCACCATGCAGCGCAGAACCTCACGCTCCCGCGGAGTCAGCGACTCCACCAGACGCTCGCTCTCGGTGCGGTGCTTGCGTGCGGCCGTCAGCTCGCGCAGGACCCCGGTCAGCAGGGCCGGCGGCAGATGCGTCTCGTCGCGCAGGACACCTCGGATGACGGTTAAAAGCCTGGACAGCGAGCAGTCCTTGGCGACCCAGCCGGACGCCCCGGCCTGCAGGGCCAGCGCGGCCCGGCGCGGATCGTCCTTCTCCGCCAGCACGACCATCCGTACGCTCGGCTGGGCGGAACGGACCCCGGCGACCAGGGAGATCCCGTCCACCAGCCCGTCCTCGTTGCCCGCCTGTACCGGCACCGCGGGGCGAATGCCCTGCACATTGCCGCCCAGGTCGGCGTCCACCAGCAGGACGTCGAATCTGCGGCCCTCGGCGTTCGCGCGCTCCATGCTGCGCAGCGCGGCGGGACCACTGCCGGCCGCGGACACGTCGACATCTGGCTCGGCCGCCAGTGCCGCGGCGAGCGACTCGGCGAAGATGCGATGGTCGTCGACGACCAGGACTCGGATGCGAACCACGAAACCCCCTTCCCCAGGCTCCTGGTGGAGCAGGGGATACCTCATCGTCGGGAGACGAAGCGATGGTTGCGGGTACGACGCCCGGGAGCTGCCGAAGCCGCACGGCCGCCGCCGTGCAGAGACTGCTACCCCCACATCGGGCGTCGTACCCGACTTGTCTCGCCCCCTGATCAGCACCGGCCCCCACCGGTGCTGTTCACAGGGTACGGCCGGGGCGCAGCAGCGGAACCCAATTTGCAGAACTGACTGTCCGCCGCGTTTATGGTGAGCCGCATGTTTCGTATTGAGACGGAAGTCGACAGAGAGCGACGCGATCTGCTCCGCGCCCGGCTGCTCGAAACCAACACGGCCGCGTCCCCGGTGCTGCGCGCACTGCGCGGAACCCCTCGCGAACGTGAAGTTCCGCTCCATGTGTGGGCGTTGGACGACTCGGGGGAACTGGCGGGCGGAGCGGTCTGCCACACGTGGGCGGACTGGCTCCACGTGACCTATCTGTGGGTGGACGGCCGGCACCGGGGGACGGGGCTGGGCGGCCGGATCCTGGCCACGGCCGAGCGGATCGCCCTGGCCGAACGCGGCTGTGTGGCGGCCCGGCTCGAGACCTGGGACTTCCAGGCACCGGAGTTCTACAAGAAGCAGGGGTACGAGGTGGTGTCCGTGATCCCGGACTATCCGCCGGGGGTCACGGAGTACACGCTCACCAAGAACCTGGACTGATCACGGCGGTCGGCGAAGTGGCCGGTTGTGGACGTGTGTTGATGTCGACCCTCTAAAGTCCCTGGCCGTGACAGTCACTTCGACTCAGGGCACCGGACAATCATCGCTGTGGCGTGAACGGCCGTTCGTGCTGCTCGCCGCCGCCCGCACCGTCTCCGTGCTCGGCAACGGATTCGCCCGGGTGGCCCTCGCCTTCGCGGTGCTGGCGCTGCCCGGCGCCGGACCCGGCCGACTCTCCCTGGTGCTGGCCTGCCAGGCGGTGCCGCAGCTGGTGCTCATCCTGGTCGGCGGGGTGATCGCGGACCGGATGTCACGCGCCCGGCTGATGGCGCTCGCGGATGTGCTGGGGGCCGGGGCGTACACGGGCCTGGCCGTGCTGGTCCTGTCCGGGCACGCGCCGGTCCTCGCGATGTGTCTGCTGGCGGTGGCGGCCGGTACGGCGACGGCCCTGTTCGCCCCGGCGATGGAGGGCATCGTGCCGCTGGTGGTGTCCGCGGACCGCCTGCAGCGGGCGAACGGTCTGCTGCGGGTGGGCACCAACAGCGCGCTGCTCCTGGGCCTGTCGCTCTCGGGCGTGACGGTGGCGCTGGTCGGCCCCGGCTGGGCGCTGGCCCTGAACGCCGCGTCCTTCGCCCTCAGCGCGGCCCTGACCGCCCGCCTCCCGGTGCCGGCCCGCCCGCCCAGGAAGACCTCCGGCTGGGCCGATCTCCGGGACGGCTGGCGGGAGTTCGCGTCCCGCCAGTGGCTGTGGGTCGTCGTCGCCCAGTGGTCGATCGTGGTGGCGGCGCTCAACGCGAACGTGGGCGTCCTCGGCCCCCTGACCGCCGACCGCTATCTCGGCGGCGCCCGCGCCTGGTCGCTGATCGTCGCCGCGCAGGCCCTGGGCACGATCGCCGGCGCGGGCCTGGCCTCCCGCGTCCGGGTCCGCCGCCCGATCCTGGTGGCGGTCCTGGCCACGTTCCCGACGGCGGCACCGGTCGCCCTGCTCGCGGTGCGGGCCCCGGTCTGGCTGATCGCCGTGGCGATGTTCACGGCCGGGGTCTCCAGCGACGTCTTCGGCGTCCTGTGGAGCACCACGATCCACCGCGAGATCCCCGAGGAGTCCCTCTCCCGCGTCAGCTCCTACGACTACTTCGGCTCCCTGTCCTTCGCCCCCCTGGGCCTGCTGATCGCCGGCCCGCTCGCGTCGGCCGTGGGGCTGGGGCACGCCCTCGCGGGCTGCGCGGGTCTGGTGGTGCTGGCCACGGGGGCGGCGCTGCTGGCGCCGGGGGTGCGGAGGCTGACGGCTCCTTGACCAGCCGGCACTACGAAGAGCGGACACACCCGATGAACGTACGACGGACGCTGCCGGCCCTCGTCCTGCTTGCCGCGCTGGTGACGGGCTGCTCCACGGTCCAGCACCAGGACTCCACCGACGGGCCGTTGGACCAGCCCGGCGATTCCGACGGCGGATCGGGCGTGGAGTGCATTCCGGCGAAAACGGGCGGCAGCATCTTCTTCGGCGGCGACGAGTTGCACAACTACGGCCACAAGGCCCTCGTCATCGACAAGATCACGCTGCGCAAGGCGAGCGGCGTACGCCTGGTCGAGGCGCTCATCGTGTCCAACTCGTCGTCCTTCATCGGCTACGGCCACGGCTGGCCCCCCGATCCGGAAGCGCGCACCGGACCCGGCATCGACTGGGCCCACCGCCGCAAGGCCGTGGGAGCAACCATCTCCCCCCAGTCCGACCACGCGAAAGTCGCGAACAACCTGGTCCTGCATCTCCAGGTCACCGCCGCCTCCGGGGCGCGCATGGCCGGAATCCAGGTGCGTTACCACGTCGACGGCTCCGCCTACATGTGGGACAACGCGCTGGGCCTGACCGTGGAAACGAAGAAGACGTCATGCTGAACCGCCCACGCCCCGTAGCCTCGTGAAGAGCGTCCCGCAGCGGTGCTGATGATCCTCGTCGGCCTGCGGCCGGGCGGCTCGGCGGGCCCGCACACTACAACGGGGCCGCCCCCTGCCGCCGCACACCCGTCCCGCTGTGTTTCATACCTGGCGAGCGGTGCACCCGCGCCCAGCGCGACCTGGACATCGCCCCCAACCCCGCCTGGCAGCTGTGCGCCGTACCGGCCGCCGAAGCCACCCGCAACACCTGCACGGGCGACTCCGGCAGCCCGGTACTGACCGCGAACAGGGGCCGGGGTCTGGTCGCCCGGGGCCCCGACTGCCGTCTCGACGACGTGGGTGTCTACGTGCGGGTCCCCGCGCTCAGCACCTGGGTGACCGCCGGACCCGCAACGGCACGATGAGGCCGCCGCGAGCCCGAGAGCACGCTGGGGGCGACACCTCGCGAGCCGGCCCGAACCGAACCGAACCGACCGGCAAGACGCGGCGCCTCACTGCACCGCCGCGCCTCCGCCGGAAACACGCGCGGAGCGGTACAGCCAGCCCCCGCGCACGCCTCCCCCACCGCCTTCGTCACCGCGTCCGCGCCCCCGGCCTCGACCAGCACGACCGGGAGGACCAACACCTCGCAAGCCGAGCCGAGCCAAGTCGCCCCACCCCGCCCCGCAAGGCGCCGCGC
>NZ_JAEQAZ010000202.1 GCF_016654115.1 Streptomyces sp. MBT53
AGCCGCAGCAACAGAAGAAGCAACAGCCGCAGGTGGCACGGGGGTTGCCCGGGATGCCGCCGGTGCTCGACCCCGCCGACGTGTACGCGGCCGACCGGCCGGGCCAACTCTCCCCGGTGGTAAGGGACTTCCCGTCACGGGTGTACGTCCCCAACACCGGCTCCAACACGGTCTCGGTGATCGACCCGAAGACGTACAAGGTCATCGAGACCATCCCGGTCGGGGTCCAGCCCCAACACGTCGTCCCCTCCTGGGACTTGAAGACCCTGTGGGTCAACAACGACCGCGGCAACACCCTCACGCCCATCGACCCGCGAACCGGCAGGGCGGGCAAGCCGGTCGACGTGCACGACCCGTACAACCTGTACTTCACGCCCAACGGCAAGTACGCGATCGTGATGGCCTCCCTCGACCGCCAACTCGTCTTCCGTGACGCGCACACCATGAAGACGGTGAAGGCCGTCCCGGTCAGCTGCTACGGCGTCAACCACGCCGACTTCTCCACGGACGGCCGCTACTTCATCGTCTCCTGCGAGTTCAGCGGCGAACTGCTCAAGGTCGACACCGAGAAGATGAAGGTGATCGGGCAGCAGAAGCTGCCGTTCCACGGGTCGATGCCGCAGGACGTCAAGATCTCGCCCGACGGCAAGCGGTTCTACATCGCCGACATGATGGCCAACGGCATGTGGGTCCTGAACGGCGACACCTTCGCCAAGCCCGACTTCCTGCCCACCGGCAAGGGCTGCCACGGCCTGTACATCAGCCGGGACTCGCGCGAGATGTACATCTCCAACCGGGGCGAAGGCTCCATCTCCATCTTCGACTTCACCAAGAACAAGCTGACCAAGAAGTGGCATCTGCCGCACGGCGGCAGCCCCGACATGGGCGGCGTCTCGGCCGACGGCAAGGTGCTGTGGCTGTCCGGCCGCTACAACTCCGAGGTGTACGCCATCGACACCCGCACCGGCACCCAGCTCGCCCGCATCAAGGATCACCCCCGACCCGGTCTGGCGCACCACCTGCGGCACCCTCTACCGCAGCGACAGCCGCGGCCCGGCGATCGTCTTCGACCAGGGCTTCGCCCCCAAGGACGTCATCAACGGGCAGTACGACATCGAGAAGTACGTCCTGGTCAACCAGCCCTCGCCGTACGTCTCGACGACCTACGACCACGACCTGTACAAGACCTGGTACAAGTCGGGCTACAACTACTACATCGACGCCCCCGGCGGTGTGGACGTCAACAAGACCATCGGCGACACCCACAAGTGGGCCGACCAGGTCGAGGTCGCCTTCCCCGGCGGCATCAAGCGGCAGTACATCATCGGCGTCTGCCCGGTCGACAAGAAGACCAAGGTCGAGATCATGAGCGACTGCGAGAGCAACCCGTACTACCAGCCCTGGCACTGACGCAGCGCTGGCACTGACACTCAGGGCGCGCTGAGCAGCAGCGCCTCCGAACCCACCGGACGGTAGCCCGCCGCCAGGAACGCCCGCATCGAGCGGGCGTTCCCCGGCGCGACCTGCGCCCACAGCGGCTCGGTCGCCAGGTGGCGCGCGGCGGCCACCAGCGCGCGCCCCAGCCCCCGCTGCCGTACGCCCTCCTCGATCTCGACCGAGACCTCCAGGCGCCCGGCGATCCCGCGGCCCGTCACCACCACCCCGCCGTCCGTCGTCCACGCGCGCACGTCGTCGCGCCGGCCGCGGGCGTACACGATCCTCGGGTGGTCGCCGTCCGTGATCTCCTCCAGCGGGAGCGGCGGTTCGCCCGGCAGCGGGGAGGCCACGAGCATCGCGTCGACGTTCTCCGCCGTACGGCCCGTCCGGTCGAGCAGGGCCGTCAGGAACCGCGGGTTCATCGGCGCCGCGAGCGCGTCGCACGGAACGGCGGCCAGGGTGTCGTACACCCATTGCGGGTCCTCGTCGATGAAGACCACCGCGTGCGCGGTGAAGGCGAGCACCCCCGCGTCCCGCTCGGACGCCTGCGGCACGACGGTCGTACGGCCGTCCGGCGGCGGGAAGACACCCCGCGCCGCCGCGTCGAGAATGTCCCGGAGAGTCTCCATCGCCGTGCTCCTCGCACTCCTTGAGTCTCCACCCACTGGAAGGCCCACACTCACGACATGATCGACGACGGCACCGCACTGCTCACCATCGGGGAGCTGGCCAGGGCCACCGGACTGACCGTGCGCACCATCCGCTACTGGTCGGACGAGGGCGTCCTCACCCCGGTGACCCGCTCCGCCGGCGGCTACCGGCTCTACGACGCCGAGTCCGCCGCCCGTCTCGAACTGATCCGCACCCTGCGGGAGTTGGGCCTCGGCCTGGACGACGTACGCAAGGTGCTGGCCGGGGAGACGACCGTCGCGGAGGTGGCCGCCGCCCATGTGGTGGCGCTGGACGCGCAGATCCGGTCGCTGCGGGTGACCAGGGCGGTGCTGTCGACCGTGGCGCGACGCGGTTCGACCGCGGAGGAGATGACGCTGATGAACAGACTGGCGCGGCTGTCGGCAGCCGAACGCAGGCGGATCATGGAGGAGTTCGTGGAGGGGCTGTTCCACGGGCTCGACACCGTGGATCCGTGCATCAAGGAGCGGATGCGGTCCATCGCGGTGGACCTGCCGGACGACCCGACCCCCGAACAGGTCGACGCCTGGGTGGAGTTGGCGGAGATGGTGCAGGACCCGGAGTTCCGGGCGCACATGCGCAGGGCGGTCGAGTTCAACGCCTCGGACCAGGAGCGGGCCGCCGTCCGCGGCCGGTCCACCTGGTTCCCCATGCGCTTGGTGCAGCTGGGCGGGGAGGCGCTGCAGCGGGGCATCGCCCCCGAGTCGCCGGAGGCGGAGGCGATCGTACGCGAGGTGCTGGGGGACGGCGGCGACCCGGCCGTCGTACTGGAGCGGATGGAGGCGGCGTCCAACAACAGGCTCGCCCGGTACCGGGAGTTGCTGTCCACGGTGAAGGGTTCCGGGCCCGCCGGAGCGCACCGCGAGGAGTTCACGTGGGTGGTCGCCGCACTGCGTGCTCGCGCGGCCGGTTAACCTGGCCTCCGTCAACAAGCGGTAAAGCGTTACGAAGGGGCGGATCCGGTGGCGGACATCGAGGAAGCACGCAAGCATTTCCAGCGGATCGACACGGACGGTGACGGCTTCATCACCGCGGCCGAGTTCAAGACCGCCCTGGCACAGGGAGGCGACTGGAACGTGACCGAGTCGGTCGCCGAGGCCATCATCAAGACGCGGGACCTCAACGGGGACAAGGTCCTGTCGTTCGACGAGTTCTGGGCCCACCTGAACAAGTGACCCGGGAACGACCCGAGTGGAAGGGGCGCCCGTCCTTCGGTGGACGGGCGCCTCTTCCGTCCGTTGAACGGTTCGTCCCGATGTGACGTACCAGATGCCGGGGCGGCGATCGGGCCGTCAGGAAGAGTCGTCGGTGCGCGGTGATCGGCGACCGGGGGAAGGGCTGGACATTTCAGTGGATTCGAGCCGCCCGGCCGGCAGCGTTCTCGACCTGGCCACTCCACCGGAGCGGGAGGGGAACGGGCAGCGGAGCGGAGAACCGGGCGACCGCCGGCAGGTGCTGGGGCTGGACGGGCTCCGCGGGCTGGCGGCGCTGTATGTGGTGCTGTTCCACTGCTGGCTGTACACCTTCCCGGGCTACCCGCACAGTTCGGCGCCCCGCTGGCTCGACGGCCTGATGTTCGGGCGCCTCGCCGTCGTCTTCTTCCTGGTGCTCTCCGGGTTCTCCCTGGCGATCTCCCCGGCGCGGCACGGCTGGCGGTCCGGCGGCGTCGGCGAGTTCCTGCGCCGGCGCGCCTGGCGCATCCTGCCCCCGTACTGGGCGGCGCTGATCTTCAGCCTGCTCGTCTCCTGGTACGTGGTACCGGCCTCGCACTTCGGCCCGCCGACCGGCGCGACGGTATGGGTCTACGGCTTCGTCGCCCAGGACGTGGTCACGGCACCGACGCCGAACGGCGCGTTCTGGTCGATCGGGGTGGAGTCGGAGCTGTATCTCCTCTTCCCGCTCCTGCTGTTCGTCCGCCGGCGGTGGGGCGCGGCGATCCTGGCGCTGTGCGTGACGCTTCCGGTGGTCGCCGACGGGCTGATGGCGGCGGGTTCATCCCCCGTCGAGGGCGACAACTGGCTCGCCCCGCACCTCGCCCCGGTGTTCGCCGCCGGAGTGATCGGCGCGGGCATCATCAGCGCGTCGGACCGGGTCAGGCGCCTGCCGTGGGGATGGCTCGCGGTCCTGGCCGCCCTGCCCGTCCTGGCTCTCGGCGTCGTCCAGGGCTCGGTCTGGACGGTGAACCACTACTTCTGGATCGACCTCGCCGTCGCACCGGCCATGACGATGCTGATCGCCGCGGTAGCCACCGGCCGACCCGCTTTCCTCGTACGGCTGTTGACCACCCGCCCGGTGCGCAGGCTCGGCGACTTCTCCTACAGCCTCTACCTGATCCATCTCCCGGTCGTCCTGACCGTGATTCGCCGGGTGGCCCCGCACTTCGTGTCACGCGGGATGCCCACGTTCGCGTTCACGCTCGCCGTGGGCCTTCCGGTCTCGATATGCGGGGCCTGGCTGTTCTCCAAGATCTTCGAGAACCCGTTCAAACGGAACCGGTCCTGGAAGTCCTTGATCAGCCAGTGGCCTTCCCTCCGGAGGGGGTGACGGCGTACCACTCGCCGTCCTTCCCCTGACCGTTCAGCTGCCCGGCCGCCGTGTCGCCGACGTACCGGTAGAGCGGCCAGCCGGCCAGGGTCAGCTGCTTCTGGCCGTTCCGGTGGACCGTACCGAGAAGGCTCTGCGCAACCCCTGAAGTCCCCACGGAATCCTGCACGATGACAGGGATCCACGTCTTGACGCACGCACCTTTGCACGTCCACTTCGAGGGACTCGGCTCGTCCTTGTCGTAGCGGTAGAGGGCGAGTCCCTTGTCGTCGGTGACCACGATGCCCGCGCCGTTCACCGACGTGGCGGTGACGGATGTGGTCGTGCCCGGGGAGCCGCCGGCGTCGCCCGGAGCGGAGGCGGAGGCGGAGGTCGCGGGAGCGGACGAGGCCGGCGCCGCAGGGGCCACGGCGGCGGGGGCGGTGCCGGTGTCGTTCGAGGAGCCGCATGCTCCCAGCAGGAACACGGCGGCGATCCCTGCCACCAGGTTCGGGACGATGCGTCGCGGCATCAAGAAACAGCCCTTCGTCGGGAGTCGCGTCTACTTGCGCTTTCCAGTACGGCGTCCGACTCCGGCCCTCTCAGCCGCAGGTGCCCCATGACGGAGTCTTGACCTTCGCGGTACTCGCTCGACGGCGGGGCGAAGCCGGCATGTTCCTTGCTGCGAGGGGCTGTTAGCGTGCGCCGATGGAAGATCTTGGATCCGTCGCCTGGCCGCCCGAGCCGATCAGGACCGAGCGACTGCTGCTCCGCGAGTCCGGGGCGCGGGACCGGGCGGCGTTCGTCGAACTGCTCGCCTCGCCCGAGGTGCACACCTATCTCGGCGGTCCCCGGCCGCGTGCAGAGTTGGAGCGGGAGTTGCCCGAGGTGCCCGAGCGGTGGCCCGGGAGTTTCGTCGTCGAGCGCGACGGGGCGATGATCGGGCAGATCCTGCTCAGGAGAGGGACGGCGACGGAGCGCAGTCGTCCGGCCGCCGTGGGGAAGGCCGATCTCGGCTATCTGTTCCTGCCGCGGGCGTGGGGCTTCGGGTACGCCGCCGAGGCGTGCGCGGCGGCGCTCGACTGGCTCGCCGGGGTGCTGCCGGGTGAGCCGGTGGTGCTCACCACGCAGACCGCCAACCTCGCCTCGATACGGCTCGCGGCGAAGCTGGGGTTCGCCGAGGTGGAGCGGTTCGAGGCCTGGGGTGCCGAGCAGTGGCTGGGTATTCGGTCGCCGGTCGTCCCGTCCGGTCACCTGTATGGCGGCGGTCCGGAATAGTCGGCTGTCAGGTGGGGTTCACGCTCCCAGAAGCATGCGTGTGCATCGATTCTGGATCGGCGAAGGGTCCCTCATGAAGATCGGCATCATCGGCGCGGGCAACATCGGCGGCAACCTCACCCGGCGGCTCACCGCACTCGGGCACGACGTCTCCGTCGCCAACTCGCGCGGCCCGCAGACACTCACCGCACTGGCCGAGGAGACTGGCGCGACCCCCGTACCGGTGGAGGAGGCGGCGCGCGGGGCCGAGGTCGTCGTCGTCACCGTCCCGCTGAAGGCCGTACCGAACCTGCCCAAGGGATTCCTGGACGACGCGGCGGACGGCGTCGCGGTCATCGACACCGGCAACTACTACCCCGGCCGTGACGGCCGGATCGCCGCCATCCTCGACGAGGGCCTCACCGAGAGCCGCTGGACGGCGGAGCAGATCGGCCACACCGTCATCAAGGCGTTCAACGGCACCTACGCCCAGGACATCCTGGACCGGCACCGCCCCGCCGGTGCCCCCGACCGCCTCGCGCTCCCGGTCGCCGGTGACGACGAGGCGGCGAAGCGCGTGGTCAGGGCCCTGATCGACGACCTCGGCTTCGACACGGTCGACGCGGGCAGCCTCGACGAGTCCTGGCGCCAGCAGCCGGGGACGCCGGTGTACGGGCTGCGCGAGGGCGTGGACGCGATCACGAAGGGACTGGCGGAGGCTTCGCCGGAGCGGACGGGGGACTTCAGGGGCTGACAACTCCCCTTGTCCTCTACGGTTGTTGCCGGACCGCGGCCCGGAGCCCGAGGGAGTCCCTGGTGGAGGTCGATGCCCTGCCCCGTGTCGACGAGCACGCGACGGTGATCGCGGCCGGCGTCGACGAGGTCTGGCGCGCCCTGACCGAGACGCTGGACCGCGCCTGCTCCCGCCCGGGGGCGGCCCGTTACGCGCGGTGGGTGGGGTGCGCCGACCGCGCGGTCGCAGGGCCGCGGCCCTTGGCCGAGGGCTCGGCGTTTCCCGGCTTCCGGGTGGCCGGCGCGGTTCCGGGCGGCGAGCTGGTCCTGCGCGGGTCCCACCGGTTCTCGGCCTACGCGCTCGTCTTCCGGCTCGACGAACTCGCCCCGGGGCGAACCCGGTTGCGGGCCGAGACCCGGGCGGTGTTCCCGGGTCCGGCCGGCGCCGTCTACCGCCTTCTCGTCATCGGCAGCGGCGGCCACGCGGCCGGTGTCCGTCGCCTGCTGGCCGCGATCCGCCGCCGGGCCGAGTGAGTCTCAGGCGCTCTTGGCCCACGTCCGGAGGGCCGCCTTGCTCGCGAAGTCGGCCACGTCCTTGTCGTGCGGGTCGGACGTGTACTGGTGGAACTTCCAGTCCGCCTCGATGCGGGGCTTGCCCGCCGTCGTGTAGTCCGCGATCCACAGGCCGTCGCCCGCGTAGGACGTCTTGTCGATGTTCAGCCAGAAGTTGCGGTTCGTGTAGAGGATGACCCGGTTGTCCGGCCGCAGTGCCTTCACCTTGCGGATGAAGCTGTCCTTCTCCGCGTTGGAGGCGTGGGTGCCGTCGCCGGTCGTCTCCCAGTCCACGGCCAGCAAGTCCCCTGCTTTCTCGGGGGCCTTGCTCACGAAGTACTCCGCCTGGGCCGTGATGTCACCGGGCCAGAGGAAGTGGTAGAAGCCGACGACCAGTCCCGCGTCCCGGCCCGTCTTCGTCTGGGCGGTGAGTCTCGGGTTGACGTACGAGCGGCCCTCCGTCGCCTTGATGAAGACGAAGGAGGAGCCGTCCGTGCCGTACGCCGTGGACTGGTACGCGCTTACGTCGATGCCATGCAACATAGGGGGACTTGTGCCCTGTCCCCGGCATCCGGAACCTCAGCTTCTGGTGGCCACCGACGACAGGACCGACGCCGATTTCGCCGACCAGTCAGACGTGATCACACTTGCGTGATCGGCGGCCAACAATGCCAATTTGGCGGCTACTTCCGCGTCCGTGGGAGCGGTCGAGGAGATCGCCGGGGCCACCGCGTACGCGTCCGTCATGATCAGGATGTAGTGGTTCGTGGAGTAGAACGACGTGTCGTAGCTGTTGTTGACGTACGTCGCCGCGTCCCCGTCGAAGAACACGAACCAGGGGCGGATCGAGGTGTCCGAGGTCCAACGGGTCGACCGCGGATCGCCGTTCGCCGCGCCGAGTACGGCGGGGAAGGCCTGCGCCTGCGAGATCGTGCCGGCCGCGTACAGGTCCCGCAGATGGTCGCCGTACTCCTGGTCGGTCCAGTAGTGGTCGAACGGGTTGGCCTGCTCGACCGTGCCCGGGATCAGTTCGAAGACGAACTTGCCCTTGAGGGAGTCACGGGAGGGCCACGCGTTCGCCTTGGCCGCCGCGTCGAGGGTGGAGTACGAGGAGCCGAGCAGGTCGGACGGCTTGTAGACGCTGCTGCCGAGCTTCTGCGAGACCAGGGTGTCGAACGCGGTCGGGCCCAGGCCGATGGTCTGGTTGAAGCCCACCTTCATCTCCACCTTGACGATGATGGGCGCGTGGTCCGGGTGCAGGGTGTTCCAGGCGGCCATGTTGTCCAGGCAACTGCCGAGATCCTGGTTGCGGTCCTTGCTGTACAGGTCGGCGGGGGTGCTCGCGTACTCGCAGTTGTTGTCGTTGGAGAACAGGTCGCTGTGGCTGACCCGCCACCGCTTGCTCAAGCTGTCGACGTAGACGTCCAGTTCGAGCAGCGAGGCCCCGGAGTCCAAGGCCTGCGCCCAGTACGTGTACTTGTCCTTCTCGTACGCGTTGTGCGTGCCGATCGTCGTCGTCTCCGAGAACTTCGGCGCCGCCGCGTGGGCGTTGCCCGCGGCCCCGGTCATGAGCAGCCCGACCGCGCCCAGCAGCGCCGCCAGCCGTCTTATCGCCTTCATGGGTCAAGTCCCCTTCGCCGTGGCCTAGTTGGAGCCTCAGTGGCGGCAGCAGCGTAGGGCGAAGCGGTTACTCCCGGGTAGCCCCTGGAGGAACATCGGCTTCCGCCGGGACGGGGAAGGTGGTTAACGCGTCTCGGATATTGCATTCTTGTCTAAGAGAATCGTATTCTCGCACGATGAATCGTCCTGGCCTGGAGTTCGCGCTTCGCTTCGACTTCCGCAACCCCGAGTCGGCCGGTACGTCCATGGCGGACCGCTACGCGGCTGCCCTGGACATGGCCGAGTGGGCCGACGGGCTCGGGTGTACGCGGATCACCGTCTCCGAGCACCACGGTTCGCCGGACGGCTATCTGCCCAGCCCGGTCCAGATGCTCGCGGCGATGGCCGCCCGCACCGAGCAAGTCCGTTTCCTCGTCGCCGCGTTGATCGCGCCGTTCCACGATCCGCTGCGCCTGGCCGAGGAGTTGGCGGTCCTCGACAACATCAGCCGCGGGCGCGTCGATCTGATCGTCGCGGGCGGCTATGTGCGCGAGGAGTTCGCCATGTTCGGCGTGCCGATGAACGAGCGCGCCAAGCGGGTCACCGAGGTGGTGACCACCCTCAAGTCGGCGTTCACCGGGGAGCCGTTCACCTACCGGGGCCGTACGGTGCGCGTCACGCCGGCGCCCTTCCGGCCGGGCGGCCCCGCCGTGCTGCTCGGCGGCAGCAGTGAAGCGGCGGCGCGGCGGGCGGCCCGGATCGCCGACGGGTTCGTGCCCTCCGTGCCCGAGGTGTGGGACCACTACCGCGACGAGGTCGGCAAGTTGGGCCGCCCCGACCCCGGCCCCAGCCCCATCGGACCGAACCGGGTGGTCGCCCTCGCCGAGGACCCCGACGAGGGGTGGGAGCGGATGGCGCCGTACTTCCTGCACGAGACCAATGCCTACGGCGTCTGGCAGGCTCAGGACGACGTGGCGGCACCCTTCCGTACGGCCGAGGGGCTGGCGGAGCTGCGGCGCGGCGACCAGTACCGGGTGCTGACGCCCGAGGCGTTCGTGCGCGAACTGAAGGCCGCGCCAAGGCCGTTCACCCAGTTCCATCCGCTGTGCGGGGGCATGCCGATGGAGTTGGCGTGGTCGAGTCTGCGGTTGTTCGAGCGGGAGGTGCTGCCGGCCTTCGGCTAGAAAGCCGAGGACGCGGTGTGTTCGGTGAGGACCTCGGTGAGCTGGCGGGTGGTCTGGTGGGCGACGTGGGGGTCGGTGGCCGCGTGACTCGTGTAGGCGTTCAGGCCGGTGGCCAGGGCCCAGCCCATGCCGCGCGTCCAGGTGGCGTCGTCCAGGCCGAGGGCGGAACGGAAGACCGGCCGGGTGGTGGCCGACAACAGGGTGTAGGCGATGACCAGATCGCAGGCCGGATCACCCATGCCCACGCCGCCGAAGTCGATGACGGCGGAGAGCCGGCCGTCGACGGTGAGCAGGTTGCCCGTGTGGAAGTCCCCGTGGCACCACACCGGTTCGGGTTCCCACGAGGGGGCGCGCAGCGCGTTGTCCCAGACCTCGGTCATCGCGGCGGCGTCGAACACCCCGGCCACCGCGTCGATCGCGGCACGGGTCGCCTCGTCCCGGTCGGCCAACGGGGCGCGGACCAGCTCGGGGTGGACACCGGGGGTCAGGGTCCCGGCGGGTGGAATGCCGTGCAACGTCCGCAGGAACACAGCTAGTTGACGTGCCGTCAGGTCCGGATCGGCGATGCCCTCGACCGTCGCCGTGGTCCCGTCCAGCCAGCGGGTGACGGACCAGTGCCACGGGTAGCCCAGGCCGGGGGTGCCGAGGCCCAGCGGTTCCGGTACGGGCAGCGGTAGCCGGGGGGCCAGGTGCCGTAGCCAGGTGTGCTGCTTGGCGGCCTCGCCGTCCGCCCAGTCGCTGCGCGGCAGCCGTACGGACATCGTCTCGCCGAGGCGGTGGATGACGTGATCCGCGCCGCCCTGCTCCACCAGGGTCAGGGGCAGTCCGGCCCACTGCGGGAACTGCGCGGCGAGCAGCCGGCCGACGAGTGCGGAATCGATGGTCATCTTTCCCCCGAGTGCCAAGTGCCGGTTGATCGCCTCACGTTACCGATCGACTCGGCGGTGGCAACCGAGAGCCATGACGGATCCCATCGCGGGTACCCGGAGCGCGGGGAACCGTACAGAAGGAGTGGGAAGCATGCTGCACGCAGCGGATGTCCGGGAGTGGCGCGAGCGGGATGTCGTGGACGCCGAGTCCCACAGGATCGGTGTCCTGGAGGCCGTGTACGTGAACACGGCCACCGACGAGCCGGCCATGGCCACGGTCCGCACCGGACTGCCCACGCGGCACCGGCTCATCTTCGTCCCGCTGGACGAGGCGATCCTGGGGCCGGACTACGTCAAGGTCGACTACCCCAAAGCCCTGGTGAAACAGGCCCCTTCGATCGGTACGGACGACGTGCTGCCCGCCGACCAGGAAGAAGCGATCTTCAAGCACTACGGCCTGCCCTACAGCCCCGGCGCAGGCGGCGAACGCCAACTGGCGCGCCGCTGACGCCACCTGGCGCCGGGAGGTTTCAACTCGGCTTTCCGGGCGACCCGTTGAGCATGTCACCACGCTACGGCGGAAGCCCCGCGGGGACGGTCATCTCCGTCATCGCGGACATCGCGGCACTGATCCTGATCCTGTGGATCGGCCTCTACCTGTTCGACGCCAACACCGCGAACAGCACGGTCGACTGGGTCCACCACGCGGCCAACTGGCTCTCCGGCTGGTCGCACAACCTGTTCACCATCCACTCGGCCGACTGGCGCACCGTGGTCAACTACGGCCTGCCGGCCATGGTCTACCTCTTCATCGGGCATGCGGTGGCCGCCGGCGTCAACCGGGACTAGACCCCCGCGTGCGGGTACGCGGCCGAACGGTGCTGGAAGGACAGGATCTTGGGATTCTGGACGACTCCGTCCCGGATCTCGATGGCCTTGCGGACCGTGACGTCGTCGTCCCACGCGGTGGGCCCGCTCATGACCTTGCGGAGATACGGCAGGAGCGCCTCGCTGATCTCCCAGGTGGCGGAGTTCCAGAGGTGGGAGGGGCTGTGGTCCACCGCGTAGTAGTGGCAGCCGTTCCCGACCGTGGCCATCGGGTCGCCGAAGCCGCTCGGGCGGGCCCAGGCGAAGCCCATGCCCTCGTCGCAGGCCACGTCGATGAAGAAGGTGCCCGGCCGGAAAAGGGCGAGTTCCTTCTCGTCGACGAACATCAGCGGCGCGTCGGTGTCCTGGAGGACGCAGTTGACGACGATGTCGAACCCGGCGAGGTACTGCGCGAGCGGCACCGGCCCGAGCCCGGTGACGGCCTCCAGGCGCGTGGGATCGTCCTCCCGCTCCTGGAAGTGGCCCATCACGACCGACGGCATCGGCGAGGCCACCGCGGCGGCGGCCCGCTGGGTGAGGACCGTGACGTCGGAGACACCCATCGCGCCCAGACCGGTGACCGCGCCGCGCGCCGTGGCGCCGAAGCTGATCACACAGGCCCGCAGCCGGCGGCCGTAGCTGCCGGTCAGGCCGCCGAGCTGGAGGGCGTGCAGCACCGAGCAGTAGCCGGCCAGCTCGTTGTTCTTGTGGAACACATGGACGCTGAAGGCGCCCGTCGACGTCCAGTGGTTCATGGCCTCCCAGGCGATCAGGGTCAGCCGGCGGTCGATGCCGATCTGCGTCGCCTTCTCGTCCTGCACACAGTGCGGCCAGCCCCACAGCACCTGGCCCTCGCGCAGCTCGGCGAGGTCGTCGTGCATGGGCTTGGGCAGCAGCATGACGTCGCACTCGGCGACCAGTCGCTCACGGGAGCGCAGTCCCGCGACGAGTGGTCGCAGCGCGTCGTCGGCGACGCCGAACCGTTCGCCGTAGCCCTCTTCGAGGTAGATCCGCTCCCGGAGATCCGGGGCGATGCGTTCGAGGTGGCTGGGGTGCAGGGGCAGACGGAACTCGTTCTCCTTGCGGGAGGAGGCGAGTACTCCGAGACTCAACAGACTCATGGGGCGGCTCGTTTCCGGCCGGACACGTAGACGTTCCGGCCTTGCCGTTCCCCGAGGGCGACGCCGAAACGGTGACGGCGTGCGAGGTGCGCTCGGTACTGTCACCGTACTCCGTCCCCGCCGGGCCCGGATCTACGCGCCGCCGCGCCTGCCGATCAGGTCCCGGTACAGGGCCGCCTGCTCCTCGTGGGTCTTCGCCTTGGCCAGTTCGGTCTTCCAGTCCTTCTCGAGATCCTTGAGCTTCGTCACCCAGTCGCCGAACTCCTTGAGATCGACCAGGCGTTGGTTCTTGTCGAGGGGAGCGTTCGCACCGATCTTGTCGTCCTTGTGCCCGCCGAACTGGCTCACGGGGTTGTTGTTCTTCTCGCTGCTCGTGATGCCGTGCTGGTAGCCGTCGGGGGTCCGGCCACCCGGCCCGGCGGTCTCGATACCGACCTGGAACGCCCCGTCGCGCTCGTGCGTCGGCGGCTTGTACCCCATGAACATGTGCCCGTACGACTCGTTCGGGAGGATGGTGTCGCCGTGGTAGTCGGCGTTCCCCATGCCGCCGACGGCCATCGGCAGGCCGTAGAGGTGACTGTGCGGATCGACCCAGTTCTGCAGGGTGGCGCCGATCTCGCCCTTCTCGACGAACTCGCCCCGCGTCCCGTCCGCGCCGTTGTCGCCGATCTCCATGTGATGCGTGCCGAACCCGCGCCGGTACACCGGCTCCGCGGGCGTCGACCTCGGCTCCCAGGGCTTCCGGTTCTCCTTGGTGATGTGCAGCCACTGGGGCAGCTCGTAGCCGTGCTGGCCGTCGGCGAGCTGCGGAATACGGATGTTGACGCGTCCGCCGTAGGCCAGGGCGTGGGCGACGTCGTCCTCGAAGTCCTCGTGGATGCCCGCCTCCGGGTTGAAGACCTTCAGCCCCTCCTTCAGGATCAGGAAGATCCTGGTCAGCACCTCGGTGCCGCGCGCGACCCGCTCCCGGTGCTTGCCGGCGTCCGGCACGGTGTCGCTGATACCGGGCGGGAGCATCGTGCTGACGAAGGTCCGGAAGATCTGCTCGTTCCGTTCCGCCGTGAGCTGGTCCTTCTCCTCCTGCGGGGTGCCCTCGGCGTGCATGGCCATGTGGCGGCCGAGCTGGTAGTCCGAGCGCGTGGGCTTGTCCGGGTCCTTCCCCTGCCCGCGCTCCTCGATGCTCTGCTGCCAGCGCAGGGTGGCCACGAGCAGCCGCTTGCCCTCCGGCTGCTGCAGCCAACTGCGGAAGTCACCCGCCTTGATGTACGCCAGCGCCTCGGCGTGGGTGCAAATGCCCACGGTCTTCAGCCACTTGGGGTCCTCGGCCTCCGCCGCCCGGATCGCCTGAATCTCCTGCTCCGAGAAACTCGGCCCACTGCGCACCCGCTTGTGGATGACGTCCCGTACGTCCTTGTTCCGGATCGCCCTGTCCTCCCCGACGATCAGCCGCGCGAGCCGGGCGATGGCCGGGGGAGAGGGAGCGGTTGCGGTCGTTGTCGACGGGCCGGGGCGGTCCGCCCGCTGCACGGGGACTTCGCCGTCCGCGCTGCGCTGCACCGCCCCGGCCGGTACGGCGGCTCCGGGCAGGGCGAGATCGGGGGCGGCGCCCCGGGCCAGCTTCCGGCCGTTGGCGCCGGCGCTCCTCTCGAACGGGTCGTCCGGGTGGGAGACCTTCTCACCCGTTCCGTTGAGCGTGCCGGGCACGGGCCCCAAGGCCTGCTGCCTGACGTGGTCGACCTCTTCGTACATCACCTCGTCGTCGACCCGGCCGCCGCCGAGGACGATGTGGGAACCGGTGGTGTAGGCGAGCGCGCCGAGCTCCTCGGCCGAGCGCTGGGCGACCGGCCCGCTGTGCACCCGTACATGACCGAAGTCCATGCGGTAGGCCTGCTCGGCACGTTGGAGGATGCGGGGTTCCAGCGGCCGACCGGGCGAGCCGACGGCGTCCGTCACGGACGCCCGCCGCTGCACCGGCACGGCCGCCCCGGCCCCCGTACCCTCTGCCCCTACGGCATGCTCCTCGTCCCGCGCCCGCTGGATCGCGAGGGCCACCGCGGCGTTCCCGGCGGCCCGCTGGAGCGCGGCGAGCGGAGGCAGAGCGGCGCCGACCGGCCGAGGCGCGGGCCGTCCACCGGCCCGGTCGGCGCCCGAGTGATGCTCTCCCTGGATACGCATGCGCGGTTCCCCTTCGCTGGACGGGTGCCCTTCCCTCTTACCGGACGAGGGTTGGGTGACGGGGAGTCCGCGAGGGCAGAACTGGGGGCAGAGCTGGCGGCGGGGAGTCACCCGGCTTGGTGTCCAAGTCCCGGCCGTGTCCTGGTCGTTCGTCGTGGCGGCAAGGTGGGGCGCGCCCGGGTCAGCGTGGAATCACCCAGTCCGGTGCCCAGGTCCCCCTGGGGTCCTGGTCGGTCGTCGTCGTGGTGGTGAGGTGGGTGCGGAGGGCGGTCAGCGCCGGGTGGGGGTTGTCGCGGTGCCAGAGGAGGGAGTGGGGGTAGACGGGGGTCGGGTCGGTCACCGGGATGCGGCGCAGGTCGTGGCCGGTGGGCCAGACCAGGCGGGTTCGCGCGGTCGTGAGGGTCGCGAGGGCGGGGGTGTCGGCGACGGTGTCGAGGAGCGCGTCGGAGCCGAAGTTGGGGCCGGTCGCCTCGATGGTGAGGCCGAACTCGGCGACGAGGTCGTCGTAGTAGGCCGTCCACTCGGTTCCGGGGACGAGGCCGGGCATCCAGATCCGGTGCCCGGTGAGCTCGGCGAGGGCCACCGAGCGGGCGTTCGCCAGCGCGTGGGCGGGGCCGGTGAGGAGCTGGTGCGGCTCGTCGAGCACCCGGACGGACTCGATGTCCTCGGGCAGGGGGCGGCCCGGCATCGCGACGGCGCGGAAGGACGCGTCGATCGCACCGGACCGGATGGCGGCGACGGCCGTCTCGACGTCGGACAGCATCACCACGTCGAGGTCGATCTCGGGGTGCGCCCGGTGGAAGTCCCGCATCAGGGCCGACGGCGCGACGCGCGACGCGATCACGTCGACGCGCAGCGGACGGCGGCCTGGGCGCACGGACGCGCTCGCACGCTCCGCGACGCGCAGCAGTTCGCGGGCGTGCGGCAGAAACGCCTGCCCGTCGATGGTGAGCTCGGTGCCGCGCGGGGCACGGGTGAACAACCGCACGCCGAGGGCGCGTTCCAACGCGGCGACGCGTTTGGAGACCGCCTGCTGGGTGATCGACAGATCGGCGGCGGCCTTCTGGAACTGGCCCGCTTCCGCGACGGCGACGAAGGTCCGTACTGCTTCTAGATCCACGGCGACCCACCTTAGGGAACACCATCACGTCAGTCGCTCACGAGGTCCTCCGGTGTCGCGCGGGCGAGTTCCGCCAGGGTGGCGAGGGCCTGGGAGAGGGTCTCCGGGGTGGGGGTGGCGAGGCCGAGGCGGACGGCGTTGGGGGTG
>NZ_JAEQAZ010000203.1 GCF_016654115.1 Streptomyces sp. MBT53
GTGTGGCCGATCATGCCGCGGACGCCGCGGCATGATCGGCCACACCCAGCCCCGCCGTATCGCCGCGCGCACCGTCGCCGAGCGCATCGCGGAGGAGATGGACACCCCGCTCGGCGAGGCCGTCGGCTGGAAGGTCCGTTTCACCGACCAGGTGAACCAGGAGTCGACGTTCATCAAGCTGATGACGGACGGCATCCTGCTCGCCGAGATCCAGACCGACCGCGAACTCCGCGCCTACGACACGATCATCATCGACGAGGCCCACGAGCGGTCCCTCAACATCGACTTCCTGCTCGGCTATCTGGCCCAACTGCTGCCCAAGCGCCCGGACTTGAAGGTCGTCATCACGTCGGCGACCATCGACCCGGAGCGTTTCTCGCGGCACTTCGGCGAGGCCCCGATCATCGAGGTGAGCGGCCGGACGTATCCGGTGGAGGTGCGCTACCGCCCGCTCCTCGAAGATGACTCGGAAGACTCCGACCGTGACCAGATCACCGCGATCTGTGACGCCGTGGAGGAGCTTCAGGGCGAGGGCAAGGGCGACATCCTGGTCTTTCTCTCCGGGGAGCGGGAGATCCGCGACACGGCGGACGCGCTGGTGAAGAAGAACTACCCCCGCGCCGGAGGCGCTAATGGGCAGGGCACGGAAGTCCTCCCCCTCTACGCCCGGCTCTCGCACGCCGAGCAGCATCGCGTGTTCCAGCAGCACACGGGCCGAAGGATCGTTCTGGCGACCAACGTCGCCGAGACATCCCTCACCGTCCCGGGCATCAAGTACGTGATCGACCCCGGCTTCGCCCGGATCAGCCGCTACAGCCACCGTACGAAGGTGCAGCGGCTGCCCATCGAGGCGGTCAGCCAGGCGAGTGCCAACCAGCGCAAGGGCCGTTGCGGCCGTACGTCGGACGGCATCTGCATCCGGCTCTACTCCGAGGACGACTTCCTCGCCCGCCCGGAGTTCACGGACGCCGAGATCCTGCGGACGAACCTCGCCTCCGTCATCCTCCAGATGACCGCGGCCGGTCTCGGCGAGATCGAGAAGTTCCCGTTCATCGACCCGCCGGACCACCGCAACATCCGCGATGGCGTCCAACTCCTCCAGGAACTGGGCGCGTTGGACCCGGCCGAGAAGGACCCGCGCAAGCGGCTCACACAGACGGGCCGCAAGCTCGCCCAGTTGCCCGTGGACCCGCGGCTGGCCCGTATGGTCCTGGAGGCCGACAAGAACGGCTGTGTCCGCGAGGTCATGGTGATCGCCGCCGCGCTCTCCATCCAGGACCCGCGCGAACGCCCCGCCGACAAGCAGACGCAGGCCGACCAGCAGCACGCCCGTTTCCGCGACGAGACGAGCGACTTCCTCGCCTTCCTCAACATGTGGCGGTACATCCGCGAACAGCAGAAGGAACGCGGCTCGTCGGCCTTCCGCCGGATGTGCAAGCAGGAGTACCTGAACTTCCTCCGCATCCGCGAGTGGCAGGACATCTACAGCCAACTCCGCACGGTGGCGAAGCAGATGGGCATCCAGTTCAACGAGGAGGATGCCGCCGAACAGAGCGTCCACGTCTCCCTCCTCGCGGGCCTGCTGTCCCACATCGGCATGAAGGACGTGAAGGACGGCGCGAAGAACGAGTATCTGGGCGCCCGCAGCGCCAAGTTCGCGATCTTCCCGGGTTCGGCGCTCTTCAAGAAGACCCCGCGTTTCGTCATGTCGGCGGAGCTGGTGGAGACTTCACGCCTCTGGGCCCGCGTCAACGCCAAGATCGAGCCCGAGTGGGTCGAGCCGCTCGCCGGCCACCTCCTCAAGCGGACGTACAGCGAACCGCACTGGGAGAAGGACCAGGCGGCGGTGATGGCCTTCGAGAAGGTCACGCTCTACGGCGTCCCGATCATCGCCCAGCGCAAGGTGAACTTCGGCCGGATCGACCCGGAGGCGAGTCGCGAGCTCTTCATCCGCAACGCACTCGTCGAGGGCGACTGGCGCACGCACCACAAGTTCTTCGCCGACAACCGCAAACTCCTCACCGAGGTCGAGGAGTTGGAGCACCGCGCCCGGCGCCGGGACATCCTGGTCGACGACGAGACGCTCTACGACTTCTACGACCAGCGGGTCCCCGAACACGTGGTGTCCGGCGCCCACTTCGACTCCTGGTGGAAGCACAAGCGGCACGAGGAGCCCGAACTCCTCGACTTCGAGCGCTCGATGCTCATCAACGAGCGTGCGGGCGACATCAGCAAGGACGACTATCCGGACTCGTGGCGGCAGGGCCCGCTCAAGTTCCGCGTGACGTACCAGTTCGAGCCGGGCGCGGACGCCGACGGTGTCACGGTCCACATCCCGCTCCACGTCCTCAACCAGGTCACGGACGAGGGCTTCGACTGGCAGATCCCGGGCCTGCGCGAGGAGGTCGTGACGGAGCTGATCCGCTCCCTCCCGAAGCCGATCCGCCGCAACTACGTGCCGGCGCCGAACTTCGCGCAGCGCTTCCTGGCGACGGCGGTCCCCCTCCAGGAACCTCTCCCCACCACCATGGCGCGGGAGTTGAAGCGCATGGTCGGAGTCCCTTTCACGGCCGACGACTTCGACTGGTCGAAGGTCCCGGACCATCTCCTGATCACCTTCCGGATCGTGGACGAGCGGCGCCGGAAGATCGCCGAGGACAAGAACCTGGAGGCGCTGAAGCTCCGGCTGAAGCCGAAGGCGCGGCAGGCGATCTCGCAGGCGGCCGCGGCGACGGCGGAGCGTGAGGGCGGGGAGTCCCTGGAGCGGAAGGGTCTGACGGACTGGTCGATCGGCACGCTCACGAAGGTCTTCGAGACGCGTCGGGCGGGTCAGCCGGTGAAGGCGTACCCGGCGCTGGTCGACGACGGCGACACCGTCTCCGTACGGCTCTTCGACACGGAGGCCGAGCAGGCGGAGGCGATGTGGAAGGGCACGCGGCGGCTGATCGTCCGCAACATCCCGGTCAATCCAGCGAAGTTCGCTTCCGAAAAGCTCACCAACGCGCAGAAGCTCGCGCTGTCCGCGAATCCGCACGGTTCGATCCAGGCGCTGTTCGACGACTGCGCGCTGGCGGCGGCCGACAAACTCATCGGTGACTTCGGCGGGCCGGCGTGGGACGAGGAGTCGTACCGGAAGCTGTACGAGCGGGTGCGGGCGGAGATCGTCGACACGACGGTGCGGGCGGTGAGCCAGGTCCAGCAGGTGCTGGCCGCCTGGCAGGCCTGTGAGCGCCGGCTGAAGGGCGCGAGCAGTCCGGCGCTCCTCCCGAACCTCGCGGACGTACGCGCCCAGCTGGACGCCCTCGTGAAGCCCGGGTTCGTGACGGCGGCCGGGATACGTCGTCTGCCGGACCTGATGCGCTACCTGGTGGCCGCGGACCGTCGTCTCCAGCAGATGCCGACAGGCGTCCAGCGGGACACGACCCGCATGGAGAAGGTCCACGAGATGCAGGACGAGTACGCCTGGCTCCTGGAACAACTCCCTCAGGGCCGCCCTGTGCCGTCCTCGGTCCGTGACATCCGCTGGATGATCGAGGAGCTCCGAGTCAGCTATTTCGCGCACGCGCTGGGCACGGCCTACCCGGTCTCCGACAAGCGGATCGTGAAGGCGATCGACGCCGCCGCGCCGTAACAGCGCCTGCACACAGGGTGAGTTCGACCAGGCGGGCCACCCTCCTGTACAGTCTCGTCTCGCAGCACAACGCACCATCAAGTGCCGCGAAACAAGGTCCTGTGGAGCAGCTTGGAGTGCTCGCCACCCTGTCAAGGTGGAGGCCGCGGGTTCAAATCCCGTCAGGACCGCAGTGAACGAAACCCACTTCCTTCGGGAGGTGGGTTTTTTCGTGCACGCGCGGCGGCCTGTCGGCACCGGCCGGCATTACTCAGCCCGTCCGGCGTTTGAGGACGAGGCCCCTTCAGGGCCGTTGGGGGTCCGGGGGCGGAGCCCCCAGGGACGGTGCCGGGCGCAGACGGCCCCCTTGACGCCGCCGCAGGCGCCCGGTACCCAGAAACCAGGCCCCGTTCCCGCAGGGCCACTGGAGGTGGCGCATGGCGGCTTCGGTCAGGCATGAGACGCGGGCTCTGCTCCGTGCGCATCTGTCGGCCGCCAGCTCCTACCGCCATGTGACCCGGCACTGTCCGATCTGCCACCGCCTGCTGCGGCTGGCTCTGGACTCCCCTCCGCCACCGGAGCCTCAGGACGATCCACCGGACCAACTCCCCTAGCGCACATAGACCATGGGCAACAAGTCCTCTGGCATGTGACGGGTGTCACCGCATAAGTTTTTGAAACGGTGGAACTTAAGACTCGCCTACAACTGGTCAATTTAATATGTGCAATTGCACCCCTGTGAGCGATGGTCCACAGGAGATCCGACAGCCCTCCCCAGACTCCGACAAGGTCCCTCACAGGACCCCGCGCGAGCCGCGCACGGACCCACGACCAGGCACAAAAAAGATCGCGCTGGACCCGGCGGAGTCCAGCGCGATCTACGACGCACCCTGTGTTCACATGTCTAAGAGCGTTGGGCGTGGGCTCTGTTGGGGCAGAACCCGCGTCGCTTGGAGCTGTGCTGTTCGGGCGCTTGACCGGTTGGGGGACCAGCCGTTTCGCCCGTATTCAGTTGGTCAGGCTTCGCTGCGCTGCTGCGGAATGCCCGCGAGCAGTGCACGGACCTCCGCCTCGCGGTAACGGCGGTGTCCGCCGAGCGTGCGAATCGAAGTGAGCTTTCCGGCCTTCGCCCACCGCGTGACCGTCTTGGGGTCCACACGGAACATCGTGGCGACCTCAGCCGGGGTCAGCAGCGGCTCGGCATCAGGGGTGCGAGCGGTCATGAGCGGCCTCCTCGGGAGAACCGAACCTTCTCGGTTCTTTCCTCTAAATTCTGCACCTTGACCCGCGTTGCCCGAAATGGCGGACGCGAGTCGAGTCGGTTATAGGACGAACGGCATGTCCTCGGCACTACAACTACACCATCTGTCCAACCGCTACGGCCAAACCGACGGAATTGCCATCCCAGGTGTCCATCAGCGACGGAAGCCGATGGACCATGCCATAACGGACAGTCACACCACTGTGACGATCAGTCACAGGATGATCAGGAGTCATCGAGACCCCCCAAAGCACGCAATGCTGAGATTCCGCCCACAACGGGACGGACAGAGTCCTCCCCGGACTCCTTGTCCTATTTTGGCATGAGGGCGGGCAAGGGGCGCAAGGGATCTGCACGTGCGATCCGTCACCCTTGACATCAATCGTCCGGATCGGGACCTACGTCCCGTGTTGACGAACCGTAAGAATCCTATGCGCAGTTGTTCGAAGGTGTCAGCCTCGACGGCCCGGGCGTCAGTTCGCCGACCGCCGGTCCCGGACCGACCGCCACCGCTCCACGAGCCGCCCGTACGCCTCGCCCGCCGCCGCCCCGTCCCCGGTCCGCAGCGCCTCGATGCCCTCGGCCACGTCCGCCGCCGAGTGGTCGTCCTCCAGCTCGCCGGCCGGCACGACGTGCACGAGGCCGCCGTAGTCCAGTTCCACCAGCGAACGCGGATGGAACTCCTCCAGCCAGCGCCCCACGTCCACCAGACCGTCGATCAGCGGCCCGTCGTCGATCGCGTCCTTCAGGGTCCGCAGCGCCCGTGCCGTGCGCCGCCGCGCCTGCACCATCGGCGTCCGGTAGCGCAGCATCGGCGGATCGTCCCCGGACGCCTTGTCGTAGCGGCGCTCCTCGTCCCCGACGAGCACGAACCAGTTCAGCGGCACCTGCCAGGTCGCCGTCCGGATCCACGGGCGCGCGTCCGGGTTGCGGGCCAGCCAGCGCTCGTAGTCCTGGGTGGCCTGGTGCCGTACGAGCGGCGGCAGTACGGCGTCCAGGACCGAGGGCGGAAGTTCCTCCGCGAGGTCTCCCAGGGCCTGCCAGCCGCGCAGCCGGGTCCGCCAGGGGCAGACGCAGACCACGCCGTCGACCTCCACCACGAAGGCGTCCGCGCTCTCGTGCACCGGGACCGCGACCGGCGGGGTGGGCAGCAAGTCGGCCAGCGCCCGGCGCAGTTCGTCCTGGTACGACGGACGGTCGGGCCGGCGGGCGTAGCGCGCCCAGTGGCCGCGCTCCGGCTCCGGGAAGGCGGCCAGCGGTTCATAGACCCGTAGATAGGTCGCGTACGGGACGGTCACCGAGGACACCTTCTTGGGCACGCCTGCTCCCTCCCCCGCCGACCGTCAGGAAAACCTTCGGAACCCGCTCACGAACGGGCGGGAAAACTATGCAAATCGTCGCACGGACACCCCCCTTCGGTAGGTGATCCTGAACACTGCACCGATGGCGGTCACACGCAGGCCCTACGCTCGTGCCACGGCACCCGCCACCCCTACGGGGGCCTGTCTCCAACCGCCGCCACTTACCCAGGAGTCACCACAGTGACCGACGTAGACAACGGCGTCCTGCACACCCTGTTCCACTCGGACCAGGGCGGTCATGAGCAAGTCGTGCTCTGTCAGGACCGGGCCAGCGGCCTCAAGGCCGTCATCGCCATCCACAACACCGCGCTGGGCCCCGCACTGGGCGGCACGCGCTTCTACCCGTACGCGAGCGAGGCCGAAGCCGTCGCCGACGCGCTCAACCTCGCCCGCGGGATGTCGTACAAGAACGCCATGGCCGGCCTGGACCACGGCGGCGGGAAAGCCGTGATCATCGGCGACCCGGAGCGCGACAAGACCGAGGAACTCCTGCTCGCCTACGGCCGGTTCGTGGCCTCGCTGGGCGGGCGGTACGTCACCGCGTGCGATGTCGGCACGTATGTCGCCGACATGGACGTCGTGGCGCGCGAGTGCCGCTGGACGACCGGGCGTTCGCCGGAGAACGGCGGCGCGGGCGACTCCTCCGTACTGACCGCCTTCGGGGTCTTCCAGGGCATGCGGGCCAGCGCCCAGCACCTGTGGGGCGACCCGTCGCTGCGCGGCCGTACGGTCGGCATCGCGGGCGTCGGCAAGGTCGGGCACCACCTGGTGGAGCACCTGCGGGACGAGGGCGCCGAGGTCGTCATCACCGATGTGCGCGAGGAGTCCGTACGGCGGATCCTCGACAAGCACCCGACCGGTGTGCGGGCCGTCACGGACACCGAGGCGCTGATCCGGGTCGAGGGACTGGACGTCTACGCCCCCTGCGCGCTCGGCGGCGCCCTGGACGACGAGACCGTGCCGGTGCTGACCGCCGAGGTGGTGTGCGGCGCCGCCAACAACCAGCTCGCGCACCCGGGCGTCGAGAAGGACCTCGCCGACCGCGGGATCCTCTACGCGCCGGACTACGTGGTGAACGCCGGCGGAGTGATCCAGGTCGCCGACGAGCTGCACGGGTTCGACTTCGAGCGGTGCAGGGCGAAGGCCGCGAAGATCTTCGACACCACGCTGGCCATATTCGCACGTGCGAAGGACGACGGTATTCCGCCGGCCGCCGCGGCCGACCGGATCGCCGAGCAGCGGATGCACGAGGCGGCCGTGCGGAACAGGTGAGCCGGTACCCGCCGGCGAGGAGTTAGAGAGAACTCTCACGTTCGTCGGCGGGTCGCCTGCCAAGAAGTGGTTAAAATCGCGGTTGACCAGCGAGGACAGGGCACCTCGCGGGTCCTGTGGCCCGGCACGTGCTGCGGGCGACGTACCGTATGGGCGCGGGCTCAGGTACCGTGGAAGCCCTACGGACCGGTCTCTCCACGGAGAGTCCGTTCCAGATCATGAACGCGTGTCAAGACTCTGAGGCCACCGAGCCTCGTATCCGAGGGGGTCGAGCCATGGGGCGCGGCCGGGCAAAGGCCAAGCAGACGAAGGTCGCCCGCCAGCTGAAGTACAGCAGCGGCGGGACTGACCTCTCGCGTCTGGCCAATGAGCTGGGCGCTTCGACTTCGAGCCAGCCGCCGAATGGCGAGCCGTTCGAGGACGACGACGAGGAAGAAGACGACCCGTACGCTCAGTACGCGGATCTCTATAACGACGACGACGAGGACGAGGACGACGAGTCCGGTCCCCAGTCTCAACGTCGCGGCGCTTGACGCAACAGCGTCCCTCCGCAGTTTCCGCATATCCGGAACAACTGCACCTCACCCGGTCCGGGGCAACACCGCCGGACCGGGTTTTGTGCTGCCGTTCGGCAGGCGGCCGCCGTGATCAGGCCGCGGCGCTTTAGATCAAATACGTGCCGACCATGGCCGCGCCCGTCGCGTGGTCGCCGCGCTCGGTGATCTCGCCGGCGACCCATGCCTCGACCCCGCGGTCGGCCAGGGTCTCCAGGGCCACGTCCGCGGACTCCTCCGGGACGATCGCGATCATGCCGACGCCCATGTTGAGGGTCTTCTCCAGCTCCAGGCGTTCGACCCGGCCGGTCCTCCCGACGAGGTCGAAGACCGGCGCCGGGGTCCAGGTGGAGCGGTCCACGATGGCGTGCAGGCCGTCCGGGATCACCCGGGCGAGGTTCGCGGCCAGTCCGCCGCCGGTGATGTGCGAGAAGGCGTGCACATCGGTCGTGCGGGTCAGCGCGAGGCAGTCCAGCGAGTAGATCTTCGTGGGCACGAGGAGTTCCTCGCCGAGCGTGCGGCCGAGTTCCTCGACGCGCGCCTCCAGGTCCAGGCCGGCCTGGTCGAGGAGGACATGCCGGACGAGCGAGTACCCGTTCGAGTGAAGTCCGGAGGCGGCCATGGCGATGACCGCGTCACCCGTGCGGATGCGATCCGCGCCGAGCAGCCGGTCGGCCTCCACGACGCCCGTACCGGCGCCGGCGACGTCGAAGTCGTCCGGGCCCAGCAGACCGGGGTGTTCGGCGGTCTCGCCGCCGACCAGGGCGCAGCCGGCCAGCACACAGCCCTCGGCGATGCCCTTGACGATGGCCGCGACACGCTCGGGGTGCACCTTGCCGACGCAGATGTAGTCGGTCATGAAGAGCGGCTCGGCGCCGCACACCACGATGTCGTCCATGACCATCGCGACCAGGTCGTGCCCGATCGTGTCGTAGACGCCGAGGCGGCGGGCGATGTCGACCTTCGTGCCGACGCCGTCCGTGGCGGAGGCGAGCAGGGGGCGCTCGAACCGCTTGAGGGCGGAGGCGTCGAAGAGCCCGGCGAAGCCGCCGAGGCCGCCGAGGACCTCGGGGCGCTGGGTCTTCTTCACCCACTCCTTCATGAGTTCCACGGCGCGGTCGCCGGCTTCGATGTCGACGCCTGCGCTGGCGTAGCTGGCACTGGTCTCAGACATTGCCTGGGATCTTTCGCGTTGATTGGTGCGGCGGGGCTGCGGCGGTGCTTACGGGCGACGGATCGCGTCGGCCGCGGCCGTGGCGGCCGGACCGGCCGCCAGCTCGGTCTCCAGGAGCTGCTTGCCGAGCAGCTCGGGGTCCGGGAGGTCCATCGGGTACTCGCCGTCGAAGCAGGCGCGGCACAGGTTCGGCTTGGCGATGGTGGTCGCCTCGATCATGCCGTCGAGGGAGATGTACGACAGGGAGTCGGCGCCGAGCGAGGTGCCGATCTCGTCGATGGTCATGCCGTTGGCGATGAGTTCCGCGCGGGTGGCGAAGTCGATGCCGAAGAAGCAGGGCCACTTCACGGGCGGCGAGGAGATCCGGATGTGGACCTCGGCGGCCCCGGCCTCGCGGAGCATGCGCACGAGCGCCCGCTGGGTGTTGCCGCGCACGATCGAGTCGTCGACGACGACCAGGCGCTTGCCCTTGATGACTTCCTTCAGCGGGTTCAGCTTCAGGCGGATGCCGAGCTGCCGGATGGTCTGCGAGGGCTGGATGAACGTACGGCCGACATAGGCGTTCTTCACCAGACCGGCGCCGAACGGGATGCCCGAGGCCTCCGCGTAGCCGATGGCGGCCGGGGTGCCGGACTCCGGAGTCGCTATGACCAGATCGGCGTCGACGGGAGCTTCTTTGGCGAGTTTCCGGCCCATCTCGACACGGGAGAGGTACACGTTCCGCCCGGCGATGTCGGTGTCGGGGCGGGCCAGATAGACGTACTCGAAGACACAGCCCTTGGGCTTCGCTTCCGCGAATCGGGAGGTGCGCAGGCCGTTCTCGTCGATGGCGACGAACTCGCCCGGCTCGATCTCGCGGACGTAGGCGGCGCCGCAGATGTCGAGGGCCGCGGACTCGGAGGCGACGACCCAGCCGCGCTCCAGCCGGCCGAGGACCATCGGGCGGATGCCCTGGGGGTCGCGGGCCGCGTAGAGGGTGTGCTCGTCCATGAAAACGAGCGAGAAGGCGCCCTGGACCTGCGGGAGGATCTGGTGGGCCGCCTCCTCGATGGTCAGCGGCTTGCCGTCCGGGTCCTCCTGGGCGGCGAGCAGGGCCGTGAGGAGGTCGGTGTCGTTGGTCGCGGCCACGCGCGGGGTGCGGCCGCCCTCCTTCTTCGGGAGGTCGGCGACCATCTCGGCGAGCTGGGCGGTGTTGACCAGGTTGCCGTTGTGGCCGAGCGCGATCGAACCGTGCGCGGTGGCGCGGAACGTCGGCTGGGCGTTCTCCCAGGTGGAGGCCCCGGTGGTCGAGTAGCGGGCGTGACCGACCGCGATATGACCCTGGAGCGAACCGAGCGAGGTCTCGTCGAAGACCTGGGAAACGAGGCCCATGTCCTTGAAGACGAGGATCTGGGAGCCGTTGCTGACCGCGATTCCCGCGGATTCCTGGCCTCGATGCTGGAGGGCGTAGAGCCCGAAGTAAGTGAGCTTGGCGACCTCTTCACCGGGAGCCCAGACTCCGAAGACGCCACAAGCGTCCTGGGGTCCTTTCTCGCCGGGGAGCAGATCATGACTGAGTCGACCGTCACCACGTGGCACGGCACCGAGTGTAGGCGAGATCGACCACTGGTCCGAATTCGGGATACACGCCTGTAATGGATCACTCCCCGACGCCACCGCTCCCACCAGCCAAAACACGGAAAGCGACGCTACGACGGCCCCGCCGCCCGCCCTACGAGGTGAGCGGTCGCACATCCTGCCGCGCCCCGACCGCCCCCGAACCGCCCTCAGGACATGATCGGCAGCAGCCCCCCGAGGTCGGCCCGCTCCCCACTGGCCCTGACCTTCGCCTCTTCCACGGCGTCCTTCCACGACGTCCGCCCGGTCGCGAGCCGCATCCAGGTCAGCGGGTCGGTCTCGACGACATTGGGCGGGGTGCCGCGGGTGTGCCGGGGCCCTTCGACGCACTGCACGACGGCGTACGGCGGGATCCGCACCTCCGTCGAACCGCCGGGCGCCTTCACGGCCAGCGCGTCGGCCAGCAGCCGGGTGCAGGCGGCGAGGGCCTGACGGTCGTAGGGGATGTCGAGGCCGGGGACGGCGGCGTTCAGGTCGTCGGTGTGGACGACGAGTTCGACGGTGCGGGTGACGACGTAGTCGGCCAGGGGCATCGCTCCGACGTTCGTGGCGAGCAGCCGGGTGCCGGGGTGGGCGTCGAGGTGGGCGGTGAGGCCCTGCTCGATGCCGGCGAGGTAGGTGTCGAGGTCGGGGTTCCGCTCGGCAAGTCGGTGGGCCAGGTCGGCGAGGGCGTCGGAGCTGGCGGCGGTCGCGAACGGCCAGTCGAGCAGGGTGGCGTCCGGCGCGCCGGGCACCGGCCGGTCGAGGAAACGGCCGATCGCGGAGAGCGCGGCCCCGATGTGCGCGACCAGCTCCCGCACGGTCCAGTCGCCGAGCCGGGTCGGCAGCGCGAGCTGCTCGGGGCTGAGGCCTGCCACCGCCTCCCGTACGTTCCCGAACTGGGCGAGAACCGCGGTGCGGGTCTTGACCGGGTCATAGGTACGGGCGCGCTTCTTGGCCGTGGGCATGGCGGCGAGCCTAATGCTTGTCGGGGGGCGGTCTCACGGCGTTTTCCGCGCGTGCCGGAGAGGGCCGTATCGGCGGTCTGTCGGGGGTGTCGGCGATGCGTCGGCGGGCTGTCGGCGGCGGGTCGGAGTCTGGCCGGGATCCCGTCGGACGGCCGTCCGGTGGGCCCGTCGTACGCAAGGAATCGTCATGACCACGCACGTCACGATCATCGGCGCCGGACTCGGCGGACTGACTCTCGCCCGCGTCCTGCACGTCCACGGCATACCGGCCACGGTCTACGAGGCGGAGGCATCGCCGATGGCCCGGCTGCAGGGCGGGATGCTCGACATCCACGACTACAACGGTCAACTCGCCCTGGAAGAGGCCGACTTGCTGGACGAGTTCCGCGCCATCGTCCTGCCGGGGCGGCAGGCGACCCGCGTTCTCGCCCCGGACGGCACCGTCCTGCTCGACAAGCCGGACGACGGCACCGGCCGCCGCCCCGAGGTGCAGCGCGGCGAACTGCGGCAGATCCTGCTCGACTCGCTCCCGGCCGGCACCGTGCGGTGGGGGCACAAGGTCACCGGGGTGCGCGCGCTCGGCGACGGCCGGCACGAGGTGGTCCTCGCGGACGGCGGCACCGCCGTCACCGGTCTGCTCGTCGGCGCGGACGGCGCCTGGTCCCGCGTACGGCCGCTGCTGTCCGACGCCACCCCGGAGTACTTCGGCCGCACCTTCGTCGAGACCTACCTCTACGACGCCGGGACCCGGCATCCCGCCGCCGCGAAGGCGGTCGGCGGCGGATCGCTGTTCGTGTTCGACAAGGGCACGGGCGGGCAGTGGATCGCGGCCCACCGCGAGAGCGGCGAGACGCTGCACGCCTATCTGACGCTGGCCAGGCCGCTGGAGTGGTTCGACGGCATCGACTTCACCGACGCCGCCGCGGCCACCGCGCGGATCGCCGCGGAGTTCGAGGGCTGGGCCCCCGAGATCACCGCCCTGATCACCGACAGCGACACCGCCCCGGTGCCACGCCCCCTCAACTCGCTGCCGATCGGGCACCGTTGGGACCGGGTACCCGGCGTGACCCTGGTCGGCGACGCGGCCCATCTCTCCCCGCCGGACGGCGAGGGCGCCAACCTCGCCATGCAGGACGGCGCCGAACTCGCCCTCGCCATCGCCGCGTTCCCGGACGACATCGAGCGGGCGCTCACCGCGTACGAGGAGGCCCTGTTCCCCCGTAGCGCCACCGCCGCCGTCGAGGCCGTGGCCACCAACGAGGCGATCGGTCAGAACCCGTTCGCCTTCTTCGACCAGGAGGCCTGACAGACGAAGGCGTCCGTGGAGCGGTCACGTCGACCGTTCCACGGACGCCTTCGTCCTGACGCCGCCCCGGCCAGGTCTAGGACGGCTGGAACGTGGCCGCGGCCGGGAACCTCAGACCGGTGCAGTCGCGGCGGGCGACGACATCCGTGACGTACGCCTTGAAGAGGGCCTGGAGCCGCTTCTGGACGACCTTGCTGTACGGATAGTCGATGCTCAGCGTGTGGACGGCCGGCTGTCCGGCGCAGGTGGAGGAGGCCCACCACACGTTGTCGTCACGGTCGTAGCCCGCCGTGCCGGGCTTCAACGCCACCTGATCCCGGCCGAAGTAGTCCGTCGCGACCTCGCGTGCCTCGTCGCCGAAGGAGGACTCGGTCCGCAGCCAGAACGGCGCGACCCGGAGCACGTCGTCGAGGCTGTCGGCGCCGACCTCGTCCTTGCCGAGGCCGGGCCACATCCCGCGCACCTCCTTGTTGCTCACCCCGAGCAGGCAGCTCTCCTCCTGCGCGTGGGCGGCGGGGGCGGCCAGGGCGCGGTCGGGGAAACGCCAGCGGCCCTTCGCCCCGATGTACCCGGCGTACCAGCCGCACGTTCCGCCGGCCGACTTCGCGTTCACCAACTTCGCACTCGGTGTGGGCAGTTCGGCCGGCAGCGCGGGCAGCGTGGCCTTGCAGCCGAGCTTCTTCGCCGCCCGTACGGCCGCGGTGCGGGCCAGCCCCGCGAGCGTTCTGCGGTCGGCGTCCGTGACCGGGGCGACCTCGAAGTACTTGGCCACGGTCATCGTGTTGACGGACGTCGTCCGGCCCGACTCGTCGACACAATCGGCCTTCACCACGGCCGCGTTGCCGTAGTACACACCGAGCCGCCCGTCACCGATCGGGTACGCCGCGGTCTGCTCCGCCTCCCGGGTGATGTCGTCCTTCGCCGGCCCGCCCAGCAACCCGAACGGGTCGTCCCACCCGCTCACCAGCTGCGCGAAGTCGTCGCTCGGGTTCGCCCAGACGGAGAGCAGGAAGTGGCCGTGCGTGGAGCCCGACTTCCCGAGCCGGTAGATCTGACACTGCGCGGACGTCGAGGCGGTACCGAGGTCGCGGATCGAGTCGTCGTCCCCGCTGCCCGCCCGCGCCCTCGTCGTACCGCCGTTGAGGTCCAGCACCTGGTCGGGGTCGACAAGTCCGGCGCAGGCCTTGGCGATCCGGTCCCGGCTGGCGGCCCGGTCGAAGTGGTCCTCGGTCTCCAGCCACAGCCCCCAGCCACCCGCACCGACCCCGAACACCGCTGCCACGGCCACGAGTTGGTTGACGGCGTTGCGCCGACGGCTCCCTCGGTCCGGAGTCAGCCAGCGGGAGCGCGGAAAGGGCACCCGCGCACGCTCGGAGGCTTCAGACGTGTTTCCACTGCGGAAGCTCACGCGCGCCTCCGGCCGCCGCCGAACTCGCTTGTCCCCACCGGTACTTCCACGTTCCCGCTCCCCCGTTCCAGACCCACGGACCGTCGAAGTCAACACGAGCGAAGGCCCTGCCCGGATCCCGGACAGGGCCTTCGCCTGCGTTCCCACGACGACTGACGACGATCTACGCCAGCAGCGCCGGGATCGTCCCCTCGTGCGCCTCGCGCAGCTCCGCCAGGGAGAGCGCGAACTCGCCCTGAACGTCCACCACTGCATTTGAATCAGACACAGTGCCGTCCACGACACCGATGCGCGTGACCGGCAGGCCCCGTGCGCCGCACATGTCGTTGAAGCGCAGCTCCTCCGAGCGCGGAACGGCGACGACCGCGCGGCCCGCCGACTCCGAGAAGAGGAAGGTGAACGCGTCCAGGCCGTCCGGGACGATCAGGCGTGCGCCCTTCTCGCCCAACAGGGCCGATTCCACGACCGCTTGGATCAGACCGCCGTCGGACAGGTCGTGCGCCGAGTCGATCATGCCGTCGCGGGAGGCGGAGATCAGGATCTCGGCGAGGAGGCGTTCGCGCTCCAGGTCGACCTTCGGGGGCAGCCCGCCGAGGTGGTCGTGGACGACCTGCGACCAGGCCGAACCGCCGAACTCCTCGCGGGTGTCGCCGAGGAGGTAGAGCAGCTGCCCTTCCTCCTGGAAGGCGACCGGCGTGCGACGCGCGACATCGTCGATGACGCCCAACACCGCGACCACCGGCGTCGGGTGGATGGCGACATCGCCCGTCTGGTTGTAGAGCGAGACGTTGCCGCCCGTCACCGGGGTGCCCAACTGCTGGCAGGCGTCCGCCAGTCCACGGATGGCCTCCGCGAACTGCCACATGACCGCCGGGTCTTCGGGCGAGCCGAAGTTCAGGCAGTCGGAGACGGCGAGGGGCTTCGCGCCCGTCGTGGCCACGTTGCGGTAGGCCTCCGAGAGCGCCAACTGGGCGCCCGCGTACGGGTCCAGCTTCGCGTACCGGCCGTTCCCGTCCGTCGCGATGGCGACGCCGAGGCCGGTCTCCTCGTCGATGCGGATCATGCCCGAGTCCTCGGGCTGCGCCAGCACCGTGTTGCCCTGCACGAAGTGGTCGTACTGCGAGGTGATCCACTTCTTGGACGCCTGGTTCGGGGACGACACCAGCGCCAGAACCTGGGCCTTCAGTTCCTCCGAAGTCCCGGGCCGGGGAAGCTTGTTGGCGTCGTCCGCCTGGAGCGCGTCCTGCCAGGAAGGGCGGGCGTACGGGCGCTCGTAGACCGGGCCGTCGTGCGCGACCGTGCGCGGGTCGACGTCCACGATCTTGCCGCCGTGCCAGAAGATCTCCAGCCGGTCGCCGTCGGTCACCTCACCGATGACGGTGGCGATGACGTCCCACTTCTCGCAGATCTCCAGGAACCGGTCGACCTTCGACGGCTCCACGACCGCGCACATCCGCTCCTGCGACTCGCTCATGAGGATTTCCTCGGGCGAGAGCGTGGAGTCGCGGAGGGGTACGTCGTCCAGCGTGACGGTCATGCCGCCGGAGCCGTTGGACGCCAACTCGCTTGTGGCGCAGGAGAGTCCGGCCGCGCCGAGATCCTGGATACCGACGACCAGCTTCTCCTTGAAGGCCTCCAGGGTGCACTCGATGAGGAGCTTCTCCTGGAAGGGGTCGCCGACCTGGACCGCCGGACGCTTCGACGGCTTGGCGTCGTCGAAGGTCTCACTCGCCAGGATCGACGCGCCGCCGATGCCGTCGCCGCCCGTCCGGGCGCCGTAGAGGATGACCTTGTTGCCGGCGCCGGAGGCCTTCGCGAGGTGGATGTCCTCGTGCCGCATCACGCCGATGGCACCGGCGTTGACCAGCGGGTTGCCCTGGTAGCAGGCGTCGAAGACGACCTCGCCGCCGATGTTGGGCAGGCCCAGGCAGTTGCCGTAGCCGCCGATGCCCGCGACGACGCCCGGGAGGACGCGCTTGGTGTCGGGGTGGTCGGCCGCGCCGAAGCGCAGGGGGTCGACGACGGCGACCGGGCGGGCGCCCATCGCGATGATGTCGCGCACGATGCCGCCGACACCCGTGGCCGCGCCCTGATACGGCTCCACGTACGACGGGTGGTTGTGGGACTCCACCTTGAAGGTGACCGCGTAGCCCTGGCCGACGTCGACGACGCCGGCGTTCTCGCCGATGCCCACGAGCAGGGCGTCCGACTGGGGGGCCTTCTCGCCGAACTGGCGGAGGTGGACCTTGGAGGACTTGTACGAGCAGTGCTCGGACCACATGACGGAGTACATGGCGAGCTCGGCACCGGTGGGCCGGCGGCCGAGGATCTCCACGACCTTCTCGTACTCGTCCTTCTTCAGGCCGAGTTCGGCCCAGGGCAGCTCGACGTCGGGGGTCTCGGCCGCGTGCTCGACCGTGTCCAGAGGCGTCCGGCTCATGCGTTGACCAGCTTCTTGAGGATCGAGGTGAAGAAGGGAAGGCCATCGGTGCGGCCGGACCCGATCAGCGGCTCGACCGCGTGCTCGGGGTGCGGCATGAGGCCCACGACGTTCCCGGCGGTGTTGGTGATGCCGGCGATGTCGCGCAGCGAGCCGTTCGGGTTCACGTCGAGGTAGCGGAAGACGACGCGGCCCTCCGCCTCCAGCTCGTCGAGCGTGTGCTCGTCGGCGACGTAGCGGCCGTCCATGTTCTTCAGCGGGATGTGGATCTCCTGGCCGGCGGTGTAGTCACCGGTCCAGGACGTGTCCGCGTTCTCCACCCGCAGTTTCTGGTCACGGCAGATGAAGTGCAGGTGGTTGTTGCCGAGCATCGCGCCGGGGAGGAGGTGTGCCTCGGTGAGGATCTGGAAGCCGTTGCAGATTCCGAGGACGGGGAGTCCCGACTTCGCCTGCTCGATGACCGTCTCCATCACCGGCGAGAAGCGGGAGATGGCACCCGCGCGCAGATAGTCGCCGTAGGAAAAACCGCCCGGGAGGACTACCGCGTCCACCTGGTGGAGGTTCTTGTCCTTGTGCCAGAGGGCGACCGGTTCGGCGCCGGCGAGGCGGATCGCGCGCTGGGTGTCCCGGTCGTCGAGGCTGCCCGGGAAAGTGACGACGCCAATACGAGCGGTCACTTCGCGGCCTCCGCGACTTCCTCCACCTTGACGGTGAAGTCCTCGATCACGGTGTTGGCGAGGAAGGATTCCGCAAGATCGTGGATGCGGGCGAGCGCGGCCTCGTCGACCGGGCCGTCAACTTCCAGTTCGAATCGCTTTCCCTGACGTACGTCGGAGATGCCTTCGAAACCCAGGCGTGGCAGCGCACGCTGGACCGCCTGGCCCTGGGGGTCGAGGATCTCCGGCTTGAGCATGACGTCGACTACGACGCGTGCCACTGGCACTCCCGGTGTTGTGGTGCTGAGCGTGTTCCTGCGGGTCTTCGACAGGTGTCTTCAGACTACCCGCACAAAATTTCTACGCGAGTAGAGTTGTAGGAATCTACGTGAGGACCGTCACGATCCGGCATCGAGTGGGGGTCTTCACGAAAAGTTCAGGGAAAGATCCCGGATCGATCCCGGTTCACTATTGCGCGGAGACACGCGGGAAGATTTAGTCGGGCTTCACATTGCATTGCCGGGCACTGTACAAATGAATTGGCAATAGCCGATACTTTGCCCATTAACAGGCGGACAGTCGACATCTCCGCACCTCCGTGGCGTCTCCGTGCGCCCTCGCGGATAGTGCGGTTTCAGGTGTCGCACGAAGGGACCGATATTCGTGGCGCAGAAGGTCGTGGTCACTCTCTTTGACGACATCGACGGCTCGGAAGCGGCGGAGACGATCGCCTTCGGACTCGACGGCAAGTCGTACGAGATCGACCTGAATCAAGCCAATGCCAAGAAACTGCGTAAGGCGCTCGCGCCCTACGTGGACGCAGGTCGCAAGCGGTCGAGGTCGGGCAAGGCCTACCGCCAGACCGAGGTGGCCCCCGACCCGGCGGCCGTCCGCGCCTGGGCACAGGCGAACAAGATGGACGTACCGGCCCGCGGACGCATCCCCAAGAAGGTCTACGAGGCGTTCGCCGCCGCGCAGTAGTGCGGACCGTGGGACTGGGCCGACGACCGGTCACCGGGCCCTCGGGGGAACCGACTTGCGCTGCACCCCTCCTGGTCAGCTAGAGTTCGGAGCACGCCGAGGGGCGAGGCCGAAAGGCCCAGCTCACGGAGTACATGCGGGTGTAGTTCAGTAGCAGAACATCCCCCTTCCAGGGGGAAGGCGCAGTGTGCAATTCCTGTCACCCGCTCTGCATCACCGTCCGGACCACTCTGGTGGATCGGGTAGGCTGGTGCTCGCGCCGATCGGTGAGAGCCGGTCGGAGGCAATGCGGACGTAGCTCAGTTGGTAGAGCGCAACCTTGCCAAGGTTGAGGTCGCCAGTTCGAACCTGGTCGTCCGCTCCAGCGAAAACCCCCGGTCCACTGGACCGGGGGTTTTCTCGTATGTCCGCCGCCCGTCTGACATTTGTCATGCCGAGTGATGACACCGCGCACTGCTGCCGCGCCCCCGCCGCCGGGACGCTGGAGTCATGGACACCAACGAACACGAACACGTGATTGAGGTCACCGACCTACGCCGTGTGTACGGGGGCGGGTTCGAGGCTGTGCGGGGGATCACATTCTCCGTGCGGCGCGGCGAGGTCTTCGCGCTCCTCGGCACCAACGGCGCCGGCAAGACCTCGACCGTCGAGGTGCTGGAGGGACTCGCGGCGCCGTCCGGCGGCCGGGTGCGGGTCCTCGGCCACGATCCCCACACCGAGCGGGCCGCCGTACGGCCACGGACCGGGGTGATGCTCCAGGAGGGCGGCTTTCCGTCCGAGCTGACCGTGGCCGAGACCGCGCGGATGTGGGCCGGCTGCACGAGCGGGGCACGGCCGGTGCCGGAGGCGCTCGCACTGGTCGGTCTTGAGCGGCGGGCCGCCGTACGGGTGAAGCAGTTGTCCGGGGGTGAGCGGCGGCGGCTCGATCTCGCGCTCGCGCTGCTCGGGGAGCCCGAGGTGCTGTTCCTCGACGAGCCGACGACCGGGCTCGACGCCGAAGGGCGCCTGGACACCTGGGAGTTGGTGCGGGCGCTGCGCGACGGCGGGACGACCGTGCTGCTGACCACGCACTACCTGGAGGAGGCCGAGGGGCTCGCCGACCGGCTGGCGATCATGAGCGAGGGGCGGATCGCGGTCACGGGGACACCGGACGAGGTGACGGCCGGGCGACCGTCGCGGATCTCCTTCGAACTGCCCGCCGGGTACTTCGTGGGGGACCTGCCGCCGCTCGGCGAACTGGGGGTCGTCGGGCACGAGGTGGCCGGGGGAGTCGTACGGCTGAGGACGCATGAGTTGCAGCGGGCGGCGACCGGGGTGCTGGTGTGGGCCGAGCGGGCGGGGGTCGAGTTGCGGCGGCTGGAAGTGCGGTCGGCCTCGCTGGAGGAGGCGTTTCTGGGGATCGCGCGGGAGCAGGAGGTGGCCGTATGAACGCCGTGGCGACTACGCCCGCCGGGCGGATGCGGGCGCTGGGGCGGGCCGAGCTGAGTCTGCTCGGGCGGAACCGGAACGCGGTGGTGACGGCGCTGTTCGTGCCGCTGGCGCTGCCGTTCAGTGTGCGGCCCGCGATCGACCAGATGGATCTGAAGGGGGAGGGGCTGAGCGTCGGTTCGGTGATGCTCACCGCCGCGATCGGGTTCTCGCTGCTCTTCGCCGTGTACTCGTCGTTGGTGAGCGCGTTCGTCGCGCGGCGGGAGGAACTCGTCCTCAAGCGGCTGCGCACCGGGGAGCTCGGCGACTCCGAGATCCTCGCCGGGACCGCGCTCCCGGCCGTGTGCCTCGGGTTCGTGCAGTCCGCGCTGCTGGCCGCGGCCTGTGTGCTGCTGCTCGACGCCGGGTCGCCCGCGATGCCCCAACTCGTCGTCCTGGGGCTGCTGTTCGGGCTCGTCCTGAGCGCCGCGCTGGCTGCTCTCACGGCCAGTGTGACCAGGACGGCGGAGAGCGCGCAGGTGACCGCGCTGCCGGTGGTGCTGGTGTCGATGATGGGATCCGGGATGATCATCCCGCTCCAGCTCCTGTCCGACCGGGTCGCCGACGTCTGCCAATTCCTTCCCCTCTCCCCCGTGATCCGGCTGATCGGCGGCGGCTGGAGCGGCGACCTGTCCGGCTCCGACGCACTGGTCGCCGTCCTGACCGCGCTGGCCTGGACCGTCCTCGCGGTGTTTGCTGTACGGCGGTGGTTCCGGTGGGAACCGCGGCGCTGACGTACGGAGAGCACCGGATCATGCGGACATCTGGCAGCACGCGCGACTCCGGCGGCTGGTGGGGGCGGAAGACCACGCCCGCGAAGGTCGAGACGTACACCCGGTGGTCCTTCCACTTCTTCGCCCTGATCGAGGTCGCGGCGGTCGGACTGCCGCTGTTCGCGCAGGTCGGGACGGATGCCGCGAGCTGGATGGCGGTGCTCGTGACCGTGCACGCGCTGCTCTGTTCCGCCACCGCCTCCCGGGCGCTCGACTGGACGCGCGACCGGCGGGCACAGCCCGTACGACTGCTGTGGTTCCTCGGGGCGGTGACCGCGCTGATCGCCGCCGTCGCGGTCGTCCTGGGGGAGCGAGGTCACGGCGACGACCAGGCGCAGGCCGCCGCGACCACGCTCCTGGTGGGCGTGCTGAGTTTCGGCATCGGCACCCTGACGCTCGGGGTCCGCGGTCTGCGGCAGGTTCTGGGGGTGGTGGCGGGTGCGGTCGGCGGAACGCTGGTCCTGCAGCTCGCGCTGGGTGTGGCCGCCCCGACCGCGCTCGTCACCGCGGTCATCGTCCTGTTCGCCGGCGGTGGTCTCGCCTTCACCGCCGTCTTCTCCGTCTGGCTCCTCGACGCCGTCTACGAACTCGACGAGGCCCGCGAGACCCGGGCCCGGCTCGCCGTCGCCGAGGAACGGCTCCGCTTCGGGCGCGACCTGCACGACGTGATGGGCCGCAACCTGTCGGTGATCGCGCTGAAGAGCGAACTCGCCGTACAACTCGCCCGCCGAGGGCGGGCCGAGGCCGTGGACCAGATGATCGAGGTGCAGCGCATCGCTCGCGAGTCGCAACGGGAGGTACGAGATGTCGTACGGGGCTACCGCGAGACCGCACTCCACGTCGAACTCGCCGGAGCGCAGGGCGTGTTGACCGCGGCAGGCATCGAGTGCGAGGTGACCGGGGAGGCGACGGGACTACCGACCGAGGTCCAGTCGGCACTCGGCTGGGTGGTCCGCGAG
>NZ_JAEQAZ010000204.1 GCF_016654115.1 Streptomyces sp. MBT53
GGGGAGGGGGCGGGGGTACGGCACCGGCCATGCGGTGACCGCAGACCTCGCACCAGTCGTCGGAACCCGACTGGTGTCCGTTCGGGCAGGTCGGCATGTCGGCTCGTCCCCCTTTCTCACAGGGTTGTTCTAGGTCTCACGAAGTTGTCTGGGCTAGGTCACTTCTTTACACGAACAGTCTTTGTGGACCGTGTTTCGAGGGTCATCTCGTCGGCCTCCGCGACCTTCGCCTTCAGTCGCACAGTACCCGCCGCGGCATCGACCACGTCCACCACCTTCGCAAGCAGTTTCGCAGTATCCGCGTTTCCGGAGACGCTGGCGAGCTGAACGGCCCGTCCGAGTTTGGCCGTTGCTCCATCGACATCACCCGATTTGCGAAGATCAAGCCCTTGCTGGATGACCTGCGCCAGTTCGGCCTGGCCGGTGTAGTGCGCGACCTGGGGGTTGATGGACGTGGAGGCCACCATGTCGTCGGTCCACACGGCCTTCACCAGCCCCTGGGCGCCCAGGTTCTGAGTGCTTCCGTCGGGCTGCGGGACGACCAGCGAGACCCGGGCGGCGAGCATCTCCTGGCCGATGCCGGCCTCGGGGACCTCGACACACACGTGGTAGTCGCGGGACTCGTCTCCCCAGGACCCGGTGGGGTAGTCCCCGGCGCGCGGGCCCGCCTCGGTGCGGCGGTCGGTCAACTCCTCGACCCTGGGCGCGACTTGCTTGACGAACTTGATGGCCGTGCCCACCGGCGTCCACAGCCGCAGCGCGACGTCCGCGACCTCCTTGCCCATCGCCGTCTCCATCATCTTGGTGAAGTCGGCGGCGAGGTTCGCCGGGTCGGCGACGATGTCGGCCGTCCCGAGCAGCGCGGAGGCGATCCCTGTGACTTCTTTCACTTCCCAGTCGGTGCCGACACCGCGGGCGTCACAGGTGAAGCGTCCGGCGCAGGCGTCGAGGGCGGCCTTCAGGTCCTCGGGCGCCTCGTGCTCGTTGCGCCCGTCGGTGAGGACGATGCCGTGGCGTATGGAGACGTCCGCCGAGGACAGCAGCCGGTCGGCGAGCCGCAGCCAGGTGCCGATCGCGGTGCCGCCGCCGGCGCTCAGCTTGCGCAGCGCCTGCTTGGCCTGGTCGCGGGTGGTGGCGTCGGCGACCGCGAGCCGCCCGTTGCCCGGATAGACCTCCTTGGCGATGTGCGTGCCGCCGATCACCGCGAAGTGCACCCCGTCGCGCAGGGTGTCGATCGCGGCGGCGGTGGCGTCCCGGGCGTTGCGCATCTTGGTCGGCGGGTAGTCCATCGACCCCGAGCAGTCGACCATGATCGCCACGGCCGCGTCCGGGCCCTGCCCGGGCGAGTACAGATGGGGCGCGGCGACCGCGCTCCCCACGGTGCCGCCGCCGGTCGAGGTCACGGTGACGATCGCGTTGACCTCACGGCCGCCCTCGGGCAGGTACTCGTTCTGGTACACGTCCACCGAGAACTGCGGCACGTTCGACTTCGAGAAATTGGCCATGCCTACTCTGATCCCCCTCGAGTGCCCCACCTGGATGGGGCGATGACTATGAGCGGACCGGTCCCCTCCGGTCCGAGACCGTCCCCGTTTCATGCGGCCTCAGCCGATTACTGCCCCTTGCGGCGGGGCCGGGAACGGCACGACGGCCACTGTTACGTTGTCGTGGCCCCCGCCGTCCAGCGCGTGACCGACCAGGACCTGGGCGCTGTGCAGTGGGCGGACCATGGCGTCGGGGGGTACGACCTCGGCCATCTCCTCGGCCGACTCCGCGTAGTTCCACAGGCCGTCCGTGCACACCACCACTACACCCGGCCGGTCCGGTTTGAAAGAAGCGGTGTGCGGCTCCAGTTCGTACGCGTCCGCGCCGAGCCAGCCGGTGATCGCGTGGGCGCGCTCGTCGGCGTAGGCCTCCGCCTCGCTCATCAGGCCCGCGGCGACCATCTGGGCCGCCCACGAGTCGTCCTCGGTGAGCCGGGCCGGCGGTGAACTGCGGTCCACCGGGATCCAGTAGGCGCGGCTGTCGCCGACCCAGCCGACCACCAGGAGGGTCGGCGTGACGACGGAGCCGACCAGGGTGCAGGCCGGCGCGTTCTGGTGCGGGGCGTGCTCGCGGGCCGTCGCGGGCTCCTCCGCGAGGGAGTTGACCGCGTGCGAGGCCGCGATGATCGCGTCGTGCATCGCCTGCTGTGGGTGCGTGCCCTGCGGCAGCGCGGCCAGCAGCGACTCCCCGGCCTTCCGCGACGCGGCCAGCGAGGCCGCGTCGGGCCGGGTCGCCGAGGACACCCCGTCACACACGACGGCGACCAGCGCGGGCGCCCCGTCCGGCAGCACGCACTGTCCTACGGCGAAGGCGTCCTCGTTGCGATGGTGGCGCAGCCCGCGGTCGCTGACCGCGGCGAGCGGGCCCGACTCCTGTTCCATGTGGTCGCGTTCGCGGGGCTGGGCGTGCCCGCAGTTCTCGCAGTAGCCGTCCGGGTCGACGCGGCCCGACCGGCAGGCCACGCACACCTTGGTGCCCTCGGCCGGGGTCCCCAGCTCGGCGGCGACCCGCGGGTCCGGCGCCTGCAGCGGGTACTCGTCGGGCTCCGGCGGCCGGTCGAACCGTACGCCCGTGGCCGGGGAGACCGGTGAACCGGTGGGCGGCAGCGGGGAGTCGGTCGGCAGCGGGGTGCCGCCCGAGTCGGTGCCCGCCAGGTCGGTGGGCAGATGGACCGTCGGCGCGGTCTCGGGGCCCTCCGGCTGGGGGACCACGGGCCAGTTCACGTCCGTGGCCTCCTCGGGAAGGAGCGATCCCGCGCCGTTCATGGTCAGCGTCGGGTGGTCGTCCGGCGGCGCGGGCGCGGCCGACAGGTCGTACCCGCACGCACCGCAGAAGCGGTCACCCGATTCGAGGGGTTCCTCGCAGCTCGGGCACGCGGACAGCTGGGGCATCTGGGACATCAACTACACCCACGTCCGGGGGCGGTAACGGTTGGCACGTTCCACCAGGTCGATCCTCTCCTCGCCGCCCCGCGCCAGCCGGGCCAGCGTGCGGTACGAACGCTCCAGGCCGAAGCGGAGTCCCCGCTCGTCCAGCTCGTTGCCGAGCAGCTCCGGCCGCGCCGGCGGCACGGAACCCTGGCCTCCGGAGAGTATCCAGTCGAGGGCGCAGCCGAGGACCTCGGCTGACAACTGCTCCCGCCGGACGGCGTCCAGACCGTATCCCTCCAGTGCTTCCACCTGTCCGGCGGACGCGGTCAGATCGTCCAGGAACGGCGTGTCGCCCGCCGTCGCGGTCCGCCGCCGCAGCCGCGCCCGTACGGCGGCCACCCGCGCGGCCGTGTAGTGGATGGAGGCCTCCGACACCGACTCCAGCGTCCGTACGGAGCCCGCGCGGTCGCCGGTCGCGAGCTGGACGCGGGCCAGGCCGAAGGCCGCGCTCACATAGCTCGGGTCGGTCGACCACACCAGGCGGTAGTACTCGGCCGCGTTGTCCAGCTGTCCCAGCACCTCGGCGCAGAGGCCGAGCGCCAGCTTCGGCGCGGGCTCGCCCGGGAAGGCGTCGTAGATCGCGTCGAAGGAGAGCGCGGCGGCCTCGTAGTCGCGGGTCGCCAGTGCGGCCACGCCCCGGTACCAGACCACCCGCCAGTCGTCGGGCCGCTCGTCCTCCAGCTTCGCGAGGGCGTCGAGCGCGGTGTACGACTCGCCGTTCTCCAGCCAGGCCCTGATCTGCCGCAGCCGGGTCTCCACGGACGGCGAGGGCGCGGACGCGAGGGCGCCGAGCAGTTCGGTCGCCGCGGTCGTCATCAGCCCGGCCAGGAAGCCCGCGTTGGGGTCGGTCGGGTCGACGTGCGGCACGGGCAGGGCGAGGGCCACGGAGGGGGAGTCGACCTGCTTGACGATGTCCGGGGTGGCACCCGCCGACCCGTTGGCCGACCCGTTGGCGGCGGCGGTGACGGCGGGAAGCGGCGCGGCGGCGGGCAGCGCGGCGTCGACGCGGGTGCCCGCCTTCTTCCGGGGCCGCACCACCCGCGCCCCCAGCAGCGACACGTCCCCGTCCAGCTTCGGGAACAACTCCGTGTCCGTGACCTTGAGTTCGGGACCGAACAAGGTGGACAGGGACGGCCGGGCGCGGCCGGTCTGCAGCGAGACGACCTCCCGCAGCACCCCCGTCAGCTGCTCGGCCATCTCCTGCGCGGAGGCGAACCGGCGGGCCGGGTCCGGGTCGGTGGCGCGCACCAGGAGCCGGTAGAACGACTCGTAGCGGCGGAACACCTCGATGTTGTCCGGGTCGGGCAGCGAGTCCACGAAGACGTTCGTGTAGCCCTGGAAGTCGAAGGTGAGGACGGCGAGGGTGCGGCCGACGGTGTAGATGTCGGACGCCACCGACGGGCCGACCTCCGCGACCTCCGGTGCCTGGTAGCCCACCGTGCCGTAGATGGCCGACTCCTCGTCGTCCATTCTGCGCACCGCGCCCATGTCGATCAGCTTGAGCTGGTCCTCGGTCTGGATCGCGTTGTCGACCTTGAAGTCGCAGTACAGCAGGTTGCGGCTGTGCAGATGGCCGAGCGCCTCAAGGGCCTCGATGCCGTACGCGCAGGCCTGCTCCACCGGCAGCGGATCACGCTTCCCGGTCTCCGTACGGCGGTCGTTGGCGATCTCCTTGAGGGACTTGCCGCCGACGTACTCCATGACGATGTACCCGTCCAGCGAACCCGTCCGCTGGTCCAGGTGCTCCACGAAGTTGTAGATCCGCACGATGTTCGAGTGCTCGATCTCGGCGAGGAAGCGCCGCTCGGAGATCGCGGCGGCCATCGCGTCCTCGTCGCCGGTGTCGAGGAGACCCTTGAGCACCACCCAGCGGTCGGAGACCGCGCGGTCCACGGCGAGATAGACCCAGCCCAGGCCGCCGTGCGCCAGACAGCCCACGACCTCGTACTGGCCGTGCACGACGTCACCGCCGGCCAGCTTGGGCGAGAACGAGTACGGGTTGCCGCACTTGGTGCAGAACCCCTCCGTGCGCCCCGGGCTGTCACCGCGCGAACGCCCCACCGGCGCACCGCAGTCCGAGCGCGAGCAGAACCGCTTGCGCTCGGGCACCTCCGGGTTCTCCAGCACCATCGCGCGCGGGTCGGGCCGCGGCACGTCCGGCACCTGCACCAGACCGACCCCGAGCCGGCCGCGCGTCGAGGACGCCGACGACGAACCGGAGCTGCGCACCGACACCGAGCGGCCCGACGACTGCCCCGACACCGAGCGCGAGAGCCGCCCCGACACCGAGCGCCGCGACTTCGACGACTGCGACGACGTACGCGAACTGCGGCTGCTGGACCGGGAACTGCTGCTGCCCGAACCCCGCGAGCCCCCCTTGCCGCCGGTCATCCCGGTGGGCGGCGAACCCAGCGAGCCGTTGGCGGACACCACCGGTGCGAGCCCGCAGGTGTCGCAGTACAGCTCGCCGCCGCCCATGTCCTCGTACGACCCCTCGCAGCCGGGCCGCTGACACTTCCGCTGTGCCTCACTCATGACCGACCCCGCTTCTCCCTCGTCACTCACGCGCCCGGCCCCCTCTGGTCCTCGGGACCGCCCTGCGGCGGGGTCCGGGGAGTGCTCAACTGCTCGGCGGCGGCGTGCTGGTAGCGCAGCACCGCCTGTTCGGCGACGCGCAGGTCGCAGGGCGCGCTCCACAGCATGCGGCGCGCCGCGTCGTACCGCTCGATGAGGAACGGGTCCTCCGCGAGGCCGTGCCGGGCGACCTTCGCCTTGTACGCGTCGAGCCGGCCGCGCAGCTCGGCACGGACCGCCAGCGGCTGGGTGACCGCCGTCAACGACTCGCGGGCGCGCAGCAGTTCGTCCTCGGCCTTCTGCTCCAGGGACTCCAGGAGCGGCGAAAGGCGGTGCCACTGGGCGTGTCTGCGGTACTCGGCGGCCGTCGACAACTGCTCCTGGAGCACGGTCGGCGGTCCGCTGACGACCGGCACCTCCGTGGCGGCGATCTTCGCGAGGACCTCACCGCGCGCGGTGCGCGCCTCGGCGAGTGTGCGGTCCGCGCGCGAGAGCACGTCCCGCAGCTTCACCAGCCGCGCCTCCGCGTCCTGCCGGACGGTCAGCACGGCGTCGATCTCCCGCCGCACCTCCTCCAGGGCGCGCGCCTCCCGGTCGTAGACCGTGGTGTCGGGCCGGCCGCCGCCGGGTGCCGAACTGCCCTGTGCCCGGATCCAGAAGGCCAGCGGGTCGGAGATGACCCGCTCGCGCAGCTCGGTCAGGGTGGTGGTGATGCGCTCCAGGTCGTCGCCCGCCGGGTGTTCGCCCGGGCGGACGCCGACGGAGTGGGCGAGCTGCCGGGTGCGCTGCAACTCCGCGGCCAGTAAATCGATCCGGGCGGGCAGCGCGGACCACACCGCGTCGGACGTGACGACCATGTCGAGAGAGGTCGCGTACAGGTCGTTCATCTCGTCGACCAGCGCGCTCAGCGAGAACTGATGGCTGAGCTTGCTCGAACCGCCCGTCAGCGTCGGGGCGTTGGCGGTCGCCGTGGTCGATCCGGCGACCGTCACGGACTCGCCGCGCAGCAGCTCGGTCAGCTCGACCAGATCCTCACGGTTGGACCAGCGGCGCCGGGAACGGATGCTCTGGGCGGCGTGGAACGCGTCCGTGTACGCGTCGAAGTACGCCCACAGCAGCGTGATCGACGCATCGGTGGTCGCCCAGCGCTCCTTGGTCGTGCCGGTGAGCTCGGCGCCTTCGAGGAGTCTGCGGCCCGCGTGGTCCTGCAGGGCGAGGAGCGAGGTCTCGATGGCCTCGTGCTCCGCGCCGAGCCGCGCCAGCGCACGGTCCACCTCGTCCCGGTCCATTACCGGCCCGGGGGGTCCCGTGACGCCCATCGATCACCTCTCGCTGCGTTGTGTTCCGTCGGTGGTCCGTGTCTGTGTCCGTGCGTCCGGTTGTTGACGGTCCGTCACTTGTACTTCGGTACGGGCGGGGTGGCCGACTTCGAGTCGGCGCCGAGGGTGGGCTGAAGCCATTTCGTGTACGACGCCTGCCAGCCGGTGGGGCTGGTGCGGTAGGTCTCCAGTATTCGGTTGACCCGCTGCACCAGATCGGTGGCCTTCAGGTTCATCGCCACGCCGTAGTACTCGGTGGTGAAGGGGCCGCCCTTCAGCTCCACCGTCGGGTCCTGCGCGGCCTGGCTGGCGGCGAGCGCGCCGTCGGTCACCACCGCGTCGGCCTCGCCGAGCTGGAGCTTCACCAGGCAGTCCAGCTGGTTGGGGACGGGGTCCATGATCTTGACGCTGGCGGGGATCTTGTTGCCCTTGTCGTCGTTCAGATGGCCGTTCGCCGTGGAGGAGTCCGCCGAGCAGACCCGCTTGTTCGCGAGGGTGTCGTTGTAGCCCGTGATCGACGACACCTTCGGGGCGAGGACCTGCTGGCCGGTGACGAAGTACGGGGCGGAGAAGGCGACTTTCCCGGCGCGGTCGCAGGTGATCGTCATGGTGCGGACGACCATGTCGACGCGGTTGTTCTGGATCGCCGGGATGCGCTCGTTGGTCGGGATGGCCAGGAACTGGATGCTGTTGTCGGTGTAGGCGCTGCCGAAGATGTTCTTGGCGATGGCCGTGACGAGGTCGATGTCGAAGCCCGCCAGGTCGCCCTTGGCGCTGTTCGGGTCGCGGTAGCCCCAGCGGTAGCTGTTCTGGTCGACGCCCACCCGCAGTACGCCGCGCTCCTTGATGGCGTCGATCGTGGCGCCCCCGGCGTCCGACGGGGGCGGGCTCTGGTCCTGGACGGTGCTGTCGTCGCACTTGGCGGCCTTGGCCTGGACGCCCTGGGCCGTGTGCTGTCCGCCGACGTCGGCGCCGGTCTCGCCGCGCGACTGGGTGAGCGGCAGCAGCAGCACGAACGCGACCGCGAGGACGCAGACGGCCGCCATCGCACCCACCCCGCCCCAGCCCTTCAGGCTGATCCGCAGGCGCCGTACAGCCCTCAGGCGGCGAAGAAAGTCATTGCGTGCTCGCATGGTCACGCCCCCTTTCACCGGTACTCCGACAGCCTGCGCCCGATGCCCAGCACGGCGCCGGCCGCACCGAGCACGGCGAGCACCGCGGCGCCGACGGTGAGGCCGGTCATGGCGTCCAGACCGTCACCCGCGGACCGCTGGAACTCCTTGGTCTCGTGGTCCAGCGCCGTCTCCAGCGAGGCGTCCACGGCCTGGAAGCACTCGGCCGTCGCGCCGTCCTTGCCGATGACACCGTCGCGGGCCGCCTGGTAGTTGCCCGCGTCGTTGTCCGAACTGACCTTGTTGTGGCGGGAGATCCACACCGTCATGGAGCTGTTGGCCACGGCTACGGGCTTGCGGCCCGCGGAGTCGTCGGCGAGCGAGTCGGCCAGTTTCAGGCCCTTGCCCAGCGCGGCGATCTCCTGGTCGTAGCCCCAGTCGTAGGCGTCCATGACCGTGCCGTTCGCGAGTTCGTGGGTCTCGGCGCCGCGGCTGACCAGCGTCAGGTTCTCGTCGCTGCGGGCCTTCAGGGAGGCGATGCGGGCGTCGTGCAGCACGTTGAGCGACTTGACCCCGTGGTCGTAGGAGTCGTTGAGGCCCGCGCGGGCGACGGTGTGGCCGACGACCACCCAGAGCAGGACGACCGCGGTGGTGGCGGAGGCGGCGACCAGGCCGTGGTTCAGCACCCGGTTGGTGCGCTGGTAGTTGCGCCGCTGGGCCCAGGCCAGTCCGCCGAGCGCGACGAGCCCGAGGGCGATCGCGAACCACGGGTACGGCGTCGCGTTCCCGTAGTCGGTGCTCAGCCGCGCGTTCTCGTTCTTGTAGAGCTTCTGGGCCTGCGGAAGCATCTTGTTCTGCATGGTGTCGTTCGCGGCGCGCAGATAGGCGCCGCCCACCGGGAAGCCCTGCCGGTTGTTGGCGCGGGCCGACTCGACCAATCCCTTGTACTCCGGCAGGAGTTCGTTGAGATCCGTGATGATGCCCGCCGACTCCGAGCCCGGGTCGGTGTTCGCGGCGGCCGTGACGAGCTTCGAGGCGGCCGTCCTGATGTCGTCCTCGTACTGCTTGCGGGTCCCCTGCGTCTCCTGCAGCCCCGCCAGATACCCGGTGGCCGCCATCGTGTTGGCGTCCGCGAGCGAGCGGTAGATGTCCGCCGCGTCCGAGCTGAGCGGCTGGCTGTGGTGGAGCACGTCGTCGGCCGCCGAGGCCCGGCTGTCGGTCTGCCAGGCGGTGACGGCGCCGAACGCGACCACCAGGAGGGCCAGCAGCGCGCCGATGGCCCGCAGCCGCCCCGGCTCGGTGGTGGCGGCCGCGCGCAACTGGTCGACGCCCTCGGCCAGCGCCGTACGGCGCGCGGGTGCCGCGTCCGGCGCACGCCGGGGCGTGGGCGCTCCCGGCCGGCCCGACTGCGCCGGCAACGCCGGCATCGTGGGCACGCCTGTGCCCGGTGGCGCCGTACTGCTCTTCGGCGGTTGTGTCACCGCTGACCTCCCCCAGGGTCATCCTGTCGGCGCAAGTATCGCCGCCAGGACTGACATTCCGCACGGGCCTTCACTGGATCTTGATCGGATCGCAGCGTGATGACCGGATTTCCGGCACCACACAACGCCCCCCACCGCCCCCTTGTCCATGAATACGCCGTGGGAATCTGTTCGGTTCCCGGGTGTCAGTGCTCGTAGTACCCCCGCGCCCGCACATGCGCCTCGGCCGGAACTCCCACGTGGTCGAGCCCCAGCAGCACCGAGCCGAGGACCGGCCGCGCGGTGACCACCGTCGCCACCGCCTTGGGTGCCCGGGCCGCCAGCAACTCCCTTATACGGTCGTCCAGTTGGGGATGCCGGGCGGCGAGGACGCTGCCGCCGAGCAGCACCGGCGCCTCCTCGTCGAGCAGATCGAGGCGGGTCAGCGCGACCGTCGCCATCGCCACCACCTCCTCCGCCATCCGGTCCACGATCGAACGGGCCACCGGGTCGCCGTCCGCCGCCGTCGCGAACAGCACCGGTGTCAACTCGTGCCGCCGCTCGTGCGTCACGTGTTCGAGATGCAGCGCCTCGATGAGGCCGTACATGGAGTCCAGGCCGAAGTACGCCGGGAGCGTACGCGCCAGGGCCGTAGGGCCGCCGCGGCCGTCCTCGGCGCGGGCCGCGTGCCACAGGGCCTCCTCCGCCAGGCCCCAACCGCCGCCCCAGTCACCGGAGATACGGCCGATCGCCGGGAAACGGGCGGTACGGCCGTCGGGCCGCATGCCGACGCAGTTGATGCCCGCCCCGCACACCACGGCCACTCCGCGCGGCTCGGGGATGCCCGCCCGCAGCACCGCGAACGTGTCGTTGCGCACCTCCGTGCTCGTGCCCCACCCGCGCGCGCCCAGCGCGGCGGCCAACTCCGCCTCCTCCACGGGGAAGTCGGCGTTGGCGAGACAGGCCGACACATGCTGGACCGCGCTCACCCCCGCGTCCGCGAAGGCCCGGGCGACGACCTCGGCGACCGCGTCCACGGCCGTCCCGATGCCCACGACGGGAGGCCGGAACCCGCCGCCGCGGGCCGTGGCGAGGATCTCTCCGTCGGCCGCCACGACCGCGACGTCGGTCTTGCTGTTGCCCGCGTCGATGGCGAGGACACTTGCGGTCAGGCCCACGCGAGGTGCTCCCGGTTGTGCGCGATCAGCTGGTCGGTCAGGGCTTCGGCGTACTCGTACTGGCCGATCAGGGGATGCGAGAGCAGCGCCCGGAACACCCGGTCCCGGCCACCGCGCAGCGCGGCCTCCAGGGCGAGGTCCTCGTACGCGGTCACATTCGCCATCAACCCCGCGTACAGCGGGTCGACCTCGGCCACGTCGAGCGGGGTGGCGCCCTTCGCGCCGACGGCCGCCTGCACCTCGATGACGGCGTCGTCCGGCAGGAACGGCAGCGTCCCCTTGTTGTACGTGTTCACCACCTGGTAGGGGCTCCCGCCCCCGCCGAGCAGCGAGGCGGCCAGATCCACGGCGGCCTCGGAGTAGTAGGCCCCGCCGCGCTTGGCGAGCAGCGCCGGCTTCTCGTCGAGCGCCGGATCGGCGTACATCTTCAGCAACTCACGTTCCATCTCCGCCACTTGGGAGGCCCGGGACGGCTTGGTCCGCAGCTCCCGTACGACCTCGTCGTGCGCGTAGAAGTACCGCAGGTAGTACGACGGCACGACGCCGAGCCGGTCGAGCAGCACCCGGGGCAGGCTCAGGTCGGCGGCGATGTCGTCGCCGAACTCGCCGAGCAGCTTGGGCAGCACGTTCTCGCCCTCGGGACCGCCGAGCCGCACACCGGTCTCCCAGGTGAGGTGGTTGAGGCCCACATGGTCGAGGTGCACATCGGTCGGGGTGACACCGAGGAGTCCGGCGAACTTCCGCTGGAAGCCGATCGCCACGTTGCACAGCCCGACCGCCTTGTGGCCGGCCTGGAGCAGGGCGCGGGTCACGATCCCCACCGGGTTGGTGAAGTCGATGATCCAGGCGTCCGGGTTGGTACGGCGGACCCGTTCCGCGATGTCGAGCACCACCGGTACGGTCCGCAGCGCCTTGGCGAGGCCGCCCGCGCCGGTCGTCTCCTGGCCGACGCAGCCGCACTCCAGCGGCCAGGTCTCGTCCTGCTCGCGGGCCGCCTGGCCGCCGACGCGGAGCTGGAGCAGCACCGCGTCGGCGCCCTCGACACCGGCGTCCAGGTCGGACGTCGTCACGATCTTCCCGGGGTGCCCCTGCTTGGCGAAGATCCGGCGGGCCAACCCGCCCACCAGATCAAGGCGTTCGGGCGCCGGGTCGACGAGGACCAGTTCCTCGACGGGCAGGGTGTCCCTCAACCGGGCGAAACCGTCGATGAGTTCGGGTGTGTAGGTCGAGCCTCCGCCGACCACGGCGAGTTTCATACGTGGTTAACCCTTCACTCCGGTGAGCGTGACGCCCTCGACGAACGCCTTCTGCGCGAAGAAGAACACGAGGATCACGGGGGCCATGACCAGCACGGTCGCGGCCATGGTGAGATTCCAGTCGGTGTGGTGCGCCCCCTTGAACGACTCCAGGCCGTAACTCAGGGTCCAGGCACCGGGGTTCTCGGACGCGTAGATCTGCGGCCCGAAGTAGTCGTTCCAGGCGTAGAAGAACTGGAAGAGCGCGACGGCGGCGATGCCCGGCCTGGCCATCGGCAGCACGACCCGCAGCAGCGTCTTGAACTCGCCGCAGCCGTCGACCTTCGCCGCGTCCAGGTACTCGTTCGGGATCGTCATCAGGAACTGGCGGAGAAGGAAGATGGAGAAAGCATCTCCGAACGCCATCGGGATGATCAGCGGCCACAGCGTCCCCGACAGGTCCAACTGCTTCGCCCAGAACAGGTACATGGGGATGATCACGACCTGCGGCGGCAGCATCATCATCGAGATGACCAGCATCAGCGACAGATTCCGGCCCCGGAAGCGGAACTTGGCGAGCGCGTACGCCACCGGGATCGACGACACGACGGTCAGCACGGTGCCGAGACCGGCGTAGATCAGCGTGTTCTTCCACCAGGTGAGGAAGCCCGGGGTGTCGAAGACCTTGCGGTAGTTGCCCCACTCCCAGGTGTGCGGGATCAGGTCGCGGCTCAGGGCCTGGCTGTCGCTCATCAGCGAGGTCAGGAACACGAACACGAAGGGGAGCGTGAAGAAGAGGGCTGCGGCGACGCCGAGCGAGTGGACCGCGACCCACTCGATGAGCGCCTTGCGGCGGGCGGTGCGCTCGGCGGGGGTCACCGACGCCCTCAACTCCACGGGCTTGTCCAGTACTTGGGCCATGGTCAGTCACCTGCCAGGTTGAGTCCGCCACGGCGCCGCATCAGGAACGCGGTGAACACCATCGACAGGGCGAACAGGACGAGTGCCACCACGCAGGCCGAGCCGTAGTCGAAGCGCTGGAAGCCGAGGTTGTAGACGAGCTGGGGAAGGGTGAGCGTGGACTTCTCCGGGTAGCCGGGCTCGAACTGCGTGCCCGCGCCCTGGATCACACCGGAGGCGACCTTCCCGGCGATGAGTGGCTGTGTGTAGTACTGCATGGTCTGGATCACGCCGGTGACCACGGCGAACATCACGATGGGCGAGATGTTCGGCAGCGTGACGAACCGGAACCGCTGCCAGGCCGAGGCGCCGTCCAACTCGGCCGCCTCGTACTGCTCCTTGGGTACGTCGAGCAGCGCGGCCATGAAGATGACCATGAGGTCGCCGATGCCCCAGAGGGCGAGCAGGGTGAGCGCCGGCTTGGACCAGGTGGGGTCGTTGAACCAGCCCGGGGCCGGGATGCCGACCTTCTCCAGGATCGAATTGACGGGCCCGGTACCGGGGTTGAGGAGGAACGCGAACGCCATCGTGGCCGCGACCGGCGGGGCGAGGTACGGCAGGTAGAAGAGCGTCCGGAAGACGCCCGTCGCCGTCTTGATCTTGGTGATCAGCAGGCCGACGCCGAGCCCGAACACGACCCGCAGCGAGACCATCACCACGACCAGCCACAGGGTGTTGCGCATCGCGGGCCAGAAGTACGGATAGTTCTTGAAGACGTATGTCCAGTTCTTCGTCCCCACCCACGTCGGCGGCTTGAAGCCGTCGTAGTGCATGAACGAGAAATAGACCGTCGAGATCAGCGGATACGCGAAGAAGACCGCGAAGCCGATCAGCCAGGGCGACATGAAGGCGAGTGTCCGAAGCGCCGACCTGCGGCGCTTCGACGCCAGGGTGATTGTGCTCATCTCGCCGCTACTTCGCCTGCGCGATGTCCGTGTCGATCTGCTTGGCCGTGCTCTTCAGGGCCGAGTCGAGATCCTTCACCTTGCCGCTCTCGTAGTCGTATCCGAGGTTCTGGATCGTCGTCAGATACACACCGCCGTTGATCGAGGCGGGACTTGTCGTCGAGTACTGGTTCGACGCGATGTCCAGGAACGTCTTGAAGCGCGGGTCGTACTTCAGCTTCGGGGACTTGAGGGCGGCGAGGGTGGAGGGCACGTTGTGGATGCCGTTGGAGAAGTTGACCACCGCGTCCGTGTCCGTGGTGATGTACTTGACGAACTCCCAGGCGGCGTTCTGCTTCTTGCTGTTGGCGGCGATCCCGGTGATCGTGCCGGTGATGTAGCCCTTGCCGTACTGGGCGACCTGGTCGTCCGGGACGGGCAGCGGGGCAACTCCGATGTCCAGCTTGGGATTTGCGGCCAGGGCCATCCCGAGCCGCCATTCGCCGTCGAGCTGCATCGCGACCTGGCCGGTGTGGAAGGGGTGCTTGTCGCCCCACTCGTCGCCGAGGGTGGAGCGGTAGCTCTCCAGCTTCTTGAATCCGCCGAGTTCGTCGACGAGCTTCTTCTGGAGAGTGAATCCGGCCTTGAACGCGGGGTCCGTGGCGAGCGCCGAGTTTCCGCTCTTGTCGAAGTACGTCGGCGAGAACTGCGCGAAGATGTGCTCGGTCGTGGTCTCCCAGCCGTGGTAGTCCGGCATGAACCCGAGCTGCGAGTACGTGTCGCCCTTGGTGATCGTCAACTTCTTCGCGTCGGCCTCGAATTCGGACCAGGTCTTGGGCGGGCTGGTGATGCCGGCCTTCTTGAACTCCGTCTTGTTGTAGTAGAGCCCGTACGCGTCGCCCAGCAGCGGTGCCGTACAGCGGTTCCCGTCGAACTGGGTGTACTCGTTCATCGCCTTCGGGAACGTCGTCTCCGGGTCGATGCCGTCCTTCTTGAAGAAGGGGTTGAGATCGACCAGGGCGCCCGAGGAACAGAACTTGCCGACATTGTTCGTCGTGAACGACGAGATCACGTCGGGGGACTTGCCGCCGCCGGTGCGCAGTGCCTGGTTGATCTTGTCGTCCGTCATGTTGCCGACGACGTTCACATGGATGTTGGGGTGCGCCTTCTCGAACCCGGCGACCAGCGACTTCACGGCGCTCAGCTCGGAGGCCGCGCTCCAGGCGTGCCAGAAGTTGATGGTCACGTCCTTCGACGCGTCGTCGGAGGCACCGGACGAGGACTGGCCGGTACAGGCGGTGGCGAGGAGGGCGAAGGAGGCGGAGGCGGCGAGCGCGACAGCCGCTTTCCGGGACGTTACGGACATCTTCCGGGATGTTCCGGGCATGACGAGGTCTCCCAAGGGCGGGGCGGGGCGAGGTGGTTGGGGAAGCCGGGTG
>NZ_JAEQAZ010000205.1 GCF_016654115.1 Streptomyces sp. MBT53
CCACTTCAGCGTCCTGCGCCTGGGCACCATGGAACTCTCCGCCGAGCGCAGCGAGATCACCCTGGAGGAGCTGACCAACCACATGGCGGGCGGTACCGAACTCGCCGCGCTCAAGCACGAGTTGTCCCAGGTCCGCGGCGTCGACGTCGAGGAACTCCCCGACGAGAAGGCTCTCAAGACCCCGGTGGCAACCACTGGTGAAGCAGTTTCCTGACAAGGGACAACGCGTCAGTTTCCTACGTCTGTCCGGTGGGCGTCCACGGGCCGCCCGCGGGCCCGTCGAACCCAGGGTGCCTGATCCGAGGCGATGCCGACGGAGGCCGAAGTGACCGCGAAACTCTGCGAGGCCTGCACCACCTCGATCGACAGAAAGGTGTGACGACGTGCTGTCCGACAACGTGAGGGCGACCGAGGCGTACGGCTTCCTGCGGTCGGCCGCCGCAGGTACCCCGCGGGGAGCATGGGTGAGGCCGGCATGAGCACCGTACGAATAGGAGTGATCGGTGCGGGCAACATGGGCGCCGACCACGTGAACACCTTGCACCGTCATGTCTCCGGGGCCGTGGTCACCATGGTCGCCGACATCGACGAGGAGCGGGCCGCCTCTGTCGCCGGTGCCCTGCCCGACGCCCGCGCCACCGGTGATCCGTACGCCCTGATGGCCGACCCGGCGGTCGACGCCGTCGTGCTCGCCTCGCACGACAGCACCCACGCCGACCTGTCCGTCGCGGCAGTACGGGCAGGAAAGCCCGTGCTGTGCGAAAAACCCCTCGCCCCCACCCTGAGTGAATGTGTCCGTGTCGTACGTGAGGAGCGGCAGGCCGGCGAACGGCTCATCTCGCTCGGCTTCATGCGCCGCTTCGACCCCGCGTACGTGGAGCTGAAGGCGGCGCTGACCGCCGGTGTCTGCGGGGCACCCCTGCTGCTGCACTGTGTCAGCCGGGGAGTCTCCTCGGCCCCCGGAGCCACTGACGAGTCCAGCATCACCGGGTCGGCCATCCACGAATTCGACACCGTGCCCTGGCTGCTCAACTCTCCGATCAGCGAGGTCAGTTGGCACGCGCCCCGCTCCACGGCGGCGATCACCGGTCTGCGGGATCCGCAACTGATACTGCTGCGCACGGCCGACGGCGTGTTGACCACCGTCGAGGTGTTCCTCAACGCCGGATACGGCTATGACATCCGCTGCGAAGTGACTGGCGAGCACGGCACGGTGGCCCTCACCAATCCCGCCCGGCTGGTCACCGACTCGGCCCGGGCCCGCTCTCTGGGCTACCCGGCCGACTGGCGCCCCCGGTTCGCCGACGCCTATCGCCTCGAACTCCAGGCGTGGATCGACGCGGTCGCCACCGGGAGCCACCCACCGCTGGCCACGGCCCACGACGGCCTGACGGCGAGCGCGGTGGCCGAGGCCGCCATCGCATCCATGAAGAACAGAGGCCGGACCGTCGCCGTAGAGGTCCCGGAGGTCTGAGTATGTCCGCCTTCCCCACCGCTCTTCCCGCCGCGCGGACTCCGGACCCGATGGAGGCTCCCGCACTGCGCTGGGGCGTCCTGGGCACCGGCTGGATCGCCGAACGTTTCGTACGCTCCGTTCAGCGCCAAACCCGCCAGCGTTTCACTGGGGTCGCCTCCCGCGACGTCGCCCGCGCCAAGCACTTCGCCGACCGCCACGACATCCCGCACGCGTACGGCTCCTACGAGGAACTGACCGCGGCCACGGACGTGGATGTCGTCTACGTCGCCACCGGACACACCGACCACCTCGACTGCGCCCGGATCGCCCTGGAGGCCGGCAAACACACGCTGGTGGAGAAGCCGCTCGGCCTGAACGCCGCCCAGGCCGCTGAGATCACCCAACTCGCCACGGACCGCGGCCTGTTCTGCGCCGAGGCCCTGTGGACCTTCTTCCTTCCCAAGTTCGACGTCGTCCGGCAGATCCTCGACTCCGGCGTCCTCGGCGACATCCGCACCGTGCTGGCCGAGCACGGTGAACGCTTCACCGCCGACCACCGCATCCTCCGCCCCGACCTGGCCGGCGGCCCCCTCTTGGACCTCGGCACCTACCCGCTGTCCCTCGCCACCTGGATACTCGGTGCCCCGGCCGACGTGCTGGCCACCGCGCAGCCGCACCCCGCGGGCGTCAACGGCCAGACCTCCGCTCTCCTCAGCGACGCCGACGGCAACCAGGGAATCATCCACACCACCCTCCTCAGCGACACCCCCACCACGGCCACGATCGCCGGCACTCGCGCCACCCTGAGCCTGCCCGGTCCCTTCTACCAGCCCGGTGACATCGTGCTGACTCTGGCGGGAAACGGCAGGCAACTGACGTACACCGAGCCACGCGTCGCGCACCACGCTCTGCACTTCGAGGCCGCGGAGGCAGCCCGGTGCGTCAGCTCCGGCCGGGTCCAGTCCCCGCTGCGCACGCTGGACGACTCGGTCATCACGCTCCAAGTGATGGACGAGATCCGCCGGCAGTGCGGCATCGTCTTCCCCGAGGAGACGGAACAGCATCCTGGCACCGCCCGATGGGACGTGCCAGGCCGGTGAGACTCGGGGCCGTAGGCGCGAGCAGGTGAGCACTTTCACCCGCCGGAACCTCGACCCGCCAACCTCCTCCGACCCACGGTTTCTACCGGAGCGGATCAGGCTGACGCACGGCGGTAGCCGTTGCTTTCAAGGGAAGAAGCCCGATGGGCGGCCCCACGGTAGGCCTCAACTTGAGGGCCGGACCTGCGCTGCGGAATGTCCAGGACGTCCTCAGAGCGGACCTCTTCACGAGCGTCTTTCCAGTCCACTCCATCGCCGTCGACGGCGATGATGCCGTGTCAGCTGGCGCCGACGTGTTCCCGCGCCGTGCACTGACAGGTCTCCGGCACGGCACATCGCGGAACGACGCCTGGTCATGGCGCAGCGGCAACTCATCGGGCCCGGTGCGCGGGAGACCAGGATCGCCGATGTCGCGTACCGGTGGGGGTTCTCCGGCCAGGCCCACTTCGCCCGCCTCTTCCGCGCCAGATTCGGGCTCTGTCTCCGCGAGGCCCGCGGGAGGCGACGCGGTAGCGCACGTGCGTGGATCGCGGAGACAGAGCCCGGGCGGCCGGCCCCGCTCGAGCGGTCGAGGGCCGGCTGCCCGGTTCGCCGGTGCGTGGCCCTCAGGCCTGTGCGGCTACTGATAGGTCCGGCCTATACGGGGCATCGATTTTTGGTCGTGGACCCCTGATGTGTGGCCCGGTTCACTGTGGCGCAGAGCTGGCGCGGACCGATCGGGCTCGGTGTCGCGCGATCAGGGAGGCTGCAATGACGCATACCCCAAGCCACGGACGAGTCGAACAGGCCGCGCGTATCGCGGCGAAGCCGTGGTACCGGCAGTTGTACGTCCAGGTGCTGGTGGCGATCGTGATCGGCATCGTGCTGGGTTGGCGCTGGCCGGATCTGGCCACCGACATGGAGCCGATCGGCACGACGTTCATCACCGCGATGAAGATGCTGATCGGCCCGATCGTCTTCCTGACGATCATCGGCGGCATCGCCGGCGTCGCGGACCTGAAGAAGGTCGGCCGCACCGGGATCAAAGCGCTGGCCTACTTCCAGATCGGCACGATCGTCGCCCTTCTGACGGGCCTGGTGGCGATCAACGTCTTCCGGCTCGGCGACGGCGTGCACGCCGATCCGTCGACATTGAAGACGTCGGGCGACGCGAGCCAGTACATCTCGCAGGGCGAGCACCAGCACTGGTGGGAGTTCCTCACCAACATCGTGCCGAACAGCTTCTTCGGCCCGTTCGTCGAGGGCAACATTCTCCAGGTCATCTTCCTGGCCGTCGTCTTCGGCATCGCCGTCAAGATGGTCGGCACCACGGGCGAGCCGATCATCGCGGCCGTGGGTCGGCTGACCGACGTCGTCTTCAAGGTGCTGTCCTTCGTCATGAAGGCAGCGCCGCTGGGTGCTTTCGGCGCGATGTCGTACGCCATCGGAAAGTTCGGCCTGTCCACGCTGACCAGCCTCGGATCGCTGATCGTCCTCTTCTACGTCACCTCCGCCCTGTTCGTCGTGGTCGTACTCGGCGCGGTGCTCGCCCTGTACGTGCGGCTGAACATCTTCCAGCTCTTCCGCTACTTCAAGGAGGAGTTCTGGCTGATCCTCGGCACCTCGACCGCTGAGCCCGCGTTGCCCGGACTGATGCGCAAGCTCCAGTTCATGGGCGCGGAGCGGTCCACGGTCGGCCTGGTCGTGCCGACCGGCTACAGCTTCAACCTCGACGGCGCGGCGATCTACCTCTCGCTGGCCACCCTGTACATCGCCCAGGCCACCGACACATCCCTCTCCCTGGGGCAGCAACTCGGTCTGCTGGCCGTCATGTTGCTGACGTCCAAGGGCGCCGCGGGCGTCGCGGGCGGCGGGTTCATCGCCCTCACCGCGACGCTTTCGACGGTCGGCTCCGTCCCGGCCGCGGGCATCATGCTCATCTTCGGCATCGACAAGTTCATGTCGGAGTGCCGGGCCTTGGTGAACTTCTTCGGCAACGCCGTAGCCACCCTGTTCGTCGCCAAGTGGGAGGACGGCCTGGACCTGGAACGGGCTCGGGCAGTGCTGGCCGGCAAAGCGGGCGAGGCGCCGCCGGCACCCCAGGCGGGAAACGCCCCTCCGGTTGCGTCGTTCCCTGCCCCGCAGGCGGCCGAGGTCACGTCCTGATGGTGGCGTCCGTACTGATCGCCCCGGACAAGTTCAAGGGTTCCCTCAGTGCCGACGAAGTCGCCCGCGCGCTGGAACGCGGGCTGCTGGCAGCCGTCCCCCGGGTCCGGGTCGACCGGCTCGCGCTGGCGGACGGCGGTGAGGGAAGTGTGGCCGCCGCCTGCGCGGGCCGGTTCAGCCCCGAGAAGATCACGGTGACCGGGCCGACCGGCCGGCCGGTCACGGCCGAGGTCGCGGTGCACGGCCGTACCGTCCTCATCGAGGCGGCTGCCATCTGCGGACTCGGCGTTCTGCCGACCGGGCGCAAGGCGCCGCTCACCGCCACCAGTTGGGGTATCGGCCAGGCCGTCCGGTACGCGCTGGCGGGCGGTGCGGACACCATCGTCCTCGCCCTGGGCGGAGTCGCCACCACCGACGGCGGAGCGGGCCTGCTGCAATCCCTCGGGGCGACGCTGGCTCGGGAGGACGGCACGCCGATCGGTCCGGGCGGCGGAGGACTCGCCGATCTCCACACGGTCGACCTGACGGAAGCCCGCGCCGCGCTGGCCGGGGTCGACCTCGTCCTCGCCACCGACGTGGACAACCCGCTGCTCGGGCCGAGGGGCGCGGCCGCCGTCTACGGCCCACAGAAAGGCGCGAGGCCGAGTGAGGTGCGGGAACTGGAGGACGCGCTCGCCGGTTTCGTACGGCGACTGGAGGCAGCGGGCGCCGCAGAGGCCACACGTCTTGCCGACGCTCCCGGTGCCGGGGCGGCCGGAGGCCTCGGGCATGCCGGGATGCTGCTGGACGGGAGAGTGCGATCAGGAGCCGACTACTTCCTCACCCTGCTCGGCGCCGACGAACTGCTGGCCGCGAGCGACTTCGTCGTCACCGGCGAAGGCAGCCTCGACGAGCAGTCCCTGTCGGGCAAGCTACCGGTCGCGCTCGCCCGGCGGGCCCACCGGCAGGGCACAGTGGTGCATGCGGTAGCCGGCCGCTGCACCCTGCCGGCCGACAGAACCGCCGCCTACTTCCGCTCCGTCCAGGCACTGACGGACCTGACAGACGAGGACTGCGCGAACGACAGCGCCCTGTCGGCGCGACTGCTCACCCAGTGCGGGCGGACCCTCGCCGACCGCTGGATAGGGCGTCGAGGAACGGGAGCCGGCAGTTAGGCTCGCTCCGCCTGTCGTACCAGCACAGAGCGGGGAGACATCGTGGACGCCCGGCAACTGGAGTACTTCCTTGCCATCGTCGAGCACGGCGGTTTCAGCAGGGCCGCAGCCGCCCTGCACGTGGCCCAGCCGTCGCTGTCCCAGGCGATGTCGAACCTGGAGGCCGACCTCGGGGTGGCCCTCTTCCACCGGGTGGGACGGGGTGTCGTCCTGAGTGAGGCCGGAGCGGAACTGCTGGAGCCGAGCCGGCGCGTGCTGCGGGACCTGGCCGCCGTACGAGACACCGCGGCCGGACTCGCCGGGCTGCATGGTGGCACCGTCGAGATCGCCACCATGCCCTCGCCCGGCATCGAACCACTCACCACCCTCATCCACCGATTCACCGAGCTGCACCCGTCGGTGACCGTGGGCACCCAGGCCGCCTTCACCCCCGACGAGGTCGTCTCCCTCGTCCGGAGCGGCGCCTGCGAACTGGGCCTGCTGGGCAGCGCCGCGCCCGTGCACCCGTCAGGGCTGGACGTCCTGCACGTCGAGGACCAGCCGTTCGTCGTCGTGGCCGCCCCCGGCGGGACGATCGAGGACGACGTCACGATCCGGCCCGAGGATCTCGCCGGCCACAAGCTCATCGCCTCCCGTACCGGCAGCCTGATGCGCAGCATCGCGGACGACATCACCGCGGGCAGCGCCGACGCCCAGATCGTGACGATCGTCGACCACCGCACCTCGATCCTGCCGTTGGTCCTCACCGGGGTGGGAGTCACGGTCCTGCCCTCCTCCTGGACCCGGCTGGCCCGTCGTTGCGGTGCCGTGGTCGCACCCATCGAGCCCACCGCCCATCTCCACGTGGCGATGGTGAGCCTGCCCGCCCACCTCACGCCGGCCGCACAGGCGTTCCTCGCCCTCACCAAATCCCTTGCCCAGCGACGGGCACGAGCCACCTGACGTACGACCGATCGGTTGCGCCTATACGTCGTATCGAAAGCAGGTCTTGGACGCGTTGTGACGTCGGTGTGTTGACTCGAACCGACCACACGACAGCGAGCCGGAGGCACCCATGACAGCCGCACCCCGCACATTCCGCATCGCCGCCATTCCCGCCGACGGGGTGGGCAAGGAGGTCGTCGCCGCCGGCCGAGCCGTCCTGGACGCGCTGGCCGCCGACTCCGACGGGGCCTTCGCCTTCGAGTGGCGGGAATTCCCCTGGGGCTGCGACTTCTACGAGCGCACCGGCACGATGATGGACGACGACGGCCTCGACCAGCTCAAGGACTTCGACGCCATCTACTTTGGCGCCGTCGGCTGGCCGAACGTCCCCGACCACATCAGCCTCTGGGGCCTGCGCCTGAAGATCTGCCAGAACTTCGACCAGTGGGCCAACGTCCGTCCCGTGCACTTCCTCCCCGGCGTCCAGAGCCCCCTGCGCAAGGCCGACGACACGGAGCTCGACTGGGTCGTCGTCCGGGAGAACAGCGAGGGCGAGTACGCGGGCCTCGGCGGCCGCAACCTCTCCGCCCGCGGACCTGGTGGTGAAGTCGCTGTCCAGTCCGCCCTGTTCACCGAGGTGGGCTGCGAGCGGATCATGAGGTTCGCCTTCGACCTGGCCCGCACCAGGGCGCACAAGAAGGTCTCCTCCGTGACCAAGAGCAACGCCCAGCAGTACGGCATGGTCCTGTGGGACGACGTCTTCAAGCGCGTCGCCGCCGACTACCCGGATGTCGAGACCGAGAGCGTGCTCGTGGACGCGATGTCCGCCAAGTTCGTCCTGCGTCCCGAGGACCTCTCGGTCGTCGTCGCCTCCAACCTCAACGCGGACATCCTCTCCGACCTCGGCAGCGCCCTGGCCGGCAGCCTGGGCCTGGCGGCCAGCGCCAACCTCAACCCCGAGCGCCGCTTCCCCAGCATGTTCGAACCGGTCCACGGCTCCGCCCCGGACATTGCGGGCCAGGGCCTGGCCAACCCGATCGGCGCGGTCGGCAGCGCCGCGCTGATGCTGGAGCACTTCGGCCTGCCCGATCAGGCGGCCCGCCTGAACAAGGCGATCGAAGCCACGACCGCCGCGGGCGTTCTCACCCGGGATGTCGGCGGTACGGCCACGACGGAGGACGTCACCAAGGCACTGATCGACGCGCTCGACGCCTGACGACCGGGCTGCTGCCGCGGGCTTCTTCGAGCCTCGGCGAGAGCACCCGGAGGGCTCGCGTGTGGCCGGCGGACGGCATCTCCAGAGCCGCCACCGCGCCCGTGGAAGAAAAAGCCCCGCAGCGTCATTTGCAAGAGGCCAAGGCAACGGGACAGCGCTCACGACCTCGTGGACGGTTGGCCGTGGCCTCGTGCCCGGGCGGCTCGTTGAGTTGTGCCTGATGGGGGCTGGGGCGCGCGAGTTGATCGTGGCGGAGTGCCGGATCACCGGGCTTTCGCCGGTTGTGATCGCTGAACTGATCGCCGACCCCGTCCAGTACGTCGTCGGACCGATCCGCGAGGCCAGCTCGCTGCTCTCCACCGTGGACACCGAGCGGCCCGTCCTGCCCATGGGTTCCGGCACGCACTTCGCCGTCATCGAGGACGGCGAAGTGCGTGCNGTCTCCGCAATGGTCCGCTTCGCCGACGGCCCGCACACCACCGGCGGGGTCGGCACCCTGGAGGCGCCCCGCGTCATCGTCGGCCCGCAGTGCGGACTCACCATCGAGGTCTACGGCACCGACGGCTCCGCGTCCTGGAACTTCGAGCAGCTCAACGAACTGAGGCTCTGCCCCGGCCGCGGCGGCCCCGACGTCGGCTACACCACGGTTCTCGCCAACGCCTCCATGGGCGACTACGCGCGCTTCCAGCCCGGACCGGCCAACAGCATGGGCTTCGACGACCTCAAGGTGGTCGATGCCGAGAAGTTCCTCACCGCGCGGGCCGGCGGCGAACAGCGCAACGCGACCATCCGCGACGCCCACCAGGACGCCGAGGTGCTCGCCGCCGTCGCCGCCTCGGCCGAGGACGGACGCTGGCACCCCGTCAGCACCCTCCCCGACGCCGCCTAAGGACGCGCACCGCACACCGAGGCGACCCATGCCTGATCCCACCGTCGTCGCCCTCGGCAGCGTCGACCCCGCGCTGGTGCGGGGGCCACCGTGGGGACAGGCCGCCTTCGTGCCCCACCCGGGGCCGGACGACCTGGCCGCGGCCGTCGGCGCGATCGTCCGTGCCGACGCCGTGGTCGACCGGGACGCCCTGGACCGGATGCCCAACTGCCGTGTCCTTGCCCGCACCGGCGTCGGCGTCGGCGTCGACCTGGTGGACGTGGCCGAGGCGACCGCGCGCGGCATGGCGGTGGTCGTCACCCCGGGCAGCGGCTCCCAGGCCGTCGCCGACGGCGTCCTCGGCATGGCACTGCACCTGGTCAAACGCTTCGGACCACTGAACCGCCCGGTCCGGGAGGGCCAGTGGGCACGGCGCGCGGAGATCCCGGTCGGCGACCTGTCCGGCGCGCGCATCGGGATCATCGGCTACGACCGCGTCGGGCGCCGGGTCGGCGTACTCGCCGAGGCCTCCGGGATGCGGGTGCTGGCCCACGACCGTTCGCCACGCCCCCGGACGCTGTCGACTGCCCCGATCTGACCGAACTCGTCGCGCACAGCGACGTCATCACCCTGCACGTGCCGCCCTCGGACACCGCCCGCCACCTGGTGGACCACCGGTTCCTCGCGGCGGTAAAACCGGGGGCGGTGCTGGTGAACTGCGGTCGCGGCGGACTGGTGGGCCTCGACGCCGTACGGGACGCGCTCCTCGCCGGCCGGCTCTCCGGCGTCGGCCCGGACCTCTAGGACCCCGAACCGCCCGCCCACCACCCGCTCTTCGACCACCCCGGCGTACTGCTCACCCCGCACCTGATGGGCATGAGCATCCGCGCTGGGGCCGCGACCTACACCGACGCGGCCCGAGGCGGCGCCGACGCCCGAGCCGCGGCCCGAGCGGGCGCGTCGGTGTTCGTCACCGGCCGCCGGACCGAGCCCGGCGAGGTACTGGCCGCCGAACTCACCGCCCTGGGAGCCCAAGCCGCCTTCGTCAGGGCCGAACCGACCCGGGACGGCGTCATCGCCGCCGCCGCTCTCTCAGCGAGCACCGCCCGGCCCGCGTGGCGGAAGTGCACCGGTCACGGTCGGAGGTCGTGGAGGAATCAGCTCCTCAAGGACACGACCAGGTGCGCCGCGCGAGAGTCACCCCGCTACCCGCTCTCTTTTACCCGGAAGGCTCCTGACGTGAGCGCTCCTGTCCTGTGTCACACCCCCGTGCGTCGCCTCGCCGCAGTCCTGACCGCCTCGGCGTCGGCCCTCGCGCTCACCGCGTGCGGTGTCGTCGACGGCATCGGCGGAAGCGCCAGCTCCGCATCCCCGAAGAAGGGCGACGACATCACGGTGGGGCTGCTCCTGCCCGACAAGGACACGGCACGCTTCGAGGACTTCGACCACCCCGTCATCAAGAAGGAAATCGCCGCCCTCACCCACGGCAAGGGCAAGGTCGTCTACGCCAACGCCGAGGCGAGCCAGGACAAGCAGAGCCGCCAGTTCCAGGAGATGGTGGACCGGCAGGTCGACGTCATCCTGGTCGATGCGCTGGACGCCAAGGCCATCGCCCCGGACGTCCAGAAGGCGAAGGACGCGGGCATCCCCGTCATCGCCTACGACCGTCTCGCCCAGGGCCCGATCGCCGCGTACGTCTCGCACGACAACGAACTCGTCGGCGAGGTACAGGGCCGCGCCATTCTGGAGGCGCTCGGCAGCAAGGCGGCAACCAGCAGGATCGTCATGATGAACGGCGACCCCGAGGACACGAACTACGCGAGGTTCAAGGAAGGTGCCCTCGGCGAACTCAAGGACAGGGTCCGGATAGCCAAGGAGTACGACACGGCCAAGTGGTCGCCCGCGGTCGCCGAGGCGAACATGAAGAACGCCATCAAGACCCTCGGCCTCGACAACATCGCCGCCGTCTACGCGGCCAACGACGGCCTGGCGGGCGCCGTCATCCAGGCGCTCAAGGACGCGGGGGCCACCAGGATCCCGCCGGTGACCGGCCAGGACGCGAACCTGGACGCGGTGCAGCGGATCGTCTCCGGCGTGCAGTACATGACCGCGTACAAGCCGTTCCTGGAGGAGGCCACCCGCGCCGCGGAGATGGCGGTGTACAAGGTCCAGGGCCGCGACATCCAGTTCGACGCGCTGACCCGGGACACGGTCGACAGCCCCACCGAGAAGAAGATCCCCGCGATGCTGGTGCCGGTCGTCTCCCTCACCAAGGACAACATCAAGGACACCGTGATCACGGACGGCGTCTACTCCGTCAAGGACATCTGCACCCCGAAGTACGCGACGGCCTGCGCCGCGATCGGCCTGCGCGGCTGAACCACGGCGACGGTGCCGCGCGGTGTCGCGCGGCACCGGTCACATCGCCGGTGAGTGTCCCGGGACGGCGACCGGCTCCAGCCGCCGTACACGGAACCGTTCGCGGCGCGTCAGGGGTCGTTCGACGAGGGCGTACGAGGCGAGAGCCGCGGCGAGTGTCGCCGCGAGGCCGGCCGGGAGCAACAGGTCGCCCCGCACACCGAGATCGTGGAGCAACCGGATGACGGGGTAGTGCCACAAGTACATCCCGTAGCTCAGGTTGCGCCCGATCCACACCGCGGCGGACAGCGACAGCAGACGGGAGGGCCACGCCTCGGGGCACAGGTCCAACGCGGCCACCACACAGGCCGTCAGCAGGGCGGCGGCCAGGAATCCCACCGTGTACCAGACCGGATTCCATCCGCTGACCTCGGTGATCGGGATCTGCCAGGCGATCAGCGCCAGCAGCACGAGCGCAGGGCAGCACAGTCGCCTGGCCCAGCGGCGCAACAGCGCCAGCCGGGGATCGTCGGCGCGCAGCCGGGCCAGCACGAGGGCCAGCAGGGCGCCGACGAGGAGCTGGTCGGCGCGGGTGTCGGGGCCGTTGTAGATGCGGTGTGCCGCCGAGGGATCCCAGAGCACGGTCCGCCAGAGCACCGGCAGCACGCACAGCACCGCGACCCACCCCAGCACCGCACGCGCCCTCGCGTGCCGGAGCAGCGCCAGCAGGAGGAGGGGCCAGGCCAGATAGAACTGTTCCTCCACTCCCAGGGACCAGGTGTGGCTGAGCGGCGCGGTGAGATCCGAGTACGTCCCGGTGTTCCCGGCCCGGACCAGGTTGACGACCGAACCGGCGGCCAACACCGCCGCCATCCACGCCCCTTGGAACAGCGGCAGCGCGAACGTCACGGACAGGACGGCGGTCACCGCGCACATCACCAGCAGGGCCGGCATCAGCCGCAGCCAGCGCCGGCGGTAGAACGACCACAGTCCGATACGGCCGGTGCGGGCGTACTCGGTGACCAGCAGCCGGGTGATGACGAATCCGCTGATCGTGAAGAACACGTCCACGCCCACCGAGCCACCGGGCACCAGGTCCGGTTCCACGTGGTAGACGATCACCAGCACGACGGCGACCGTCCGCAGTCCGTCCAGCCCGGTCACCCGCCCACCACCGCGCAGCGCGGACGCAAAGCCCTGTCCTACGTCTCTCGCGTCTCTCGCGTCAGAGTGCTGTCCGGTGGCCTCGTCTACCGCGCTTCGATGGAGGGTGTTCATAACGGCGGCGTCTGCCCAGCCGGACGGGGATCACACAAATTCTCATGTTTCTCAGGGAGCGGCGGCACGATCCGGCAAGGGCTCCGCGCAAGTCCTCATCGGAGCCTGTCGGTCTCCCAGGGAGCCTGGGCCGCCGTGCCCGGCCGGGGGATCGGCAAGGAGGACGTCGTCGTCAGCGCTTCCACATCCGGTCGAGGTCGGGAGAGTGGAACGAATCGTCGGTCCGCTGGTGAACCTCACCCTGCGGCGGACCTGCTCGCACGGACCTCCCGCTCGCCGCCCTCTGGCCCACTCACCGGTAGGGGCCGCCAAGCATCAGGCCGTGCCGGTCCGGGTCTCGGCGTGGACGGCGAGGGCGCGCAGCGGAGTGAGGTCGAGGGAGGTGAGGACGGAGGAGTGCACGATGGAGGGGAGGGTGTGACGGAGGAGGGCGGAGGTGGCCTGAGGGAGGTTCTGGTAGGCGGTCGTCGCCTGTGACATCGCCTGTATGCCGGCGAAGGCGCCGACGAGGACCTCGGCCGTCTCCAACGGGTCGACGTGGGGGAGGAGTTCGCCCTGGTTCCGGGCCTTGTCGAGCAGGTCGGTGACGAGGGTGGTCCAGTGGTGGAACGGGCCGGTGCGGTCGACGCCGTCGGCCCGTTGGTCGAGAGCGAGCCGGGCGCCGGCCCGCACCATGGGGTCGGTCTGCAGGTGATAGGCGTGGAGCATCGCCGTGTCGACGAGCTCCTGGGTCTTGCAGGGGCGGTCGGGGACGGCGAGGTTGTCGTTCTGCCCGGCGAGGACGCCTTCGGCGAGCTGTTCCTTCGACTTGAAGTGGAAGTACAGGGCGCCCTTGGTGACGTTGGCGGTGGTGAGGATCTCGCTGATCGTGGCCGCCTGGTAGCCGCGCTCCTCGAAGACGCTGGCCGCGGCGACAAGGATGGTGCGGCGGGTACGGATCGCCCGGTCCTGTTTGGGTCCTGCCATGGGCCGGAGCCTTTCGTTGCGGATGAGCTGCGCAGTCCAACTCGGTAAAAATACCGTCCAGTTCGTATAGTCTACGGCGCTCCGCAACGCGCAGAGGAGCCCGTGGCAGGCCGCTTGAGGGCTGGAACCCCGTCAACAGGCGTGTGTCGATTGGTTTTCCGAACCGGTCATGCCGTTTGTCGAACCCTGTTCGGCCGGTCGGTTGCCCCTGCGGATGAGCTGCTCCGTCCGTCGGGCCGATCAATCCGCCCTCGGTCGCCACCCGCCCTGCCGTCGGTGACCATCCACGGCGCGACGATGCTGCCCTGCCCGTCGGCGGATCACGAACTCTCGGTCAGCAGGCTTCCGGCGAACTCGTGGGCCGGTTCCGCCAAGGTGTTCCGGAGGGTGCCGAAGAGATCCGCGGCCGTCGCGCCCGACCAGGTGGCGGGGAGAAGGGTGTCGGGCAGGCCTGGGTCGAGGTAGGGCAGCCGGCGCCAGGCCGTGAGGACATGGACGTAGTCGATGAACGCCTCCCGGTCCGACAGCGCGCCCCTGCCGGCCCCGGCCCAGCGCGCGGCCAGCGGTGTGAACTCGGCGACGAAATCGTCGTAGAGCTTCTGCAGTGCCTCCAGGTCCCACCAGCGGCCCACCTGTTCGGCGGGGTCACCGAAGGCCACGTAGTCGGCGCGGAACAGGTCGACGTACTGGTCCAGGCCGTGTTGGAGGAGGTGGTCGCGGGTGTCGTCGAGGGCGTGGGCCGGGGCGATCCAGACTCCGGAGGAGACCGTGCCGAAGCCCAACCAGGCCAGCCGGGAACGGAGTTGGTGACGGTGCTGCCGTTCGCTCTCCGGGACGGAGAAGACGGCTATGACCCAGCCGTCGTCGGTGGCCGCGTGGCGCTCGAAGATTCGGCGGTCACCGGTCTCCAGGACGGAGCGGGCGTACGGCGAGAGCGCGTAGCCCGCGCGGCCGTCGCGTCGCTCGGCCACCAGGATCTCGCGGCGCTTGAGCCGGAAGATCGAGGAACGGACCGCCTGGGCGTCGACGTCCAGTTCGGCGAGGAGTCGGATCAGCGCGCTCACGCTGACCCAGCCGCCGACCTCGCGCGCGTAGAGGCCGTACACCGTCACGATCAGGGATCGCGGCGGTGCGGGCTGGCCCGGGCTGTCGTCAACGAGATCGCTTGCCGTCATGATCGGATTATTTTAGTGCGTCGTACGGGCGTCCGGTCCGGGCAGGTCGGCCGCCGTGCCCGTCCTGCTCAGCGCCGCGCGCCAGGCGGCAGGCCAGGGCGCGCTGCCACCCGCCTCCTTGTCGGGGACGTGCACGGTGACATAGCTGCCCCGGGCCGCGCGACGGCGCGGCCCGTCCCCGGAGGCGCCGCGCCACACCTCGAATCCGAAGGTCATCGAGGACCGGCCCAGACGGATCAGCTCGACCCGCGTCTCGACCTCCTCGCCGAAGCGGATCGACGCCTCGAACTCCACCTCGTAGCGCACCCTCGGGGCCACCGGGAAGTACCCCGGGATGTCGTACGCGCGCATCAGCTCGGCCTCCGCCGCCTCGGCGAACCGGACGACGGTGGTGTTGTGGTAGATCCCGGCCGCGTCGGTGTCGATCCACTCCACGCGGGTGCGGTGCATGGCGTACGGGCCGCTCATTCCGCCGCCCTGCCCGGGGTCCACCGCAGGTGCACGGCGTCCCGGGGGGTCTCGCGCAGCAGCGCGAGGCGCGGTCGGACCGCGTCGGTCCGTGAGGTGGGCGGCTTGCGGCGGCCGGCCGCGAACTGCGCCGGCCAGTCCGCGCCCGGGCCGCGGTACTCCTGCTCGGCGGCTGCCTGCAGCGTCCACTGCGGGTTGTACAGGTGAGTACGGCCCAGCGCGCACAGGTCGGCGCGCCCGGCGAGCAGGATCGAGTTGACGTCGTCGTACGACGAGATCGCTCCTACGGCGATCACGGCCGCGCCCGCCGGAGCGGCCACCTCGTGCCGGATGCGGTCGGCGAACGGGGTCTGGTACGAGCGGCCGTACGCCGGCTTCTCGTCCTTGGTGACCTGGCCGGACGACACGTCGACGGCCGCCGCGCCGTGCGCGACGAACGCCCGCGCGATCTCGACCGCGTCGTGCTCCGTGTTCCCGTCCGGGACCCAGTCGGTGGCGGAGATGCGTACCGTCACCGGGCGGTCGGCGGGGAAGGCGGAGCGGACGGCGTCGAAGACCTCCAGCGGGAAGCGCAGCCGGTTCGTCAGGTCGCCGCCGTACCCGTCGGTGCGGCGGTTGGCGACGGGGGAGAGGAAGGAGGACAGGAGGTAGCCGTGGGCGGCGTGCACCTCCAGCAGGTCGAAGCCCGCGTCGGCGCCCCGGCGGGCGGCGGACACGAACTCGGCGACCACGGCGTCCATGTCGGCCCGGGTCATCTCACGCGGCTGGTGGCAGCCCGTGCCGTAGGGCAGCGCTGACGGGCCCACGACCTCCCAGTTGCCCTCGGGCAAGGGCTCGTCAATGCCCTCCCACATGAGGCGAGTTGAGCCCTTGCGGCCCGAATGCCCCAACTGGAGGCCGATCTTCGCCGTGCTGCGGTCGTGGACGAAGGACGTGACCCGCGTCCACGCCTCGCGCTGTGTGTCGTTCCACAGGCCCGTGCAGCCGGGGGTGATACGGCCCTCGGGGGAGACGCACACCATCTCGGTCATCACCAGGCCCGCGCCGCCGAGCGCCTTGGACCCGAGGTGGACGACATGGAAGTCGTCCGGCACTCCGTCGACGGCGGAGTACATGTCCATCGGTGAGACCACGATGCGGTTCTTCAGTTCCAGGCCGCCGATGCTGAACGGCTGGAACATCGCCGGCGCGGACTCGGCCAGGCCCTGGGCGTCCGCGAAGCCGCGCTCGATCAGGTCGGCGAAGCCCGGGTCACGGTCCTTGAGGTTGTCGAAGGTGATCCGGCGGGAGCGCGTCAGCAGGTTGAAGCAGAACTGCGCGGGATCCTGGTCGGCGTAGCGGCCGATGTTCTCGAACCATTCCAGCGAGGCCTGCGCGGCGCGCTGGGTGGACTCCACCACCGGGCGGCGCTCGGTCTCGTACGCCGTCAACGCCTCGTCCACGGTGGGGTGTTCGTGCAGACACGCGGCGAGAGCGAGGGCGTCCTCCATGGCCAGCTTGGTGCCGGAGCCGATCGAGAAGTGCGCGGTGTGGGCGGCGTCGCCGAGCAGGACCACGTTGTGGTGGTGCCAGCGCTCGTTGCGGACCGTCGTGAAGTTGAGCCAACGGGAGTTGTTCGTAAGGAGGTTGTGGCCGGCGAGCTCGTCGGCGAAGATCTCGCGGATCCGGGCCACCGACTCCTCGTCGCTGATACCGGGCGGGAACTGGATGCCCTCCGTCGAGTCGAGGCCCGCCTTGCGCCACACGTCCTCGGCCATCTCGACGATGAAGGTCGAGCCGCCGTCGGAGAAGGGGTAACCGTGGATCTGCATGGTCCCGAACTCGGTCTGCCTGACCAGGAATTGGAATGCCTCGAAGACCCGGTCGGTGCCCAGCCACATGTACTTGTTCGTCCGCTGGTCGAGCGAGGGGACGAAGGCGTCGGCGTACTTGGTGCGCACCGCCGAGTTGATGCCGTCCGCCGCGACCACGAGGTCGTAGGACAGGCGCAGTTCGTCGACGTCCGGGGCGAGCGTGCGGTAGTGCACGGTGACGCCGAGTTCGGCTGCCCGCTCCTGGAGGATGTGCAGCAGATCCTTGCGGGCCATCGCCGCGAAGCCCTGGCCGCCGACCGTGAAGGGGTGGCCGTCGAACTCGATGTCGATGTCGGTCCAGCGGGCGAACCGGCTCTCCATCGCGTCGTGGACGACGGTGTCCGCGTTCTCGATGCCGCCGAGGGTCTCGTCGGAGAAGACCACGCCGAAGCCGAAGGTGTCGTCGGGCGCGTTGCGCTCCCAGACGGTGATCTCATGACCGGCGTCGAGCTGCTTCATCAGCGCGGCCAGGTACAGACCGCCCGGCCCGCCGCCCACGATCGCGATCCTCATGCCTGGTTCTCCTTCTCGACGATCTGACGCAGCAGGAAGTGCTGGAGCTTTCCACTGGTGTTGCGGGGCAGGGACTCGCAAAAGCGCACCGCGCGCGGGTACTTGTAGGGCGCCAGCTGCGCCTTGACGTGGTTCTGGATGTCCTTGACCTTGGCGTCGTCGCCGACGACCCCCTCGGCCAGGACGACGAACGCGCAGACGACCGAGCCGCGTTCGGGGTCGGGCTTGGCGACCACCGCCGACTCGACGACGTCCGGGTGGGTGTTGATCGCGGACTCGACCTCGGGACCGCCGATGTTGTAGCCGGAGGAGACGATCATGTTGTCCGTGCGGGTGCGGTAGTAGAAGTAGCCGTCCTCGTCGCGGACGAAGGTGTCGCCCGTGACGTTCCAGCCGTTGACGACGTAGTTCTCCTGGCGCCGGTCGTCGAGATAGCGGCAGCCGACCGGGCCGATCACGGCCAGCCGCCCCTCGACACCCGGGCCGACCTCCTCGCCGTCCAGGTCGAGGACGGTGGCGCGATATCCGGGGACAGGCCTGCCAGTTGACCCGGGTCGGATGTCGTCACCGGCGGCCGAGATGAAGATGTGGATCATCTCCGTGGCGCCGATACCGTCGATGACCTTGATCCCGGTCTCCTCGTGCAGCTGCTGCCACACCTCTTCCGGTATGTGCTCCCCGGCGCTGACCGCGGCCCGCAGTCCGTGCAGCCGGTCCGCCTTCCCGGCCTTGAGGATCTGCCGGTACGCCGTCGGCGCCGTCGCCAGCACGGTGACCCCCGCCTCGGCGACCAGCTCGGCCAGCGGTTCCGGCGCGACGGCCTCCGTCAGCAGCGTGCAGGCACCGGCCCGCAGGGCGCAGACGACGAGGATGCCGAGCCCGAAGGTGAAGGCGAGGGGCGCCGTGCACGACACGAGGTCGTCGGGCCGTAGCCGCAGTGTGTGGCGGCCGAAGGTGTTGTCGATCGACAGGATGTCGCGGTGGAAGTGGGTGGTGATCTTCGGTACACCGGTGCTGCCGGACGTGGGTCCGAAGAGGGCGACGTCGTCGGCGGCCGTGTCGACGGCGGTGAACTCCCCTGGTTTCTCCACCACTTGGCGCGTCAGGTCGTCGGGCGCGTCGCCGCCGTACGCCACGATCCTGAGGTCCGGCAGGACCGTGTCGCGTACGGCCTCGACGTCCGCCGTGAACCGGTGGTCGACGAGGGCGACGGACGGGCGGGTCTTCTCGACGACCGGGGTGAGTTCGCGGGCCCGCAGCGCGGCCATGGTGGTGACGACGATGCCGCCCGCCTTGAGGGCGCCGAGCCAACACGCCACGATCCAGGGGTTGTTGGGGGCGCGCAGGAGTACCCGGTTGCCGGGGACCAGGCCGAGATCCTCCGTGAGGACATGGGCGATCTGGTTGGCGCGGCGCAGGAGTTCGCCGTAGGTCCACACCTCGCCGTCCGGTGTGCGCAGGGCCGGACGGTCGGGGCCGAAGGCGGCGGTGGGTACGTCGATGAGATCGGTGCCGGCGTTGAGGCGCTCGGGGTACCGGAGGTCGTCGGTGGTGAACTCCAGGACCGGCCACTGGGCGCGCGGCGGGAGGTGGTCGCGGGCGAAGGTGTCCGGATAGGCGGAGGGCGAGAGAGCAAGGGGGTCCAACTGGTCCATCGGGAGGTTCCTTTCCGCAGGCCGGGGGCGGGCCGTGCAGGGATCAGGAGCTGCGTGGGAGTCAAGAGCTGCGGATCAGGCCTTCCTGGGCGACGGTGGCCAGGTGGGTGCCGGAGGCGGTGAAGAACCGGCCGACGGCGAGGCCGCGACCGGAGTCGGCGGCGACGGCCTCCTGGGCGTAGAGGAGCCATTCGTCCAGGGGGCCCGGCCGGTGGAACCACATCGAGTGGTCGAGGCTGGCGGTGACGACTCCCGGCTGCGCCCAGGACAGGTCGAGCATCCGCAGGACGGGTTCGAGGATCGTGTAGTCGCAGACGTAGGCGAGCGCGGCGAGGTCGCGCTGCTCGTCGGTCAGGCCGACGACGGAGCGCAGCGCGTCGAACGGCCTGACCCATACGGCCTGTTGGGGTACGCGTTCGCCCTCGACCGTGAGGTAGACGGGGCCGGGTACGTGCCGCATGTCGAAGCTGCGGCCACCGCTCCAGTACTCCTCGGAGGTGGCCGTCATCGTGCCCCGGGGCGCGGTGGTGTCGCGCAAGTACGTTGCGGAACTGGGGAGTTCGGTGGGATCCGGGATGTTCGCCGGGGGCTCGGCGGCGAAGGTGGCGCCCGGCTCGCCCGCGGCGAAGTTGGCGAGGCAGGTGTAGACGGGCTTGCCGTTCTGGAAGCCGCGGACCTGCCGGGTGGCGTAGCCGCGGCCGTCGCGCAGCAGCTCCACCTCGTAGCGGACGTCCGCGCCGATGTCGACCGGGCGTAGGAAGTAGGAGTGCATCGAGTGCAGCGTCTTGCCCTCGACCGAACGCATCGCGGCGGCGGCGGCCTGCGCCACCATGTCGCCGCCGTACGCCTTCGGCCAGGGGCACGGCTGGGTGGTCGCGGTGAAGGCGAGGTCGAAGTGCTCGGGATCGACGGGGGTCAGGGCGAGCGCGGCGGTGAAGACCGCCGAGGTCGGGACGGACCGGACGTCGGTGCGGGTGCTCCGGGAGTCGGCGCCGGTGCTCTGGAAGTCGTTCACGGCCGGTCCAGCCAGTCGCGCAGGTCGGCGTCGGCCACCTGTGCCAGGTTGACCACGATGTTCTCAGGGGTGCGGGTCGTCATCCAGGTCAGCGGGTTGTTGCGGTCGAGATTGCACTCGACGTGCGGCATGAACGGCGGGACGAAGACCCAGTCGCCCTCCGAGAGGTCGAGGTAGTCCTCGAAGCGTTCGCCGAAATAGATCCGGGCCCGGCCGGAGAGGACGTACCCGCCGGTCTCGGCCTCGCCGTGGTGGTGCGGCACCGAGCGATAGCCGGACTCGTTGCTCACCTTCCCGAACCACAGCTTGGTGGCCGGCGTGTGCTGGACGGAGACACCGGAGATCCGGCTCGCGCCCGAGGACTGGCCGGTGTCACCGACCTCCAGGCCCGCGCGGGTCACGACCGGTACGACCAGGCCGGACTCGTTGGCGTACAAGGAGTTGTCGCCCTCTAGGACGTACTTGGAGAAATCGGGTTCCATGATCAGCTCCTGGAGTCGGTGAGACGGAGACGGTTGCGCAGGGTGCCGATGCCCGGGATCTCGGTCTCGACGAGATCGCCGTCGGCGAGGTGGACCGGTGGGGTCATGCCCGACCCCACGCCACCGGGGGTGCCGGTGAGCACGAGGTCGCCGGGACGCAGCACCGTGAAGGTGGAGACGTAGGCGAGCAGATCGGCCGCGTCGAACACCAGCGTGCGCGTGTTGCCGCGCTGCCGCTCGACGCCGTTCACCCGGCAGATCACCTCGACGCCCGCGACCGGGTCCAGCTCGTCGGGGGTGACGACCACCGGGCCCAGCGGGGTGGTGCGGTCCCACGCCTTGCCCTGGAACCACTGCAGCGTGCGCTTCTGCCAGTCCCGCACGCTGATGTCGTTCGCGACCGTGTACCCGGCGATCGCCCGTCCGGCCGTGTCCCGGTCGGCGTCTCTCAGCTCGGCCCCGACCACCACCGCGAGCTCCGCCTCCCAGTCGACGTCGAGACCGTGCGGGAGGAGCAGGTCGTCCTCCGGGCCGGTCAGCGTGTCGGCGAACTTGGCAAAGAGCGTGGGGTGTTCGGGCAGCTCGCGGCCCATCTCGGTGATGTGGTCCGCGTAGTTGAGGCCGCAGCAGACGACCTTGCGCGGGGACGGCAGGGGCAACACCGGGGCGGCGCCGGGCAGTTCGTCCCCGGCGAGGTCCGCGACGCGGTGGGCGGCTGTCGTGCTCAGCAGCGCCGAGAGGTCGTCGGCCGGCAGCGCCCGCCAGCGGTCGCCGTCCAGGACGGCGGCCGTGGTGCGGCCTTCGTGGGCCACGGTGGCGAGCTTCATGGGCGGTGCTCCCTCGGTGCTCGGGGCGGCGGTCGGTGTGACCGGGCCGCGTCGGCTGTATAGCGAGATTTTCACGACCGTCGAAAACAGTCAATAGATGGGTTAGGCTGCCTGCATCAGCCCGTCCGAGGAGGAACCCGCAATGACGACTCCGATCCCGGTGAACCCGCCCTCGCTCCCCGCGCCGAGCGGCTACTCGCACGGCACCCTGAGCGGCAACACGCTCCACCTGGGCGGACAGACGGCCCTGGACGCGGACATGCGGATCGTCCCCGGAGGCATCGTCGAGCAGTTCCGGCAGGCGTTCGGCAACGTGCTCACGACGCTGCGGGCCGCCGGTGGCATCCCCGAGGACTTGGTCAGCCTGACGATCTACCTCACCGACATCCCCGACTACCAGGCCCACGGCAAGGAGATCGGCAAGGCCTGGCGCGAGCTCGCGGGCCCGGTCTACCCGGCGATGGCCGGCATCGGCACCACCGCGCTCTGGCAGCCGGAGGCGATGATCGAGATCCTCGGCGTCGCGGTCATCCCGGACGAGCGGCTCATCCGGCCGGCGGAGGGGAAAGTCGCCACGGAGTGACGGATCGCCGCAGGGGAGGTTCGGTCAGGCCGCGCATTTCTCGGCTCCCCATTGGTTGGGGTTCCGGTTCCGGCCGGTGCGCGGCCATTCTGACATCTCTGCCGAGAAATGCGGTTCGCAAAACCTGTAATCCGGTCTGGCCGCAGAAGTAGGAGCCCCTCTTCACCCGATCCACCACTGTGACCTGGCCTCAAGGGAAGTTGTGTGACGGTGTGCAGACTTTCTTCCCATATGGGGGTTTCGCGGGATTCCTTTTCGGGGTGACGTCTCTGCGAAGCTCCGGAAAATATCGAGTGTTGACATGTCCTGAGCCTGTCATCGATGATTACGACTGCATCACGGAGCTCCGGAGGGAAATCCGAGTGTGCAGGAAAACGATGTGACCAGGTAATTGGCCGGCGATTTCAGGTATTGAATTATCGAATCGTCTTCCGGTGAGTGTTCCGCGACGACAGCGCCCCGCGCGTCCCGGCCGTCGGCCCCGCGCCCGCCACATCCCCTCCCCCCTCACGGCACCCCGCTCGATGGCGAGCGCGCCCTCTCCGGCCCGTCGGCAGCCCGGTGATCCCGGTTTGTCGCGCCCCGATG
>NZ_JAEQAZ010000206.1 GCF_016654115.1 Streptomyces sp. MBT53
GTCCCCGTCCCCGTCCCCTCCCCCGCTCCCGCTCCCGCTCCCGACTCACGGCTGACGCCCGGTGGTCCCGGTTATCGCCGGATGAGCTTCGCGCTCTTCCTCGCGGGTGTGGCGACCTTCGCGCTGCTGTACTCCACGCAGGCCCTGCTGCCGCTGATCTCCTCCGGTTTCGGCGTGAGCGCGAGCGCGGCGAGCTGGACGGTGGCGGCGGCGACCGGCGGACTCGCGCTGTTCGTCCTGCCGATGAGCGCGCTGTCGGAGCGTTTCGGCCGTCGTACGGTCATGACCGCGTCGCTGGTGGTCGCGGTGGGCATCGGCGTCCTGGTGCCGTTCGCGCCGTCGCTGGGCGCGCTGGTGGTGCTGCGGTTCCTCCAGGGTGCCGCGCTGGCCGGGCTGCCCGCGTCGGCGACGGCGTATCTGGCGGAGGAGGTCCGGCCGAAGGCACTGGTCACGGCGATCGGCCTGTTCGTGGCGGGCAACAGCGTCGGCGGGATGAGCGGCCGGGTCATCACCGGCTGGGTCGCGCAGGAGTGGGGCTGGCGGGTCGCCGTAGGGGTGATCGGTCTGATCGCCGTGGGCTGCGCGGTCGCCTTCCGGCTCCTGCTCCCCGCCCCGAAGCACTTCACGCCGGGCTCGTTGCGCCCGCGCGTGCTGGCCCGTACGGTCCGCGCGCACCTCGCGAACCCGCTGCTGTGCCGGCTGTACGCGATCGGCGCCCTGTTCATGACGGTCTTCGGCGGCGTCTACACGGTGATCGGTTACCGCCTCACCGAGGCCCCCTTCTCCCTCCCCCAGGGCATCGTCGGCTCGATCTTCCTGGTGTACCTGGTGGGGACGGTGTCGGCGTCCACGGCAGGGCGGTTGGTGGGTCGGCTCGGGCGGCGCGGGGCGCTGTATCTGGCGGGCGGTACGACGGCCACCGGTCTCCTGGTCTCCCTCGCCGACTCGCTGCCCCTGGTGCTGCTCGGTCTGGTGCTGATCACGGCGGGCTTCTTCGCGGGGCACGCGGTCGCGTCCTCGGCGGTCAGCAAGACGGCCACCACCGGGCGCGCCCAGGCCTCCGCCCTCTACCAGTCCGCGTACTACATCGGGTCCAGCACCGGCAGTACGGTCGGCGCGCTGGCGTTCCACGCGGGCGGCTGGGCGGGCACGGTCGGCGTGGGCGTCCTGGCGGTGCTCGGAGTCGTGACGATCACGGTGCTCGGGTCGCGGGCGGCGCGGGTGGAGCGGGCCCTCGCCCCGGCCTGAGCGCGCCCCAGTCGCCCCGACCCTGTAAAGAAACCCCTTCTGACCTGCACGTTCATCCACTCCTCGCGCCATTGTCAGTGGGCTGCGCTACGTTGCGGGGTAAGGGAAGAACGGCCACAGGGGTGGGTGGGCGAGACCATGAGCGACGGCACCGCGACGACGACAGACCTCGACGTCAGGCTGGAGAAACACCGCGTCGAGCTGACCGGGTACTGCTACCGCATGCTCGGCTCCTCCTTCGAGGCCGAGGACGCGGTGCAGGACACGATGGTCCGCGCCTGGCGGAGCTACGACAAGTTCGAGGGGCGGTCCAGTCTGCGGTCCTGGCTGTACCGGATCGCGACCAACGTCTGCCTGGACATGCTGTCCGCGGGCAACAAGCGGGCGCGGCCCGTCGACCTCAGCGACTCCACCCCGCTCGCGCAGGCCGCGCTGTCGCCCCGCCCGGACAACACCTGGCTGGAGCCGATGCCGGACGCGCGGGTGCTGCCGTCGGTCCTCGACCCTGCGGAGGCCGCGGTCGCCAAGGAGTCGGTGCGGCTCGCGTTCATGGCCGCCCTGCAGCAACTGCCGCCCAAACAAAGGGCGGTGCTGATCCTGCGCGAGGTGCTGGCCTGGCGGGCCAACGAGGTCGCCGAACTGCTGGGCACCACGGTCGCGTCGGTGAACAGCGCGTTGCAGCGGGCCCGCGCCACCCTCGCCGAGCGGGACGAGAAGGCGGCCGACGCTGCCGTCTCCGATCCCCTCGACGAGGAGCAGAAGAAGCTGCTGGAGCGGTATGTCGCGGCCTTCGAGGGCTACGACATGGCGGCCCTGACGGCGCTGCTGCACGAGGACGCCATCATGACGATGCCGCCGTTCGACCTGTGGCTGACCGGCCACGACGACATCACGGGCTTCATGACGACGCTCGGCGCCGCCTGCGAGGGCTCCCGTCTGATCCCGGTGGAGGTGAACGGCCTGCCGGGCTTCGCCCAGTACAAGCCGGACCCGGAGGCGGGCGGCTTCAGCCCCTGGTCGGTCCAGGTTCTGGAGATCTCAGACGGCAGGCTCACCGGGTTCCACTTCTTCCTGGACACCAAGCGCTGGTTCCCGCTGTTCGACCTGCCCCTCCGTCTCGAAGCGGAGTCCGACCAGATCGAGGAGGGCGCGTAGTCCGGGGCTGGGCCCGCGCAGCCTGATCCGGCCACCGGCCCGCCGCGCGGTCAGTTCGAGGCGGGCCAGAAGATCGACGGTACCGAGCCCGGGCGGCCCGGGTCCCAGGGTCTCGACCACGACGAGCACCACCCCGGCACCGGTCGTCTCCAGCAGCCGCCGTACCTCGTCGCAGAGCCGCGCCACCTCGTCACGGGTGACGGGGCGGTTCGGCACGAGTACAGCGGGTGTCATGGCGTCCACGATCGGTAGACCGGGTGGGCGGTCGTAACTCATCGGGGGCCACCGCCTAGGTTTGCTGTATGCCCCACGGATCAGCCCCGCCCTGGATACCCGACGCCCTCCCGCGCGCCGCAGCCGCGACCGCCGAGGAGGCGCCGTGCAGGGGGTGTTGACCGGGTTCGCGGTCATCGGCGTCGTCATCGCCGTCGGCTATCTGCTCGGCCTGCGCGGCTCCCTCGGCGAGAACGGCCGTGACGTCCTGACCAGGCTGGCCTTCAACGTGGCGTCCCCGGCCCTGCTGTTCACCACCCTCGCGCGCGCCGACCTCTCGGTGGTCTTCTCCAGCTGGCTGCTCGTGACCGTGCTGAGCACGACGGCGGTGGCGGGCGTGTTCGTGGCGGTGGGGGTGGCCCGCGGCTGGGGAGTGGGCCGTACGACGATCGGCGCGCTCTGTTCCAGCTACGTCAACTCCGGCAACCTCGGCATCCCGATCTCCGTGTACGTCCTGGGCAACGCCTCGCTGGTGGCACCGGTGATGCTCTTCCAGCTCGTCGTGGTCAGCCCCCTCGCCCTCACGATCCTCGACCTGTCGGACCGGGGCGACAAGGATCCCTGGTGGCTACGGCTGCTCACACCCGTGCGCAACCCGGTCGCGGTCGGCTCCCTCGCCGGGGTCGCGGTGGCCGCGTCCGGCGTTCACCTCCCGGGCCCGGTGATGGATCCGCTCACCCTGATCGGCAACATGGCCGTACCGGCCGTACTGCTCGGCTTCGGTATCTCGCTGCGCGGAAGTGCCGTACCCGCACGCGGTGTTGAGCGGTGGCCGGTGCTGCTGTCGGTCGCCCTGAAGTCGGTGGGGCAGCCGGCGATCGCCTGGGCGCTGGCGGTGGGGGGGTTCGGCCTGCACGGGTCGGCGCTGCTCGACGTGGTGGTGACGTCGGCACTGCCCGGTGCGCAGAACCTGTACACGTACGCGAGCCGCTATCGCGTGGGCGAGGGGCTGGCCCGGGACTCGATCCTGCTGTCGACGATCCTGTCGGTGCCGGTGCTGGTGGTGATCGCGGCGCTGCTCGGGTGAGGCGACCCGAAAGCCGTCGCGAAACCGCCGGGCACAAAACCCGTTGGCGGAGGATTACGCCCGCTGCTACCTTTCCCGTGGCCGTGCGAGAGAACGAGGAGGTGGTACCCGTGAACACATCAACGACATGGGTGCTCTCCTCCGGGGTCACGGTCGGGCGATAGGTCGTCCGGGAGCGCCGTTCTGCGTACTCCCGAAAGGCACGACCATGGACACGACCCTGCGGTTCACTTCCGAGCAACGCCTCGACGACGGCGTCCTCGAACGCGAATTCATCCTCGGCGAGATCCCCGGCACCCTGTGGACGCCCGACTCCACCGCACCGGCCCCCCTGATCCTCATCGCCCACAACAACGGCCTGCCCAAGTCGCAGCCCCGGCTGATCGCCCGGGCCCGGGCCACCGCGGCGGCCGGCTACGCGGCGGTCACCATCGACGCCGCGGGCTGCGGCGACCGTCCTCGTTCCGCCGCCGACGCGGAGCTTCGCGCCGACCTCGGCCGGGCGATGCGGGCCGGTGAGCCGGCCGACAAGATCTTCGAGTCCCTGGTCGGCCCGCTGGTCGAGAACGCGGCCCCGGAATGGCTGACCACTCTCGACACCGTCCTCGCACTGCCCGAGGTCGGCGGCCCGATCGGCTACTCGGGGTGGACCGCCCTCGGCATCCGCCTCGCGGTGACCGAACCGCGCATCACGGCGGCGGGCTTCTTCGCCGGGGGCTACGTCCCCCGCGCCCAGCGCGACGAAGCCAAGCAGGTCACCATCCCGCTGCTGCTCCTGCTCCAGTGGGACGACGAAGGCAACCCCCGGCAGCGGGCCCTGGACCTGTTCGACTCCTTCGGCACCCAGGAGAAGACCCTGCACGCCAACATGGGCGGCCACACCGGCACCCCGGCGTTCGAGTCGGAGGACGCTTTCCGGTTCTACGCCCGGCATCTGAAGAAGTAGGTCCGGGGCCCAAGTAAGCGGGAGGGGCCGGGACTTGAAAGCCCCGGCCCTTCCCCCACTTCCCCGAAGACCGGTCAGGCGATGCGCTCCAGCACCACCGGCGAAGCCGTGAACGAAGTGCCAGCGGCGCCGATGTCGTACGAGCCCTCGACCGCCTCCAGGGCGTACGCGAAGCGCTCCGGGGTGTCGGTGTGCAGGGTCAGCAGGGGCTGGCCCGCCGTCACCGCGTCGCCCGGCTTGGCGTGCATCTCCACTCCCGCGCCCGCCTGCACCGGGTCCTCCTTGCGCGCACGCCCCGCGCCGAGGCGCCAGGCGGCGATGCCGATGTCGTAGGCGTCGAGGCGGGTGAGGACGCCGGAGGACGCGGCCTTCACCACGTGCTGCTCGCGGGCCACCGGCAACTCCGCGTCGGGGTCGCCGCCCTGGGCCGCGATCATCCGGCGCCAGACGTCCATCGCGGAACCGTCGGCCAGGGCCTTCGCCGGGTCGGCGTCCTTCACACCCGCCGCGTCGAGCATCTCGCGGGCCAGGGCGATGGTCAGTTCCACCACGTCCGACGGGCCGCCGCCCGCCAACACCTCGACGGATTCCCGGACTTCGAGGGCGTTGCCCGCCGTCAGGCCGAGGGGGGTCGACATGTCCGTCAGGAGCGCGACCGTCTTCACGCCGTGGTCGGTGCCCAACCCGACCATCGTGGACGCCAGTTCACGCGCGTCCTCGATCGTCTTCATGAACGCGCCGGTGCCGACCTTCACGTCCAGGACCAGGGAGCCGGTGCCCTCGGCGATCTTCTTCGACATGATGGAGGAGGCGATCAGGGGGATCGCCTCCACCGTGCCCGTGACGTCACGCAGGGCGTAGAGCTTCTTGTCGGCGGGGGCCAGGCCGTCGCCCGCCGCGCAGATCACCGCTCCGGTGCCCTCCAGGACCGACAGCATCTCCTCGTTGGAGAGCAGCGCGCGCCAGCCGGGGATCGACTCCAGCTTGTCGAGGGTGCCGCCGGTGTGGCCGAGGCCGCGGCCGGAGAGCTGCGGGACGGCCGCGCCGCAGGCGGCGACGAGGGGGGCCAGCGGGAGGGTGATCTTGTCGCCGACGCCGCCCGTGGAGTGCTTGTCGGCGGTCGGGCGGGAGAGGGACGAGAAGTCCATGCGCTCGCCGGAGGCGATCATCGCGGCGGTCCAGCGGGCGATCTCGGAACGGTTCATGCCGTTGAGCAGGATCGCCATGTTGAGGGCGGCCATCTGGTAGTCGGCCACCTCCCCGCGGGTGTACGCGTCGATGACCCAGTCGATCTGCTCGTCGCTCAGTTCACCGCGGTCCCGCTTGGTACGGATGACGGAGATGGCATCCATCGACACTTGCGTCATGGCTTGGCTTTCCTTCCGGGCGTTCAGAAAAATGCGCGGCCCCCTCCGAGTCACAGGAGTCAACTCAGAGGGGGCGCACGGGAGTTACCTGGTGAGATGGTCCGGCCCGAAGGCCTGCGGGAGCATCTCCGAGAGCGGCAGGACGCCCGCCGGTGTCTCCACCAGCAGACCGGGACCGCCGAACTCGTACAGCAGCTGGCGGCAGCGACCGCACGGGACGAGGATGTCGCCCTTGCCGTCGACGCAGGTGAAGTGCGTCAGCCGGCCGCCGCCGGTGCGCTGGAGGTCGGACACGAGCCCGCACTCCGCGCACAGGCCGAGGCCGTAGGACGCGTTCTCCACGTTGCAGCCGGAGACCGTGCGGCCGTCGTCGACCCGGGCCGCGACCCCGACGGGGTAGCCCGAGTACGGCGCGTAGGCGTGGGACATCGCCTCCCGCGCCTCGGCGCGCAGTTCGTCCCAGTCGACGGCCAACTCGGCGGCGGGCGAGGTCACTTGCCCTGTCCCTTCCGGTACGGCAGGCCGTCCGCCTTCGGCATCCGCAGATGCTGTGCGGACAGCGAGAGGACCAGCAGGGTGACGATGTACGGGCTGGCGCCGACCAGTTGGGTCGGGACCTGGTCGGTGGTGGCGTACCAGACGAACATCAGGGCCGCGATGACGGCGGTGATGCCGGCCGGGACGTACCGCTTCTTCCACACCAGGTAGCCGACGCCGGCGACCAGCAGGAAGCCGAGGAGCAGGATCAGCGCGTGGACGTTGGTGGCACCGCCGCGCAGGTTGAGGCTGTCGGTGTAGCCGAACAGGCCCGCGCCGAGGGCGAGTCCGCCCGGCATCCAGTTGCCGAAGATCATCGAGGCGAGGCCGATGTAACCCCGGCCGCCGGTCTGGCCGTCGAGGTAGACGTTCGAGGCGACGATCGACAGGAAGGCGCCGCCGAGGCCGGCGAAGCCGCCGGAGATGATCACGGCGAGGTACTTGTACTTGTAGACGTTGACGCCGAGGGACTCGGCGGCCACCGGGTTCTCGCCACAGGAACGCAGGCGCAGGCCGAAGGCGGTGCGCCACAGGACCCACCAGGTGGCGGGGACGAGGGCGACCGCGATGACGGTGAGCGGCGACAGGTTGGTGACCAGACCGCCGACGAGACCGGCGATGTCGGAGATCAGGAACCAGTGCTTGCCGTTGAGCGTGTCCAGCCAGCTGGAGAGGCCGGGGATGTCGAAGTTGCCGAGCGAGTCGATCGGTGGGGACTGCTTCGCGGAGCCCTCGGAGGTGTCGGCGAAGGTGAACTTCGACAGATAGCGGGTGACGCCGAGCGCCAGGATGTTGATGGCGACACCGGAGACGATGTGGTTGACGTTGAACGTCACGGTGGCGACGGCGTGCAGGACGGCGCCGAGGCAGCCGCCGAGGATGCCGAAGACGACACCGGTCCAGGGGCCCCACTGGTATCCGGCCCAGGCGCCGAACCAGGTGCCGAGGATCATCATGCCTTCGAGGCCGATGTTGACGACGCCCGCGCGCTCGGCCCACAGACCGCCGAGACCGGCGAGGCCGATCGGCACGGCCGCCCTGAGGGCCGTGGACATCTGGCCGGTGGAGGTGATGCCGTCCGCGCCGGTGATGAGGCGGACGATCGAGGTGAGGATCAGCGCGCCCGCGATGATCAGCAGGAGCACGGGGAGGGAGAATCGGCGTCCGCCCTTGCCGGGCTGCTTCGCCTGCGGCTTGGCGATGGTCGCGGTACTCATCGGGCCGCCACCTCCTTCTTCTCGGAGTTGTTCCGGGCGGCGGCGGCGAGTTCGGCGCCGACACGGCTCTGCTGGCGGCGCAGGCCCCAGGTGCGGACGACCTCGTAGGAGATGACGACCGCGAACACGATCAGGCCCTGCATGATCGTCGCGATCTCCTTCTCGTACGCCACCGGGGTCGCGTAGTCGAGGGCGGGCGACGCCTTGTCGAGGAAGGCCCACAGGAGGGCGGCCAGCGCGATGCCACCGGGGTTGTTGCGGCCCAGCAGGGCGATGCCGATGGCGGTGAAGCCGAGGCCCTCGGGGAAGGTGAGGCTGTAGGTGTGGCTGTCGCCGAGCAGCAGCGGCAGACCCGCGAGACCGGCGACACCGCCGGAGATCAGCATCGCGGTGAGCGTCATGCGCTTGGCGTCGACACCGGAGGCGGCGGCCGCGGTCTCGGACTCGCCGGTGGCGCGCAGGTCGAAGCCGAAGCGGGTGCGGTTGAGGACGAGCCAGTACAGGACACCCATGATCACGGCGAGGAAGACCAGGCCGTAGATCTCGCCGGTGTCCGCGCCCATGTCGATGCCGGGGATCCAGCCGGACTTCTTCATGATGCCGGTCGTCATGTTGTTGCCGACCTGGACGCCCCACGTGTTGGTCTGCGTGAGGTAGAGGATCAGGCTGGTCGCGATGGCGTTCAGCATGATCGTGGCGACGACCTCGCTGACCCCGCGGGTGACCTTCAGGAGGCCCGCGATCCCGGCCCAGAAGGCGCCGGTGAGGATCGCGACCAGGAGCAGCAGCGGCACCTGGAGGACGGCCGGCAGGCCGACGTGGGCGCCGACGACCGCGGTCATCACGGCGCCGAGCCGGTACTGGCCGTCGACGCCGATGTTGAACAGGTTCATCCGGAAGCCGAGGGCGACCGCCAGGGCGGCGATGTAGTACATCGACGCCTGGTTGATGATCAGCACCTGGACGTCCGAGTACCCGATCTGCTGGAGCATCAGGTGGTACGGCTCGATCGGGTTCTTGCCCGAGGCGAGCAGCACGACCGAGGTCAGCAGGATCGCCGCGACAAGCGCCATGACCGGGCCGGCCACGGCGAGGAGCAGCCGCTCCTTGTCGAACTTCTTCATCGGGCCTCGTCCTCCGGGGCGGCGGTGTCGTCCGTGTTCTCTACGGTGCTCTGCGCGCCGTTTTCTACGGTGCTCTCCGCGCCGTCTGCTTCTTCCTCGACGTGTTCGAGGTGACCGGACGCGGCGCCGGTCATGGCCGAGCCGAGTTCCTCGGGGGTGACGGTGGCCGGGTCGGCGTCGGCGACCAGCCTGCCGTCGTAGATCACGCGCAGGGTGTCCGACAGGCCGATCAGCTCGTCGAGGTCGGCGGAGATCAGCAGGACGGCGAGGCCCTCGCGGCGGGCGGCGCGGATCTGGTCCCAGATCGCGGCCTGCGCGCCGACGTCCACACCGCGGGTGGGGTGGGCGGCGATGAGGAACTTCGGCTTGTGGCTCATCTCGCGGCCGACGATCAGCTTCTGCTGGTTGCCGCCGGAGAGGGAGGCGGCGGTGACGTCGATGCCGGGGGTGCGGACGTCGTACTCCTCGACGATCCGGCGGGTGTCCTCCTGGGCGCCCTTGATGTCGAGCCAGACGCCCTTGGCGTTGGGCTTCTCGGTGACGTGGCCGAGGATGCGGTTCTCCCACAGCGGGGCTTCCAGGAGGAGGCCGTGGCGGTGGCGGTCCTCGGGGATGTAGCCGATGCCGTGTTCGCGGCGGCGGCGGGTGGCCCAGGGGGTGATGTCGTCGCCGAGGAAGCCGATGGTGCCGGAGTCGGCGTTCTTCAGGCCGATCAGCGCGTCGATCAGCTCGGTCTGGCCGTTGCCCTCGACACCGGCGATGCCCATGACCTCACCGGCGTGGATGGTGAAGGTGACGTCGTCCAGGACGCGTTTGGCGGCGCCGCCCGCGACGGCCGCGTCGCCGAGGAGTCCCCCGGCGGTGGGCTCCGACTCGGCGCCGAGGGAGGCGCCGGCGGCGTACACGGTGAGGTTGTTGACCTCGATGACGGGCTGGTCGGTGACCGTCGACTCGGCGGTCTCGGGGGTGGGGAGTTCGCTGCCGACCATCATCTCGGCGAGCTGCCGGGAGGTCGTCTCGGCGGGGACGGCCGTGCCGACCGTCGTACCGCGCCGGATGACGGTGATCTCGTCGGCGACGGACAGCACCTCGCCCAGCTTGTGCGAGATGAAGATGACGGCGAGGCCCTCGGACTTCAGCTCGCGCAGGTTGCTGAAGAGGGCGTCGACCTCCTGCGGGACCAGGACGGCGGTGGGCTCGTCCAGGATCAGGGTGCGGGCGCCGCGGTAGAGGACCTTGAGGATCTCGACGCGCTGGCGCTCGGCGACACCGAGGCTCTCGACGAGGACGTCCGGGCGGACGTTCAGGCCGTAGCGGTCGGAGATCTCCTTGATCTTCTTGCGGGCGCCGCCGCCGATGCCGTAGAGCTTCTCGCTGCCCAGGACGACGTTCTCCAGGACGGTGAGGTTGTCGGCGAGCATGAAGTGCTGGTGGACCATGCCGATGCCGCGGGCGATGGCGTCGGCGGGCGACGAGAAGGTGACCTGCTCGCCGTCGACGGCGATGGTGCCCTCGTCCGGCTTCTGCATGCCGTAGAGGATCTTCATCAGGGTCGACTTGCCGGCGCCGTTCTCGCCGACGAGGGCGTGCACGGTGCCTTTTCGGACAGTGAGGTGGATGTCGTGGTTGGCCACGACACCGGGGAAGCGCTTGGTGATCCCCGCCAGCTCGACCGCGGTCGACTGTGCGGTGAGCGGAGGGCTGCTGGACGCGTCGATGGCGAACTCTCCTCGTGGAAAGGGGCCTCTCTACGCGCGTAGCGCCCCTGCTTTAAATAGTGCCCGGACCTGACCGGCTTTGTTTGGCATCCGATCAGTTCCGAGCATTCTGCCGCGCGAACGGGGCGTGGCGAGCCATCCTCCCCACGCCCCGTTCCGTGGCCGTAACGCTGCCATTACAGCGCTCTTTTGGCCATGGTCGTAACCGGCCTACGACCGCTGGTTCAGGAGGTCTTGACCGTGATCGAGCCGTCCTTGATGCCGGCCTCGGCCTTCTTGAGGGCGGCCTGGAGGGTGGCGTTGTTCTTGAACGTCGGGTTGGAGTCGGCCAGGCCGACGCCGCCGTTGCTCAGCGAGCCGCGGATCTCGCCGCTGAGCGGCTTCTTGTCCTTGATGACCGACTTGGCGAGGTCGTAGACCGCGCCCTGCACGTTCTTCAGGGCCGAGGTGAGGATGTACGGCTTGTAGGCGGCGAGCGCCTTCTGGTTGTACTGGTCGGAGTCGACGCCGATCGCCCACACCTTGTGCGCGGCGGCGGCCTTGATGACGCCCTGGCCGGAGAGGCCCGCGGCGGCGTAGACGACGTCCGCGCCGGCCTCGATCTGGCCCTCGGCCGCGCTCTCGCCCTTGTCGGGGCTGGAGAAGCCGCCCTCGGCCGCGGTCTGGGTCAGGTACTGCGCCTTGACCTTCACGCCCTTCTTGGTGTCGGCGACACCCTGGGCGAAGCCGGCCTCGAACTTGTGGATCAGCGGGACGTCCACGCCGCCGACGAAGCCGACGGTGTTGGTCTTCGTGGTGAGCGCGGCGGTGACGCCGGCCAGGTAGGAGGACTGCTCCTCGTGGAAGACCATGTCGGCGACGTTGTCGGCGACGATGGTGTTGTCGTCGATGATGCCGAAGGTGATCTTCGGGAACTTCGCGGCGGCTTCCTTGACGGCGGGCGCGTAGGCGAAGCCGACGCCGATCACCGGGTTGTAGCCGGAGCGGGCCAGCGTCTCCAGGCGCTGCACCTTGTCCGCGTCGGACTCGCCGTCCTGCGGCTCCACGTCGCGGCCGCTGACGCCGAAGTCCTTCTCGGCCTTGGTGAAGCCCGCGTACGCGGCGTCGTTGAAGGACTGGTCGCCCTTGCCGCCGACGTCGTAGGCGAGGCCAATACCCTTGGAGGTGCCGCTGCTGCTACTGCTGCTGGTGGACGAGCTGGACGAGCTGCCACAGGCGGAGACGGTGACGGCAAGTGCTGCGGTTGCAACGCCTGCAACGGCGATACGGGACACCCGGCGCATGGAACGAGACTCCTTCGTGCAAGCGCCCCAACCAGGCGCTGGTTCCGTCGCAGAGTAACGCGCGTAGACATGGTGGAGAACCCCAACTTGCCAGAGCGTTATCCGACCGTTTTGAACCTTTGCCAAACGCCAAGCACCCGGATGGCGGACACGGAGGAACGGACACGGAGAACACGGGGAGCCCCGGGACCGTTTCGGTCCCGGGGCTCCCCGGTGTCGGCGTCAGAAGGGCGGTGTCACCCTCACTTGGTCGTGGTGGCGACCGTGACCTTGCCGTCGATGATGTCCTGCTTGGCCTTGTCCACCGCGGCCACGGCGGCGGTCATGGCCTTGTACTTCGGGTTGGTGTCGGAGAAGCCGACACCGTCGTTGTCGAGGCCGTAGCGGATCACGCCGGTCTTGGGCTTGCCCTCGTACACGGACTTCACCAGGTCGTAGACCGCGCCGCCGACGTTCTTCAGCGCCGAGCCCAGGATCGAGTCCTTGTACTTGGCGAGCGCCTTCTGCTCGTACTGGTCGGAGTCCACTCCGATGGCCCACACGCCCTTGGCGGAGGCCTCGGAGATGACGCCCTGCCCGGAGAGACCGGCGGCGGCGTAGATGACGTCCGCGCCCGCCTCGATCTGGCCGCTGGCCGCGTCCTTGCCCTTGTCGGGGCTGGAGAAGCCGCCCTCGGCAGCGGTCTGCGTCAGGTACTGCGACTCGATCTTGATGCTCGGGTTGACCGACTTGGCACCCTGGTCGAACCCGGCCTCGAACTTGTGGATCAGCGGGACGTCGACGCCGCCGATGAAGCCGATGTGGTTCTTCTTGGTGGCCTTGGCCGCGGCGACGCCCGCCAGGTACGAGGACTGCTCCTCGTGGAAGACGAGGTCGGCCACGTTGGCGGCCTTGTCCTGCTCGTCGTCGATGATGCCGAACGTGATGTTCGGGAACTTCGCGGCGGCCTCCTTGACGGCGGGCGCATAGGCGAAGCCGACACCGATCACCGGGTTGTAGCCGGCCTGCGCGAGCTGCTCCAGGCGCTGCACCTTGTCCGCGTCGGACTCGCCGTCCTGCGGCTCGATGTCGCGGCCGGTGAGGTTGAACTCCTTCTCGGCCTTCTGGAAACCGGCGTAGGCCGCGTCGTTGAAGGACTGGTCGCCCTTGCCGCCGACGTCGTAGGCGAGGCCGATGCCCTTGCCGGTGTACTTGCCGGACGAGGACGACGAACTGTCGCTGGCCTTGTTGGCATCCTTGCTGGAGCCGCCGCAGGCGGTGGCGGCGAGGGCGATGACCGTGACGGCCACCGCGGCTTGGGAGAACTTCGTCCTCCGAGATGTATGACGCACAGCAAGCACTCCTTCGTCCTCACGGCACCGTCACCGGACCGCTTCCCCAACGCGCCGCCTCTGTGGCGATTTCCGCGCACAGTAACGCGCGTAGACGAGGAGGGGAACGGGGTTTCTCCTTGCCGTTACCGGATCGTGCCGCCGCCGCGTTACGTTCACGCGCCGGTGGTTACACCCGGGTGACACAAGGGGACGTAGGGGTACCGAACGGGCGCCTCCACGTCCCCCGTCGTGCTCAGAGAGCCGCGTCGATCAGCGCGGCGGCGGTGAACAGCTCCACGCCGGCCGTGATCGCGGACTCGTCGGCGTCGAAGTCGCCCTGGTGGAGGTCGCGCACGGTCCGCTCCCCCGGGGTGCGCACCCCGAGCCGGGCCATGGCGCCGGGCACGTGCTCCAGATACCAGGAGAAGTCCTCGCCGCCCAGGCTCTGCTCGGTGTCCTCGACGGAGAGGGGACCGCGCCGGGCGACCATGGCGTCCCGCAGCAACTCGGTGACCAGCGCGTCGTTGACGACGGGCGGCACCCCGCGCACGTAGTCGATCACCGTCTTGGCCCGGTGCAGCCCGGCGACCTCGTCGATCGCCGCGTGCACGATGTCGGGCGCCCGCCGCCAGGCGTCGAGATCGAGACACCGCACGGTGCCGGACAGTTCGGCGTGCTGGGGGATGACGTTGGGGGCGTGGCCGGATTCGATCCGTCCCCAGGTCACGGACACGCCACTCCGCGCGTCCATCCGCCGGGCGACGAGCGCGGGCACGTCGGTGGCGACGCGGGCGGCGGCGGTGACGAGGTCGGTGGTGAGATGCGGCCGGGCGGTGTGCCCGCCGGGCCCGTCGAGGGAGACTTCGAGCCGGTCGCAGGCGGAGGTGATGGGCCCCACGCGCAAGCCGATCTTCCCGCTGTCGACCTTGGGATCGCAGTGCACGGCGATGATCCGGCCGACCCCCTCCAGCACCCCGCACTCGATGGCGTCGGCGGCACCGCCCGGGAGGATCTCCTCCGCGGGCTGGAAGAGCAGCCGCACCGGCCGAGGCAGCAGCCCCTGCTCGTGCAGCCGGGCCAGTACGAGGCCGGCGCCGAGCACCACGGTGGTGTGCACGTCGTGACCGCAGGCGTGGGCGCGGTCGGGCACGGTGGAGCGGTACGCGCAGTCACGCTTCGTGTCCGGGATGGGCAGGGCGTCGATGTCGGCGCGCAGCGCGAGCATGGGTACCCCGCTGTCGCGCGGCCCGATGTCACAGACGAGGCCGGTTCCGACGGCGAGCACACGCGGTTCGAGACCGGCCTGCTCCAGCCGGGCCTTGATCGCGGCGGTGGTCCGGAACTCCTGATTGCCCAGCTCGGGATGCATGTGCAAGTCCCGGCGGAACGCGACGAGTTCGGCCCGCAGGGCCTCCGGCAGGGTGCCCGGGAGCACATTCCCGACGGATTCGGCCTCGGACCCTGCCTCGGATTCCTCGGACTCTGGTGACATCAATTGCTTCACCCTCTGAAGGGTAGGGCGCCCGGGTGGTCAACTGACCCTCGATCAACAAAAGTTCAACCCGTTAGTCGAAGAAAATCTGACCGTCGGCCGCATAGCCGCTCGCGGAGATGGGTATGCTTCCCGCTTCTTCTGGGATACCACGCCCCACCACAGCACAGCTTGAACCGTCCGTATCGCGGAATCCTCACCACCACGCGACGCCACGGCTACACAACGTGTCCGGAGCGGGTCCTGGCGGGAAGCGGATCCCCGGGCCGCGAGCCGTTGGTAGGGTCCGCCGACGTGACCGACCCGAACGCGGATCTCGCCGCGGACTTCATAGAGGCCACCCGCTCCTCCTACGACGCGATCGCGCCCGCGTACAGCGCCGAGCATCCCGACAGCCTCGCCGAGAGCCCCCTGGACCGCTCCGTGCTGACCGCCTTCGCCGACCTGGTCCGTGCGGGCGGTGAGGCACCGGTGGCCGACGTGGGCAGCGGCCCCGGCTACGTCACGGCACGACTGAACGACCTGGGCGTCCCGGCCTTCGGCATCGACATCTCGCCCCGCATGGTGGCGCTGGCCCGCGAGGCGCATCCCCGGCTCCGGTTCGAGGTGGGCTCGATGACGGCCCTGGACGTACCGGACGGAGCACTCGGCGGCGTCGTCGCCCTGTACTCGACGATCCACATCCCGGACGACCGCCTGCCCGGTGTCTTCGCCGAGTTCCACCGGGCCCTGCGGCCGGGCGGCCACGTCCTGCTCGGTTTCCAGGCCGCCGACGACGAACACCTGCATCTGTCGGAGCGCTACGGCCAGGACATCTCCCTGGACTACTACTTCCGCACTCCGGCCAGGGTCGCCTCGTTTCTCACGGACGCGGGCCTGCCCCTGCACGCCGAGATCCTCCGCAAGCCCCAGGGCGAGCAGAAGCGGCCGCGGGCCTTCGTGCTGGCCGGCAAGCCCGCGGCTACGCCGCCGTCACCGCCGACAACCGATGCACGTCCTTCGCCGTCCCCGTGACCCCCGACAGGAACCCCTGTGCACGGGGCGAGGCGTTCTCCGTCAGCCAGGCCGGGTCGATGTCGCAGACCGCGACGCGGACCTCCGTGCCCACCAGGGCCAGGGGAAGCGTGTGGACGACCGTCGACGGGAAGCTGAGAATCGTACGGCCGATGGGACCCCGCCGGGCGATCAACTCCAGCGGGAGGTCCGGGCGGACGATCTCCAGGCCCGTCTCGACCGCCAACCGGTGGAGTTTCTCCGTGGATTCGCGGCGATGCGCGAAGTACCGCGTCGCGCCGTGGGTCTTGGCTAGGGCGGTGACCGCCTCCACGTAGCGGTCGGCGTCGACCACGCCCGTTTCGACGAGGGACGTGCCGACCATGTCGGCGCCCTTCGTGATGCGGGGCGGGCCGAAGGTGGCGCGGGTCCAGGCGAACTCGTTCGCCGTGATCGTGACGCCCTCGGGAGTCTCCTCGATCGGCATGGAGGAGAAGATCTCCACCTTGCGGCGGGGGCTGGGGGTCAGGCGGCGGCGGGCCGAGGAGGAGACCGGGGCGAAGATCAGGTCGCGCGGGCCCGGTCGGCCGCCCTTGCGGTGCCAGCGGACCAGGCGTTCGCCGCTGGCGAGTTGGGCCACGAACTCCATCGTGGCCGTGCCGTCGTCGACCACCACCAGGTCACGTGCCCTGGTGATGGTGAGCAGGAGTTGTACGTAGCGCGAGAACGGGTCGCCCATGACGATCCGGTCCGCCTTGCGCAGCAGCCGGGTCAGGCCGCCGATGGTCTGGAAGGGGGCCGCGGGTCCGCCCCGGGCCTCCTCCCAGCGCACGGTGTGGCCCTCGTCGCGGGCGAGGTCCGCCATGCGGCGCAGCTGGCCGCGGGTCATCGGGTCGGTCGGTGACAGGACCACGAGGGTCAGCCCCCCGCCGGGTGCCTCCTCGGCCCTGGGCGCACGCAGGTGCGCCCACTCCAGCACGTTCAGCAGCTGTACCGGACTCTCCACGAACGCGAGAGTGTGGGGGGTGAGGCCGGCTTTGCCGGCGTGGGGGCTCATTGTCGTACGACCGTCCCGTGACCGTAAGTGACGCTGGCGCTTGATGGTTCGGACTCAGACCACTCGGACTCAGACCGAGACCGGCTCGCCCGCCGCCGCGGCGATCTCCGCCTCGGCGACCACGCCGGTGACGCGGCGCAGCTTCTTCATCGGGCCGAGCTCCGACTCGTAGACCTTCTTGACGCCGTCGCCGAGGGAGGCCTCGATGGTGCGGATGTCGCGGACGAGGCGGGTCAGGCCCTGCGGCTCGACGGAGGCGGCCTGGTCGGAGCCCCACATGGCGCGGTCGAGGGTGATGTGACGCTCGACGAAGGTGGCGCCGAGCGCGACCGCTGCGAGGGTGGTCTGCAGGCCCGTCTCGTGGCCGGAGTAGCCGATCGGGACGTTGGGGTACTCGGCCTGGAGGGTGTTGATGACGCGGAGGTTGAGCTCCTCGGCCTGCGCGGGGTAGGTCGACGTGGCGTGGCACATCAGGATGTTGTCCGAGCCGAGGACCTCGACCGCGTGGCGGATCTGCTTCGGCGTCGACATGCCGGTGGAGAGGATGACCGTACGGCCGGTGGCGCGGAGCGAGCGGAGCAGCTCGTCGTCCGTGAGGGAGGCGGAGGCGACCTTGTGGGCGGGGACGTCGAACTTCTCCAGGAAGGCGACGGCCTCGGTGTCCCACGGGGAGGCGAACCAGTCGATGTTCTTCGACTTGGCGTACTCGTCGATCTGGCGGTACTCGTCCTCACCGAACTCCACACGGTGGCGGTAGTCGATGTAGGTCATGCGGCCCCAGGGGGTGTCGCGCTCGATGTCCCACTGGTCGCGCGGGGTGCAGATCTCCGGGGTGCGCTTCTGGAACTTGACGGCGTCGCAGCCGGCCTCGGCGGCGGCGTCGATCAGCTTGAACGCGTTCTCCAGCTCGCCGTTGTGGTTGATGCCGATCTCGCCGACGACGTAGACGGGGTGGCCGGGGCCTGCGGTCTTCGAACCGAACTGGCGCAGACGGGAGTTGTTGCTCATGACAGCGGGTTTCCTTACTTGGTGAGGGAATCGAGAGAGGGGCCGAGGATCCAGCTGGCGATCTCTCGGACAGCGCCGTCGCCACCGGGCACGGTGGTGACCGCGCGTGCGGCGCCGCGTACGACGTCGTGGGCGCTCGCGACCGCCACGGGCCAGCCCACGAGGGCGAAGCACGGGAGGTCGTTGACGTCGTTGCCGACGTAGAGCACGCGCTCCGGCGCGATGCCCTGCTCCTCGCACCACTGCTTCAGTGCGAGGTCCTTCCGGTCGATGCCGTGCAGGACCGGGAGCTGGAGCTTCCGGGCCCGGGCGGCGACGACCGGGTTCTGCTCCGAGGACAGGACGAGCATCTTCAGGCCGCTCTTGCGGAGGGCCGCGATGCCGAGTCCGTCTCCGCGGTGCACGGAGACGAACTCCCGTCCGTCGGAATCGATCAGCACCCTGTCGTCGGTCTGGGTGCCGTCGAAGTCGAGTACGACCGCGTCGATGTCGTCGGCGGTCGGGAGCGAACCGGGGCGGTCCGCGTCGAACAGCGGGGCCAACGCCCGTGCCCTGGCCAGCTCGTGGGGATCGTCGATCTCCAACACCCGGGCGGGGTCGGTCCGTACGAGTTCGGTGCGGCCGAAGAAGCGGTGGCCGACCTTGCGGAAGCCGGCCGCGTCCATGCCGTAGACGGCGCCGGTCTCCAGGAAGTCCTGGGGGCGGTCCTGGCGGCGCGGGCGGAAGGACTTGTCGTGGTTGACGCCGTAACCGCCGCTGGTGACAGGGGGGTTGGCGACCTTGGTGGCGCCGCCGACCTGTCCGGTGGCGGTCGGCTCGACGACCGTGGTCGCCTCGTCGTCGGCGTCGCGCCACACGAAGCCGTGGAAGGGGGCGACGGTGTGCGCGGTGTCGGCGCCGTTCGCGACGATCGCGTCGACGATGCCGTCGACGTCCTCGCGGACGATGAAGGGGCTGGTGCACTGCACGAGCAGGACGACGTCCACGGCCGCGCCGTGCAGCGCCTCGTGGGCGTCCATGGCGTGCAGGACGGCGGCCTCGGAGGTCGCGGTGTCGCCGGCGATGGCGGCGGGGCGCAGCACGACCTCGGCGCCGGCCTGGCGGGCGGCGGCGGCGATGGCCTGGTCGTCCGTGGAGACCACGACGTCCGTGACCAGTCGGCTGGCGCGGCACTCGCGCACCGCGCGGGCCACCAGCGGCACTCCGCCGACGGGCGCGAGGTTCTTGGCGGGGACGCCCTTGGAGCCGCCGCGTGCGGGGATCACCGCGAGCACCCGGCGCATCGAAGCGCCTTGGCCCGCTTGCGGGTTGGACATGGGCTCTACTCCTTGAGCGGGAATCCTGACGTTCACAGCTCCCCCATCCGGCGGATGACGGGCGCCACGCGCTGCACTCCGTGGCGGTAGGCGCCGCGCGCGGCTCGGCGCACGATCTGCCGGACGGGCCCGGGCGCCTTGTCGGCGGCCGGGGCGCCGGGCAGCGGGGTGCCGTCCGGGCCGAGGTGGTGGCGGGCGAGGATGCCGGGCAGATAGCCGGGGGCGGTCTCGGGCGTGTAGTAGGGGGTGAGGGCGGGCATCTCGTCGCCGGCCAGCAGCTTGGTGATGCGCTCGCGGGCCGCGTCGAAGGCCGTGTCGTACGAGCCGTCGGCCAGGACGCCCTGCCGGGCGACCCACTCCGCGTCCGGCACCGGCTTGTACCCGGCGTCGAGCTGCTCCCAGGAGGCGAGGCATCCGGAGCCGACGAAGTGGTGGTTGCCGAGTCCCTCGCGGATGCCGAGGTCGGTCAGCACGACGGTGGGGATACGGCGGTGCAGGGACTCCAGGGCGGCCGTCGAGCTGATGGTCACCAGGAGGTCGGTGCGGTCGAGGACTTCGCCCATGTGCCCGTACACGAGGCTGAAGTTGGCGGGCAGGTCCTTGCCCTGGACCAGCTTCTGGTAGGGCAACTCCTCGATGTGCGTGGTGTGTTCGCCGGGCTTGGAGCGCAGCTTGAGCAGCACCTCGCGGTTCGGGTGGAAACGGGCGTGCTGGATGGCCCGGTTGAGGAGGTAGTCGCGGTCCCTGCGGTTGTCGGGCACCGAGGGCTGCACCGCGAACACGACGGTGTACGGGTCGTGTTCGCCGGTGTAGGTGTCCCCGCCGAGGAACGGCAGGGCGACCTCGGTGACCGCGGAGGAGTCGGCGCCGACCCCGTCGTAGACCTCGCGGAAACGGTCCGCGTCCTGGCGGGAGTTGGCGAGGACGAGGTCCGCGCCGTGCCGCAGCAGCAGGCCGTCCGCGAGCTTCTCGTAGACGACTCCGACATAGCCGGTGACGACGACGGGCCGCTCGGCGCGTCCGTGCCAGGCCCGTGCCAGACCGTGCAGCATCGCCTGGACCCCGCCGCCGACGAGGGAGAGCACGAGAATGTCGTACGGCTCCTGCTCCATGGCACGCAGGAACTCGACGGCGGTCACCTCGCGGAGGGAGTCCGCGGTGACGCCGACTTCCTTCAGCTGGCGGGCTGTTGGGGTGGCACGACCCCGCAGGAGGTACCCGTCCAAAGAGATGTCCGAATTCGGTGGAGCGATGCGATTCGCGGTGAGCGAACCCCATTTCCACCGGGTGTCGGAATCCGCGAGGACGGCGACTCGCAGGGTCTGCGTTGCACTTGCTGGCACACGGAAGACGCTAGGAAGCCATTCCGTTGCTCGGCCCAACCCAAGGGCAACAAACGGTTAACAGCACAACGCCGAATAGCGAACCGGCACAGGAACGGGCCTCGAAAAAACCCGGTACACAGGTTCGCCACGTGTCGTTCACCCAAAATCAAGGTGACAGTAAAGACGGATGACGGGCCGCCGCCTAACGTCACTCCCGTGGTCAAGCTCTCCGTCATCGTGCCGTTCTACAACGTGCAGCAATACGCACCCGACACGCTCAGGAGCCTGCGGGCGAACGCGCGCGCGGACTTCGAATTCATTCTCGTCGACGACTGCTCGCGCGACGGGACACCCGACATTCTCGCGCGCGCGGAGCGCGAGTTGCCAGGCGCGGTGTATGTCAGACACGAGAAGAACGGAGGACTGGCGACCGCGCGCAACACCGGGATCGACAAGGCCCGGGGGGAGTATCTGACGTTCCTCGACGGGGACGACTGGCTCGCCCCCGGCTACTACCCCCAACTGGTGGACGCCATTGAGGAGTTGGGCTGCGACTTCGTGCGCACGGACCATGTCCAGTGCACCGCGCGGGCCCGCACCATCCAGCGGCTGCCGCACGGCAGACGCGGCGTCGTGATGAATCCGCGCGAGGCGATCCTGCCCGCCGACCGGTCCACCTCCGTCGACTACGCGTACGCCTGGGCGGGCATCTACCACCGCCGGCTGGTCGACCGCGGCCTGCTCCACTTCACCGACGGGCTGCGCACGGCCGAGGACCGGCCGTGGATCTGGAAGCTGCACCGGGAGGCGGAATCGTTCGCCGCGGTGAGCCTGCTCGGTGTCTTCTACCGGCGCGGGGTCGCCTCCTCCCTGACCCAGATCGGGGATGTCCGCCAGCTCGATTTCATTCGCGCGTTCAACCAGGTCATCGAGGAAACCGCACAGGACCGGGACGCGGACAAACTGCTCCCCAAGGCCGTCCGTACATATTGCGCAATCATTTCCCATCATCTGGGATCCATCGAAAGGTTCGAGCCGGCGGTGGCGAGAAAACTGAAGTCGATGAGCGCCGTCGCCCTGCGACGCATGCCACAGGACGTGGTGGACGAGGCGCTCGACTCCATGGACATCCAGCGCGCGACGAGGCTGCGCCGACTGCGCCGCCGTCCCGCCGCCGCGGGGGCCGCCGCGTGAGAACCCAGATCTTCCTGGCGTCGACCCTGTACGGCAACGCCACCCTGGCCGCCGCCCTCGACTCCGACTGCTTCCGCCCCGCCGACCGGCGCATCCTCCTGGTCTGCAACAACGCGGCGACCCCCGAGACCACCCCCGGCTTCGACGAGGCCCCCGGTTTCGAGCGGCTGCGGGAACGCTTCGACGACGTGCTGTCGTGGAACGAGACCATCTCCCCCTTCCACCCCGGCGGTTGGACCCCCCGGCTCGACGACGTCCCGCTGTGGGAGCGCCATCTGCGGCTCCTGTGGAACCTCGGCGACGACGAGGTGGAACTGGTCGTCGAGTCGATCCAGGTCAACCCGGCGCTCGGCGTCTGCCAGATCTTCACCGGCGCCCCCGTCACCGTCTACGCCGACGGCCTGATGAGCTACGGCCCGACCCGCAACAAGATCGACCCGCTGGTCGGCACCCGGGTGGACCGGCTGCTCCACCTCGACCTGGTCCCGGGCCTCACCCCGCTGCTGCTCACCGAGTTCGGCGTCGAGCCGGAGATCGTCCCGACCGACGCCTTCGTCAAGGTGCTGGCCGAACTCGGCGACACCGCCGACGAGTTGCCCCCGCTGCCCGACGAACCCGCCCTGCTGCTCGGCCAGTACCTCTCCGCGCTCGACATCCTCACCGCCGAGGAGGAAGAGGAACTGCACGTCCGGATGCTCAAGGGCGTGGTCCAACTCGGCCACACACGTGTGGTGTTCAAGCCGCACCCCTCCGCGCCGGCCCGCTGGTCGCGCGCACTGGAGCAGGAGGCGGAGAAGCTCGGCGCCGAGCTCACGGTCCTCGACACCCCGGTCCTCGCCGAGGTTCTCTACCAGCGGCTGCGGCCGGTCCTGGTCGTCGGCTGCTTCTCCACCGCACTGCTCACCGCGAGCGCGCTCTACGGCCTGCCGGTCGCCCGCATCGGCACGTCGACGCTGCTGGACCGGCTGACGCCGTACGAGAACAGCAACCGGGTGCCGGTGACGATCGTCGACGCGCTGGTGCCCGAGCTGACCGACAAGGCGGCGGTCACCGAGCAGCGCGAGGGCATGGCCGTGACGGTGCTCAACGAGCTGGTACGGGCCGTCGGTTACGCGATGCAGCCGAAGATCTACCCGAACCTGCGCCCGGCCGCCGAGGCCTACCTGACCCGGCGGCTCAACGGGCACAGCTGGCGCTACTTCAAGCGCAAGCGCCTCACCTCACTGGCGCTGCCCGGCGCGGTACCGGCCCAGCTCGCGTTCATCCCGCGCAACGCGACCGTGCGCCGGGTCGCCCGGCGGGCCCGGCTGCTGAAGCGGGGCGTGAGCCGCTGACGCGGGGCGTACGTACGACACACCGGCGGGCCGGCTCCCCAGGGGCCGGTCCGCCGCCTTGTCCCGGCCCCTACACACCGGTTGTGGCGAGGACGCGACAAGGTTGGGTACGCGCAGGCGAAGCCTGGGTGAACGGCCGCGGACGGGGTGACGAAGGGTCGCGGCCGGAGCGCAAACCCGCCCGGATGTCGGACTAGTGTGCTGTGATCCAGCACAGCCATTCCTAGGGGAACCTTGTGATCGACACGCCCGCGGACACGCGGGAAAACCCGACGGGCACCGTGGTCGGCGCCGAACTGCCGCCGACCGTCGAGGAGCTGCCGCCGGCCGAGCCGCCGCAGCCGCCCAAGCGCCGGGAGACCCGCCTCCGCGCCCTCGACGGGCTGCGCCTGGTCGCCGCGCTGATGGTGGCGGCCTACCACTACGGCGGCCGTGACGGCGAGGTCGTCCAGGCGTGGGGCACCTCGCCCAGACACCAGTTCCCCACCCTGCACTCGCTGTTCTCGTACGGCTGCCTCGGCGTGCAGGTGTTCTTCGTGATCAGCGGCTTCGTCATCTGCATGAGCGGCTGGGGCCGCCCGCTGCGCTCCTTCTTCGCCTCCCGCGCCTCCCGGCTGCTGCCCGCGTACTGGGCGGCGATCCTCATCATCACCGGCGTCTTCGCGCTGCCGATGGTGGCGTACAAGGCCGCCGCGCCGAGCGACGTCCTGGTCAACCTGACCATGCTGCAGATGCCGCTCGGCGTCGACCGGGTGCTCGGCGTGTGCTGGACGCTGTGGGCGGAGATCCGCTTCTACGCCCTGTTCGCCCTGTGCGTCGTGCTGCCCGGCGCGAACCGGCGGCGCGTGATCATGTTCTGCGCGGGCTGGACGCTGGCCGCGGCGATCACCCAGGGCGCGAAGTCGCCGCTGCTCGACATCATCCTGATGCCCGAGTACGCGCCGTACTTCATCGGCGGCGTCGGCCTCTACCTCGTGCACCGCGACCGCAAGGACGCCTACGCCTGGGGCATCGTCGCCGTCAGCTGGCTGATCGGCCAGCACTACGCGGTGGCCCGGCTGTGGCACACGCCCAACGACACGGCGTTCTCCAACCGCTCCGCCTGGGGCATCATCCTGGTCGTCACCTTCGGCTATGTCGCGGTCGCCGCGATCGCGCTGGGCTGGCTCCGCTGGGCGAACTGGCGCTGGCTGACGGTCGCCGGGGCGCTGACGTACCCCTTCTACCTCGTCCACGAACACCTGGGCTGGGTCGTCATCAAGACCTACCACCGAGACCTGGGCATCCCGTCGTACGCGACCATCGTGCTCACCGTCTTCACCATGCTGCTGCTGGCCTACGCCCTGAACAGGGTCGTCGAGAACCGGCTGACACCAAAACTGCGCTCACTGCTGTCGACACCACGCAGCTGACCGCGGACCATTCAAAAAGCACGGAAAACCCCGCGCCCGCCGCGGCCGACATCTCCTTGTCGGCCGCGGCGGGCTTTTCTCGTCCTTTTCCTGCGCATTCTTCCGGGAGACCTTTCGGGAATGCACGGTGTTGTCCACGGCACGACCTTGACCGACCACAGAAAATCCGAACAGCCGAAACAGGCGGCGCGATCGCCCTGTCCGCCTCCCCGGCGGCCGCGGCTACACGGGCGACCTGAACGAGTACGGCACCAGCGTCGTGGACTGGGCGTACGGGCCGGACGAGTGTTTCGGTGTCGCACCCTCATCACGTCCACCGGAAACTACTACTGCAACTACGACGACTACGCGACCAACACATGGGGCGGCTGGTACGCGACCTCCACCGACCACTGCTGAGTCGTAGCGACACGGATTCGGCCTCGCATTGAATGGGTTCCCGGACGGTCACCGCACCGTCCGGGAACCTTTTTCCGCGCCCAGTCCGTAGCGGGCCTCGATGCCCGCGAGCACCAGGTCGAGCCCTTCCTCGAAGTGCCGGCCGTAGTCCTGGAAGATCTCCGTGCCCGCCGCGGCCGTGAGGGGGAAGTCGGCCATCACGCGGGCGCGTTCGTCCATGTCGTAGCCCTCGCGGCGCTCGTCCGGCAGGGGCTGGACGCCCTGCTCCTCGCTGACGAAACCGATCGTGTAGAGGTACGACGTCGAGGTCGCGCGGACCGCCTGGGCGAGGGTGAAGCCGGCCTCCGTGAACAGGCGCAGGGTGTGTTCCATCTGCACGGCGTGCAGGGTGCCGGTGAAGCGTGAGCCGCTGAAGACCTTGGCGCCGTCGCGGTAGCCGAGCAGTGCGGAGCGCAGGCCCCGGTTGGACTTCAGCAGCAGTTCCTGCCAGGTGTCCTCGGGCGTGAGCGGGGCGTCGGCGACCATCCGGCGGTAGATCTCCGTGGCCATCTCGTCGAGCAGCGCCTGTTTGTCCTTGAAGTGCCAGTACAGGGCGGGCGCCTTGACGTCCAGTTCCTTGGCGATGGCGCGCAGGGACAGCCCGTCGAGGCCGACCTCGTTCAGCACCTTCAGGGCGGTGTCGGCGACCCGTTTGCGGTCGAGGGGGATGCGTCGTTCCGTACTCACGCTCGACAGCTTGACAGCTTAACGGCGTTAAGGGCACCCTGATGTCCGAAGCCACTTAACAGCGTTAAGGAGATCGGATCATGACGGAACACGTGGATGTACTGATCGTCGGCGCCGGCCCGACGGGCCTCGCCCTCGGCATCGACCTGGCCCGGCGCGGGGTGGCCGCACCGGTCGTGGAGAAGGCGGACGCGCTCTTCCCCGGCTCGCGCGGCAAGGGGATCCAGCCGCGCACGATGGAGGTCTTCGACGACCTCGGCGTGATCGACGCGGTCCTCGCGAAGGGCGGCGCCTACCCGACCGGCGCGGTCTGGAAGGACGGCCGGAAGGTCGGCGAGCACCGGATGTTCGAGCCGTCCGAGACGGATCCCGACACCCCGTACGGCACCCCGTGGATGGTGCCGCAGTGGCGCACCCAGGAGATCCTGTCCGCCCGGCTGACCGAGCTGGGCGGGACGGTGGCCTTCGGACGGGAGGTCACCGGCTTCACCCAGGACCAGGACGGTGTGACCGTCGAGTTCGCCTCCGGTACGGCGGTCCGCGCGAAGTACCTCGTGGCCGCCGACGGCGGTCGCTCGCTCGTCCGCCGGACCCTGGGCATCGGCATGACCGGCGAGACCGTCGACCCCCACCCGATGCTGGTCGCGGACGTCCGCGTCACCGGCCTCGACCGCGACAACGTGCACGTCTTCCCGCCGCACGGGGACGTCGGCTTCCTCGCGATCTTCCCGCTGGCCGGCACCGAGGACTTCCAGGTCATCGCCCAGTTCCCGGAGGGCACCGCCGTCGACCTCTCGCTCGACGGCGTCCGCGGGACCGTGGCCGCCCGCACCCACCTCGTCCCCGAGGACGTGACGGAACTCCGCTGGGCCTCCAACTTCCAGCCGCGCGCAGCGCTCGCCGACCGCTTCCGCGCCGGGCGGGTCTTCCTCGCCGGGGACGCGGCGCACGTCCACTCGCCGGCCGGCGGACAGGGCCTCAACACCAGCGTCCAGGACGCCTACAACCTCGGCTGGAAGCTCGGCGCGGTGCTGCGCGAGGGCGCCCCCGAGTCCCTCCTCGACACCTACGAGGAGGAGCGGCTGCCCAACGCCGCCGACATGCTCGGCATCTCCACCCAGGTCCACCGCGGGGAGTTGGAACGCGGCAAGGCCACCCAGCAGCTCGCCCTCGGCTACCGCGGCCGCTCACTCGCGGTGGACACCCGCACGGACCTGCCCGAGGACGCACTGCGGGCGGGCGACCGCGCCCCGGACCGCACGGTCGACGGCGTCCGTCTCTTCGACGCCTTCCGCGGCCCGCACTGGACCCTGCTGGCCCTGGACACCAAGCCCCCGACGGCCGTCGGTGACGCGGTACACGTCGTGGAGGGCCCCGCCGTGCGGACCTACGGCACCGGCCTCTTCCTGGTCCGCCCCGACGGCTACGTCGGCTGGGCGGGCACCACGGAGGACGGCCTCGCGGAGTACGCGGAGCGCCACGGCCTCCGCTAGCCGGAACCGGCCAGGGCCCCGGCTAGACCGAGCTGGCCAGCGACAGCTTCACCGCGAACCCCAGGAACAGCGCGCCCGCCGCCGAGGTCGCCCCCGCCGCGAGCCGCCTGCGCCGCCGGAAGGCCGCCGCCAGCCGGGTCCCGCCGAAGATCAGCGCACTGAGGTAGAGGAAGCTCGCCAGCTGCGCGAAGGCACCGAGCACGACGAACGACAGGGCGGGGTAGGCGTACCCCGGGTCGACGAACTGCACGAAGAAGGCGACGAAGAACAGAATCGCCTTCGGGTTGAAGAGACTGACGACGAAGGCACGCCGGTACGGCCGCTCGTCGGCGGCCTCCGCGGCGGGAGCCGCCTCCATGGCCGCCCGCTCCTTCCGGGTCCGCCACATCGCCCACGCGGCCCGCAGCATCCCGAACGCCAGCCAGGTCAGATACCCGGCCCCCGCGTACTTCACGATCCCGAACAGCAGGGCATTGGCCTGCAGCAGCGAGGCGACCCCGGCCGCGGAGAGCGTCATCAGCACGGTGTCCCCGCACCACACACCCGCGGCGGCGGGGTCGCCTCGC
>NZ_JAEQAZ010000207.1 GCF_016654115.1 Streptomyces sp. MBT53
ACCCGAAAAGGTCAGTAGCAGTCCACCCGCTGAGCTTCCTCCGCCACATGCGCGGATGGGGCAAGGCCGAGTTCGCCCGCCTCATGCAAGCGCACGGCAGGTCACTCGGAATCCCGCTGGCGACCAACCGGACGACCGTATGGAAGTGGGAGCAGGGGCAGGAGCCGGACGCGGACGCCCAGCGCGTGCTCGCCGATTTGCTGTGCGTCCCGTACGAGCAGGTCCGGGAGGAAGAATGGCCCCGGTGGCTCCCGGTCTGGGAGATCGCGGAGCTCACCACACCGTGGACCGAGGCCGGTACCGTTGAAGCCCTGTCCGAACTCGTGGGGAGTGGCCGCATGGACCGCCGGGGCTTTCTCACCATCACCGGCGCCGCCCTGACGGGCCTCGCAGCGAGCTGGGCGGACGCGCCCTCCGCCTTCGCCTCAGCGCTCAACGGCGACCAGGTCACGGACACGATGGTCTCGACGATCGAGCAGCGCATCAGCACACTCCGCACGCTCGACGACCAACTCGGAGGCGCCCGGCTCCTGGAGCAGGCACGCGGTGACCTCGCCTTGGTGACCGGTCTCCTCGGCGCCGGACGGTACACGGACAGGATTCGCGTCCGCCTCTACTCGCTGGCGGCCCGGGTGTCGCACCTGACCGGCTGGATGGCCTACGACGCTGGCCTCCGGTCCGCCGGCCAGCACTACTACGTCGGGGCTCTGCGCAGCGCTCGAACTTCCGGAGACGATGCCTTCGGCGCCTTCATTCTCGCGGAGATGGGCGTCCAGGTCTCCGAGGCTGGACGAACCGCCGAGCGGGTCGAACTCATCTCGACCGCCATCGACAACGCGCCTCAAGCTCTGTCGCCGTACACCCATTCCTTCCTCTACCTGCACAAGGCCGAGGCACTGTCACGCGACGGCGACCACCGGAACGCTGGAACGGCGCTCAACCAAGCCGTGTCCCTCTGGGAGCACGGCTCGGCAGAGGAGAACCCGGACTGGCTCAACTGGTTCGGCGAGGCGCAGTTGAAGTCGACCGAAGGCAAGGTCCTGTTGCGTTCCGGGCAGGTGGAGCGCGCGACGAGTGCCCTGGAGACCTCCGTGGAGAGCGCGGCTCCCCGGGACAAGGCCGTACGGTCCAGCCGCCTGGCAGAGGCACGGCTCGCCGGCGGCGACCTGGAAGGGGCTCTGGACGCCGCGAACTACGGCGCCGGGCTCCTGGAGAGCAGTGTCAGCTCCGTACGAGCTCTGGACCGCTTGAAGGAGTTCAACGCTCGACTCGAACCGCGCAAGTCCGTCTCCGCCGTACGCGAGTTCCGCGAGCGGCTTCAGGCGCTTCCCATCGCGGCCTGACAGTCGCCGTCTCGCACTTCGAGGGCCAACCCGCCCCGCCGGAGCAGCCGATCCAAATGCCAGGATGGACGGCATGACGACGATCGACGGCGAGGTCGAGGCTGGATTCGAACCGGTGCGTGAGGTGTTCGAGGCGAACTTCTCCCAGCACGGGGACATCGGCGCGGCGGTGTGCGTGTACCAGCACGGCCGACCGGTGGTGGACCTGTGGGGTGGCATCGCCGATCCGGAAACCGGTCGTCCGTGGACACGAGACACGCTGCAACTGGTCTACTCGGCCACCAAGGGTGCGACCGCGACAGCGGCGCACATGCTGGCCCAACGCGGCGAGTTGGACCTGGACGCGCCGGTGGCGAAGTACTGGCCGGAGTTCGCCGCGAACGGCAAGGCGGACATCCCGGTGCGCTGGCTCCTGTCCCACCAGGCCGGGTTGATCGCGCTGGACCAACCGGTCCCGCTAGACGAGGCGTTGGCCTGGCACCCGATGGCGGCCGCACTGGCCGCGCAGCGTCCCCAGTGGACGCCGGGCACGGCGCACGGGTACCACGGTCGGACCTGGGGCTGGCTCGTCGGCGAGGTGATCCGCCGAGTGTCCGGCCTTACGCCGGGCCGCTTCTTCGCCGACGAGATCGCCGCCCCCCTAGGACTGGACTTCTTCATCGGACTGCCGGCGCGTGAACGCGACCGGGTCAGCCGCATGGTGTACCAGCGACCGGCCGTCGACCTCACCACCGTGCCCGTCGAGTCGGTTCCCGAAGAACTCCGCGAACAGGTTGCCGCCTGGAGGGATCCGGACTCATTCAGCAACAGGGCGTACGCGGTCACCGACCCCACCGAGATCGACTTCGACTCGCCCGTGGTGCAGGCCGCGGAACTCCCGGCCTCCAACGGCATCGGCACCGCACACGGGCTGGCGCGCATGTACGCCGCGCTGATCGGCGAGGTGGACGGCGTGCGCCTGCTCACCCCGGAAACCCTGGAGGCGGCGACCAGGGAACAGGCCGGCGGGAAGGACCAAGTGATGCTGATCCCGAGCCGATTCAGCTCCGGATACATGCTGCCCACCGAGACCAACCCCATGACCGGCCCGAACGCCTTCGGCCACACGGGGCGAGGGGGCTCCCTCGGCTTCGCCGACCTGGAGCACGGCATTGCCTTCGGTTACGTGATGAACAACATCATCGGAGGGGCTAACGACACGCGTGCGGCTTCGCTGGTCGACGCGGTGCGAAGGTCGCTGCCGTAGGTGTTGTTTTCTGGGAAACCAGCTCTGCACTACCAGGAAGGATCCACACTCCTCCGGCGGCCGTGTCCGGCACCCGAGCCGACGGCCATGACGAGTCCGGAATCCCATCCTTCACCGTCCGTCCAACGTCGGGCGCACCCCGGTGTAGCAATCGTCGGTGATCGAAGAGTGGATCAGGCATCGCCCCGGTCGAGGTAGTGGCGGTGGGCAGCATCGCTGACACATCGGCGCTTCACGGTCGATCCGCACACAAGCGAGCTACGAGGAACTCCACGAAACCAGGGCGCGGCTGTCCCCACATCGCTCAACCAGGGCGAGCAGACGGCCTTCTGCCAGGCGGCCGTTGGAGCGGCGGAAGCCGTGATCCGCAGAAGTGCACCCACTCGCCTCATAGATCAGCTGAAGTGGGTTCTTGATCGGCTCGCCTCGCATCACGATCAGCCGCTGCTCGGATCGTCGCCAGCACACCCCATGACGCCAGTGCTCACGCTACGAAGGGCTCCCGGGGCGTCGAATGAATTGACCTTGGATACGGCTGCCATGCGCAGCAGCGCACGTGGCTCGTATGCCGATGCGACGTACTTCGACGTTGAAATACTCCTGCCAGACGGACGCGTTCTAGCGGCTTCACTTGAAGACGTCCCGAACGGGTAATTCACCTTCTCTATCGACGCCCTGCCAAGCTGGATCAGGAAGTGACACCTCACTATGGGAGGTGGTCAGCGGAATCTGGACACCGATTGATTCCCCACCGCATGGAATCCGCAGCACAGCTACTAGTAGCTGAACGGATCGGCGCAGCCATGAAGACGCAAGCGAACATGGGTGGACAAGAACTCCCTGCACTCGCGGTACAGTTCCGCTAGGCCCTTCTCCTCCAACTTTCCGTTGAGGAGGTCATAGAGATCTAGGAGGCGAATTACGTCTCCGACCGCATACTGAATTTGCTCCTCACTTAGCGACTCCGCCAGCCAATCAGTGAATCGGACCTTCTTGTCCAAGGCAAGTCCAAAATGCCACGCCATCAAATATTTTAGCGAATACCTCTCTGCTGCTTGTCCAGGACTGAGAATCTTGGCCGCGATCTTAGTGCAGGCCACGTTACTCGGTTCGGCGCCCCACGCATGCGCCATGAATGAGAGATCGAACGGAGCATGATGGAACACCTTTGTCACCCGCGCATCCGAAAGGAGGCGCGCAAGTAGAGGCGGAATCCTGCCAGCCACTCCGGTGACGATGAACGTTCCGACCTGAGGAGAATGGAGTTGGCATGTTCCGATCATTGCTCGAGTTGGCTCCAGGCCGTTCGTCTCAATGTCCCATGCCACACGTCCACTTTCTGTCAGACGGTGGTAAACATCGAGGGTCAGGTCGTGCGCCATCACGTGAACGGGGCCCGTAGCGGGGACGTCACGGGTAGAGTTTGGTACTGACACTGAGCACGCCCTCCAAATCATCCTTGAAGAATTCATAAAGAGATCCGCCCTGACGACAAGTGAGTGCCGGGACGGAACCACTACGACTGTCTTTGTGATGGTAGAGGGTGACAATGAATTGTTTGTCTACGCGATAAGAAGTGAAAGCCCTGAAGACGGGCGTTGTGTAAATCTCCACTCGGCCGCTGCGATTGTTCCCATCAAGCTGCTTATACCCATCAATCGCCTCATTAAGCTTGCTACGGACATCAGCCTGCGTCATGTTGAAGCGGGTGGCGAGTAGCTTGACGCAAGCGTTGTCATTGGGGTCGGGGAGGCAGACCCTGATCTTTGCGTCGCTCTGAGATGCGAGTTGCTGAAGGCGCACTTGGTGCGTGTTCCGCCAGGTCGTGGCCCACGCAGCAAAGACGTCAAGTTGCTTCGCCGAGCCCAACGAGGTGTCCCAGTCAGCAACCTTGGTGTAGTCAGTGCTGATGGACTCAAGGCCCGACACATAGATGTCGTGCTTAAGCTTGACTACTTCCAGCATCTCTTCAAAGAATGAGCGTCGGCCGACCAGGTCCCAGATCGTCGCGAGGGCGACCGAAGCAATCAACAGGCCCCCAATCTGGTTGGCGAGGGTTCCCAGCGACTCATGCTTCTCGAACCATGCAACGCCCGAGACCCACAGGAGTGCCCCACCCACAAGTACGGTCACGCCGGCCACGAGCCAGTACTTCAGGTTCGTAACCAGGCGGTACACGTTGGGAGTCGCCATCCATCGCCCTCTCTCATCTCAACAGACGCTATCTGCTACCACTGACAACGAGGACAAGCCGCTTGCCCCCTTGGTGCGGAGCAGACTGTATCGGCGTGTGGCAGAGCGGCTTACGCGGTTGCGCCGATCCATGGCCCATGCCAGAGACCTGAACCGCTCCGGGCCTGATGGAGGCTCGATTCCCTGAGGGGATCGAGTCATGGCACGTCCGTCCCCCTACCCGCCCGAGCTTCGTGAGCGCGCGGTGCGCATGGTCGCGGAGATCCGTCCCAACTACCCAACCGAGTGGGCCGCGATGAAGGCGGTCGCAGCCAAGCTGGGAATCGGTGCGGCTGAGACGGTGCGGACCTGGGTCCGCAAGGCCGAAGTCGACGGTGGCCAGCGGCCCGGTGTCACCTCCGAGGAGGCCGCGGAAATCAAGCGGCTGCGGGCCGAGAACGCCGAATCGCGGCGGGCCAACGAGATCTTGAAGGCGGCGTCGGCTTTCTTCGCGGCCGAGCTCGACCGGCCGTCGAAACGCTCGTAGCGTTCATCGACGCACACCGCGAGGTGTTCGGAGTCGAGCCGATCTGCCGTGTTCTGACCAGCCACGGCCTGAAGATCGCAACGAGCACCTACTACGCGGCGAAGAACCGCGCCCCCAGCGCCCGGTCTGTGCGCGACGCGGAGCTGAAGACGCAGATCAGCCGAGTTCACGCGGACAACTTCGGCGTCTACGGGGTGCGGAAGGTCTAGCGGCAGTTGCACCGTGAAGGCATACCGGCAGCCCGCTGCACGGTGGCCCGGCTGATGCGCGACCTTGGCCTCCAGGGCGCGCGGCGCGGGAAGAAGATCCGCACCACCATCCGGGATGACGGCGACGAGAGGGCCTGTGACCTGCTCAGGCGCGACTTCACGGCATCCCGTCCGAACCAGCGGTGGGTGGCCGACTTCACCTACGTGGCCACCTGGTCCGGGATCGTCTACGTCGCGTGCGTCGTGGACGTGTACTCGCGGACGATCGTCGGCTGGTCCGCGGCCACCAGCAAGCGGGCCAAGCTCGTGCTCGATGCCCTTGATACGGCGTTGTGGCGTCGGAGCCGTGCCGGAAATCCCGCTGGTCCAGGGCTGGTTCATCATTCGGATGCGGGCAGCCAGTACACGTCTTTCGCGTTCACCGCCCACCTACTCGAGGCCGGCATCGATGCTTCAATCGGCACCGTCGGCGATGCCCTGGACAACGCCCTCATGGAGTCCCAGATCGGCCTCTACAAAACGGAGTTGATCAAACCGCGAAAGCCCTGGCACGGCCTTGCCGACGTCGAACTCGCCACCGCGGAATGGGTGGACTGGTTCAACAACCAGCGCCTCCACTCCGCGATCGGAGACGTCCCGCCCCACGAGCACGAGACCAACTACTACGCTCAACACCAGCCCCAACCGGCGGCTGGAGTCAACGCATAGAGCCTCCACCGATCCCGGAGCGGTTCAGGACTCCTTCAGCGAGATCCACTCTCGGCGCTTCTCCGTCGAGCTCTGCTGGCCGGCGACCAAACGGGACATGGAGAAAGCAGACATCGCCGGATTCTTCGACAGCAGGGCTCCCGCCTACCGCTTCAACGACGACCGCTTCCTTCGACCGTCGTTCGAGCCCGCCAAGGCACCCCCGACGCCTCTCATGTCCTGGTGGCTGATCCTGTGCAGCTTCTCGATGCTGGCCCGCTACCAGCCCCGCAAGTGGTCCGAGGCCCTGGACGTCGACAAGTCCCCCAGCGCCGCAGCTCTGGAGTACGCCCTGGACATCGCTCTCGAAGTCATCCCCCACCTGGCACTTGAAGGACTGGATCAAGAACCTCTGCTGCTCGCCAAGCCGATGGCCTTCTAAGGCCGCGAGGGCACATTCAGGTCACATGAGACCGTCATTCACTTCGTCGTATACCCGGGGGACGACCGGACCGGGGCGCCCCCTGGCACTCGTGCTCGTACGCCGAGCGCAAACGGTTCTTCGCGGCAGGCACCGCGTCGGCGGCGGGTAACACCGGGCGCAGGGCCGGAGCCACGGCACCGACCTCGTTCGCCTGGTCACCCGTGCAGGACCGGCGAGAACCTCCGCCCGTAATCCAGGGTTCACCTCGCCAGTGGCAACGATCATGGATACGGTTAACGTCCTACGATCAGATCCTCGGGTGCCGATTCCTGTGGGGGGATGTTATGGGGAAGCGTCGCGGCTTTTTTGCGGAGCTGAACTACCAGGCACAGCAAGCGGAGAAGCATCGGCGTCAGCAAGGGGCCGCTGGCCATCGTGCTCATCTTGCGGCGCAGCGCCAAGCAGAGCGAGCCACGAAGGCGTACGAGCGCGCGCAATTGGCGGCGGCGCGATCCTCCGCCGCGGAGAGGAAAGCCGCGGAGCGTGAGGCCGCGCGGCTCCACGTGGAGTCCAGGCTCGCTGAGGTCGAGTCGATGAACGCCAGCCTGGCCGGCGATCTCGACGACATCGACGGTCTGCTCACGTGGACCCTGGACATGGACGACTATGTCGATCTCGATTCCCTGAAGATCTCGGCGGTCGAGCATCCTCCGTTCACTCCCGGTCGCATGGCCGTCCCGGCGCCCAGTGTTCCGGAGCCGGCCTACGAGCCCGAGCCCGTGTACGAGGAGCCGGCCGCACCCGGCGGCCTTTCCGCCATGCTCGGCGGCAAGAAGCGGCACCAACAGGCTGTCGAGGGGGCTCGGACCGCCTTTGCGGACGCGCATCGCCACTGGGAGCGCGCCAAGGAAGCCGCTCACAGCAGCTACGTCAAGAAGGCAGCCCAGCGCGAAAAGTCGGAAGCCAAGCGCGTGGCGGAACTGTCGGCCGCTGAGGAGAAGTACAGGCAGGAATGTGAGAAGCGCGAGGCTGACGCATCAGCTCACAATGCGGAGGTCGCCAAGCTCATCAACGACCTTGCCTTCGATGTCGAGTCCGCCATCCAGGAGTACGTCGGCATCGTCCTGTCCAACTCGGTCTACCCCGAGGTCTTCCCGGTCGAGCACGACCATGTATTCAATCTCGCGTCCCGCGAACTCTCGCTCAAGGTCACCGTTCCGGAGCCTTCATCCGTACCCGCGGTGAAGGCGTACCGGTACGTGAAGGCGAAGGATGAGATCGCTTCGACGAACCTGCCCGTTCGCGAAAAGAAGGAGCGGTACGCGAACGCGGTCTGGCAGGTCGCGGTTCGCAGTCTGCACGAAGTCTTCGAGGCCGACCGCGCCGGGAAAGTGCACTCGATCGCGCTGGCGGTCGGCGTCGACACGGTCGACCCCGCCACCGGCCGCCCGGCCACCGTTCCTCTGGTCATCGTGGCCGCGGACCGCGAGACCTTCAACAGCTTCGATCTGGCCAAAGTGATCCCCCAGGCCACCTTGCAGCACCTCGGTGCCGCGATCTCGAAGTCGCCATTCGACCTGGTCCCGGCGGACACGAGCCGCGGCGTCCGAGTTCGGGGAGAGTGATCATGCGGTTCAACCCACCCCCAGGGTGGCCCACACCGCCCGAAGGCTGGACGCCCCCGCCAGGATGGAACCCTGATCCGGCCTGGCCGGCCCCACCACCTGGCTGGCACCTCTTCGTGCCCGACGACGAGTCCGAACCCGACGCCGACGCCGACAAGTCCGTGACCAGACAGACCACCGGGATCCCTTCCACGGACCCGGTGCAGCAGTCACCGGGAACGCGGCAGGACCCCGCCTCAGCCGTTTCACCGACTCCGCCACCGCACCGAGGAGTCGACCCCGCGCCACTGCTGGCCCGCATCGCCGACCTCGAAGCGGCGCTCGCCACCGCACAAGGTGGCGCCGACCTGATCGATCTCAGCGATCAGCGTGCCCTGCAGGATGTCGGCATCTATCGCTACCACCATCCCTTGGAGAACGCGGCGGCCTACAAGGACCGATTGCGCAGTCTCGAAGACAAGATCGGCGAAACCGTCAAGAGCAGTCGCGCGATCCTCGCAGCTGACATGTTCACATTCGACGGTTCTCTGGCCCGCGGACGGAAGCTGGTCGGCGATCTCTCCAAGCTGATGCTGCGGGCCTACAACGCGGAGGCCGACAACTGCGTTCGCTCGCTGCGGTCGGGGAACGTGCGCACTGCGCTGAAACGGCTGGAGTCGGCGGTCACCGCGATCGAGAGGCTCGGGGCGATCATGGAGATGCGAATCAACCCCGAGTATCACGCGCTGCGTGTAACCGAGATCGAGCTGACCGCCGACTTCCAGATAAAAATGCAGGAAGAGCGCGAACACGCCCGCCACGAGCGCCAGCTTCTCCGCGAACAGCGCCAGGCCGAGAAGGAGTTGGCCGCCGAGAAGGAACGGCTTGAGAAGGAACGAGCGCACTACATCAGCGCCCTGGCATCGCTCCGCGCCAAGGGCGACGACGCAGCCGTCACGGAACTCTCCAGCCGCCTCGCCGACATCGAGAAGGCCATCGCAGCCAACGACTACCGCATCGCGAACATCCGTGCCGGTTACGTGTACGTCATCTCCAACATCGGTGCGTTCGGTCCGAACATCGTCAAGATCGGCATGACCCGCCGCCTCGATCCGATGGACCGTGTCCGGGAACTCGGCGACGCTTCCGTGCCGTTCCGGTACGACGTCCACGCCTTGTTCTTCTCCGAGGACGCCGTGACTCTGGAGTCGCAACTCCACAAGGCGTTCGCCAGCCGACGCGTCAACTTCGTCAATCAGCGGCGTGAATTCTTCTTCGCCACACCGTCCGAAGTCCGGACGCTCCTGGCGGACAAAGTGGGCGGCCTACTCGAATTCACGGAGGAACCCACGGCACCTGAGTATTTCCAGAGTCGCAACCGCTGGCCGCAGAAGAGCTAACGCGGGTCCCGCGGAACAGCCCATGTCCGCATGGTTCGTTAACCTTTTGGAAGGGCTCTGCGGCCGTGTCGTCGAGGACTCCGTCGACACGACCGCAGAGATTCAACGGGCTGTCGAACTGCGAGCCCGCGTGAGGGAACCATCTGGCTACCGTCGCCCGGTCAGCGACCGGACGTTCTCCAGCAAGGCGTGCAGCAGGAACGGTGGCTCCGTAGCGGCCGTTCGGGTCGTCTCCAGATAGGTCGCCGCGTTCTTCCCGTCGATGCCCTCGCAGGCACGAACGAGTTCCTGCCTGCGCTCCTCCCAAGCCGGCCAGTGCTGGTCGAGGTGGGTCTCCAGGGTGTCCTCGAACACGGTGTAGCGGCCGGTCGAGTCGTCGGCGGGCTGGGGATTGGGCATCGCACCCAGGTACCGGAGAAGATTCGCGTTCTTGGTCTGGTTGTTCCGTGCCTGGCACTCGAACTCCTGCTCCTTGTCCTGCCGTTGCTGGGGGATGAGGTGTTGCACCGACGCCCGCTTGCGCTCCTCCATGCCGGCGTCACCGTCGAACACGACGTAGCAGGGCACGCCCAGGGCGCTGAAGAGTGCGTCAGAGATCATGAGGTTGTCCTTGCCGTGGACCTCGATGACGCTGATGCCCTCCGCGCCCAGGTTGATCCCTGACCGGTCCGCGCAACCGGTGATCACTCCTTCGTCCCCGCGCCCCTCGACAAGCACCACGGCATGGGCGAAGAAGCCCTCCGCCAGCGAGCCGCTCAGCGTGCCCTCGGTCCTGCTCTTGATCACCTTCTTGTCGACGAGACCGTCCAAGGCCCCGCACAGGTCCTCCTCCGTGGCCTGCCACACTTCGGTGACGGGATGCTCCTCACCGGCAGCACGGCACAGGCGCCGAATCTGGTGGTAGCCCTTCGGATCGATGAAGACCGGGTTGTGGGTGGCGTACATGACCTGAGTACGCCCCTGCGACGAGGTGGCGACCAGCTCGCGGAGCACCTTCGCGAAAGTCCGCGCCTGAGGAGGGTGCTGGAAAAGCTCGGGCTCCTCGATCGCCAGGCACAGCGTCCGCATGCCGTCGGCCGAACGCCTGCGATCGGCGAGGTACTTCAGCGCGGCGATGATCAGGGCACGCTGGAAACCGTGACCTTGCCGGTGCACCGAGGTATGAGCAGCGCCGTCCCGAATGCTCACCTGGAAAGTTGTGCGGGCGGGCCTCGGAGCCTGCACCGTCGGGGTCACGACCACCTCGCGTCCGGTGGTGAACTTGGCGACCTCCGCCGAGAGCGCGGCCGACACCTCGTCCAGCACCGGGCCGTACACCTTGCTGTGCACTTCCTGCCGCGCCAGATGAGCGTTCTCCTCGATCTCACCGAGTTGCTCGTTCGCCTGTGAGCGGTCCACGGCGTGGTCGAGGATGCGGCCGAGCGCAGTCGCCTTCTGATCGTCGGCCTCCTCGTACGCCCGCAGGTCGGCGGAGACGAACACAAAGTCAATCAGCTGGGCGAGGCGGCTCTGCCCCGCGAAGCCGAAGAAGTGCGTGTCCTCGACCTCGGCCTCGGTGAGACGGTCGCGATTGGCCAGCTCCCACGTGCGCATCGCCTCCAGGACCTTGTCCTTGGTGCCGGCGGCCGACAACCCCAGGCTCGTGTCGCTCTCCCTCAACTGGTCGTAGGCACGCCGTAGTTCCATGGCCTTCTCGTTCTTGCGCACCTCCTCGAACGGCCCGTATGCGAGAGCCTTGCCCGTGATCTTGTCCTCACCGTTCTGCCAGGTCCGCCAGATACTCACGCTCGCAGCGCCGTCGGGCGCATACCGCCCAAGAGTCTGGCGATCGTGCTCGGTGAGTCCGTCGAACTCCACCTCCACGGAGATACGGCCGTCCTCGGCCGCCGAGTGGATGTCGTCGTCGCTGAGGGCGACGCCCTTCTCGCCGTTGAAGAACCAGTCGAGCGCACGCAGCACGGTGGACTTGCCGACCCCCGTCGGCCCGATGAAGGAGGTGATGTCTTCGAAGGTCACGTCCACCTTGTGCAGACAGCAGAAGTTCTCGATGCGAACGCGCTTGATCTTCACGGTCATCCTGGCGTTTGGGGCGGGCGGGGCATTTGACTCCCCGTGTGACGTTTGTGGACGCTAGCAGCGCCCCTGACGCCCAATCAGCCGAATTACCGAGATGAGTGATTCCTCGGATTCGGACGCCGCCATCCATACGCGTTCGCAATGACCTCGGGCGGCCGACCTACGCCCCGACGGACCTCGGACAGGAAGAGGGCCACATCAGCGCGACATCCGCCCGTCGCGGAGCGTCGTGCCCACAGCATGCCCTTAAGGGCGGATAACTACGGTCAACAGCGGCGCCACCAGACCCTCGCGACCACCACGCCGCGATACATCTGTGCAGCTCAGAAGGCATGGAGCTATGTAAGCGCCGTCGCTTCCCAAGCTGAGAGTGCGAGTTCGATTCTCGTCACCCGCTCCAGAATTCGCCCCCAGGTCAGTGGCCTGGGGGTTGTTTGTTGTCTAGACCAATTCGGGGGTGGCGTGCCCTCCGCGTGCCCTAAGTGCAGGTGGGGCACCCTATCCGCGACCCTCAGGCGCCATGCGAAGTCACATACGCAAAGCTGGAGTTGGGTCACGGTCAACGCGGAAGTGCTGAGCCGAGCGGCTCCGCGTCAGGCAGGGAACCGTCCAGTGCCCGCGTGTGCTCGGGCTCGCACCTGACCGTGATGATCTGTTCGTCCGGGTCGTCGGTGACGACCCGGAACACCTTGTCCGCGACCTTGTACGCGTCGAGTCCCGGGGTGAAGGGGTAGCCGTGGCTGACGTCGGGGAGAGTGAGGGCCGCCTTGCGGGCGGTGATCTGAAGGCGGTTCCGGGCCGCGCTCAGCGGCCTGCCCGGGTGCCGGTGCCGTAGGTGTGCGGGTCGACGGGCTGCTCGGCTTTGGGCAGGTGGGAGACGACGAGCAGGTAGGAGTCGGTGACGAGTTCCGTGACGAGCTCCTCGTCGACGCCTTCTCCGCCCTCCAGGGTGATCCAGTGTTTCTTGTTCATGTGGTAGCCGGGGGTGATGTGGGTGTTGTGTTCCCGGAGGGCTTGGGCCTCGCCCGGGTCCGCCTTGAGGATCACGACGGGGCGCCCGGGGACCTCGGTCATCAGCATGAACACCTTGCCGCGCACCTTGAAGACCTCCCAGTCCGGGCCGAAGGGATGCTCCAGCTGGGTTCCGGGAAGTTCCTGCGCGCACTCGGCGGCGAACGTCTGCAGGGTCGGTCCGTTCATGGGTGTTTCCTTTCGCGGGTCCAGGAGGGGCAGGCCCGAGGCGTCCTGGTCAGGCCGCCGGGCGGCGACGGGCGGGACGCGGGCCTGTCACCGGTGCTGTGCGGTGCGCTGCTCGTCGGTGAACTGGGCGAGGGCGTCCTCGGCCGTGGGGACGGGGCCGAACAGCTGCTCCTGGCGGCGGGGGTCGGCGACGTAGCGTCCGGTGTCGAACCAGCCGAACATCGCGGCCATGTCCTTGACCACCGGATTGAATCGGCCGACGACGGCTCCTGCGGCGCGGACGACGACGGAGGGGACGGCCCACACCTTGATCTTCTTTCCGGCCCGGTGGCCCATCCGGTCGGCCACCTCTCGCATGCTGACCGGACGGTCCCAGCCGATGTCGATCCGCTCACCGGCCTCCGCCTCGGCGTCGACCGCGGCCGCCAGGTAGGCCGCGAGGTCGGAGGTGCGGACGAAGGTCAGCGGGACGGTGGCCTTGGACATCCAGATCAGGCGGCCCTTGTCGAGCGGGTTGCCCGCCATGGTCGCGACCTGGTCGAGGAAGGCCCCCGGGCGCAAGGCGACGAACGGAACGCCGAGCTGTTCGAGTTTGTCCTCGGCGAGCTTCTTGTGCCAGAAGTGCGGGACATCCGGGGTCTGGTCGCTGGTGAGGATGCTGGTCAGGACGAACCGCCGGATGCCGGTGCGGTGGGCGGCCTCGGCGAGGTTGGCGTTGCCGAGGGTGTCGATGTCGTGGGCGTTCTTGCCGCCGCGGGTGTAGCCGGCGGCGGTGGTGATGACGGCGTCGGCGCCGGTCATGGCGTCCACGAGCGAGTCGACGTCGAGCATGTCGCCGCGGACGATCTGAACGCCCCGGCTTTCGAGCCGGCCGGCGTCGGTGGCCGGTCTCACCAGGGCGCGGACGTTCTTGCCGCGTTTGAGTAGTTCGTCGACGACCTTGCTCCCCAGGGAGCCGGTCGCCCCGACGACGAGGACCGGGAGGGCGGTTGAGTCGGTGGCAGGCATGGGAGGTCCTACCTTTCTTGATGTG
>NZ_JAEQAZ010000208.1 GCF_016654115.1 Streptomyces sp. MBT53
GCGGTGGGGGCGGCGGGGCCGGTGGCGAGGACGGCGCTGTCGGCGGTGAGGAGTCCCCCGTCGGCGAGGTGGAGTTCCACCGGGCCTCCAGGGGCGCCGGTACAGCTCTCCGCGCGGGTGCGCAGGCGGCGTACGGAGACCGTGCCGTGGGAGCGGACGACGGCCTGGGCGAGGGTGTCGGCGAGGTAGGCGCCGTAGCGGTAGCGGGTGGCGAAGTCGGCGGCGCCGACGGTGGGTTCGCCGTGGCGGCAGAGCCAGCGGGTGAAGTGGCCGGGGTCGTCGGGGTAGCAACTCATGCCCCCTGCGGGGACGTTGAGGCGGTGGCGCGGGTCGGGTGTCGCGTAGGCGGTGCCGCGGCCTGCCTCCGGGGCCGGGTCGACCAGCACCAGGTCGAGGGGGGTCCGGCGGCGGGTGGCGCTCTCGCAGAGTTGGACGGCGGTCAGGGTGCCTGCCGCGCCCGCTCCGACGATCGCTGTGGTGGGCCGCTTGCGGACTTCGGTCACGAATGCCTCCGGCGTGGTCTGCCGCGGAGCCGCCGAAGCGGAACTCCGCCTTCAGTTCCTTCCTCACTCTTCCGACCGGGTGGGTGGGGAAGCCATGGCGGGACGGGGATCTCACCGGATACTCAGGGCACCGGCCGGTGCCTTCATACTCTGTTCACACTCGCGGATCCTCCGGCAACCGTGGTTTCAGGCCTTCTTTCAGGCTCTCTTCACAGGAATCTCAGGTTGGGGCCCTGGGATTCAAAGATTCAACCCATGGAAGTGGCGCAGGATGCAACGGCACTGGTGATCTCGTCGCGTACGGCCAGGGGGTGTGCGCGACACATGGAGGAAGGCCTGCCGTGGGCGTGTCGCACATATCCAACCGGTCCGAGAAGTCGTCGGAGAGGTGGTCCCGGCGTGGGGTCCTCACCGTGCTCGGGGTGGTGCCGGCGGCTGTGCTGACCGGTTGCAGCGGCTCGGCGGGTGCCGCGGAGAGCGCCTCGTCCGGCGGCGCGTCGGCGACGGCTTCCGTGAAGGCCGCGAAGACGCCGACCGTCACGATCTCGCCCGCCGACGGTACGAAGAAGGCCGACTTCTCGGCCCCGGTCACCGTCACCGTGGCCGACGGCACGTTCGCCACGGTGAAGGTGACCGGCAACGACGGCTCCACGCTGGCCGGGACCTTCAACTCGGCCAAGACGAAGTGGACGTCGACGAAGAACCCGTACTCGGGCACGAAGTACACGGTCGCCGCGCAGGCGCAGGGCGCCGCCGCGAAGACCGCGAGCTTCACCACCAAGTCGCCCGGCGAGACCTTCGTCGGCTACTTCACCCCCGAGGCGAACTCGACCTCCGGCGTCGGCATGCCCGTGTCGATCAACTTCACGCACGCCGTGAAGGACCGAGCCGCCGTCCAGAAGGCGATCACGGTCACCGCCGAGCCCGCCGTCGAGGTGGTCGGCCACTGGTTCAGCGACACCCGCCTCGACTTCCGGCCCGAGACCTACTGGGCGGCGGGCACGAAGATCACGCTCAGCCTGCGGCTGAAGGACGTCGAGGGCCAGGACGGCATCTACGGCATCCAGTCCAAGGACGTCACGTTCCACATCGGGCGCGCGCAGATCAGCACGGTGGACCTGTCCAGCAAGGAGATGGTCGTCAAGCGGGACGGCAAGACCCTCGCCACCTACCCGGTCAGCGGCGGCAACGCCCAGCACACCACCTGGTCCGGGATCATGGTGATCAGCGAGCGCTTCAAGCAGACCCGCATGGAGTCCTCGACGGTCGGTCTCGGCGACGAGTACGACATCTCCGACGTCCCGCACGCCCAGCGCCTGACCACCTCCGGCACCTTCGTGCACGGCAACTACTGGGCGTCCACCTCGGTGTTCGGCCACGAGAACACCAGCCACGGCTGCGTCGGCCTGCACGACGCCAAGGGCGCGAACAACAGCTCGGTGGCGGGCTACAAGTTCTACGACAGCTCGATGCTCGGCGACGTCGTCATCGTGAAGAACTCCGGCGACAAGACGGTGGCGGCGGACAACGGCCTCAACGGCTGGAACCTGTCCTGGGCGGACTGGAAGGCGGGCAGCGCGGTCTAGGGCCGCCTGCCGCGCCCGGGACGCGGGAGGCGGGAGGCCGGTGGACCGGTGGACCGGTGGACCGGTCCACGAGCGCCGCTCAGAAACCTCCTCTTTCACCCGCATTCATCGCCTTCATCACCTGAACTCCCGCACAGCGAAAGGACTTTCACAGCTTCACCTCTTGACGGCCGGAGTGGCTGAGAGCACATTGACCGCGCACCCCACTGCATGAGAGCGCTCTCAAGCAGCAGGCGCGGCACCCGCACCCCCACTCCGTATCCGAGAGGCACCCATGAGTGAACCCTCCGGCACGCAGCGCAGACCCCGTCCCCTCCGGCGCGTTTTGATCGCCGCCCTCAGCACCCTCGGCCTGGCGATCGCCACCGCCACGGCCTTCACCCTGCCCGCGGACGCCTCCGCGCCCACGCCCCCCACAGGCTGGACGCAGGTCTTCCTGGACGACTTCAACGGCACCGCGGGCACCGGCGTCTCCACCACCAACTGGCTGTACGACACCGGGACTTCGTATCCGGGCGGCGCCGCCAACTGGGGCACCGGCGAGGTCGAGTCGATGACCTCGTCCACCAACAACGTGGCACTCGACGGCAACGGCAACCTCCTGATCACCCCGCGCCGGGACGCCTCCGGCAACTGGACCTCGGGCCGTATCGAGACCAACCGCACGGACTTCCAGCCGCCGGCCGGGGGGAAGCTGCGGGTCGAGGCCCGCATCCAGATGCCGAACGTCACGGGCTCGTCGGCGCTCGGCTACTGGCCCGCGTTCTGGATGCTGGGCGCGCCCTACCGGGGCAACTACCAGAACTGGCCCAGCGTGGGCGAGTTGGACATCATGGAGAACGTCCAGGGCCTCAACACCGACTGGGCGACCATGCATTGCGGTACCAGCCCGGGCGGCCCCTGCAACGAGACGACCGGCATCGGCGGCAACACCGCCTGCACCGGGACCACTTGTCAGGCCGGCTTCCACACCTACGCCATGGAGTGGGACCGTTCCACCAGCCCCGAGCAGATCCGCTTCTACCTCGACGGCGTCAACTTCCACACGGTCAACGCCAGTCAGGTCGACGCGACGACCTGGGCCAACGCGACGAACCACGGATTCTTCATCATCCTGAACGTGGCGATGGGCGGCGGCTTCCCGGCGGCGTACGGCGGCGGCCCCACCAGCGCGACGGACCCGAACCACCCGATGACGGTGGACTACGTCCAGGTGCTCCAGTCCACGGGCAGTGGGAGCGGTACCACGACCCCGCCGACCGGCAGCCGGGACGCCTACAGCGCCATCCAGGCCGAGTCCTACGACAGCCAGTCCGGCACGGTCGCCGAGACCACCACGGACACCGGCGGCGGCCAGGACCTCGGCTCGATAGCCAACGGCGACTGGGCGCTGTACAAGGGCGTCAACTTCGGCTCCACGGCGGCCACCCAGTTCTACGGCCGGGTCGCGAGCGGTGCGGCGAGCGGGGTGAGCGGTCTGGTGCAGGTACGCCCGGACAGCCCGACCGCGACCCCGATCGGCAGCTTCTCGTTGGCCAACACGGGCGGTTGGCAGGCATGGAAGACGGTCCCGGCGAACATCAGCTCGGTCACCGGCACCCATGACGTCTATCTCACCTTCAGCAGCGGCCAGTCGGCGGACTTCGTGAACGTGAACTGGTTCGACTTCGGCCACTGACAGCGCCCCCACGGGGAAAGAGGGGCTTCACGCGGACGTGCGTGGGGCCCCTGCCGCTGTGCGCTCCGGTCTGGGCAAGATCACGACCGGCTTCCTCCCTGCTGGTAGCCCCTGCCTTCCACCGCAGGTCAGCGCTCCGCCCCCGCGGACACGACCGCCGGCGCGCGATGGACCGTAGTAGACCGGTCGGCTAGCTTCGGTGGTGCGACGCGGATCGGGCGTCGGAGCCCTTCTCCCTGAACCCGGAGCACAGCCATGAACGACAACGGACGCCAGGACGGCATTCACCCCTTCCCGGCCGGCATGGAATCGCGTGAGATCGAGACCAACGGCGCCACGATCCACGTACGCGTCGGCGGACAGGGGCCGGCGGTCGTCCTGCTGCACGGCTTCGGCACCACCGGCGACATGTGGGGCCACCTGACCGACGCACTCGTCGGGGACCGCACGGTCATCGCCCCCGACCTGCGCGGACTGGGCCTGTCCTCGAAGCCCGCCGACGGCTACGACAAGAAGAACCAGGCGGCCGACGTGTGGGGCGTCCTGGACGCCCTGGGCGTGGACTCGGTCGAACTGGTCACGCACGACATCGGCATCATGGTCGGCTACGCCGTCGCCGCCACCCACCCCGAGCGGGTGAGCCGCTGGGTAGCCATCGACGCACCCCTGCCCGGCATCGGTCCCTGGGACCGGATCACCCAGGACCCGATGATGTGGCACTTCGGCTTCGGCGGCCCCGACATGGAGCGCCTGGTCGAGGGCCGCGAGCGCATCTACCTCGACCGCTTCTGGAACGAACTCTCCGTGGTCCCCGAGCGGTTCGACGAGGCCAAGCGCGCGCACTACGCGGCGCTCTACGCACAGCCAGGCGCGATGCGGGCGAGCTTCGCCCAGTTCCTCGCGTTCACTCAGGACGCGGCCGACAACCAGAAGTTCCTCGCGCAGGGCAAGCTGCGGATGCCGGTCCTGGCCTTCGGCGGCGAGGCCACCTTCGGCCCCGGCATCGGCGAGGTACTGCGGTGCGTCGCCGACGACGTCGAAGACGCCGTCATCCCCGACTGCGGACACTGGATCACGGAAGAGCAGCCACAGGCGACGACAGACCTCGTCGTCGACTTCCTGCACCAGGCGCGCTGAAGCCCACCGCTCACCACCTGCCAACCGCTAACCGCCAACTGTCCGACGACAGGGCCCACTTCGGGCCCGAACACCCGGGGCCCGGCACGGATCGACGTGCCGGGCCCCGTCGTCAGTGCTCACCCCTCACGCGCCACTCGGTCGTGGCCACCCGTGCGCCCCGACTGCCGCACCGCTCCCCTGCCACCGCCCGTCCGTGCTTCCTCACCGCAACTCCGCCCGGAACCCGGCCGGCGTCACATCCGTGTGCTGGTGGAAGAACTTGGAGAAGTTGGCCGCGTCGGGGAAGCCAACTGCCGCCCCTACGCGGCCGATCGGCAGGTCCGTGTGGGCCAACAGCCGTTTCGCCTCCAGGACGACCCGCTTGTCGATGAAGCCCTTGGGGGTCTCGCCGGTGGCGGCGCGGACCGCGCGGACCAGGGTGCGGCGGGAGTAGCCGAGGGCGTCGGCGTAGGCGCTGACGCTGTGGTTGGTGGCGAAGCCCTTCTCGACGGCCTCGCGGAAGAGCGTGAACGTCGTGTCGGCCTGCTGCCGGGCCGCCTCCGCCGAACTGGCAGCGAGATGCGCCAGCCGTAGCAGAAAGGCCGTCAGGGAGTGCCGTAGGACCGAGGTGTGGAGGCTCAGCGGGAGGGTGGTCGAGTCCTCGTACTCGCGTTGGAGCTGGCCCAGCGAGGCGCGGAGGGCGGCGAGGCGGGGCTCGTCGGGGTGTAGGAGGGGCGGGAGGTCGTAGCGGTAGAGGCCGGTGGCCTCGACGGTGGCGCGGGGGAGGAAGCCGGGCTGCATGGCGAGGGCGGTGCCGCGGTACTCGTCGGGGCGGGAGAAGCGGTGGACCTGGCCGGGGCGGATCCACAGGACGTCGCCGGCGTTCGCCTCGTACTCGGCGAAGTCGATCATGTGGCGGACCGGGCCCTCGTCGAAGAGCATCACCACATGGAAGTCGATGCGGTGGACGCGGTGCAGGGGTGCGTCGGCGTGCCAGGCGCGTCCGGGGGCCATGGGGCCGACCTGCATGCCGACGCCGCAGACGCTCAGATCGACAGGGAAGGGAAACGTTCTGATCACGTCGCCGTCACCGGCGACGCCTTGGATGGTTCTGTCCGCCATGTCCTTCTCGTGCCGCCTCAGTACGGGTTCCGGTGTCCCACTTTCACCACAGGCTGGCACACCGGCACCTTCCCTCGTAAAAGTCAGACTTTTAGATTTGAAGACGTCCGAGCAGTTCTACCGCTCTTACCGAGGACTTCTTGAAGATGAACGCGCACACACCTGACAGCTTCGAGTGGACCGATCTCGACCGTCGTGCCGTCGACACGGCCCGCGTTCTGGCCGCTGACGCGGTGCAGAAGGTCGGCAACGGCCACCCGGGCACCGCGATGGCCCTGGCTCCCGCCGCGTACACGATCTTTCAGAAGGTGATGCGTCACGACCCCGCGGATCCTGAGTGGACCGGCCGTGACCGTTTCGTCCTCTCTCCCGGCCACACCTCGCTGACGCTGTACACGCAGCTGTATCTCGCCGGGTACGAGCTGGAGCTCGACGACCTGAAGGCGTTCCGGACGCACGGTTCGAAGACGCCTGGTCACCCCGAGTACGGGCACACGGCCGGTGTGGAGACCACGACCGGACCGCTCGGACAGGGTGTCGCCAACGCCGTCGGGATGGCGATGGCCGCCCGCTACGAGCGCGGCCTGTTCGACCCGGAGGCCCCCGAGGGCGAGTCGCCCTTCGACCACACCATCTGGGCGATCGTCTCCGACGGCGACCTGGAGGAGGGCATCTCCGCCGAGGCCTCCTCCCTCGCCGGCCACCAGAAGCTCGGCAACCTCGTCTTCGTCTACGACGACAACCACATCTCCATCGAGGGCGACACCGCGACCGCCTTCTCCGAGGACGTGCTGAAGCGGTACGAGGCCTACGGCTGGCACACCCAGCGCATCGAGCCCGCCGCCGACGGCGACATCGACCCGCACGCGCTGTACACGGCGCTCAAGGCGGCGCAGGCCGAGACCGGGCGCCCCTCGATCATCGCGATGCGCACGATCATCGCCTGGCCCGCCCCCAACGCCCAGAACACCGAGGCCGCCCACGGCTCCGCTCTCGGCGCCGAGGAGATCGCCGCCACCAAGCGCGTCCTCGGCTTCGACCCCGAGCAGTCCTTCGAGGTCGCGGACGAGGTCATCGCGCACAGCCGCCGGGCCCTGGACCGGGGTGCCGAGGCGCACTCCGCGTGGGACAAGCAGCTCGACAAGTGGCGCGGCGCCCAGCCCGAGCGCGCGAAGCTCTTCGACCGGATCGTCGCCGGTCAGCTCCCCGAGGGCTGGGAGCAGTCCCTGCCGGTCTTCGAGGAGGGCTCCTCCGTCGCCACCCGCGCCGCGTCCGGCAAGGTCCTCCAGTCACTTGGAACGGTCCTGCCCGAGCTGTGGGGCGGCTCCGCCGACCTGGCCGGCTCGAACAACACCACCATCGACAAGACCTCGTCCTTCCTCCCGCAGGGCAACCCGCTCCCGGAGGCCGACCCGTACGGCCGTACGATCCACTTCGGTATCCGCGAGCACTCCATGGCGGCCGAGATGAACGGCATCGCCCTGCACGGCAACACGCGCGTCTACGGCGGCACCTTCCTGGTGTTCTCCGACTACATGCGCAACGCCGTCCGCCTCTCCGCGCTGATGCAGCTCCCCGTGACGTACGTCTGGACCCACGACTCCATCGGCCTCGGCGAGGACGGCCCCACCCACCAGCCGGTCGAGCACCTCGCGTCGCTGCGCGCCATCCCGGGCCTGAACATCGTCCGCCCCGCCGATGCCAACGAGACCGCGATCGCCTGGGCCGAGATCCTCAAGCGGCACGCCACCAAGCCCGCCCCGCACGGCCTCGCGCTCACCCGTCAGGGTGTGCCGACGTACGCGCCCAACTCCGATGCGGCGCGCGGCGGTTACGTCCTCAAGGACTCCTCCACCGAGACGCCCGACGTGGTGCTCATCGCGACCGGTTCCGAGGTCCACCTCGCCGTCGAGGCGCGCGAGCAACTGGAGGCCGAGGGGGTCGGCACGCGGGTGGTGTCGATGCCGTCCGTGGAGTGGTTCGAGGAGCAGTCGCGCGAGTACCGCGACAGCGTCCTTCCGCCGTCCGTGAAGGCCCGCGTTGCGGTCGAGGCCGGGATCGGTCTCACGTGGTACCGGTTCGTGGGTGACGCAGGACGCATCGTCTCCCTCGAACACTTCGGCGCCTCCGCCGATGCCAAGACCCTGTTCGCCGAGTTCGGTTTCACGGCCGAGAACGTCGCCGCGACAGCCAAGGAATCCCTTGCCGCCGCGCGCGGTTGATCCGATCGCCAGAAAGAAGATGATCACAGTGACCGAAGTGACCGCCACCGCGGGAACACTCAAGCGCCTCTCCGACGAGGGCGTCTCCATCTGGCTGGACGACCTGTCGCGCAAGCGGATCGAGTCCGGCAACCTCGCCGAACTCATCGACACCAAGAACGTCGTCGGCGTCACCACCAACCCGTCCATCTTCCAGGCCGCGATCGGCTCGGGAGAGGGGTACGAGGAGCAGCTCGCCGACCTCGCCGTCCGCAAGGTGACGGTCGAGGAAGCCGTACGGATGATGACCACGGCCGACGTGCGCGCCGCCGCCGACATCCTGCGCCCGGTCTACGAGGCGACCGGCGGCCGGGACGGCCGGGTCTCCATCGAGGTCGACCCGCGACTGGCCCACCACACCGCGGCGACGATCGCCGAGGCCAAGCAGCTCTCCTGGCTGGTGGACCGTTCCAACGTGATGATCAAGATCCCGGCGACGAAGGCCGGTCTCCCCGCCATCACCGAGGTCATCGGCGAGGGCATCAGCGTCAACGTCACGCTGATCTTCTCCCTGGAGCGCTACCGCGAGGTCATGGACGCCTACCTGGCCGGTCTGGAGAAGGCGCAGGCCGCAGGGATCGACCTGTCGACCATCCACTCCGTCGCCTCCTTCTTCGTCTCCCGCGTCGACTCCGAGATCGACAAGCGTCTGACCGCGCTCGCCACGGACGAGGCCCTCGCTCTCAAGGGCAAGGCGGCGCTCGCCAACGCGCGGCTCGCGTACGAGGCCTACGAAGAGGTCTTCGCAGGTGACCGTTGGACCGGTCTCGCGAGCGCCGGGGCCAACAAGCAGCGCCCCCTGTGGGCCTCGACCGGCGTGAAGGACCCGTCCTACAAGGACACCCTCTACGTCGACGAGCTGGTCGCGCCCGGCACGGTCAACACCATGCCCGAGGCCACGCTCAACGCCACCGCCGACCACGGTGACATCCACGGCGACACGGTGACCGGCGGCTACGCGCAGGCCCGCGCCGACCTGGACGCCGTAGAGCGTCTGGGGATCTCGTACGACACCGTCGTCAAGCAGTTGGAGGACGAGGGCGTCGCGAAGTTCGAGGTGGCCTGGCAGGACCTGCTGGGTGCCGTCGCGAAGTCGCTGAGCGGGAAGGGGGTCGACGGGGAATGAGTGCGGACCTTCCCAAAGCGGCAACGGCCGCGCAGGCGCTCGGTGTTGAGGACATCACCGACATCGCGGACGCCCTGGCCGTCGGCTGGGACAACCCGTTGCGGGACGCGCGTGACCGTCGGCTGCCGCGGATCGCGGGACCGTCCGGCCTGGTGATCTTCGGGGTCACCGGTGACCTGTCCCGCAAGAAGCTGATGCCGGCCGTCTACGACCTGGCCAACCGGGGCATGCTCCCGCCGGGCTTCTCCCTCGTCGGGTTCGCCCGGCGGGACTGGGAGGACCAGGACTTCGCGCAGGTGGTGCACGACTCGGTGCGCGAGCACTCCCGGACCGAGTTCCGCGAGGAGGTCTGGCAGCAGCTCGCCGAGGGCATGCGGTTCATCCCGGGCGACTTCGACGACGACACCGCGTTCAAGCAACTGCGCGCGGCCGTCGACGAGTTGGACACCTCGCGCGGTACCAGCGGCAACTACGCGTTCTATCTCTCCGTACCGCCGAAGTTCTTCCCGAAGGTCGTCAAGCAGCTCAAGAAGCACGGGCTGGCGGACGGTCCTGAGGGGTCCTGGCGGCGCGCGGTCATCGAGAAGCCGTTCGGGCGCGACCTGAAGAGCGCGCGGGAGCTGAACAAGATCGTGCACGAGGTGTTCGACCCGGACCAGGTGTTCCGGATCGACCACTACCTGGGCAAGGAGACCGTCCAGAACATCCTGGCGCTGCGCTTCGCGAACCAGATGTACGAGCCGATCTGGAACCGGTCCTACGTCGACCACATCCAGATCACGATGGCCGAGGACATCGGCATCGGCGGCCGGGCCGGCTACTACGACGGCATCGGTTCGGCGCGTGACGTCATCCAGAACCACCTCCTCCAGCTGATGGCGCTGACCGCCATGGAGGAGCCGATCGCCTTCGACGAGGAGGCGCTGCTCACCGAGAAGCTCAAGGTGCTCAAGTCGGTGCGCCTGCCCAAGGAGTTGGGCGAGCACACGGTGTTCGGGCAGTACGCGGAGGGCTGGCAGGGCGGCGAGAAGGTCGTCGGCTACCTCCAGGAGGACGGTATCGACCCGCAGTCGAAGACCGACACCTACGCGGCCGTCAAGCTGGAGGTCGACAACCGCCGCTGGGCGGGCATCCCCTTCTATCTGCGCACCGGCAAGCGCCTCGGGCGACGGGTCACGGAGATCGCGGTCGTCTTCAAGCGCGCCCCGCACTCCCCCTTCGACTCCAACGCCACCGAGGAACTCGGCCAGAACGCGATCGTCATCCGCGTCCAGCCCGACGAGGGCATGACGGTCCGCTTCGGTTCGAAGGTGCCGGGGACCTCGATGGAGATCCGGGACGTGTCCATGGACTTCGCCTACGGCGAGTCGTTCACGGAGTCGAGCCCGGAGGCGTACGAGCGGCTCATCCTGGATGTGCTGCTCGGCGATGCCAACCTGTTCCCGCGCCACCAGGAAGTGGAAGAGTCCTGGAAGATCCTCGACCCGATCGAGGAGTACTGGGCGGACAACGGCAGGCCCGCGCAGTACTCCTCGGGCAGTTGGGGGCCCCAGGAGGCGGACGAGATGCTCGCACGAGACGGACGGAGCTGGCGCAGGCCATGAAGATCGACCTGAGCGACACCACGGCAAGCAAGATCAACAAGGCGCTGGTACAGGGTCGCCGCGACCTCGGCACACCTGCCGTGGGCATGGTCCTGACGATGGTCATCGTCACGGACGAGGAGAACGCCTACGACGCGATCAAGGCGGCCGAGGAGGCCTCGCACGAGCACCCCTCGCGCACCCTGGTCGTCATCAAGCGGCACGCCCGCACCCCGCGGGACCGCACCAACTCGCACCTCGACGCCGAGGTCCGGGTGGGCGCCGACGCGGGCACCGGCGAGACGGTCGTGCTGCGGACCTACGGCGAGGTGTCCGACCACGCCGACTCCGTGGTGCTGCCGCTGCTGCTGCCGGACGCGCCGGTCGTCGTGTGGTGGCCGGGCGACGCGCCCGAGATCCCGGCGAAGGACCCGCTGGGCGCCCTCGCGCAGCGCCGGATCACCGACCTGTACGCGGCGACGAACCCGCTCGAAGAGCTGGGCGCCCGCGCCCGTGCCTACGCGCCCGGCGACACCGACCTCGCCTGGACCCGGCTCACCCCCTGGCGCTCGATGCTGGCGGCGGCTTTGGACCAGTCCAAGTCGAAGATCACCTCGGGTGCCGTGGAGAGCGAGGCCGACAACCCCGCCGCCGAGCTGCTGGCCCGCTGGCTGGAGGCCCGCCTCAAGGTGAAGATCGACCGCGTGGTCACCGACGGACCGGTCATCACGGCCGTCCGCCTGGGCACCGGCGCCGGTGACATCGTCATCGACCGTCCCGACGGCCCTCTCGCGACGCTGTCCCTGCCCGGGCAGCCCTCCCGCACCCTCGCGCTGAAGGTCCGCACCACCTCCGAACTCATCGCCGAGGAACTCCGGCGCCTCGACGCCGACGAGATGTACGCCATCGCCCTCCGGGCAGAGGGCACCAAGGAGACCCCTTCTCATGTCTGACTCCCCCAAGCTCGTGCGGCGGCCCGAGTGGACCGCTCTGGAGGACCACCGCGCGGCTCAACTGCACCCGCAGTTGCGCGAGTTGTTCGCGGCGGACCCGGAGCGCGCGGAGCGGTACGTGGTCACCGTCGGCGACCTGCGCATCGACTACTCCAAGCACCTGATCACGGACGAGACCCTCGCCCTCCTCCAGGAACTCGCCACCGCCACCGGCGTGTTCGGCCTGCGGGACGCCATGTTCCGCGGCGAGAAGATCAACGTGACGGAGGACCGCGCGGTCCTGCACACCGCGCTGCGCGCCCCGCGTGACGCCGTCGTCGAGGTCGACGGCGAGAACGTGGTGCCTGCCGTGCACGCGGTGCTCGACAAGATGGCGAACTTCGCCGAGCGAGTCCGCTCCGGCGAGTGGACCGGCCACACCGGCCGTCGTATCCGCAATGTCGTCAACATCGGCATCGGCGGTTCCGACCTCGGTCCGGCGATGGCGTACGAGGCTCTCCGCGCCTTCACCGACCGCGAGTTGACGGTCCGTTTCGTGTCGAACGTGGACGGCGCCGACCTGCACGAGGCCACCCGCGACCTCGACCCGGCGGAGACGCTGTTCATCGTCGCGTCGAAGACGTTCACGACGATCGAGACGATCACCAACGCAACGTCCGCCCGGACATGGCTGCTTGACGGTCTCGGTGGCGACGACAAGGCCGTCGCGAAGCACTTCGTGGCGCTGTCGACGAACGCCGGGAAGGTGTCGGACTTCGGCATCGACACGGACAACATGTTCGAGTTCTGGGACTGGGTCGGCGGACGCTACTCCTACGACTCGGCCATCGGACTGTCGCTGATGATCGCCATCGGGCCGGACCGCTTCCGCGAGATGCTCGACGGTTTCCACCTCGTCGACGAGCACTTCCGCACCGCGCCCGCCGAGTCCAACGCACCATTGCTCCTTGGCCTGTTGGGCGTCTGGTACGGCAACTTCCACGACGCCCAGTCGCACGCGGTACTGCCGTACTCGCACTATCTCTCCAAGTTCACTGCCTACTTGCAGCAGCTGGACATGGAGTCCAACGGCAAGTCCGTGGACCGGGACGGGAATCCGGTGGAGTGGCAGACGGGCCCGGTGGTGTGGGGCACCCCGGGGACCAATGGCCAGCACGCGTACTACCAACTCATCCACCAGGGCACGAAGTTGATCCCGGCCGACTTCATCGGCTTCGTCAACCCGGTCGCCGAGCTGAGCGACGGGCTGAAGGCGCAGCACGACCTGCTGATGGCCAACTTCTTCGCGCAGACCCAGGCGTTGGCCTTCGGTAAGACACCCGACGAGGTGCGCGCGGAGGGTGTCGCGGAGGAGCTGGTCCCGCACAAGACGTTCAAGGGCAACCACCCCACGACCACCATCCTGGCCCGCGAGCTGACCCCCTCCGTGCTCGGCCAGCTCATCGCGCTCTACGAGCACAAGGTGTTCGTGCAGGGCGCGGTCTGGAACATCGACTCCTTCGACCAGTGGGGCGTCGAGCTGGGCAAGGTTCTCGCCAAGCGCGTCGAACCCGCCTTGACCGAAGGCGCCGACGTGCCCGGTCTCGACTCCTCCACCGCCGCGCTCGTGGCCACCTACCGCACTCTCCGGAAGAAGTGAACTGACATGCAGCTCGGACTGATCGGCCTCGGCAAGATGGGCGGCAACATGCGCGAGCGCATCCGCCGCGCGGGCCACACCGTCATCGGATACGACCGCAACCCCGAGATCTCCGACGTGAGCGACCTGGCCGAACTGGTCGACAAGCTCGAAGCGCCGCGCACCGTATGGGTGATGGTTCCGGCCGGCGCCCCGACCCAGTCGGTCGTCGACGAGCTGGGCGAGCTGCTCCAGCCGGGTGACACGGTGGTCGACGGCGGCAACTCCCGTTGGACGGACGACGAGAAGCAC
>NZ_JAEQAZ010000209.1 GCF_016654115.1 Streptomyces sp. MBT53
CCCGCGTGATGCTCCCCGCCGCGTACGGCGACGAGCAGTCCGTCATGGCCCGCCTCGACCGGCTCGAACGCGGCGTCAACTTCGTGGGCGGCGGGGAGCATCACGCGGGCGCAGATGAGTTCCAGTTGGAGGCGGGGGGCGGTGGCGCCCCGCATCTCGGTCAGGCCGGTGTTGACCAGGTCGGCGGCGCGGCTGAGTTCGGCCGCGCCGAAGGTGCCGGCCTGCGCCTGCATCCGTTCCAGGACGTCGGCCGGGGCGTCAATGAGGCCCTTTTCGAGGGCGTCGGGCACGGCGGCGAGGATCACCAGGTCCCGCAGGCGTTCCAGCAGGTCGGCGACGAAACGGCGGGGGTCGTTGCCCCCCTCCATGACGTGGTCGACGACTTCGAAGGCGGCGGCGCCGTCACCGGTGGCGAAGGCTTCGACCACGGAGTCGAGGAGCGAGGCGTCCGTGTAGCCGAGGAGGGAGGTCGCCATGGCGTAGGTCACACCGTCGGTGCTCGCCCCCGCGAGCAACTGGTCCATGACGGACATGGAGTCACGCACGGAACCGGCGCCCGCGCGCACGACGAGGGGCAGCACGCCGTCCTCGACGGGGATGTTCTCCCGCCCGCACACCTCGCCGAGGTAGTCGCGAAGCGTGCCGGGCGGCACGAGCCGGAAGGGATAGTGGTGCGTCCGCGACCGGATCGTCCCGATGACCTTCTCGGGCTCGGTGGTCGCGAAGATGAACTTGAGGTGCTCCGGGGGCTCCTCGACGACCTTGAGCAGGGCGTTGAAGCCGGCCGACGTGACCATGTGGGCCTCGTCGATGATGTAGATCTTGTAACGGCTGCTCGCGGGCCCGAAGAACGCCTTCTCCCGCAGCTCACGGGCGTCGTCCACACCACCGTGCGAAGCGGCGTCGATCTCGATGACGTCGATGGAACCGGGCCCGTTGCGCGCGAGGTCCGTGCAGGACAAGCACTCGCCGCAGGGGGTGGGCGTGGGCCCCTTCTCGCAGTTCAGGCAGCGGGCCAGAATCCGCGCACTGGTCGTCTTGCCACAGCCACGCGGCCCGCTGAACAGGTACGCGTGATTGACCCGGTTGTTCCGCAGCGCCTGCTGCAACGGGTCGGTTACATGCTCCTGCCCGATGACCTCGGCGAACGACTCCGGGCGATAACGGCGGTACAGCGCGAGAGACGACACGCGTACGAGGTTATAGGCGCCCACTGACAACGGGGGCCGACGGCGGCCTCGCCCACCGCAACCGCCGCGAACGCAAGCGCCCCCCACGCACCCGCCAGAGCCAACCTACCCTTGCTGCCTTCCGGCCCTGGGGGAGTTCAGTCAGATAGCGCCGCGTGAGGGGCTCCGCACAGGCTACAGGATCTGAGCGGGGGGAACGAGTTCGCGAGCACTCCTCAACGTCTTGTATTGTTTGCCGCGGAGGATTCGCCTAGTGGCCTAGGGCGCACGCTTGGAAAGCGTGTTGGGGGCAACCCCTCACGAGTTCGAATCTCGTATCCTCCGCCAGTGCCTCACCGGGCACGATGTCGAAGGGCCCCGCTGTTCGCAGCGGGGCCCTTCGTCGTTGTCAGGCTCAGTTCTTGTCTTCGTTGGGTTCTGGGGCAGCCAGGGCTGCCCCAATGAGCGTTCGCCGCCTTGAGGCCGGCCTCGGGCTGTCAACCAATGCCGAAGTGGCGGGAGACCTCGTCGATCGTAAAGCGGGCGCGGAGCTTGCAGGCAGAGTTCTGGTTCGCGAAGAGGCCCGTCCGCCAGTACGCCTTCTCCCGTGGCACGGCCTGTTCCCATTCAACCGGGACGATCCACTCGCGACGGTCCGCGGTGTTCCCTTCCTGCGTCGGACCGCGGTCCGGGCGGTAGCCGCCCTTGAGGGGAAGGTCGGCCATGCGTCGGCTCTCATCACCAACGGTGAGGACGGTGTCGGCGAAGGGCTGCGGCTCGCCGGATACCGTACCCACGCCGACGTATCCCACTTTTGGGATATGGGTGAAGACCCGCGCTCCCACAGGCAGGGAACGGAGCGTCCGGGAGAACCACTCCCCACCACCGGCCGACACGAAGCCGTACTGGAGGGCATCTTCCCAGCTCCGGCCGCCTGACTCGTCACCGAAGGAGACGTACCAGTCCGTGCCGTTCCACTGCTCTTGTTTCCCGCGTGCCTTGGTCCCCGTGGACGGCGCCGCTACCTCGGCGTCGTCGATCAGCCAGGTGCGAGCCAGGTAAACGCGCCCCTCATCCTCGAAGCAGCGGAAGAACAGTACGTTGAGGGGCACCTGATAGCCGGATGCCAGATAGGTGACGATCCGCTCGGTCGCCGCGTCGACCTCACTCGCGACGACGGTGAGGGTGTGGGTGCCGTTCAGGGCCTCCGGCGGACTACTGCCGAAGCAAAGCGCAAACGCCTCGTCCAGTTCCTCCGCCAGTCCGCGCTTACGCGCGTACGCCCCGTGGATCTCACGCACTTGCTCGTTGCTGAGCGCTTGGACCCACGAACCGTAGTCGAGCAGCTGCGCGACGACCTCCCGGGGAGTGCGGTCCCGTTTGAGCTCCAGAATATGCAAGCCGCCCTCGGCGTCTATGCCGAGCAGATCAATGAACTTACCGTGGCCGGTCTGCACCTGACGACCAATCAGCAGGAGCGGTCTCCCCAGGATCTCCGGATCGGCCTCGATGAGGTCTTCCAGCTTCGACTCCACCGACATCGGTCGCGTAGCAACCCGCACCGGCTGGCCATCCACTCGCCACAGCCCGAACTCCAACGGCATCCTGCAATCCCCTCCCCATCTGTGACGCTCGTCAGCGAGTCAAGCAGATCTCGCGGACAGTGACGTTCTGAACTGTTGCGGCATTCGCTTACACGTAACCTCATGTCCTTGGTCAGCCCAGACGACCGGATGTCACACATCATCCGAGCCGCTTCAGCTCTCGTACGGCTGCCGGCACAGCAAGGCAGAGACCGGCCGATGCCGCGAACCCCGCACCGGCGGACAATACGACGTCAGTCGTGTCAGCACCGGCACGAACCTTGAGCAGGGCTACGCAGAGAGCCACGATGGTTGACAGCAGAGCAGCGATCCCCAACCACAGAGCCCAGGTGCGGGAGGATGCCGGAGGCGGAGTCGTGGACACGAAAGGTTCCTTTCGAAGGGTCGGGAGAGAACACGCTGCTACGGATCACGAGGCATCCACCGGTCCGTTCATCAGGAATTTCGCCAGCTCCGCACGGGCTCTGGAGAGCGACTCCGCATACTCCCGGTGAGCCGAAGCCTGATCGCGGAGACTGTTGATCATCTGCACCGCCCGCCGCTGCTGCTCCAGCGGCGGGAGCCGGACCGGCAAGTGACCAAGCGCATCACGACTGAGGGAGGGGGCGGCTGTGGCTGCCGCCCGGTTACTCATCCACTCCATGCAGCGTGGCGACGCGAGATAGTCCAAGAGGTACTCGGGGTCCACCGCCACGGCGTGCTCGTACAGCCGAAGTCTCACCACATTGGGGCTGAGCAACCAGCCCTCCTGCTCCGCAGTTGCCATCGCGGGGGCCCGGATGGCTCCAGACCGGACACAGACGATGTCCCGGGGCTGCAACCAGAACTTCTTCAGCTTCTCAGCTGTCTCCCAGGAGACCCTCTCGCCGTCAAGAGCGACAATCCTGCCGTCCTCGAGCTGACGCGGCAGGACAATGGGCACCAGCCCCTCACCCGAGCGCTCGTTCCTACCCAGGCGGCTATAGGAAGGCCCCGGCTGGATCTCGCACAGCTCGGCCAGGGTGGTTTCAACCCATGCCGACGGCAGACGCCCGTGGCGCGCGGTTTGGCTCACGCCGCAGTCCCAGCTGAGAGCAGCCGCCGCCTCGTCCACCGTGTCAACCACCTCACGAAGGTTGACACTCTCTTGATGTGCCGCCGCGACTGCGTCGAGGGAGCCCCCCTCTTCAAGACGCCTGGTGGTGATGTGATCAATGGGGCTCAGTGAGTAGTCGGCAGCGGCGAACGCACCTCGCGGGATCAACACCGTGTATGGCTCAAGGCTGCTGCCCGCAGTTGGCCGCACTTGCCGGAACAGCCATGGCCGGACGGCATCCATGATGACCTGCCGGTCGTTCGCTTCAAGCACGTTCCGGTTGCCCTGCCTGGTCCCCAGATGTCGGGCATCGACCAACAGGACTTCGGGGCTTGGTTGTTCAGTGCGCCGCAGAAACCACAAGGACACCGGCACGGGAGTTGCGGAGAACAGGTTGGGCGGCAGTGCGATCACACACTCGACCACTCCTCTCTCGATCATGTTCCGGCGGATCTCGCGCTCGGCCACATTGACCGAGTTGCCGGCCTTGACCGGCATCACCACCGCGGCACGTCCTTCGTCTCTCAGGTATGCCATCCCGTGCTGCAGCCAAGCGAAGTTGTCGTTGCCCCTGGGCGGAGCTCCGAACTCCCACACACCGTCCCGTCGGCCCGACCCCGCCGAGTCGGTCATGTTGAACGGGGGATTCATCATGACCACGTCGGCGAACGGCTCGGATACAGTCCTCGCCCTCCATGGCGAGTTCACGGTGCTGCGCAGCCTCGGCAACGTCCCGTGCAGAGCCAGGTGCATCCCGGCAAACCGCAGGGTGTCGCGACCGGGCGCCTCGCCCCTCACCGAGAACCCGGGCGTCTGCGCGCCCACGTACTCGGCCGCCGCCGCCAACATCTCACCACCACGGGCGTACCCGTCGTAGACCGACTTGCCTCCCTCGCCGACGTCCAGGGCGAGTTCGGCGGCCAGCCGCACCACCCCTTTGGGGGTGAAGAACTCTCCGCTACGGAGTCCGGCCCTGGATTCGTACTCGTCAAGGATGAGGCGGAAGGCTCCTCGATGGAGTTCTCCCGCCAGTCGCACCGTCCGGGCGAGATCGCCATAGGTTCGGGGCTCCAGCCGTCTGAGACTCTCCCGCATCCCTGGCAACACTCCGTACTGCCGTAGTTCATCGTCAGCCGCATCACCGATCCGGTGCAGTAGGCCCGCGATGTGTTCCGGCCCCGTAGCAGCTCTGGCGGCAGCTTGGAGGGCACTCCATCGGGGCTCACTGCCCCGTAGGAAGATGAGGGAAAGCAGCAGGGTCAGGTAGTCCACCATCGAAGCCGAGCCCCGAACGCGATCCGAAAGCGGCCCCATGAGCTCGCTGACACACTGCTTGTCGGTCTCCCCACTCCCTTCTGTGCTCTCCGCTCGGCTGACGGGGTCGATTGCTCCGTTCCGCGCCCGCCAACCGCTCAGGACACGCTCTCGGTAGGTGGCGCCGAAGCGCTCATCGACCCGCAGTTGCGCCCGCGGGATCCCCCGGCCACCAAGCCAGCGAAGAACCGAGGTGAGGCGGAAGTACTCCACGCCACCAGAGCGCATCGGGATGGGGAAATCCTGATGCCGCCGCGCCCAGTTGGATACGGTCGGCCGTTCCACTCCTGCGTACGACGCGATCTCCGACCGGGTGATCAGCGGATCCCGCTCGTCTGACACCGCAACCATGTATCCCCCATTTGGTGTTGCCCGCTGTTCGACCCCTGAACCGTAGAGCTGAACCGCCGGAGCAACCTACTGCGCACTGCGAGTGCGCATGCACTCCACTGAAGCAACAAGGCCACTGCATCCAGGCGTAGCTGATACCACGGCAGCGACTACCTGCGCTTTTCTCTATCGAGAAGTGACTGCCGACGCTCGAGTCATCCGAGAGCGGGGTTAACAGTTGGCATCCGCCGCAGAGCGCTGCGATCGCAGCCTCGAACCGGAGCCTGCAGACCCGCTCGGACGCGGCAGGGCGAGGCCTCTCTGCCTATGCCGCCGAAGCGCTGCGCTTCAAACGTGGCCGCGACCGGCTGCAGGAGCTCGTCGAGTGGCTGCAGGCAGAACACGGCCCGGTCACCGAAGGCTTGGGGCCGACCTAGCAGTCCGCTCCGCCATGGCGGCCCTGCCGCAGCCGCTGACCTGTCTCATCGCCGACACCGCACGAGGCCAGGGACGGGTGCGCATCGCCCCCGCGGCCTGTCCAGGCTCGCCCTGCGGCGGTTCGCCCCGACGGTCCTGGTCAGCGGTAGCCCACCCGCAGCGGCCTCACCGCACTGTGCGCCCCTGGCCACGCTTCCCCTCGCCGAGTCCGACTGGGGAACGGTGAGCATCGAAAAGCTCTTGGCGCACAGGGGCGCCGCTGCCGTCCCTCTCTTCGCGTAGGAACGTCGGACGGCGCGGCCCTCACCCGTGCCGCGGACAAGTCCGCCGGCGCCGGCCTCTACGTGCCGGCCGACCGGCTGCTCACGGCCTCAGCCGACCGCACCGGAACCCGACCCTTTCGGCAGCGGCGTGCCTTTCGCAACGGACACCGATGCGGCCATCACGCTTGAGTGCATCGTCACCTCGGACAACCGAACCGTACATACCCTCAGGGACCCGCCCTACCTTGATGCCTCGTGCCACCTGCGCGATACGGAACACGCCTTCGCACTCTCCCGCATCCAGGGCGTGATGCCCCCGTAGGACCCGGTGGCCAGGCCGAGGCGTCCGATGGCGCCGCACAAGGCACCTCGCGAGATGTACTTGGCCCAATATTTGGTATCAGGAGGCATATATGAGTCGGACGGTTATCGACCTGGACGACGAACTGGTCGCGGACGTGGCGAAGGCCCTCGGGACGAACACCAAGAAGGAGACGGTCAACACCGCTCTTCGCGAGGTGGTGGAGAACCGGCGTCGCGCCCTGGCTGTCGCCCGGCTGGGGCCGTGGCCGGCCACGGCGCGTTCGATCTGGAGTTGTTCGAGAACAAGGTGAACCACCGCCGGTGAACGCGGCCCAGTTCTTGATCGACACCAGCGCGCTCGCTCGGTTCATGCGCGAGGACGCAGAGGAGTACGGCTGGGACCAGGCCACCTCGGCCGGACTCATCGCGACCTGCCCCATCACCGAGCAGGGAGACACCGAGTGCGGAAGCGGTCGACCTCGTCGTCGCTACAACAGCTGAGCTGCAGGGGCTCACCCTGCTCCATCGCGATCACGCCTTCGAGTGCATCGCCGCAGTGACCGGTCAAGCCCTCCAGTGGTACGTCCCGGAGCACGGCAGATAGGTAAACGATGGTTGCAGTTCCGTTTGCGTTCACTGCCATCACCGTTCAGATGCCCCGCCCAAGTGAGCTGCACTGCAGGTCAGAACGCTCCTGTACGCCCCAGAACCCCCAGACGAACAGCAGGAAAGCGTGTTGGGGGCAACCCCTCACGAGTTCGAATCTCGTATCCTCCGCCAGTGCCTCACCGGACACGATGTCGAAGGGCCCCACCGTTTGCGGTGGGGCCCTTCGTCGTTGGCCGTCTCGGTCTCAGTCTCAGTTACGTAGGACGGACGGTCATGGACAACCACGGATGGGCTTCGTCGGCGCTCTGCCATGTCTGGCCCTGGACGGCTCGCATAGGGCTCCGAAGCAACGTGCATGGCCCCACAGCCCCAGTCAGTTCCCCGAACCATCCAGCAGAAGTGGTCGATCAAAGCCTCACTGTCAGAGGGACAAAATAGGATGCCCCGCAGCAGCTCCACGGCCCTGAGATCGCCACCCGGACACGAGCAAGGATCCCAACTGATGGCAGTGACCCAGCAAGAGATCGAGAACCGATTGTGGGACGCCGCCGACGAGCTGCGCGTGGCGATGCCCGAAGCGCAGTACTCCTCGGTCGTCTTCCCTCTGATGTTCTGGAAGTACCTGTCGGATACCTGGGAGCACACTCACCAGACCTTCCTCAAGGACAACGAGGCCCTCGACCTCTCAGCCGAGGAAGCCGACGAGGTCGAGTACAGCAACTACCAGACGTTCAAGATCCCCCTCATCTTCCCTGGCACTGTTGCCGAGAGCCGCGCCTCTTGGTCATCCATCCTCGCCACAGTCGCCCAGCACGGCCTCGGCCAGCGGGTGCGCGCCTCCCTCCAGGCCATCGAGTCGGCCAACCCTGACAAGTTCTCCCGTCTGTTCGGGTCCATGACGTGGACCTCCGAAGCGGTGCTGCCGGGGGAGGTGCTGGCGTCGGTCATGCGGACGATGAACCGTGTCCCCAAAATGCACGCGGGCAATATGTCCCACGATGTTCTCGGCGGGGCGTACGAGTACCTGCTGAAGCGGTTCTCAGACGGGTCCGGTACTCGTGCCGGCCAGTTCTTCACCCCGCGCGAGGTCGTCGAGCTGATCATCGAACTGCTGGACCCCAAGAACCACGAGTCGGTGTACGACCCGACCTGCGGTTCAGGCGGCATGCTCATTGCCGCCGCCAACTTCCTCAAGGCCCGAGGCGGGCGTGGATACACACTCAGCCTGAACGGGCAGGAGGCTGTGACGGACACCGCGGGTGTGGCCCGCATGAACCTCTTCATGCACAACCTGACCGAGTTCAAGGTCGAGATCGGCGACACCTTGAGGGACCCTCGCTTCAAGAAGCCGAACGGATCCGTCAAGCAATTCGATGTGATCGTCGCCAATCCGCCCTACAGCCTCAAGTGGAAGCCCTGGACCAATGACCCGCGCGCCCTCGGCGGGATTGCTCCACAGTCATCGGCGGACTGGGCATTCGTGCAGCACATGATCGCCAGCATGGACCCGAAGAAGGGCCGCGCCGGTGTCGTCCTCCCCCACGGCGTCCTCTTCCGAAGTGGCCAGGAAGCAGTCATCCGTCAGCGTGTCCTGGACGACGACCTACTTGAAGCCGTCATCGGACTGCCGAAGAATCTTTTCTACAGCACGCCGATCCCGACCTGCATCCTCGTCTTCCGCGCCCCCGGCACCAAGGCCCCGGAACGCCGGGCAGGTGTGCTGTTCATTGACGCATCAAAGCGGTTCACGCCTGGAAAGAACCGCAATACGATCACCGACTCCGATATCGCCGATACAGTGGCTGCCTACCATTCCAGCTTCAACGCTGTCGCTTCCCCCACCGAACTCGATGACGGTAAAGGGCTCACCGCCCGCTTCGTTGCCTTGCCAGAGATCGCGGAGAACGAATACGACCTCCACATCGGCCGTTACATCAAGCACGCCACAGCTGAGCAGGAGGAGTTGGACGTTCTGGTCGACGCCTACAACCTCGCCCGGGCCGATCGACGGCAGGCCGAGGCTCGCATGCTGCAGGTCCTCACGGCCACAGGGATCGAGGGCTTCGATGACTGAGCCCACCGGGTGGAAGCCAGGCACTCTAGATGACGTCCTCGAGCACGTCGATGTCCGGAACAAGGACAAGGCTATCGAGATGGTCCTCAGTGTCACCGAAGGACGCGGCATCGTTCCCCAGAGCGAGGTGTTCAACAAGAGAGTCGCTACTGAGGACACGAGCAAATACAAGGTACTCCAGCCCTTCGACATCGCCTGGAACCCCTACCTCCTCTGGACCGGAGCTATTGGGCAATGGTTTCGCGACAGTGCCGGTGTTACCTCTCCGGTCTACCCAGTGTTCCGCGTTCGCGAGGGCCAAGACTCCAGGTTCTGGGGAATGGTCCTCGAAGGCGGTGTACTCACCCCGTACTTTGACAGTCGCGCAATCGGCTCTATCGCTCGGCGTCGCCGCACAACTATTCCGGTATTCAAAGAGGCTCCGATCTTCATTCCGCCGCGGCCGACGCAGGAGCGGGTCGTGAAGATTATCGGCGCGGTAGACGACCAGATTGCTGCACTTGAATCCGAGGCCAGCATCGCGCGGAGGCTTCTCAACTCGGTGCTCACAGAGCACTTCGCGACCGTCACGGGTACACCGCATCGGATTGTTGACCTGTGCTCCCATGTGATCGGGGGCGTCTGGGGCAAGCCTGAGGGTGAAGGGGAAGTTGATCGCCTCGCGCTTGGGCCTCGCATCTACGCGCCCGGCACCTCCGACTTCGTAACCGACGGCTCGCCAGTACGGTCGTTCACGACCAAGCAGGCTGACACCCGGACGGTGCAGGAGCAGGACATCATCCTGGAGCGATCTGGCGGTTCACCCGAGCAGCCCGTCGGCAGAGTCGCTATCGCGGGCCCCGGCCTAGCGCCGTGCGTGCCTACCGACTTCCAGCGCCTGATGCGGGTAGCCCCTGAGAGGGCGCTCCCAAAGTACGTATTCTGGCGACTCCGACACGACTGGGTATTTGGGCTGACTCGCAACTACTCACGCCGCACGACTGGCATCACGAATCTGTCGGTAAAGGAATACATCGCTCGCGAAATGCCCGTGCCTTCACCAGAGGAACAAACAGCACTAGTTGAGCGTGCTGCGGCGGTCGATGCGCTCGTCATCACGCTGCGCGCGGAGGCCGCGAGTCTCCGTCAGGTTCGAACCGGTTTGCTATCGGGATTGTTGGATCGAACAATCACCATCGAGTCAGCCGAGGTGGGGGTCGCCTGATGGCGAAGGGGATCGCGGAACGCGAGTTCCAGAACCTGATGATCCAGTGGTCCCTCCCGATGGGGTGGGGCTTCGAAGCGGGCAGGTCGCTGCCACGTGAGACGACACAAACGGTGCTCGCCGGCCAGCTGCGGGACGCCATCGTCCGGCTCAACCCTGGGGTGATCGGCGGGTTCGACGTGGAAGCCGTGGTCGAGGAGATCATCGCCACGGTCAATGCCGTCGACGGCGGGCTGGTGCGAGCCAACGAGCAGGTGCTGGAACTGGTGCGTGGGCACAAGGAGTTCCGGGGTGCCGACGGCGTGTGGCACGCCTTGAAGGTCATCGATTTCGAGCACCCGACCACCAACACCCTGGTCGTGTCGGACGAGGTGACCATAACCATCCCCGGCAAGACCCCCCGCCGGTTCGATCTCGTGTACTGGGCCAATGGTCTGCCCCTCGTTGTCGTAGAGGTGAAGTCACCGACCGCCAAGTCCGGGTGGGCCGACGCCGCACGCGAGATCAACGACGTGTACGCCACCGAGTATCCGTGGTTCTTCACCCCCAATGTCTTCGCTGTCGCCTCCGACGGGCTGAAGCTGCGGTTCGGTGCCGCTGGTGCGCCCCTGAACCTGTGGCAGCCGTTCCGATCCACTGACGACGACGAGAATCTGTCCGGGCAGGCAGACGTTCAGCGCTCCGTCGAGCTGCTGCTCAACCCGGCCACGGTCCTGGACATGCTCGCCAACTTCGCCCTCTTCGACACCTCTGGAGGCGGGGCGGACAAGAAGTACCTGCCCCGTTACCCACAGATGGAGGCCGCCCATCTGATCCACAGACGGGTCCTGGCTGACGGCAAGAAGGGTCTGATCTGGCACCACCAAGGCAGCGGGAAGACGCTGCTGATGGTGTTCGCCGCCTCGCTGCTGCTGGCTGACACCCGCACCGAGTCGCCCACGATCATCTTGCTCTCGGACCGGACCCAGCTCGTGCGGCAAACCTCCGGGGTGTTCACCTCCGCGATGGGAGACGCCTACTTCCACCAGCCCTCCACCAGTAAGGAGTTGCGTTCCCTGCTGGCTGACGATGTGCGCGGCGTCATCTCCACGACTGTCCACAAGTTCGCCGACGCCGGCAAGAACCTGTCGACCCGCCGCAACATCATCGTGCTGGTCGATGAGGCACACCGCACCCAGTCGTCCGAGGAAGAGTCCCTGGCGGGGCAGATGCGCGCAGCGTTGCCGCACGCGAAGTTCTTCGGCATGACCGGCACACCCATCAGGAACCTCGCCACCAACACCTTCGCCCTCTTCGGTGAGGAGACCGACCCAAACAGGGTGCTGCACCGGTATTCGGTGTCCCGGTCTCTGCAGGACGAGGCAACCGTCCCTGTCATGCTGGACCCGCACCCGGTTACCTTCGAGATGAACGACCTGGAACTGCAGGCCGAGTTCGACCAGTTCGCCGACGAATTCGACCTCGACGACCCCGACCGTGAAACCTTGTCCCGCAAGTTCGGGCGCCTCACCTCGGTATTCGCCAACCCCGAACGCATCCACACGGTCTGCCAGGACATCGTGGACCACTACCTGGCGGGCACCTATCGCAACGGCCTCAAGGCGCAGGTCGTCGCCTACAACCGTGAGCTGGCCGTGAAGTACACGGACAAGATCAACGAGCTGCTGGCCGGCTTCGGGGCGTCGCAAGTGCTCTCCGAGGTCGGCAAGCACGATCGGATCACCGCAGAGGTGAACATCCACGTCTCGGACGCCAAGACCGAGGAAGCGGCCATGCGGCCGTACCGGCTCTCCGAGGTCGACGAGGAAGACCAGAAGAGACGATTCCTCACCCCGGATGACCCGCTGTGCTTCCTGGTCGTGACGGCCAAGCTGATGACTGGGTTCGATGCCCCCAACGAAGGCGTCCTCTACCTGGACAAGCCGCTGAAGGCTCACAACCTGTTCCAGACAATCACCCGCCCGAACCGCACTTGGGTGTCCCCGGCCGGATTCGTGAAGACCACCGGCGTGGTCGTGGACTACATCAGCCTGGCCGAAGAGGTCCAGCGTGCCGTCGTCGACCCCACCTCGGAAGGGTCCGCCGGCAAGGGCGGCGGTTTCGTCACCGACCTGACCGACCTGGTCGCCGAGTTCCGCACCACCTTCGCCTGCATCGAAGACCTCCTCGCAGATGTCGACGGCCTCGATCTCACGGCCCACGGATACGAGTCCGTCCGTGTCATCAACGCCTTCCTGGACGCCAACCCTGACGCCTCCGAGGTCTTCAGCAAGAACTACCGGCTCCTCGCCCGCCTGTACCCGCTCATCAACACGGACAAGCGGGTCACCAAGTACCAGGACGGGTTCGGGCTCTTCGGGTCTGCGTACACGACCCTGTTCAAGAAGTCTTCCGACGAGGAAAGGAAGGAGCGACTGGGTGAGCTGGGGCCGATGGTCCTGGAGATAATCAACGCCCACGTCTACTCCTTCTCGGTGGCCGCCTCCCAAGAAGAAGCCCTCGTCCTGGATGCCCAGGGCATCACGATCCTCAAGGAGCTGCTGGCCCTCGTCCGTCCCAAGCCCGGCAAGGACGACAGCGAGGACAAGAGGCCGCCGTCTGCGGCGGAGATCCTGGACCACATCAAGGCGGCCCTCGAGAAGGGCGTCGAACCAGGGTCCGCGAAGTACACCGCCCTGGCAGAGCGGATCAGGCAGCTGCGGGACCGGATCATCCAGAACGCCCAGGACGCCTTGGAGTTCCTGGCCGAAGCACTCCGGGTCGCCCGTGCCATCGTGAACGCGGAGAAGCACCCCGACGAAGCCGTCGTACTGGACGATGACCACGTAGGAGTGCTGTCGCGGATCATCCGTGACCACGCGCCGCCCGGACTCACCGTCACGGAGCAGAACTTGGCCCAGGAGATCGATCAGGTGGTCAAGCGCACCCTCGCGCAGTCGTGGGACAACGCTGAGGCTCGCAATCGCGGCGTCCGCCGTGCCACGGCCGCGGTCTTCCGTCGGTACATGTTGAAGCCGGTGGGAGAGCCCTACGGCTCCACCGTCGCCTACGTCGAAGCCCACTATCTCGTCGACTGATGTGCGCACCAGGGCCCGGCAACCTGTGGCGGTGCCGGGCTCCGTCGCGCTGATCGAACCCTGAGCTGGCCCTTGGACCGCACTTGATGGTGGGTCAGTAGCTGTCGATGTCTCCATATCCTTCCGGGTTCCTCGCCCGATCCACAGCCTGTGCACAAGCCTCATCGAACGCAGCAACGACAGCGTCCTGGTCCGTGCCGCGGACTTGGGCCTCGACCTCTGGGCCGGGGCGCCGCATGGAGTGCCACCGGACCGGCAAAACCGTGTACAGATCGGTCTCGAACTCCCAGGCCAGCACTGATCTTTGCTCAGGCGGCCGATGTTGAGTGCGTTGTGGCAAAGGG
>NZ_JAEQAZ010000020.1 GCF_016654115.1 Streptomyces sp. MBT53
GCCCCCCACCCCACCCCATCCCCTGCGCAAAGGAGCCCCCGCATGAGCACGCTCGCCTTCAAGGTCCTCGACCTCGACTTCCCGGCCGGCAGCAAGAACAAGACAGCCACCCTCGTCACCGGCGAAAACGAGGCGCTGCTGGTCGACGCCGCCTTCACCCGCGCCGACGGCCACCGCCTCGCCGCCGAGATCCTCGACTCCGGCAAGAAGCTCACCACCGTCTTCGTCAGCCACGCCGACCCCGACTTCTACTTCGGCGCCGAGGTGATCGCCGACGCCTTCCCCGACGCGACGTTCCTCGCCACCCCACTCGTCATCGAGCACATCCGGCACTCCTACGAAGGCAAGCTCAAGGCATGGGCGGCCCTCGGCCCCAACCTCCCCACCCGCCTGGTCGACCTCACCCCACTGACCGGCGACCTCACCCTGGAAGGCCACACCTTCCAGCTCAAGGGCGGCCCGGCCGCCCTGCCCGACCGCCACTACCTCTGGCAGGCCGAGCACCGCGCACTCCTCGGCGGCGTCCTGCTCTTCCAGCAGGAACACGTCTGGGTCGCCGACACCCCCACCCCGGACGACCGCGCATCCTGGGTCGACCTGCTGGACGAAATGACCGCCCTGAAACCGGAGTTGGTCGTCCCCGGCCACCGCCTGCCCGGCACCGCCGCCGACGCCTCCGCCATCACCGCCACCCGCGACTACCTCCTCGCCTTCGAGGAGGAACTCGGCAAGGCGACCGACGGCGCCGCGCTCACCGAGGCACTGGTCAAGCGCTACCCCGACAACGGCATGCTGATCGCCGCCCAGATCGGGGCGAAGGTCGCCAAGGGCGAGATGAAGTGGGGCTGACCATGACCGAGTTCGACACATCCACGGCACCTGCGGATGTCGTACGCCGCCAGTACCTGGCCTCCGCCGCCGGTGACCTCGAAGCCCTCCGCGCCACCCTCGCCCCCGACGTGGAGTGGACGGAGATGGCCGGCTTCCCCCTCGCCGGCACCTACCGCACCCCCGACGCGGTCACCTCCCACGTGATGGAGAACCTCGGCCAGGACTGGGACGACTGGACCGCCCACGACGACACCTACGTCGTCGACGGCGAGAACATCGTCGTCCTGGCCCGCTACACCGCCGTCAACAAGTCCACCGCCAAGCCGATCGACGTCCGCGTCGCGCACCACTTCGTCGTACGCGGCGGACTCATCGTGCGCTTCGAGCAGTTCGTCGACACCGCACTCGTCCGCGACGCCATGACCCGCTGAGCGAACGGGAGTTCTCTGCTGCTCAGTCGGCCGCCCGGCGCCGGGACAGCTGCCCCTCCTCCACGTCGAGCCCCAACTCCCCACGTTCCGCGTCGAGTTGGATCAGCTTGTCGTGGTCGGAGGTGCCCGGCTCGGCGAAGAACACGACGAGCCGCTGCTTGTGGCTGTGCTCCAGCGGCATCGACTCGTAGCCGAGGTGGAGGTCGCCGACCTCGGGGTGGTGGAAGGTCTTGGGGTCCGGGGCGTGCGGTTTGACGTCGAAGCGGTTCCACAGGTCGGCGAAGTCCGGGCTCTTCGCCAGGAGTTCGCCGACCAGGTCGGCCAGGTCCGGGGCATCCGGTTCGGTGCCTGCCAGGGCGCGCAGCCGGCCGACGCAGGCACGGGCCTGCTCGTCCCAGTCGTCGAGTACGTCGCGGGCGAGGGGGTGGAGGAAGGCGTAGCGGGCGAAGTTCCGCCGCGGCGGCGGCCAGTCGGCCAGGCCGGCGAAGAGCCGGAGCGCGCCGGGGTTGAAGGCGAGCAGGTCCAGGGTGCGGCTGACGACGTAGGCCGCGTTCGGGCGCACGGATTCAAGGAGCGCCAGCAGCTGTGGTCTCACGGTGTGGCCGGGTGCGGGCGGCGCTACGGGGGCGTAGGCGGCACGGGAAGCGAGCTCGCGCAGGTGCCCGTGCTCGGACGCGTCCAGGAGCAGGGCGCGGGCGAGGGCGTCGACGACCGTGGGACCGGGGCGGGTCTCCTTGCCGCGTTCCAGGCGTACGTAGTAGTCGATGCTGATCCCGGCGAGTGTGGCCAGCTCCTCGCGGCGCAGGCCCGGCGTGCGGCGCGGGCCGGGGGCTGCGGTCAGCCCGGCCCGCTCGGGGGTGACCTGCGCACGGCGGGCGCGCAGATAGGCACCGAGGTCGCTCGTGGCACCGGTTGGGTGGCCCTTGGACTTCTCCGTTGCGCGCTCCATGCGTCTATTTTGCCCGCTCTTGAAGGGATGTGGGCCGCCTGCCGGGGTCGGGAACGGTCATGTCCAGCAGGAGCAGGGCGTCGTGGTCGGGGGTGCCGGGTTCGGCGGCGTAGGCGACGAGGCGCTGGCCCGGTGTGCCGTCCAGGTCCATGGACTGGGCGGCCAGGGTGACGTCGCCGACCTGTGGGTGGTGGAACGTCTTGTGGGTGGCCTTGCGGCCCGTGACGTCGTAGCGGTCCCACAGCCTGGCGAAGTCGGGGCTCTTGAGGACGAGTTCGCCGACGAGGGTGGTCAGGTCGGGGGCGTCGGGGGCGGTGCCGGCCAGGGCGCGCAGCCGGGCGATGCAGGCGCGTGTCTGGATGTCCCAGTCGGGGAACAGCTCGCGGGCCGCGGGGTGCAGGAAGAGATAGCGGGCGAGGTTGCGCTGGGTGGCGGGCCAGTCGTCGAGGCCCGCGTACAGGGCGAGGCCGCCGGGGTTGAAGGCGAGCAGGTCCATGCTGCGGCTGACGACGTACGCCGGGTTCGGACGCATCGCATCGAGCAGCAGCTTCAGGTGCGGGCGCACCGTCCGGCTCGGGGCGGGCGGCGGCTCGGGGGCGTACCGCGCGGCGCGGACGGCCAGTTCGCGCAGGTGCTGGTGTTCGGCGTCGTCCAACTGCAGGGCGCGGGCGAGGGCGTCGACGACGGAGGGACTGGGCCGGGTCTCCTTGCCGCGTTCCAGGCGTACGTAGTAGTCGATGCTGACCCCGGCGAGCGTGGCCAGCTCCTCGCGGCGCAGGCCCGGCGTGCGGCGCAGGCCAGTGCCTGCCTTGAGGCCGACCTGTTCGGGTGCCGTCTGTGTGCGGCGGGCACGCAGGAACCGGCCCAGCTCGGCGCCGCCGTCACTGCTCTGCTCAGCTGCCATGCCCTTCAGTGTCACACCGCTCTGACCTGCGCGGCAGGGATGTGAGGGGCCCTGTCACTACCCGGCTCGCCACCCCCTGGCACGGCTCGGCCTGCCACCGGCGGCGAAAGAGCGCGAAGGTGAATTCCGGCGGGCTTCGCACCGGTCGCGTATGGACCTACCTCCCGCCCGTGTTCGAGCGTCGCCCGGCATCCGGCCCGTGCTTGCTCCACACCCGCGTCCCGCTCGAAAGGCACCCCTCATGCAGAGCGTCACCCTGAACAACGGTGTCGACATGCCGATCCTCGGCTTCGGCGTCTTCCAGATCCCGGCGGAGCAGACCGAACAGGCCGTCGCCGAGGCCCTCGCGGCCGGCTACCGGCTGCTCGACACGGCCGCCTCCTACGAGAACGAGGAGGCCGTCGGCCGCGCCATCAAGAACAGCGGCGTACCGCGCGAGGACCTGTTCGTCACCACCAAGTTGTACGTCCAGGACGCACCGGCCGAGGAGAACACCAGGCGGGCGTTCGAGACGTCGCTGGCCAAGCTCGGCCTGGACCACGTCGACCTGTATCTGATGCACCAGCCCTACGGCGATGTGTACGGCCAGTGGCGTGCCATGGAGGCGCTGAACCGAGAGGGCCTGGCCAAGGCCATCGGTGTCGCCAACTTCTACCCCGACCGGCTCCTCGATCTGATCATCAACAACGAGATCACCCCGGCGGTCAACCAGATCGAGACCCACCCCTTCTTCCAACGCGCCGACTACCAGGATCTGATGCGCGAGCACGGGGTCCGGATCCAGTCCTGGGGCGGGTTCGCCGAGGGCAGGAACGACCTGTTCACCAACCCGCTGCTGAGTGAGATCGGCAAGCAGCACGACAAGTCCGTGGCCCAAGTGGTTCTGCGCTGGCTGGTCCAGCGGGACGTCGTCGCGATTCCCAAGTCGGTCCGGCCCGAGCGCATGGCGGAGAACCTCGACGTCTTCGGCTTCGAGCTCACCGACGAACAGATGTCGGCCATCGCCACCCTGGACACTGGCGCCTCGCTGTTCTTCGACCACCGCGACCCGGCGATGGTCCAGTGGCTCAGCGCGCGACGCGTGAACGGCTGAGCGAGCACCGGCGATGAGTCGTACCCCTCGCCGCGCGGTGCTCCGCGGCCTGCTCACAGGAGGAACCGTCATGACGGCCGGTGCCGCGATCGGCGCTTGTTCCGCCTCACCTGCCTCACCCCGACCGGACGAATCCGAGTCAGCCGCACGGTCCGGCACACGCACACCGGGTGCCCGCACCGTCCTGCTGGCCTACTTCTCCCGGCCGGGTGAGAACTACTACAACGGCGGCCGCCGGACCATCGAGATCGGCAACACCGAGGTCCTGGCCCGGATGATCGCGGACCGGATCGACTGCGACGTCCACCGCATCCGGGCCGCGGACCCCTACCCGTCCGGCTACGACGCGACGGTCCGACGCAACGTCCGCGAGCAGGACACCGACGCACGTCCGGCCGTCGCCAACCCGCTGGCCGCCATCGGCCGTTACGACACGATCCTGCTCGGCAGCCCCGTCTGGAACGTCCGCGCCCCCATGATCATGACGACGTTCACCGAAGCCCTCGACTTCCGCGGCAGGGCCGTCGTCCCGTTCACCACCCACGCGATGAGCGGCCTGGGCACCATCGCACGCGACTACGCCGCCTCCTGCCCCGGCGCGACGATCGCCGAGGGCCTCGCGGTACGCGGCGAGGAAGTCCGGGACGCCGCTGCCGCCGTCGACGCCTGGCTGCGGCGCATCGGACTGCCCGCCGCGTGACCGGACACAGGACCTTCGGCCGGGACGGGGGCCCCGCCGGTCACCGCTGCTGACGGGTCGGACGGAACAGGATCTCGTTGACGTCGACTTCCTGGGGCTGGCTCATGGCGAACTCCACGCAGCGGGCGAAGCTGTCCGCGGGGATGGCGTAGTCCTGGTAGAGGCCGGCGACCGCCTCCGCGACGCCTTCGGCCTTGACCGAGGCGGGCAGTTCGGTGTCCACCGCGCCGGGCGAGATGACCGTGGTGCGGATGTCGTACGGCTTGACCTCCTGGCGCAGTGCCTCGGAGATGACGCGCACGGAGTACTTGGTCGCCGAGTAGATCGCTCCGCCGGGGCTGATGACGTGTCCGGCCACCGACGAGACGTTGATGAAGTGGCCGGACCGCTGCTCCTTGAAGTGCGGCAGGGCCGCCGCGATGCCCCACAGAACGCCCTTGATGTTGACGTCGATGGCCTGTTCCCACTCGTCGAACCGCTCCATCTCCAGTGGGGACAGCGGCATGAGACCGGCGTTGTTGAGCATGACGTCGATGCGGCCGTGCAGGTCGACGGCTCGCTGGACCAGCGCCTTCACCTGCTCGCGGTCGCTAACGTCGGTCCGCACGACCGCCTTGCGGTCAAGGCCGAGTTCGTCGGCGAGTTCCTCCAGCCGCTCCAGACGGCGGGCTCCGAGCACGACCTTGGCACCGCATGCGGTCAAGTGCCGGGCGGTCGCCGCGCCAAGTCCGCTGCTGGCGCCCGTGATGACGACGACTTTGCCGGTGATGTTCTCCACGATGGGCCTCCCTGAGAAGCGGTCAGGCGGGCCGGACGGCTTCCAATTCCTGCCGTACGGCTGCGGGTTCGGCGTCGAGCGGCATGTTGGCGCTGTCCAGGGCGGCGTCGAGGGAGCCGGGCGCATCGGCGGTGAGGCCGGCGAACAGCGGGTCGAGGTCGGAGGGGGCGGGCCCCTGCTCGGCGACGAGTTCGAGGGTCTTGTGGTCGGCCTCGGGCGAGGTGAGCGCGGAGACGAGGACCTGGGCGATCTGCCGACGGGAGATGACGCCGTCGGCAGGGCTGCCGGCGTGCCGGGTGTCGCCCTGAAGCATCGTCAGGGCGAGCTGGCCGGGAGCGTTGTAGTCGAACCAGCCCGGGCGGACGATCGTGTACGGACGCCCACTGGCGCGGACCAGGCGTTCCCCGCGGCGCTTCCACGCGTGGGCGTCGGTGATCATGTCGTCGCAGACCGTGCCGTCGGTGTTCCTGGGGCGGCCCGTGACGCCGATCGCGGTCATCAGCGAGATCCGGGCCGGCTGGTCGCCCAGTGCCGCCAGGGTGTTGCGGCCGGCCCCGTAGTCGATGCGTTCCGCCTGGCCGGGCCCACCGTGGGAGCCGTGGGTGAAGACCACGGCGTCGATGCCGTCGACGGCCTCCTTGAGGGAGTCGGCATCGGTGAGGTCCCCGCCGACGAGCCGAGCGGCCTCAGGCAGCACGGCCCGGGCGCGCCCGGGATCGCGGACGAGGGCTTTCACCTGGTGGCCCTGTTCGAGGGCTTCGGCGACGACGAGGGTGCCGACGCTGCCGGTGGCGCCGACGACCAGGACGGTCAGAGGGGTGGGGCGGGTCATGGCGGAGGCTCTTCCGTGACGTGAGGACGGGAGTCAGCGGTACGTCGGTGTGCTGAGTCGATGTGCAGAGGGGAGGCGTCGGCGAACTGCACCGCCTGCACAGCGACTTCACGCCTCGGGAATCTCGATGCCGTAGGCCTCAAGGGTGATGGCGTCCGGCTCCGGACCACCACGTACGCCGGTGTCGAGCGCGTCGATCGCGGCGAGCTGCTCGGTGGTCAGCTCGAAGTCGAAGACGTCGAAGTTCTCGGCGATACGGGCGGGCTTGACCGACTTCGGGATCGCGGAGCGGCCCTCCTGCAGATGCCAGCGCAGCATCACCTGCGCGGCCGACTTGCCGTGCCGCCCGGCGATCTCCAGCAGGACCGGGTCGTCAAAGGTCCGCTTCTCGCCGCCGCGGTAGGAGGTGATGCCGCCGATGGGCGACCACGCCTGGGTCAGGATGCCGTGCCGGCCGTGCAGGCGCTGCAGCGCGGTCTGCTGGAAGTAGGGGTGGACCTCGATCTGGTTGACCACGGGCACGGCGGACGTCTCGGCCAGCAGCCGTTCCAGGTGCTCGGGCATGAAGTTGCTGACGCCGATGGCCCGTACCCGGCCGTCGGCGAGCAGCTTCTCCAGCGCCCGGTAGGCGTCGAGGGTGCGCTCGAAGGCGGAGGGCAGGGGCTGGTGGAGCAGCAGCAGGTCGAGCTGGTCGACGCCGAGCTTGCCCGCGCTCTTGTCGAAGGCGTGCAGCGCGCTGTCGTAGCCGTAGTCGCTGATCCACAGCTTCGTCTCGATGAATACCTCGTCGCGGGCCAGGCCGGAGCGGCGGATGCCCTCGCCGACCTCCCGCTCGTTGCCGTAGGCGGCGGCCGTGTCGATGTGGCGGTAGCCGACGCGCAGGGCCTCCTCGACCGAGGCGGTCGTGACATCGGGCGGTGTCTGGAAGACGCCGAGCCCGAGAGCGGGCATCTCCACACCGTTGCTGAGAGTGATCGTGAGGGGGGACATGTTTCGACGATAGGCAGGCGTCCGACGCCCCCGCATCTCATCTGAGGGGCCCTGTCACTACCCCGCATCCCACACCCCCGCACAACCCGGCCTGGAACACCCGCCGCTCCGCTCCCACGCTGAGAGCTCGAAGGATCACGTCACCAGGAGAGTCCCGATGACCAGCACGCAGGCGCCCGCTCCGGGCAGCGCCGCCACCACTCCGGCCGACCGGGGCAGGACCGCCGCCCCCGCCTTCGCGCTCGGTGCCGCACTGCTCGGCTTCTTCGTCATCACCCTGGACGCGCTGATCGTCAGCGTGGCCCTGCCCACCGTCGGCGCCGATCTCGGCGGTGGTATGACCGGGCTGCAGTGGGTCGTCGACGGCTACACCCTGGTGCTCGCCGCGCTGCTGCTGTCCGCCGGGTCCGTCTCGGACCGGATCGGCGCCCGGCAGGCGTTCGGCGTGGGCATGGGGCTGTTCCTGATCGCCTCGGCGGCCTGCGGCCTGGCGCCCACGCTGCCCGTCCTGGTCGCGGCCCGCCTGGTCCAGGGCGCGGGCGCGGCGGTCATGATGCCCGCCACCCTCGCCCTGATCCGCGAGGCGTACCCGGACGCCGCCCAGCGCGCTCGCGCCCTCGGGTTCTGGGCGCTGGGCGGCTCGGTCGGCTCGGCGGCGGGACCGCTGCTCGGCGGTGCGCTCAGCGCCGTGGACTGGCGGTGGATCTTCTTCATCAACCTGCCGGTCGGCGCCGTGGCCCTGGCACTGCTCACCCGCGTGGCCCGCTCCCCGCGGCGGCCCGTGCCCTTCGACTGGACCGGCCAGCTCAGCGCGGTCCTGGCGATGGGCGGTGTGACGTACGCGCTGATCGAGGGCGGCGAGTACGGCTTCAGCGACACCCCGGTGATCGCCGCCTTCGCGGTCGCGGCACTGTCCCTCACGGTGTTCCTGCGCTCCCAGGCCCGCGGCCGCCACCCGATGCTGCCGCTCGCCTTCTTCCGCTCCCGCCCGGTGACCGTCACCCTGCTGGCCGGGTTCACCCTCAACATCGGCTTCTACGGCCTGACGTTCCTGCTCAGCCTCTACTTCCAGCAGCTGCGCGGCCTGTCCGCGCTCGCCACCGGCATCGCGTTTCTGCCGATGACGCTGCTGACCGGCGTCGTGGCCCTCCAAACTGCCCGACTGGTACGGAAGTTCGGCGCCCGGCTCGTCATGACCGCCGGAATGTGGATCATGGCGGCGGGCCTGCTGCTCCTGTTCTTCCTGCCCGGGACGACCCCCGTCCGGCTGGTCGCGGTCCTGATGATCCCGGTCTCACTCGGCGGCGCCCTCGCCGTACCCGCGATGACCGGACTGATGCTGGAGAGCGTGCGGCCGGAGCAGGCGGGCCTGGCCAGCGGCGCCCTCAACACCTCCCGCCAGTTCGGCGGGGCCCTCGCCGTCGCCGTCTTCGGCGCCCTGATCGCCGACCGGGCCGACTTCCTGCACGGCATGCGCGTCAGCCTGTTCATCGGCGCGGCACTGCTGGTGGCGACCGCCACGGCCGGCGGACTGCTGCTCAGGCCGACGGCGAGCCGGTGATCCGGCGGATCAGAGCAGGGACTCGGCAGAGATGGGCAGCTCGCCCTGGCCTACGACGCCTGCCACTGCGGCGAGAGCGACGGCAAGCCGCGCTTGGACGAGGTCCCCGGCGACCGCGTCGAGGACATCCGCTGCGGCGTCGGCTTACTCCCCCATCGCCCGCGAGGCCGTCGACACCATCCAACAGAGCCTCACCCGGGCCGAGCAGAAGAACCACCGGCAGGCCCGGCTGAAAGGCCTGCGACCACCACCCCCGCAGACACGACAAAGACCGCTCTCCCATCGCCGAGAAAACGGCCTCTGACCTGCGACTTCAAAAGTCGGGACGACAGGATTTGAACCTGCGACCCCTTGACCCCCAGTCAAGTGCGCTACCAAGCTGCGCCACGTCCCGTTGCCCGTCTGACCTGGGGTTTCCCCTGGTCGAACGTGCATGGAAACAATACCGCACTCGCGTCGTTGATCGCGCACGCCTTTATCGGGGGCGGCTTCCCGCCGACCCGCCCCGCAGCGCTTGACCTGAAGTTTGGTTGAGGTTGCACGATCGTCCGCATGACCACCACCACGGAACACAGCCGCCCGTACACGCACGGCGACCTGCCCCGGCTCATGAGCCTGATGACCGGCGACGAGAAGCACGGTCCGGCGGCGACCTCGACGCTGGATGTCCTGTGGGTGCTCTACGACCGGGTGCTGCGGGTCGACCCGGAACGCATGGGCGACCCGGAACGGGACCGGTTCCTGCTCTCCAAGGGGCACGGGCCGATGGCGTACTACGCCGTACTGGCCGCGAAGGGATTCGTCCCGGTGGATTGGCTCCCGGACTTCGGCTCGTACGACTCTCCGCTCGGGCACCACCCGGACCGGGTGCTCGTGCCGGGTGTCGAGATCGGCAGTGGGTCGTTGGGGCACGGGCTGCCGATCGGCGTCGGGACGGCACTGGGGCTGCGCGCGCAGGGGCTCGCCGAGCCGCGGGTCTGGGTGCTGGTCGGGGACGCCGAGCTGGACGAGGGCAGCAACCACGAAGCCATCGCCTTCGCCGGGCCCGCCGGACTGGACCGGCTGGGCACCGTCGTCGTCGACAACTCCTCGGCCACTCATGCCCGGCCGGGCGGCATCGCCGCCCGCTTCGAGGCCGCGGGCTGGTCGACGGTGACGGTCGACGGCCGCGATCACGACGCGCTGTACGCAGCCTTCACCGCGCCGCATCCCGGGCGGCCTCATGTGGTCGTGGCCCGGGTGGAGCCCAAGTCCGCCTGATCGTCCGTCCGTTCACCCACCCACTCACCGATGACTCAAGAAGGGCTCCTTCTCCATGGACACCATGCGTGACCGCTTCGCCCCGGTCGTCTCCCGGCTTCTCGACGAGGATCCACGCGTCGCGGTCGTCCTCGCCGAGATCGGCGTGGCCACTCTCGCCGAGGCTCAACTCCGCCACCCGGACCGGGTGATCAACGTCGGGATCCGCGAGCAGCTCCTCGTCGGGGCGGGCGCGGGACTCGCGCTGACCGGGATGCGGCCCGTTCTGCACACCTTCGCGAGTTTCCTCGTCGAGCGGCCCTTCGAGCAGGTCAAGCTGGACCTCGGGCATCAGGGCGTCGGCGCGGTGCTGGTGAGCGCGGCGGCCTCGTTCGACTGGCCCGCCGGCGGGATGACGCACATGGCTCCGGGCGATGTGGCCCTCCTCGACACACTCGACGGCTGGACCGTGCATGTGCCGGGCCACCCGGACGAGGCCGAGACCCTGCTGCGGCACGCGGTCGCCGCGGGCGACGACAAGGTGTACGTACGGCTGTCGGTGCAGTCGAACGCCGACGGTCTCCCGGTCGACGGCGAGCACTTCATAGCCGTCCGCGAGGGCCGCTCCGGTGTGGTCGTCGCGGTCGGGCCGATGCTCGGCGCCGTGCTCGACGCGACGGAGGGCCTCGACGTCACCGTCCTGTATGCCACGACCGTACGGCCTTTCGACGCGCCCGCGTTGCGCCGTGCCACGCGGACGGCCGGGACGGATGTCGTCCTCGTCGAGCCGTATCTCGCCGGCACCTCGACGGCCGCCGCGAACGACGCCCTCGCCGACCGGCCCCACCGGGTACTGGGCCTGGGTGTGTCCCGTCCCGAACTGCGCCGCTACGGCACGGTCGAGGAACACCTGGCCGCCCACGGGCTCGACGCCCGGTCACTGCGCGAACGCATCGCCGGTTTCGTCGGGGGCGGGCGCGCCGGTACGCGGGGCTGAGACCGGCCGGCGCCTACGGAGGCTCAGCCGTCGGACGGCAGGCCCAACTCCGGGTAGGACTCCAGGAGTCGGGGCGGGGCCGCCTGGCGCCAGGAGTCGGCGAGGATGTCACGCAGTTCCTCCTCGCTGTCCAGCGCGGCGAGCCGGGCCCGGACCCAGGCGAAGCCCGCCTCGTGGTCGGCGACCCAGAACTTCTCCGGCTCGGCCAGGACGAGTTCGTCGCGCTCCTCCTTGGGGCAGCGCACGGCGATGGAGGTCTCCTCCTCGGGCAGCGTGACGAACATCTTCCCGGCGACCCGGAACGTGGGCATGCTCCAGGCGATCTTCTCCGTCGTGTCCGGGAGGGAGAGGGCGATACGGCGTACGTCTTCGGCATCCGGCATGACACGCAACATAGCGGCCGACACTGACAATCACCTGGTGGGAGTGCGTACCCCCGCCCCCACCTTCTTGTAGTAGAGCGTCGTCGGCCGCAGCACCCCGCCCGGACTCGCCGCGTAGTCGGGGATCACGCCCGCCCGGGTCCAGCCGGCCGAGTCGTAGAGGTGCTCGGCGGCGCTGTCCGTCTCGGTGTCCAGGTGGAGGAGGGTGATGCCGGCCGCCACCGCCGCGTCCTCCGCGACGGTCAGGAGTCCGCGCCCGAGGCCCTGTCCGCGGGCGTCCCGGTGCACCATCAGTTTGACCAGCTCGGCTCGGTGGCGGCTGTTGGGCTTGTCGGCGAAGGCGAGGCTCACGGTGCCGACGACCCGTTCGCCAACCCTCGCCGCCCATACGGCGAGCCGCCCGGCGCTCACCGCGTCGGCGCGCTCCCGCCACCAGGCGACGGCCGCAGCACGGTCGAGCGGCGCGAGGAATCCGATCGACGCTCCGTCGTGCACCGTGTCGGTCAGCAGGTCCGCCAACTCCTCCGCTACGGAGAGCAGTTGGGGTGCGTCCAGTCGCTCCGTCCTCATCATCCTCACGGCAGCACCACCGCCAGTACGTAGCGGACCCCGTCCGGACCGGCGCAGCGGAACTGTGTCGGGCCCCACACCCGCAGCCGTAGACAGTCGCCGGTGTCGAGATGGTGGTCGGTGTTCCCGGCCGTCACGTCGAGGGTGCCTTCCAGGACCCAGATGTGCTGTTCGAGGCCGGGAACGGGCGGGCGGTCGTAGGCGATGTCGGCGCCCGGCGTCAGTCGTCCCTCGACGAGTTCGCCTCGCAGGCCGGTGTGCGGGGGCGAGACGGAGCGTCGTAGGAAGCCGGAGGTGCGGTCCTCCCACACCGGTTGGTCGGCGGTGCGCAGCAGCGGGGTGGGCTCGGCCTCCACCTCGCTGAGGAGTTGGGACATGGTCCGGCCGTAGACGCCGCACAGGCGGTTGAGGAGGGCGGCGGTGGGGCTGGTCTCGGCGCGTTCGGCACGGGAGAGGGTCGACCGGCTCACTCCGCTGCGTTCCGCCAACTCCCCTAGGGACCAGCCGCGTTGGGCCCGCAGTTCGGCAAGGCGGGCGCCGAGGCGGGCGTCCATGGGGTCCGGAACCTCGTCTTCGTGCTTCATATCCGGGACGGTATCCCGGATATGAGACGGCGAGGTTACGTCCGTGCCACTTCCGCCAGCGCGTCCAGGACCGGGCGGATCAGCGGGTGCTCCTCCGTGCCGCGCCGTACGGCCGCGAAGACCCGGCGGGTCGGCGCCACCCCGTCGACGGGCCGTACGACGACTCCCGTCAGGTCCATGCCGCGCAGGGCGGAGCGCGGAACGAGGGCGACACCCGCGTCGGCAGACGCGAGAGCGACGACGGCTCGGAAGTCGTCCGAAGAGTGCTCCAGGCGGGGCTGGAATCCGGCGTTCTCGCAGGCCAGGACGACGACCTCGTGGCAGGGGTTGCCGGGGTAGGGGCCGATCCACGGGTCCTTGGCCAGTTCGGCGAGGGGGACCTCGTCGGCGCCGGCGAGGCGGTGGGCGAGCGGGACGACCGCGTCGAAGGGCTCGGCGTAGAGCGGGACATGGATCAGGCGCGGGTCGTCGGCGGGCGGGGCGCCGCGGTACTCGACGGCGACCGCGACATCCACCTGCCGGTCCAGCACCATCGGCAGACTGGCGTCGCCCTCGGCGTCCTGGACGCGGATGCGGATGCCGGGCGCGAGCGCAGAGAGTCGGACCACTGCCGGTGCCACGACCTGTGCGATGCCCGTCGCGAACGCGGCGACCGTGACCGTGCCGGCCTCGCCCGAGCTGTAGGCGGCGAGTTCCGCCTCGGCCCGCTCCAGCTGGGCGAGGACGACGTTGGTGTGGCCGAGCAGGATCTCGCCGGCCGGGGTCAGCCGTACCCCCTTGGCGCCGCGCTCGACCAGGCGGTGGCCGGTCTCCTGCTCCAGGGCGGCGAGCTGCTGGGAGACCGCCGAGGGGGTGAGGTACAGCGCGGCGGCTGCCGCCGTCACGGTGCGGTGGTCGGCCACCGCACGGAGGATATGGAGCCGCCGCGCTTCGATCATGGGACCGATTATCGCAATATGTCCGAGACTCCGGACGAACCCGGGCCCGGGACGAACGAATCAGCCCTCCAGCTCCGCCCGCGCCGCCACGAACGCGTCCACCGCCCGGTTCACGTCGTCCGTCGAGTGCGCGGCGGAGAGCTGGACCCGGATACGGGCCTTGTCCTGCGGCACGACCGGGTACGAGAAGCCGATCACGTACACGCCCCGCTCCAGCAGCAGCTCCGCCATCCGGCCGGCCACGGCCGCGTCGCCGATCATCACGGGGGCGATGGCGTGGTCGCCGGGGAGGATGTCGAAGCCCTCCTCGGTCATCCGGCGCCTGAACAGGGCGGTGTTCTCGGCGAGTTGGACGCGCAGGTCGTCCGCCGACTCCAGCAGGTCGAGCACCTTGAGGGAGGCCGCGGCGATCACCGGGGCGAGGGTGTTCGAGAAGAGGTACGGCCGGGAGCGCTGGCGCAGCAGTGCGACGATCTCGGCGCGGGCGGCGACGTAACCGCCGGAGGCGCCGCCGAGCGCCTTGCCGAGGGTGCCGGTGATGATGTCGACGCGGTCCATGACGCCGTGCAGTTCGGGGGTGCCCCGGCCGCCGGGGCCGACGAAACCGACGGCGTGGGAGTCGTCGACCATGACCATCGCGTCGTAGCGGTCGGCGAGGTCGCAGATCTCGCGCAGCGGGGCGACGTAACCGTCCATGGAGAAGACGCCGTCGGTGACGATCAGCTTGCGCCGGGCGCCCGCCGCTTCCTTCAACTGCTGTTCCAGGTCGGCCATGTCACGGTTGGCGTACCGGTAACGGCGGGCCTTGGAGAGACGGATGCCGTCGATGATCGACGCGTGGTTGAGGGCGTCGGAGATGACCGCGTCCTCGGGGCCCAACAGGGTTTCGAAGACACCTCCGTTGGCGTCGAAGCAGGAGGAGTAGAGGATCGTGTCCTCCTGGCCGAGGAAGGAGGACAGGCGCGCCTCAAGTTCCTTGTGGACCTCCTGCGTTCCGCAGATGAAGCGGACCGACGCCATGCCGTAGCCCCAGCGGTCGAGGGCCGCGTGGGCGGCGGCCACGACCTCGGGGTGGTCGGCGAGGCCGAGGTAGTTGTTGGCGCAGAAGTTGAGGACCTCGCCGGGGCGGCCGCCCGAGGTGACGTTCACCGTCGCGGACTGCGGGGAGCCGATCACCCGCTCGGGCTTGTGGAGTCCGGCGGCGCGGATCTCGTCGAGGGTGGCGCCGATGTCGTCGCGCACGGAGTCGAACATGGGGGAAGCTCCTAAAGTTCCTTCGCCGAAAGGGAGTTACGCGGTCCAGTCGAGGATGACCTTGCCGCCGCGTCCGCTCGCCGCGTCCGCGAACGCCGCCTCGAAGTCGCGGTGTCCGTACCGGCCGGTGATCACGGGCGCGAGATCCAGGCCGCCTTCCAGCAGGACCGACATCGCGTACCAGGTCTCGAACATCTCACGGCCGTAGATGCCCTTGATGGTGAGCATCGAGGTGACGATGCGGGACCAGTCGACGGGGAACTCCTGGGAGGGCAGTCCCAGCATGGCGATCCGGCCGCCGTGGGTCATGTTGGCGATCATGTCGCGCATGGCCTCGGGGCGGCCGGACATCTCCAGGCCGATGTCGAAGCCCTCGCGCAGGCCCAACTCCCGCTGGCCGTCCGCGATCTGAGCGTCTGTCACGTTCAGGGCGAGGGTCACGCCGATCTTGCGGGCCAGGGCGAGGCGTTCCTCGCTGACGTCGGTCACCATGATGTTGCGTGCGCCGGCGTGCCGGGCAACGGCCGCCGCCATCAGGCCGATCGGCCCCGCCCCGGTGATGAGGACGTCCTCGCCGACGAGCGGGAACGACAGCGCGGTGTGCACGGCGTTGCCGAACGGGTCGAAGATCGCGGCCACATCGAGGTCGACGGGGACGCGGTGCACCCATACGTTGGCGGCGGGCAGTGTGACGTACTCCGCGAAGGCGCCGTCCCGGCCGACGCCGAGTCCGACCGTGGCACGGCACAGGTGGCGGCGTCCGGCGAGGCAGTTGCGGCACTTGCCGCACACCAAGTGGCCCTCGCCGCTGACCAGTTCACCCACGGCGATGTCGGCGACGTCCCGGCCTGTCCCGACCACCTCGCCGACGAACTCGTGCCCGAGCACGAGCGGTGTGCTGATCGCCTGTTGCGCCCAGCCGTCCCAGGCCCGGATGTGCAGGTCGGTGCCGCAGATCCCGGTGCGCAGCACCTTGATCAGTACGTCGCCGGGTCCGACGGCGGGCTCCGGAACGTCCACGAGCCACAGCCCGGGCTCCGCCTTCTCCTTGACCAGCGCCTTCAACGCTACGGCTCCTGTGCGTGAGGCCCGGGGCCGGGCTCGGTCCGGGCATGCCGGACGAGCCCGTTCCGGGGTGGGGGGTGGATTGTGCTAGCAATCTGCCCTACCGGAGCGCCCGGGTCCATCGAGGTTTTCTTAAGCGGTGTCGCAGCTTTCCTTCACACCTGTCACCCGTCCAGCCGCGACACCTGGTAGTGGGCGATGTACCAGCCGTCGGCCAGCCTCCGCACCAGCACGGCGAGCTTGACGTCGACCGGCGGCCGGTCGGTGAACGTGAACTCCGTGTCCAGGTAACCGAGTACGAGGTCGTCGGCGTAGCGCCGGGTCTCCAGAACCTCGTAGGCGGCCTTCATTCCGAGCGGCTGGGAGGCGTAGTACTCGGCGACGCCCGCCCGGCCGACGCCGTAGGGGTGCAGGCCCTGGAAGATCGCGTCCTCGGTGAAGAGTCGGGCCACCTGCTCCGGCTCGTGGGCGTCGACGGCCGCTTTCCAGGGGTCGAGAACACCGCGCAGGATTTGTTCGTCGTCGTTCCCGCTGTTCATCTCCGTCGACCTTTCTCAGTGACCGGCGCTCATGCCGCCGTCGACATGGAGGATCTCGCCGGTGACGAAGGGAGCGTTCTCCAAGAAGACCACGGCGTCGACGATGTCGCTCACCTCACCCATCCGGCCGACCGGGTGCAGGGCGGAGAGGAAGTCGTGGGTCTCCTCCGCGTGCATCGGCGTCTTGATGGTGCCCGGCGACACGGCGTTGACGCGGATGCCCCGGGTGGCGTACTCGATGGCGAGGGACTTGGTGGCGGACTGGATTCCGCCCTTCGTCAGCGAGGCCAGGACGGAGGGCACGCGAGCGTCCGCGTTGTCGACCATGCTGGTGGTGACGCTGACGATGTGGCCGCCGCCCTGGGTGAGCAGGTGCGGAACGGCCAGCTGGGTGAGCCGGAAGAACCCGGCCAGGTTGATGCCGAGCACGCTCGCGTAGTCGTCGGCCGTGTAGTCCGTGAAGGGCTTGGCGACGAAGACGCCCGCGTTGTTGACCACGGTGTCGATCCGGCCGAACCGCTCGATCGCGGCGGCCACGACCCGCTCGGCGGTGGCCGGGTCGGCGATGTCGCCCTGGACGGTCAGGATGTCCGCGTCGTCGGCGGGGGCGATGGTGCGCGAGGTGGCGACGACGGCGTGGCCGAGCTTGCGGTAGGCGTCGACGACGCCCGCTCCGATGCCCTGCGAGGCGCCGGTGACGATCGCGACCTTCTGCTGCTGCGTGCTCATGGTGACCTTCTCCGATGTAGTGGTACTTGGCTGGGCGCTTCCGGTCGAGTTACTAGCCGACCGGTCGCCTATTCGTGAAGGTAGGTGATCTGGCGCAGTGAAAGCAAAGGTCAGATGGGCTTTCTCCAGGACCGGAATCCTCGCTGCTGGGAGGCCTGGCCTCCCAGTCCACGTCAGCGGTGCGGGTCGCCCGCCGGCAGCCAGGCGTCGGGGGCGCGCAGCCCGAGGTCGCCGACGCCGTCGCACAGCGCGTCCACGACGGCGAGGACGGCGGCTCGCGTCTCGTCCTCGCGCCACACCAGGGACCAGGTCCAGTGGACCGACGGTCCGGCGACCTCTCGTCGTACGAGGTCGGGCGGGAGCGGAGTGGTCTGTCCCTTGGGCGAGTTGACGACCGGGCGGCGGCTGCGGCGGACGTGGTCGAAGAAGGCGGGGCCGGTGATCCCGCCGTCGGAGATCGCCACCGCGTGCGCCCCGGTGTCGTGGGCCAGTTCCTCGGCGTAGACGTTCCAGGACGACCAGGACTGGGTGTCGTCGTCGAGGAGGACGGACGTGTCCCGGGCGCGTACGTCACCGGTGTCGGTGCCCGTGGCCACCGCGTACAGCCGGTCGGCGCCGAGGAGGCGGGCCCGCAGTCCGTGCCGTTTCAGATCCTCGTCCCGTACCCAGCACACCGCGAGGTCCAGGCTGCCGTCCGCGACCCGGGCGGCCTGGGTGTGCGAGGGCGCGATCCAGGCGTCCACATGGACCTGGGCCACACCCGCGGTGCGCGCGGTCAGGTCCGCGGGGAGCCAGTTGACGTAGCCGAGCCGGACCGCCTCCGAGCCCGCGAGCCGGCCGGCCCGGCGCCGGAGGTCGTCGGCGCGCTCCAGCAGGGCGCGGGTGTGCGGGAGCAGGGCGGCACCGGCGGGGGTGAGCGAGACCGAGCGGCGGTCGCGGTCGAAGAGCCGTACGCCCAGATCGCGTTCGAGGGCCTTGATCTGCTGGGAGAGGGAGGGTCCCGCGATCAGGAGGCGGTCGGCGGCCCGGCCGAAGTTCAGCTCCTCGGCGACGGCGACGAAGTACTTCAGTTGGCGCAGCTCCACCCCCGTCATGCTACGCGGGCTGGGAGGCCGGAACTCTCAGCAGGGAGCGAGCCCGTCGTGGCGCCCGCGCCGGTCCCGGGCCACGATGAGGGCATGGAGACCCGGCACCCTGTCGCCTGGCCGGGCGGGCCCGAACGGAGCGAGGTCATGCGAGAGTTCCTGGTCGAGATCACCACCACCGTCCCGGAGGGCACCCCGCCGGAGGAGGTCGACCGGCGCCGCGCCGCCGAGGCCGTCCGCTCCCGCGAACTGGCCGCGACCGGCCACCTGGGACGGCTGTGGCGCCCGGTCGGCGAACGGCGCAGCATCGGCATCTGGCTCGCCGACGACGAGGACCAGCTCCACGAGAAGGTGCTCGGCACGCTGCCCCTCGCCCCGTGGATGACCTTCGCCGTCACCCCGCTGGAACCGCACCCGAACGACCCCGGCCATGCGGAGTAACTCCCCCTGCTTGTAAGGGATTTGTCTGTCATGAGCCCCAGCGCTCCGGTCCCCTCGGCCCGGACGGAGGGCCCCTTCCTGTCGCCCTGGGCGCATGTCGCACGGGTCGCCGCGGCGCTCGCGGCGGGCATGGGGGTCGGTCGCTTCGTCTACACCCCGATCCTCCCGCTGATGCACGACCGGGCGGGCCTGTCCACCGGCGCCGGCGCCCACCTGGCCACCGCCAACTACGTCGGCTACCTCGTCGGCGCGCTCGCGGGCACCCTCTCCCCCGCCCTGGTCCGCTCCCGCGCGACCCTGCGCGGCGCGCTCGTCCTGCTGATCGGCACGCTGGCCGCGATGCCCGCCACACAGCACACCGGGGTGTGGCTCACGCTGCGACTGCTGGCGGGCGTGGCGAGCGCGCTGATCTTCGTCGTCGCGGTCAACTCGCTCCTCGGCCACCTCCGGGACCACCCGCCGCATCTGCCCGGCTGGGGCTTCGGCGGTGTCGGCGCCGGGATCGCGCTCTCCGGCCTCCTGGTCCTCGCCCTGCGCCCGATCGCGGACTGGCGGACGGCGTGGTGGGCAGCGGCCGCGCTCACCGTCGCCCTGACGGCGGCCTCGTGGAATCTACGGCCGGAGGTGGCAGCCGCGACTGTGTCTGCCCCGGCTGTGTCTGCCGCACCTGTGTCTGCGGCGCACATGTCGACGGGGCCCATGTCGGCCACCCACATGTCGGCCGAGCGCGTGCCGTCCGGACATACGTCGACCGCGCACGTGTCGACAGACCACGTGTCGTCCGCCCACATACCGTCCGGGCACGGGACGCCAGACCACATGTCGTCCGCGCACATGCCGGAAGCCGCTACGGCGACGGTCGACCGCCGTTTCGTCGCCCTGTTCGTCAGCTACAGCCTGGAGGGGGTCGGGTACATCGTCGCCGGGACGTTCCTGGTCGCCGCGATCGCGCAGGGCTCCCCCGGCTGCGGGCCGGCTTCCCGCACCACGCGGTGGCGGTACGACAGTCGGTGCCGGAGCAGGAACGGCGGACCGCGCCCACCGACGCGGGCCGCTGATCAAGCGGGGTGGGCCCGAGCAGGACACGGCAGTCGACCCACAGGAGGGCTCAGCCACCCGGCCGGATCGACGGACCGCACCCACCGACGCCGACCGCTGTTCAAGCGGCGCTCGCCCCCAACAGGGCGCGGCAGTTGGCCCAGAGGGGGGTCAGCCGACCGGTGTTGTTGTAGAGCTTGGCGAACATCACCTGGCCCTCCAACTGCGCGACGACGGACCGTGCCGCCTCCCCGGTGTCCGTGACGGTGACGTCGCCGCGGTCGCGGGCCTCGGTGACGACCGCGTCGACCATCTCGACCTGGGCGTCGAAGATCTCCTGGAGCCGGGTGCGGACGGCCTCGGTCTGGTTGCTCATCTCCAGGCTGAGGTTGCCGAACAGGCAGCCCAGTACGGTGCCGCAGCCCTGTTGTCCGGTGCGCAGGCCCGCCTCCGTCTCCTCGAACAACCGCCGCAGCCGCTCCAGCGGTTCGGCGTCCCCGCCGAGGACACGGGTCCAGTCCCGCCGCTGCTCCGCCCAGTGCTCGTCGACGACGGCCAGCGCGAGGGCCTCCTTCGACTCGTAGAAGTAGTAGAAGCTGCCCTTCGGCACCCCGGCCGCCCGGCAGATCTCGGCCACTCCCAGCGCCGAGTAGCCGCGCGCCTCGAAGAGCGAGCGCCCGGCGGCGAGGATCTTCTCTCCGGCATCACTGGTCCTACCCATACGGCAACTATACGACCGGTCGGCTATGAGCCACTCAGCCCCTCCAGCCGGGCCACCAGTTCCGCCGCGGTCGACTTGATCGTCTCCAGCCCCGGCCTCCCCCACGGCCGCGGCTCCGTGTCGACGACACACACGGTGCCGAGCACCATCCCCGTGGAGTCGATGAGCGGCGCCCCCAGGTAGGACCGGATGCCGAACTCGTCGACGACCGGATTCCCCGCGAACCGCGGATAGTCGCAGACATCCTCAAGAACCAGCGCCTTGCGTCGGACCACCACATGGGGGCAGAACCCATATTCACGCGCCAACTGCCGACCCACCTCGGGCTTGGCATGCTCCCCTCCCTTGGCGGCCCGGGGCAGCCTCGCACCGCCAGGAGTGTGCAGACCGGCGAAGAACTGCCGGTTCTCGTCAATGAAGTTGACCATGGCGTACGGCGCCCCGGTGAGCTCGGCGAGATGGTCCGCGAAGGCGTCGAGCGCCGGGTCCGAGTGCTTGCCCAGGCCCAACCCCCGCAGCCGCCGCACCCGTTGGGGCGCCTCCTTGTCCTCGGGCGTGAGCAGCAGACGACCGGCCGGACGCGGCGGGTCGTAGCTCATGGGCGTACTCCGTCCCTGTGGACGTATGTCATAGACGAACTCCGTGAAGGGTGTGCGGGGATCACATGTGGGCACCATGGCTCGGCGCGTGCGCCGGGGCGTGCTCGATGAGATGGCGTACGAGGGTCAGCAGGGTCTGCACCCCGGAACTGGAGATCCGCGCGTCGCAGCGCACGACCGGGATCCCGGGGTCGAGATCTATGGCGGCCCGCACCTCCTCGGGGTCGTAGCGGTAGGAGCCGTCGAACTGGTTGATCGCGATGATGAATCCGAGGCCGCGCTGCTCGAAGAAGTCGACGGCGGCGAAGCACTCCTCCAGGCGGCGGGTGTCGGCGAGGATGACCGCGCCGAGCGCGCCCTCGGACAACTCGTCCCACATGAACCAGAACCGCTCCTGTCCGGGCGTGCCGAACAGATAGAGCACGTGTTCCGGGTCGAGGGTGATCCGGCCGAAGTCCATCGCCACGGTCGTCTCGACCTTGTTCTCGATGCCTTCGAGATCGTCGGTCGCGGCACTGACCGTGGTGAGCAACTCCTCCGTGCTGAGCGGCGCGATCTCGCTCACCGCGCCGACGAAGGTCGTCTTGCCGACGCCGAAGCCGCCCGCCACCAGGATCTTCAGCGCGGTGGGGAAGGGATCGTGGCCGCTCACGTAGTCAGAGCTGTCGTCGTAGTCCATCGAGCACTGCCTCCAGAAGAGACCGGTCAGTGGGGTTGTGGTGGAACTCGGGCGGCTTGGTGGTCAGCGCTCCGCAGTCGACCAGGTCCGACAGCAGCACCTTGGTGACCACCGCCGGCAGCTTCAGGTGGGCGGCGACCTCGGCGACCGAGACGGGCGCGCGGCACAGGTCGAGCGCCTGCGCGTGCTCGGGGCCGAGATAGCCGAGGGGGGTGGAACCGGTGGCCATCACCTGCGACAGGAGGTCGAGCGCGATGGACGGCCGGGTACGGCCGTTGCTGACCGTGAAGGGGCGCACAAGACGTCCGGCCGCGTCGTCCAACCAAGGCCCGTCGCCGGCCGTCGCCACGCTCAAGGCCTCATCGCAGGGGATTCGACGGCGTGCTGGCGGGGCGCGGTCACGAGGTAGGGGCGGACGCTCTTGACCAGCATCGCCATCTCGTAGCCCAGCACGGCGGCGTCGGCCTCGCGGCCGGCCAGCACGGCGAGACAGGTGCCGGAGCCGGCGGTGGTCACGAACAGCAGCGTCGAGTCGAGCTCGACGACGACCTGCCGGACGTCCCCGCCGTCACCGAAGCGGACGCCCGCGCTCCGGCCGAGGGAGTACAGGCCGGAGGCCAGGGCCGCCATGTGGTCGGCACTGTCGGGGTCGAGCCCGTGGACCGACTTCACGAGGCCGTCGCAGGAGAGCAGTACCGCGCTGGTGGTGTGCGGTACGCGCTGCACGAGGCCGCTCATCAGCCAGTCGAGATCGGATACATGGCCGGTCGGCGCGTCGCTCGCCATGGTGGATCGACTCCTTGGGGTACGAAGGTCTGCGGGAGCGCGGGTGGGGGTGAGGGTGGGGGCGTGCGTGGTCATCCGGCTGATGCGCTCCCGTCGTGCCGGGCGGTGAGGTCGTGACCGGGCGTATGCACGTGGGCTTCGGCTATGGGGGCCGCGTCCATGTGGGGGGCGAGGAAGAAGTGGTCCGTGCCGGTGCCTGCGGCGGAGAGGGCTGAGCTGGTGCCGGTGCCTGCGTCGGTGCCCGCACTGGTGCTGGCGCCTGTGCCGGTGCCCGCGCTGGTGTCGGAACCTGCGTGGGCGGGGCCCGTGTGGTCGGAGCCCATGTGGTCGGAGCCCATGTGAGGCTGGCTCATATACACCCCGCCCGTGTGCACGCCGTTCGTGTGCACTCCGTTCGTGTGCACTCCGTTCGCATGCACCCCGTTCGTGTGCGGGAACTCCGTGTGGCCTGCCTCCGTGTGGGCCGACTCCATGTGCGCCGTGTCCATGTGTGACCCGTCCATGTGTGGCAGCTCCGCATGCGGCACCTCCACGCGCCGGACGTCCATGTGCGGGACCTCCACGTGCGGGACCTCCACGTGCCCGAGGTCCACGTGCCCGAGGTCCACGTGCCCGAGGTCCACGTGAGGTGCCTCCGCGTGCGGCACCTCCACATGAGGTGACGCCATGTCGGTCCCCTCCACCAACTCCGTTGCTTCCATGTGCTGTTGTGCCTCCGCGAGGCCGATCCCGCGTTGGAAGGCCGCCATCAGGTCCGGGTCGTGGCCGACGGGGTGCTCGGAGTCCTGGCGGGGTGCGGGGCCGTCGCGGAGTTGGGGTGCGATGTGTTCCTGGGCGCGGCGCCGGGGCAGTTGGGGCGGCTTGCCCATGGTGCCGCGTACCGCGCCGCCTCGCGGGACGGGCGGTGTGGTCGCGTTCGCCGCCACGGTGGGCCGGTCGTCGGGCCGGATGCCGGGGACGGCCTCCGCAGGGTTGGCCCGTTCCGCGTGGGCGCCGCGCACGGGCAGCGGTACCGGTCCGCCGCCGTTCGGCACCGGCGCGACGGGCGGTGCGGAGTCCCGTCGTTGATGCCGTCCCGGTGCCCCGGACTCACGCTGGTGCCGCCCGGGCGCGGCAGGTGTCGCCGCGGGCGCACCGCGCCGGCCGGCGGTCCGCCTACCACCTTCGGCACCACTTTCGGCACCTCCCTGGACCCCTCCCGCCCGATCCTGCGTCCCGCCCTGCGTCCCGCCTTGTGATCCGCCCTGCGGGGACTGCTGCGGAGGCAGAAGCGGTCGCCCCCCGCCCATCGTGTCCTCCGGTCGGCCTACGGCTCCGGGAGCACCCGGCGCCGTACCCAACAAGGCCTGTGGCACGACGAGTACGGCCTGTACGCCGCCGTAGATGTTGGTCTGGAGGCGAACGTGGATGCCGTGGCGGCGGGCGAGTTGGGAGACCACGAACAGGCCGATGCGGCCGTCGGCCAGCAGGCTGGCGACGTTGACCTGGTCGGGGTCGGTGAGCAGGGCGTTCATCCGGCTCTGTTCGCCGACGGGCATGCCGAGTCCGCGGTCCTCGACCTCGACGGCCAGTCCCGAGGTCACGAGGTTGGCGCGGAGCAGGACTTGGGTGTGCGGGGCGGAGAACACTGTGGCGTTCTCGACGAGTTCGGCCAGCAGGTGGATCACGTCGGCGACGGCGTGGCCGCGCAGGGTGCCGTCGATGGGCGGCACGAGTTTGACGCGGGAGTACTGCTCGACCTCGGCGATGGCGGAACGCAGCACCTCGGTCATGGAGACCGGGTTGCTCCACTGTCTGCGGGAGACGGCGCCGCCGAGGACGGCGAGGTTCTCGGCGTGGCGGCGGATGCGGGTGGCGAGGTGGTCGACGTGGAAGAGGCCCTTGAGCAGGTCGGGGTCCTCGATCTCGTTCTCCAGTTCGTCGAGGATGGAGATCTCGCGGTGCACGAGGGACTGCAGGCGCCGGGCGAGGTTGACGAAGACCTCGACCTTCTGTTCGCTGCCGGCCTGGCTGGAGAGCTGGGAGGCGGACACGACGGCGGTGACGGCGCCGTCGTGGGCGCGTGCCAGGTCGGCGGCGAGCAGGTCGAAGTCGTCGGCGTCCCCCGGCGGCCGGCCGCGCGGTTTGCGCTGGGGCGGGCCCTCGCCGCGGCGCAGCGCTTCGACCAGGTCGCGCAGATCGGCCTCGCCGCGCGCGCTGTCGCGGCGCAGGGAGCCGATGCGGTCGCTGACGGAACCGGCGGCGCGACCGGCGGCCACGGCGGCGATCAGAATGCCCGCGAACGTCACCGACGTGGCTCCGGCGAGGACGCCCCAGAGGGTGAGGCTGGTGCGTGCTCCGGTGGAGCGGACGGTGAACAGGACGGCCGCGCTGGCGCTCAGCGCGACCGCGACGGGCGGGAGCACGGCGAGGCGCAGGAGCTGGGATCGTATGTGCGTCTCGGGCAGTGCGGGCACGGGGCGGGCGGCCGGTCGCCCGTGCCGGCCGCCCTCACGGCGGTCTGCGCGTGCGGCCGGTGCACGGAGTTGAGACATCGGCGTCCTCGTACTGGTGCGTCGGACCTGTTTGCTCGCGCGGGGTGCGCGATTCGGGCATACGCCATCGCGGTGCCGGTCGGGAGAGCCGAAAAAATCGGCCCCGCGTCGCCCGGCGGACACTCACAGTAGTCGTCAACGCATCAGGTGCGGTGGGCAGTTGACAAAGTCCCCCGGGGAGCGTCCCGCTCTGGTATGAGGCTTCGCACGACAGACCGATAACCCCGGCGGCCGTATGCCGAAGAAGGACAAAGAATCGATCGCCCCTGATCGGAACCGGTCACGAACGGGCGTCGAGGGCCGGGGAGTTCGATGCCGCCAGGCTCCGCCGTCCGCGTGCTCGGGGCCCCCGCGTCCGGGTCGGCGGAGTGATTTCGGGTGATCCGTCCCACCGTCCGCCGCAACCCCGGCACGTCACTGGCAGTGTCCGCCGGAGGGCGTCCGCTGAGCGTGCGGAACCGATCCTGTCCGGGTGGTGTCCGGACAGGAGTGGCGTCTCTTCTGTTTCTGATCCTGGCGCTCTCGCCGTTCGTGACACCGTTCGTGTGCGTGGCCGCGGCCGTGGGACTCGCCTGGCGGGCCTGCCATCGGCTGCCGGTCAGCGGATGGTGGCGGCTGCCGAGCGTCGGGACCTGTGCGCTGGTGGCGATACTGGCCGGCTCGGCGACGCTCGGTGCGTACGCGTGGGGCGCCATGTCGGGGTTCTACGTCCTGGACCCGGACCAGATGTGTGCGGCGATGGGTGCGGCGGGCGATCACGTCGTGACGCGGATGACGCTGCCGGTCAGTTCGCAGTGCGTCACGTCGGGCGGCGTGGGCACCGAGCTGGTGCCGGACTGGGTGAACCCGGTGATCTTCCTGGGGCTCCCCGTGCTGATGCTCGCGCTCACCACGGGGACCTACACAGGTGTACGGCGGCTCCGCGCCCTGCGGTGAGACGTCCCCTTCGACGACACGGCGGATCCGGCCGTCGACGCCATCGGCGCCGTCGAGGGGACTGTCGCCCGTGTCAGCGCTCGTTCGCCAGGTCGAGTTCCGCCTGGGTGGCCGCCGCCTTCGGCTCCGGTTCGGACCCCGCGCCCGACTCCGCCCCCACCGGTTCGGCGCCCCGCCAGGGACGCGCGAGTGTGCCTCCGAAAGGACCCCACCAACGGTCCGTCGTCAGTTCGGCGCCCGGTTCGAAGGGCTCGCCCGGCCTCGGGGTGGCCACCGCCTGGCCCGCCGCTTGTGCCGCGTCCGCGGTCCACTCGCCGGGCTCGGCCCATGCGTGCAGCGCCAGATTGAACGTGGCCCAGTGGATGGGCAGCAGCACCCCGTGCGCCTGCCCGCCCTGGAGGTCGAGGTGGGCGCGCATGCCCTCCTCGGGTGTCATGTGGATGTCGGGCCAGAACTCGCTGTAGGCGCCGATCTGGATCATCGTGGCGTCGAACGGGCCGTGCGCGGCACCGATGTCCTTGAAGCCCTCGAAGTAGCCGGTGTCGCCGCTGTGGTAGATCCGGTGCTCGTCACCGACGACGACCCAGGAGGCCCACAGGGTGTGCTGGGTGTTGCGCAGGCCCCGGCCGCAGAAGTGGCGGGCCGGGGTCGCGGTGAGGGTGAGGCCGCCGACCTTGGTCTCCTCGTTCCAGTCCAGCTCGCGCAGCCGGTCCGGGGAGACACCCCAGTGCTCCAGGTGGGCGCCGACGCCCAGCGGCACGGCGAACAGGGTGTCCGTGTCGGCCAACGCCTTGATCGAGGGCATGTCCAGGTGATCGTAGTGGTCGTGCGAGATGACCACGACGTCGACGGGACCGAGGGCGGCGAGCGGCAGGGGCACCGGGTGCAGCCGCTTGGGGCCGGCGAACGGGAAGGGGGAGCAGCGCTCGCCCCAGACCGGGTCGAAGAGGACCCGGTGGCCGTCGATCTCCGCGAGCACGCTGGAGTGGCCCATCCAGGTCAGGCGCAGCCCGGTGGCGGCGGGTTTGGCCAGGTCGGCGAGGGTGGTGGCGTGCACCGGCAGCGTGCCGTCGGGGGCACGGCGGACGCGCGCCTCCTTGTCCAGGTAGGCCTTGCCCATCTCGCGCATCGTGCCGCCGGACGGGCGGACGTTCGTGTTGCCCCCGGGGTTCTGGAAGACCCCGTCCTTGAAGTGGGGCGATCTGCGGATGCGCGCCAGGCGCTCGCCGCTCGGGTCCGCGCCGAAGGCCGCGGGCTGCAGCGCGCGGAGCCCGGAGCTCAGGGTACGGATTCCGGTCACGATGCCTCCAGGTGGAGTCGGTCAGGCTTTCCATTATGGTCGACCCCTGTGACAACGCCGGTGCATGGGCGTCACGGGGCCGTCATTCCAAGGAAAGACCAAAGTTCCGTGCCCGGGGTTGACACCACGGACTGGAATTCGATCTTCCGTTGACAGGACCCGACCCTACTTCCGATACTGACTCGCCGTTCAGTACCCGCCGTCCGGTACGCGCTTCCGCACCTGCCCTGTCGGCCGTCGCCGCGAGGAGTCCGTATGACCGCCCCCCTGATGTCGCTCACCTGGACCGACCACGTCACCGGCCGCCAGGGCTTCCTGGTCGTCGACCGCCTGGTGCGCGGGGTGTCCAGCGGCGGACTGCGGATGCGGCCGGGCTGCACCCTCGACGAGGTGGCCGGGCTCGCCCGCGGCATGACCATGAAGGAGGCGCTGCACTACGACCCGGCGGGGCGCTACATCCCGCTGGGCGGCGCCAAGGGCGGCATCGACTGCGACCCCCAGGACCCGGTGTCGTACGGCCTCCTCGTGCGCTATCTGCGGGCCATGCGGCCGTACGTCGAGAGTTTCTGGACGACGGGTGAGGACCTCGGGCTCACTCAGGACCTGGTGGACCGGGCCGGGGCGGAGGCGGGGCTGGTGTCGTCGATCCAGGCCGTGTATCCGCTGCTCGACGACGAGGCCGCGGCGCGGCGGCGGCTCGCGGACGCGTTCGCGGTCGAGGTGGACGGGATCGGTCTCGACGAGCTGGTCGGCGGCTGCGGGGTCGCCGAGTCGGTGCTAGCGGCGCTGGACCGGGCGGGCGTGCCGTACGCGGGGACGCGGGTCGCCGTGCAGGGGCTGGGCACCATGGGCGGGGCCACGGCACGGTTCCTCGCGCGCGCGGGGCTGACGATCGTCGCCGTCGCCGACGTCAAGGGCACGATCGTGAACCCGGCCGGGCTCGACGTGGACGCGCTGCTCGCGGCGCGGGACGCGTACGGCACCGTGGACCGGTCCGCACTGCGCCCCGGCGACCGCGAACTCCCGGGCGGGGACTGGCTGTCCGTCGAGGCGGAGGTGCTGGTTCCGGCGGCCGTGTCGTACGCCGTCGACACCACGAACCAGGGGGCGATCACCGCGCGCTGGATCGTCGAGGCGGTCAACATGCCGGTGCTGCCGGAGGCGGAGGAGCTGCTCTCCGCGCGCGGTGTCGTCGTACTGCCGGACGTGGTCGTGAACTCGGGGACGAACGCCTGGTGGTGGTGGACCCTGTTCGGCGACATCGGTGCGGACGCGGACGAGGCGTTCGCGCACACCCGGCGTTCGATGCGCGCCCTGATCGAGCTGATGCTGGCCCGCGCGGAGGCCGACGGGACGACACCGCGCGCCGCCGCGCACGCCATCGTCGCCGACCGGCTGCCGGTCATCGCGGAGCGGTTCGGCTGGTACCGGTGAGGTACGGGGCAACGCCTTCGCGGGTCACGGAATAGGGTGACGTCGTGGCGAGAGTGCGGTTGGGCGTGGCGGAGCGGCGGGCGGAGTTGCTGCGGGCCGCCGTGGAGCAGATCGAGGCGCGGGGCGTGGCGGCGGTCAGGATCGCCGACGTGGCCTCGGCGCTCGGGGTGAGCAACGCGCTGGTGCTCTATCACTTCTCGACCAAGGAGAAGCTGGTCGCCGCCGCGTTCACGTATGCCGCCGAGGACGATCTCGCGCATCTGCGCAAGCTGCTCGGCCGCCGTACGACCGCGCTGCGCCGGCTGCGGGCGGCGGTGCGCTGGTACGCGCCGACCGGGCAGGCCAAGGGCTGGCGGCTGTGGATCGAGGGCTGGGCGGCGGCGCTGCGCGAGCCCGCGCTGCTGGAGGTGACGCGCGATCTCGACCGGCAGTGGAAGCGGGCGCTCGCGGAGGTCGTCGCCGAGGGAGTGATCGCGGGCGAGTTCCACTGCGCGGACCCGAACGCGGCGGCCCTGCGCCTCACGGCCCTCCTGGACGGCCTGGCCGTACAGATGACGGCGTACGGGGGCGCGGTGTCGCGGACGCGGGCCCTGGAGTGGGTCGACGAGGCGCTCGCGCGGGAACTCGGCCTGGAGCGGGCTGCGTTGACCGCGTCCTGAGTCGGCCCTCCGCAGACGCGCGGTCCCGTTCGTGGACGGCGAGGAGAGCACGGCGGGCACGGCGGCCAGTCGGGGCGACAGGGCGGCCACGCGCGCGTGCGGACATCGCGGCGAGGGCCGGATCCCCTCGTCCGGCAGGGCGGCCGCGCGCGGACCCACGGGTCCGTCCGCCGTTCACCACTCCCGCGCGGCCACCTCACCGGCCACGTCCGCCGGCACTCCCTGGGCCTCCCGCCCCGTCAGGCCACCCAATCGATCCGCATCTTGATGTCGTCGGGCGACAGCGCGCCCTTGGCCTCCACGTGGTCGCCGGAGGACTCGCCGCGCAGTCGGCGGCCGATCCAGGGCACCAGGTACTCGCGCGCCCAGTGCACGTCGTCGCGGCGGATGTCGAGCGTGCCGCGCGGGGGCAGGGGCGGCCAGGGCTGGTCCGGGTCGGCCGGGACCTCGATGCCGAGGACCTGGCCGGCGCGGAGCGCCACGCGCGTGTGGCCCTCGGGAGAGAGGTGGAGCCGGTCGCCGTCCCAGGCCCGCCGGTCCTGGACCGTCTTGAGGGACCACAGGTCGAGCACGGGGCAGCCGTAGCGGTCGGCGATGGCCCGCACATGTCCGTTGTAGGTGGCGATCTTGCCGCGCAGATGCTTGAGCACGGGCACGTTGCGGGTGTCGAAGCCGGTCGTCACCAGGACGGAGCCGACGGCGGAGGTGAGGTCGGCGACCGCGCGTTCGAAGCGCTCGGCGACCTCGTCGGGGTCGGTGCCGGGACGGATGATGTCGTTGCCGCCCGCGCAGAAGGAGACCAGGTCCGGGCCGATCTCCTTGGCCCGGGTGAGCTGGTCGGCCACGATCTGGTCGAGCAGTTTCCCGCGCACCGCGAGGTTGGTGTACTCGAAGTCGCCCTCGGGCCGCCGGTCCGCGAGCAGTACCGCGAACCGGTCGGCCCAGCCGACCATCGCCCCGTCGGGCCCAGGGTCGCCGACGCCCTCGGTGAAGCTGTCCCCCACCGCCACGTACGACCCGATCACTGATCTGTTGTCACTCTTCGAATCGTTAGCCACGGCAACCATAGTTCACCCTGGACTGTGACCTACGCGATCGTATTTTGGGGTTGACGGGCGGTGAGATAAGCCACTCGTAAAGGGTTGCCCAAAGTCGGAATACCCCCCTGGCCAGGGGTGTTGACGTCGGGAACTGCCCTGCGCCGGGCTCCGGAGTCAGCCGACGGTGACGCCGTGCGAGCGGAGGTAGGCGACCGGGTCCACGTCCGAGCCGTAGTACGGAGTGGTCCGGATCTCGAAGTGCAGGTGCGGGCCGGTGACGTTGCCGGTCGCGCCGGAGAGGCCGATCTGCTGGCCCTCGGTGACGGTCTGGCCGGCCGAGACGGACAGCTGCGACATGTGGGCGTACTGCGAGTACTCGCCGTCCGCGTGCCGGATGACTACCTCGTTGCCGTAGGCCCCGTCGTAGGCCGCCGAGACGACCGTGCCCGCGGCGACCGCCTTGACGGTGGTGCCGGTCGGGACGACGAAGTCGACGCCGGTGTGATAGCCGCTGGACCACATGCTGCCCGCGACGTGGTAGCCGGTGCCGATGGTGCCGCCGGTCACGGGGAGGGTGTAGCCGCTGGAGGTGCTGGTGGTGTCGGCGCTCTGGGTGGCGGTCGACTTCTTCGACGAGGAGGAGGAAGACGACGAAGAGGACGAACCGGTCGACGAACCGGACGACTTGGTCGTGCTCGTCGTGCTGGTCGTGGCCTTCTCGCCGAGCGAGAGCTTCAGGCCCGGGTGGATCAGCGACGGGTCGGCGCCAATGGCCTCGCGGTTGTCCTGGTAGATCTTCTTCCAGCCGCCGGTGACGTCCTGGTCCTCGGCGATCTTCGCGAGCCAGTCGCCCGCCTTCACCGAATACGTCTTCACGCCCTCGGTCTTGGCGATCGCCGCCTTCTCCGTCACCGTTTTCTCGGCGGCCGGAACCGACTGAACGGCCTTTTCCGGAGCGGAAGTCGAAGGGGCCGCATGGGCGCCGGTGGCCCCCATGAGCGGAAGGGCGAGCGCGGCGCCGCCGGTTCCGGCTACGGCTACGGCTATCGAGCGGCTGAGGCGCTGGGACTTGGGACGGCGGTGCTTACCCTTCGCGGGCATGACGAATTCCTCTCCGGCGCCTGCGGGGTGAGCTGTCGGGTGCGGGCTGGAGATGCCCGGCCGCGCACTGGTCGCGGCTTTACCCCAAGCCCGTTCCGGAGACCGGAACAGGCGTCCTACCTGTGGGTCCCCCGCTCCTGCCGCATACGGGTGGGTGTGTGCGGAGTCCGGTCGGCGGCAGGATTGGGCGTCCGTCCGGATTGGTGGCGAACGTAAGCGAGGAAGACGCAAAGGGACAAGCAGGAGGTTCCACGGTTTTGGGTTTCTTGTGACTTCCTGTGGGAATTCACAGTCACCCTCCGTGAATTCCCACAGGACTTCGACCTCAATTCCCCTGGAAAAGCACGTCAATTACGTGAACATGACGAGCGACGTACGGTCACGGATATGACGCTGCTCACGTACAACCCCTCAGGTTCCCTTAATCCAGAGCGAGTTGTAACGAAGGCTGCAATTCGGGCAGAAGGCTCAGATGCGACGCAGCCGGAGAACCGTCGCATCGAGGTCACCGCGCAGCCCGGTCCGCAGCCCGTGGTGCAACAGCACGGCACCCCGGTGGACTTCGCCCGTTTCGAGGCATTCGTACGACGCCGTCGGGTCGAGCCCGCGCAGCCGGAGCGCCGGGACCGGCTCGCCGTAGTGCTGTGCCTGGAGCAGGGCGAGGACGACGCTCTCGTCGCCGCGCGTGTACTGGACGGCGCTCAGTCCGCCGGTCGGCGGGCGCAGCCGGTAAAGGTCGCCGCGCTGCACGAGCGGCCGGATCTCCTTGTAGAGGGCGATCCACTCGCGGGCCTCGGCGAGCTCCTCCCCGGTCCACTCGGAGAGGTCGCCGCCGACGCCGAGCACCCCGGCCATGGCGCTCACGAACCGGAAGCGCAGGCTGCTGACCCGGTCGTTGAGCTGGGTGTTGGGGCTGTCGGTGACCCAGGCGGCCATCACGCGCGCGGGATGGATCTGGCTGAAGCCGTGCTGGATGGCGAGCCGGTCGAGCGGGTCGGTGTTGTCCGAGGTCCACACCTGGTCCGTACGGCTGAGGATGCCGAGGTCGATCCGGCCGCCGCCGCCCGAGCAGGACTCGAAGGCCACACCGGGGTGGGCCTCCCGCAGCCGGTCCAAGAGGGCGTACAGGGCGCGCACATGGTCGACCCAGAGGCGCTGCGGATAGGCGTCGCCGGGCCAGCCCGCGTCGGTGAAGCAGCGGTTGAAGTCCCACTTCACATAGTCGATCGGGGCGCTGGAGAGGAGTCCGTCGAGCTGCTCCCAGAGGTACTCCTGAACGTCCTCGCGGGCCAGGTTGAGGACGAGCTGATTGCGGAACTCCGTCCGCTTTCGTCCCTCTTGGTACTGCACCCAGTCCGGGTGGGCGCGGTACAGGTCGCTGTCCGGGTTGATCATCTCGGGCTCGACCCAGATGCCGAACTGCATGCCCAGTGAGTGGACGCGGTCCGCAAGGGGCTTGAGGCCGGCGGGGAAGCGGTCCGGGTTGGGGGTCCAGTCGCCGAGTCCGGCGCGGTCGCTGGTGCGGGCGCCGAACCAGCCGTCGTCGACCACGAACAGCTCGACGCCGGCCGCCGCCGCACGCTGGGCGAGCACCTCCTGCTGCTCCTCGGAGATGTCGAACTGGGTGGCCTCCCAGGAGTTGTAGAGCACCGGCCGGTCCTGGTCCGCGTCCGGGATGATGTACGTCCGCTGGTAGGCGTGCCAGGTGCGGCTGGCGCCGCCGAAGCCGGCGTCGCTCCACAGGGCCGCGAAGAGGGGTGTCGTGAAGGACTCCCCGGCCGCGAGGCTCAGCAGCCCGGACTCGTCGTACCCGGCGCCGCCGGTGATCTGCACGCGCGCGTCCGGGAGTTGGGCCACGGCGATCCGCCAGGATCCCGACCAGCCGAGGGCGCAGCCGTAGACCTCGCCGCGTTCCTCGGTCGCGTCGGTGTCGAGCGCGACCCAGGGGAGGTACTGGTGTCCGGTGTGGCCGCGGCGGCTGCCGATGACCTTCTCACCGTAGGTGAGGGGGGAGCGTACGAGCCGTGACTCGGCGGCCCAGCGGCCGTGCACGTGCGACAGCTGCCACTCCTCCCGGTCGGGCAGTGTCCAGGTGGCGGAGTCGGCGCGCAGCAGCTCCAGGGGCTCGGTCCCCTCGTTGTCGAGGACCGTCCAGCGCTCCACGACGTCGCCGCGCGTCCGGTAGTGCAGGGTGATCGTCAGTCCGGCGTCGCGGAAGCGCAGCCGCAGTTCGTCGCCGTCCGTGTCGTAGCGGTCGAAGGTCCACTCGGTGCCGCGCCGCTCCGGGGTGCGCACCGACAGGGCGGGGCGGACGAAGCGGGGGCCGCCCTCGACCGGGTACTCCTCGTGTCCGTCGAGCGGGGCCTCGAAGGAGGCGCCGCTGGAGAGCGGGCGGGCGGCGATTTCCTCGGCGTCGGCGAGCGCGATGCGAGGGCCCCAGTGGAGATGGAGCAGTTCGTCGCGCTCGGTGAGATGGACGGCGTAACTGCTCGTGGGTCCGGACAGCACCCACGTACGGCCGTTCTCGGCGGTCTCCAGCATCAAGTCCCTCACAGATTCGAACAAGTCCACTCAAGCGCCAACATCATCAATGGTGCGGGACCTGCGAGGCAACGCCTGTGGAGAACTCATAACCTGTGGAAACCCGTGTCACGCGTCCGGGTCAGCGATGCCGGCCCGGTCCGGTCAGCACTCCGCTGAAGCCGGCCAGCACGGAGGGGTTGTCGACGAGCCAGGCCCGCACCCGGTCCGCCCCGTGCCCGTCGGCCGGACCGGACCGGAAACAGGTGTCCAGGGTGTCGAGGAGGGCGCCGACCGCGCGGCGGGCCAGTGGCTCGCGCACCCGGTCGTGCGCCTTGGCGGCGCGGTCCCTCCACAGCCGGGTCTCGTCGGCCGCCGATGGGCTGGGCGGGCCGAACGCCGCGACGACCATCAGGCCGAGGGCGGACATCGCCCTGCGGTCGAGCGGTGCCGTGGGGCTGTCCCAGACACCGGCGAAGATCGTCCGGGCCTCCGGGAAGCGGCCCCCGTGGAAGGCGAGCGCTCCGCGCAGGACGGCCGCGGCGGCGCGGACGTCGTCCGCGCCCAGTTCGTCGGCGAGCCGCGCCACCTCCGCGAGCCGGTGCTCGGCCGTCGCGACCGCGCCCTCCCCGATGTCCAGGCACACGATCCGCAGCGCGGTGTAGGCGTGGAGGGCGCCCGCGCCGATGGAGCGCAGGGCGAGGACCGCCTCGGACCAGTGTTCGCGGGCCCGGTCACGGAAGCCGCCGCTCTCGTCCGCGTCGCCGCAGAGCACGAGGGAGAACGCCCGCGCGTAGTCGTCGCCCGCTGCGCGCGCCGCCGCGACGGCGGTCCGGCCGTGCGCGCGGGCGCCGTCGATGTCGCCGCGCTGGAGGCAGTACGTCGTCCAGTTGGTCTGCAGGACCGCCCTGTCCCAGTGGAAGGCGGTGCCCGCGATGCCGTTCTCGGCCCGTACGAAGAGTTCCTCCACGTCGGCGTGGCGTCCGCTGAGCATGGCGTGGAACGGTTCGTGGCAGGCTCCCAGGACGGCGACGTCGGGGTTCTTCGCGCGCCGGCACGTCACCTGGTACTGGTCGATGAAGAGGCCGGCCTCGGCGTGCCGGCCGACGACGTGACTGAGCCAGACGAGCCAGGTGAGCGCGCGGAAGAGCGCCAACTCGTCCTCCTCGGTGGGCTCCACGACGTCATAGGCCCGCAGGCCGCGGCGGAGTCGGTCGATGCCCTCCTCCTCCCGGCCGCTGATGGTCCAGTAGTAGGCCCGTCCCGCTTCCAGGCCCAGGGCCTCGGATGTTCTCGCCCGGGCCATCAGGAGGTCGGAGGCCGCCCTGACGTTGGCGGACTCCGCGGTGTGCCGACTGATCCACTCCCCTTGGCCGCCTGGCGCGCTGTCGTGCACGAAGCGCAGGGCCCACGCCATGAAGCGTTCCTCCGCCTCGGCCTCCCGTCCTTCGGCCCTGAGCCGGTCCAGCGCGTACTCGCGGACCGTCTCCAGCATCCGCAGTCGGCTCCCCTCGGGCGTCGGGACGGTGAACAGGAGGGATTTGTCGACCAGTTGGGCCAGTATTCGCAGGGTCTCGTGGCGGTCCGCCCCGGGGAGGGAGAGCGCCGTCTCCGCCGTGTCGAGGGAGCAACCGCCCACGTACAGGGCGAGTTCGGTCAGCACCCGCTGTTCGGTGGCGTCCAGGAGGGCGTAACTCCAGTCGAGGACGGCACGCAGGGTGCGGTGCCGGGCGGGCGCGGTCCGCTTCCCCTTGGACAACAGGGCGAAGCGGTTGTCGAGGCGGCGCTCGATCTCGCGCACGGGCAGCAACCGGACGTGCGCGGCGGCGAGTTCGACCGCGAGCGGCAGACCGTCGAGTCCCCGGCACAGCGAGCGGACGGCGTCCAGCTCCGGCCCCTCCGCGCTGAAATTCGGGTCGATCATGAGGGCCCGGACACCGAAGAGTTCGGCGGCCTCTCCGTCGGACATCGGCGCCAGCGGGAACAGCCGCTCGCCCGCGACGGCCAGCGGCGCCCTGCTGGTGGCCAGGACGGTCAGCGCGGGGCACCGGCCGAGCAGGACCGCCACGAGCGGGGCGACCGTGTCGAGCAGGTGCTCGCAGTTGTCGAGCACGAGCACGGTCTGACGCTCCGTCAAGAACGAGGTGAGCCGGTGCACATAGTCGTGCGGCGGCTGGTCCGGCCGTACCGAGGCGTCCGACAGCCCGAGGGCCGCGGCGATCGCAGGGAGGACACCCGTGCCGTCCACCGCGGCCAGATCGACCCACCACGCGGCGTCGTACGAGGACGCCATCGACGCACAAGTCTCCAGCACCAGCCGCGTCTTGCCGACACCACCGGGCCCTACGACGGTCACCAGCCGCTCCCGCTCCAGGGCCGCCCGCAACCCGTCGAGGTCCGCCCCACGGCCGACGAACGGGCCGAGGGGATGGTCGGGCCCGCCCCGCCCGGGCGCCGGACGGGAGTCGGCGGATGCCGGGACCAGTCGTACGGCGTCCCTGGCCGCCGTCGCGGGAGACCGGTCGCGGGTGAGCAACTCCTCGTACAGGGAGCGCAGTTCCGGGGAGGGATCGACGCCCAGCTCGGAGCGGAGCAGTCGGCGGCCCGCCTCGTAGACGTCCAGGGCCTCGGCGTGGCGCCCGCTGCGGTGGAGGGCGAGCATGAGGCGGGCCCGGGACCGTTCGCGCAGGGGTGCGCCGGCCACAAGTGCCGTGAGTTCGGGGACCAGTTCGGCGGCGCGGCCGAGTTCGAGACCGGCGGCGGCCGCGTCCTCCCGTGCGTCCACGCGCAGTTCCTCGAGGCGCAGCCGTTCGGCGTCGAAGACCCGGCCCTTCAGATCGTCCAGGGCGCGGCCCCGCCACAGCTCAAGTCCCCGCCGCAGAACGTCTTCCGCCTCCCGGTACGCGCCCGCCGCCAGGTGCTCGCGGCCCTCCTGGACCGCCGCCTCGAAGCGGACCGTGTCGAGTTCGTCCTCCGGAGCCAGCACCAACTGGTAGCCGCCGTAACGGGATTGGAGGCGCCGGTCCCCGCCGTGCGCCGCGAGGGCCGCGCGCAGTTTCGTCATCTGGACCTGGAGGGCGTTGACGGGGTCCTTCGCGCCGCGCTCCTCCCACAGTTCGTCGATGAGCGTGTCGCGGTGCACCACCGCTCCCCCGGCCAGCAGGAGCCGGCCGACGACGGCGCGGGAGACGGCACCCGGCAGCGCGACGGCACCGCTCGCGTCGGCGAGTTCCAGACGGCCGAGGAGTCGGAAGTGGATGCCGTCATCGTTCATGTCTCGACCTTCGTGCACGTCGGCCACCGTACGGAAACGGTGGCGGTTACCCGCAAGGGTTGCTGGTACCCGTTGGGTACCATCGCTGGATGACGAAGACATCGGGCCTCTGCGACGACCCCAAGAGCGTCTATCTTGCCGCCTGCCCCTGCCGCGACATGCTGGACCTGCTGGCCAACAAGTGGAGCGCCCTCGCTCTCGGCGCTCTGGAGGACGGTCCGCAGCGCTTCGGCGCGCTGCGCTCCCGGCTCCAGGGCGTGAGCCCCAAGGTTCTCACCCAGACGCTGCGCCGTCTGGAGGACCACGGTCTGGTCGACCGCCGGATCTACGCCGAGGTGCCGCCCCGGGTCGAGTACAGCCTGACCCCGCTCGGCCTGGACGCCTGCGCGCCGCTCGCCCATCTGCGCACCTGGGTGGAGCAGAACATCGACCGTTTTCCCGACGCCGCCTAATCTGACCTGGACACTTCCCGATGGGAAGTAGGCTCCCTTGCTGGTTACTACCTCCCGGTGGATACCGTTCGGAGCGTGGCCGCGGCCCTTCACCGGCCACCGCACGAACCGAGGAGATCCATGATGAGCGTGACCCCGAAGACGATGCCCGCGGTCGGCTACCTCAAGAGCCTGCCGGTCGACGACGACGAAAGCCTGCTGGACCTCGAACTGCCCGTCCCCGAGCCAGGTCCGCACGATCTGCTGGTCCAGGTCGAGGCGATCGCGGTCAACCCGGTGGACTACAAGGTCCGGCAGGGCAACGACCCGGGCGGCGAGCCCAAGGTGCTGGGCTGGGACGCCGCCGGCACGGTCGTCGCGGTCGGCGACGAGGTGGAGCTGTTCGCGGTCGGCGACGAGGTCTTCTACGCCGGCGCGATCGACCGGCCGGGCACCAACTCCCGCTTCCACGCCGTCGACGAGCGCATCGTCGGCCGCAAGCCCAGCACGCTCTCCTTCGCCGACGCGGCGGCACTGCCGCTGACCTCGCTCACCGCCTGGGAGGGTCTGTTCGAGCGCCTGGGTCTGCGGCAGAGTCCGGAACAGACCGGCACACTGCTGGTGACCGCGGCGGCGGGCGGGGTCGGGGCCATGGTGGCCCAGCTGGCCCGCGCTCTCACCGGACTGACGGTGATCGGCACCGCCTCCCGCCCGGAAACCGTCGAGTTCGCCCGCCGTATGGGCGTGACACATGTGGTCGACCACCATCACCCCCTGCCCGCACAGGTGGCCGAGGTAGCACCCGATGGGGTGAACCACATCTTCGGCACCGCAGGCACGGACCGGAACCTCGCCGCGTACGCCGAGATCCTCAAGCCGTTCGGCGACCTGCTCGCCATCGACGACTTCGGTGCCGTCGAGATCGGTCTGCTGAAGTCGAAGAGCATCTCCTTCCACTGGGAGCTCATGTTCACCCGCTCCCTGTACCGGACCCCGGATCTGGCGGCGCAGCACCACATCCTCGGCGAGATCGCCCGGCTGGTGGACGCGGGCAGCCTGCGGACCACGGCCACCCGGGATCTCGGCACGATCAACGCCGCCCATCTGCGCGAGGCGCACCGCATCCTCGAATCCGGCGCCACCATCGGCAAGGTGACGCTCACCGGATTCTGATCGGCCTGTGAACCTCCTCGTTCCTCGTCCCGTTTACCAAGCGGAAGATGAAAAGGCTTTCTCGTAACCACGGAAAGATGACGAGCATGCGGGTCATGAGGTTCACGCCGGAGCAGCGCATCGATCACCTGCTCCGCTGGGCGGCGGAATGGAACGGGACGCGACGGGGGCGAAGTATGTGGGCCTACTCGCTCAGCCTGGGAGGCTCCCACGCCCTGCTGAACGACTGGGTCAACAACGAGCGGCTCATGGATCTCCTCACCTCCGAGGAGAGGAGATCGGTACATGAGGCACGCGAGCGGGCGAGACAATAGCCTTCCCCAGTATTCCGAAGAGCGACGGGCACCGGAGACATCCGGTGCCCGTCGCTCTTCTCCGTCCTGTTCAGCGATTCCGGCTGCGCCGGCGGTAGGACTCTGCGTACGCCCGGGCGCGGAAGGCGAGCACCGGGTCGTCGGAGAGCTCTATTCCGGCGGTGACCCGGGTGGGGTCGAACCGCTGCGCTGCCCAGTAGTCCTGGTCGTCGACCGGTGCGACGATTTCCAGGCGTCCGGCGGTGATCTCCTTGCGCCGCTCCGGCCAGGCGACGGCAGGGTCGTGCGTCGGATCGTCCTCCTCGGCCGGCTGGACCTGGAGCGTGAACGCCAACGGGCCCTGCCCTAGGCGCTGGTGGAGTTCCTCGGTCAGGTACTGGTCAGGGCGCCCGGCCGCCTCCTCGGCGGTCAGTTCCGCGCGGCCGGCCTCCGGCTCCCAGCGGTAGCGCACCGGCTGCCTGTTGCCCGCCGCGTCGGTCCAGACGAACGCGTGGATCGCCCAGTAGGCGGCGGTGCCGTAGCCGACCGGTATAGGTGGGACCTGCGTCACGGCCCCGGCGAGATGCGGATGGGCCGCGACGTAGGCCTGCACCCTGCTCAGGTCGGGCACCCCGGTGGCGGGGTCCGGCCGCAGCGCCTCGGTCAGTTCGAGGAACTGCCCCGGGGTGGAGGCGACGAACAGCGGCACCGTCATCGCGACGAGGTCGGTGTCGCCGCCGTCGGGCAGCTGGAAGCGTACGGCCATCCCGCGGGCCACCGGCACGGTGTCGCGTGAGCGCGGATTCCCCTCCGAGTTGGAGAACCGTACGACGACGGGGGTCGGCGCGCCCTGGAGATGGGCCGCCGTGGTGAGGCCAGCCGCGTCCCCGGTCGGGGTGAACGTCGCCTTGAAGCAGACGCCCCGCGCGCCGGAGCGCCGGTGTCCCGGATACAGGCCGTGCATGCGCTCCATGCTGTCGACGACCTGCTCGGCGGTGGGCGGGGCTGCGGGGGTGCTCGACATTCGTTCCTCCACGACGGAAGTGAGGTGCTCGTCCGAGCCGGCGCGGAAGAGCCGGTCGCCGGACCCGTCACGTGCGGTATACGAGGAGGGCCGCAGAAACGGTTCACGCGCCCGAGGCACCCGCCCGGCATCCCCTACGGCGTGTAGCCCCGCTCCGTCAGCGCGGCCCGAAGTGCCTTGAGGGCCAGGTGTGTTCGGGACTTGACCGTGCCCGGCGGGATGCCCAGCATGCTCGCCGTGCGGGCCACCGACTGGTCGAGGAACTCGACGTGGACGAGGATCTCGCGATGCTGCAGCGTCAGGTCCGCCAGGGCCTCGCGGACGATCTTCCTGGTGAGCGCGGGGTCCATGTGTTCCGGTCCCGGCAGGTCCCGCAGCGCGGTGTCGGCCGTCTCCGGTGGGCGGGCCTGGCGGGCGCGGTAGCCGTCGATGACGAGGTTGCGGACCACGGTGACGAGCCAGGGCCGGATGCCCTCGGCTCCCGGGTCGAGGATGTCGGTGTGCTGCCAGGCGCGCAGGACCGCTTCCTGGACCAGGTCCTGGGCCTGGTGGCCGTCGCCCCGGAGCAGTCCGGTGGCCACTCGCAGCAGATACGCGCCGTGCTTGTCGTAGACGGCGCGGATGAACGCCTCGTCCCGGGCCCGGTCACGCGCCCCGCCGTCGGGGCGGGTCGGCCGTATGTCCCGGATCGTTGTGCTGTGTTGCCTCATTGCCACGTTCCCCCAGTGCGCCGTGGGTCCTGCGCGGCGCACCAATTCGTTGAACTCTGAACGGGGAAACCTTGGGAGGCACCTCTTGCCGGCCGCTTGATGTCCGCTTTCCCCGCCCGCGCCCCCGAGGACAGGAGCGGGAAAGGAAACGGACAGCGGGCACGCGCGCGTGCCGGCTCACTGACGACGGGGTACGGGCGGGACCTCGGCCAGGGCGGCCCGGACCGCCGCCTCCCGCAGTTCGAAGAGCCGGTCGGACCAGTCGCCCAGCAACTCCTCGTCGGGCAGCAGCCGGACGGCGGCGAGCGCGGTGCGGATCTCGTCCACCTCGCCCGCGCAGCCCGGGCACGCCCGCACATGGCGGCCGACGCGTACGGTCTCCCCGGGATCGAGGGCCGCCATGGCGTAGGCGGCCAGTTCGGTTGTCTCCTGCTCGCATGTCACCGCGGTCTCCAGCCTGCCTACGCCGTCCGTCCCTCGGTCCCGGTCTATTCCGGGGCGATGGTGTGGTTGTTCACCCGGAAGAGGTTCCGCGGGTCGTACCGCCGCTTCAGTCGGCGCAGCCGGGCCAGGTCGGCGTCGGTGAACACGTTCTCCGCCCGGTCGTCGCGGCCCGCGAAGTTCGTGTACGTGAGACCCGTGGACCACGGGCGCAACCGCTCGACCAGCCCGCCCAGCATCGCCGTGCCGGCCTCGACGACCTCCGGCGGGCCCACCGTCGCTCCCCACACGTTGAACACCGCGTCCCGCGCGGCGACGGGAGCGGCCGCGGCGGGTCGGGCCGACAGCGCCCCGCCGAGATGCCTCAGCTCCAGGACCGTGACGAGACCCCAGGCGGCGATCTGGGCGCTCTCCACCAGGGAGTCGACGGCGGCGGCCGGCAACTCGGCCAGCAGGGCGCCCTGTTCCTCGTACGGGAAGGGTTCCGCCGGGTCGGTGTGCACGAGGGCGTACGAGCCGTAGGGGTGCCGGGCGATCGTGTCGAGGATCCCCGAACCGATGGCCCGGAAGGGGGCGATGAGCTTCTCGGCGTCCTCGTCGGTGCCCAGGTGGGTCACCCGGACGTGGGCGAGGAACCGGCCGCGCAGCGGTTCGGGCACCTGCGGGACCGGCGGGAAGTTCAGCAGCGCCACCGAGCAGGTGAAGGCGTCGGGTGCGGCGCGGACCACCTCGGGGAAGGCGCGGAGCACGGCCTCGACGTCCTCGGCGGGGAAGTAGATGCCGCCGCCGTAGAAGGAGGTCACGGGGAAGAGCCCGATCTCCAGTGCGGTCACGACACCGAAGTTGCTGCGTCCGCCGCGCAGGGCCCAGAAGAGGTCCGGTTCGGCCTCCGCCGACACCCGGCGCGGGACGCCGTCCGGCGTGACCACCTCGATCGCCACGACGTGGTCGGCGGCCCAGCCGTGGGACCGGCCCAGGAAGGGGCTGAGTCCGCCGCCGAGGGTGAAGCCCACGACCCCCACGTCCGGGCTGGACCCGTTCAGCGGTGCGAGCCCTTCCTCCTGGGCCGGTCCCACGACGTCCGACCAGCGCGCGCCCGCGCCGACTCGGGCCACCCCGCGCTCGATATCGATGTCGACCGTGCGCATCGCGCCCGTCGTGACGAGCAGGAAATCCTCCTCGTCCGGGAACGGCTGGTGTCCGGTGGCCAGCACCCCGACGGGCAGGTCGTGCGCGGCGGCGAAGGCGACCGCGGTCTGCACATCGGCGGCGCCGCCGGCCGCGACGACCATGCGGGGCCGCTGCCGCGAGCGCAAGTTGAACCCCGCGACCGCCGCCTCGTAGCCCTCGTCGCCGGGGACGAACACGGATCCCCCGATCCGGTCGGCCAGTTCGGTGACGGCTGCTGCGCCGACAACGGTCCGGCGCTGGTACTCGGTCATGCTGCTGTGCCTTTCGTCGGAGCGTCGGCCGCCCGGAAAGCAGACGGAAACGGCTCCCCGACGCGACCGGGTGCCGTCCGATGGCTGCTACGGCGCACACTCCGAAGAGGTTCACGGCGTGCGCGTGCCGCCTTGACGAAAGTTCGAGGACGGTCAGCAGAAGGCGGCGAGCACCGAGGGACCGCCCGCGAGCCAGGCGCAGACCTGGTTCGGGTCGCCCCGCCCGCTCCCCCCGGAGCGGTGGTGGGTGTCGAGCCTCTCCAGCAGGACGCCCACCGCGTGCCGGGCCAGCGGCTCCAGCAGTCCGCCCTGGGTCCGGCGGGCCCGGTCGGTCCAGGTCCGCGCGTCGGCGGCGGAGCCGGGCGGGCCGAAGGCCGCCAGGACCGCGAGTCCTACGGCGGAGACCGCTCTGCGGTCGGCCGGTGCCGCCGGACAGTGCCAGACCCCGTCGAAGATCGTCGCCGCGTCCGTGAAACGGCCGTCGTGGAAGGCCAGCACTCCGCGCAGGTTGGCCACGGCCGCCTGGAGGTCGTCCGCGCCGAGTTCGTCCGCGAGCCTGCGGACGTCGACGAGCCGCCCCTCGGCGGTGGCGAACTCCCGCTCGGCGATGTCCAGGCAGGCCAGTCTGAGCACGGTGTAGGCCCAACGGGTGCGCGCTCCGACGGCGCGCAGGATGCGGGCCGCCTCGGTCCACTGCTCGCGGGCCCGGTCGCGGAGGCCGTCGCTCTCGTCCGCGTCTCCGCACAGGGTGAGGGAGAAGACCCGGAGGAAGTCGTCCTCGGCCGCGCGGGAGGCCGCCACGGCGAGCAGACCGTGGCGGCGGGCCCCCTCGACGTCCCCGCGCTGCAGGCAGTAGGTCGACCAGTTCGTCTGCAGGACCGCCCGGTCCCAGTGGAACTCGGTGTGCGCCACGGCGGTCTCGGCCGAGGCGAACCGTTCCTCCACATCGTCGCGGCCGTCGAGCATCGCGTGCAGCGCGTCGTAGCACCGGCCCAGGACCACGAGGTCGGGGTTCTTCGCCTGCTGCCAGACCGCTGTGTGCCGTTCCCCATAGGAACCGGCTTCCGTGTGGTGCCCGGCGACATGGTTGAGCCAGGTGAGCCAGGCGATGGTGTAGAAGAGGGCCCACTCGTCCTCCTCGGTGGGCTCTGCCGTCCGCCGGCCCGCCGCGGCGTCGTAGGCGAGCAGGGTGCGGTGGAGGCGGTCGATGCCCTCCTCCTCCCGGCCGCCGATGAACCAGAAGTAGCCCAGTCGCGCTTCCAGCAGCAGTGCCTCGGCCTCCCTGGACCTGGCCGTCATCAGGTCGGAGGCCGCCCGGATGTTGGCGGACTCCTCGGTGAGCCGGCGGGTCCACTCCTTCTGGGCGGGGGACGAGAGGCCCGCGCTGCCGTCGCGGACGAAGTGGGCGGCCCAGGCCATGAGCCGTTCCTCGGCGTCCGGCGCGCGGCCTTCCTCGCGGAGCCGGGCGAGGGCGTACTCGCGGACCGTCTCCAGCATCCGCAGCCGGGTCCCGTCCGGGGTGGAGAAGGGGACGACGAGGGACTTGTCGACCAACCGCGCCAGTACGTGCAGCAGTTGGGCACCGTCGGCCCCGTGCAGCGCGGCGGCGGACTCCACCATGTCGAGGGAGCAGCCGCCGACGTAGAGGGCCAGTTCCGTGAACAGCCGCTGCTCGGTGCCGTCGAGGAGGGCATAGCTCCAGTCGAGGACGGCGCGCAGGGTGCGGTGTCTGGCCGGTGCGGTGCGGTCCCCCTTGGTGAGCAGGGCGAAGCGGTTGTCGAGGCGGGCCTCGATCTGCCGCACGGACAGCAACCGGACGTGGGCGGCGGCGAGTTCGACCGCCAGCGGCAGTCCGTCGAGTCTGCGGCACAGGGAGCGGATGTCGCGCAGCGCGGCCTCGTCCGGGGCGAAGGACGGGTCGATCATGGCGGCGCGGGCACCGAACAGGTCCGCGGCCTCCTCGTCCGCCATGGGTGCCAGCGGGTACATCACCTCGGCCGGGACCTCCAGCGGCGCCCGGCTGGTGGCCAGCACGGTCAGCGCGGGGCACCGGCCCAGCAGTGTCGCCACGAGCGGGGCCACGGCGTCGAGGAGATGCTCGCAGTTGTCGAGCACGAGCACCGCCTGACGAACCGTCAGGAACGAGGTGATCCGGTGCACATAGTCGTGCGGCGGCTGGTCCGGCCGGACGGACGCGTCGGAGAGGCCGAGTGCGGCGGCGACCACGGCGAGCGCGTTCGCGTCGTCGGCGGGGGCCAGGTCGACCCACCAGACATGGCCCCGGGAGGGTTGCAGGAGCGCGCACACCTCCAGTGCCAGCCGCGTCTTGCCGACACCGCCCGGCCCCAGCACGGTCACCAGCCGCTCGCGGTCGACGACCTCCCGCAGCGCGCCGAGTTCCCTGTGTCTGCCGACGAACGGGCCGAGCGGCCGGATCGGACCGCCTTCGCCGACCGCCGGCCGGACGTCCGTACGGACGGAGGACAGCGCGGACGGACAACCGGACGCGGCGGCGGGCCCTTGGAGAGCCGGGTCCTGGCGGATCATCGCGGTGTGCAGGGAGCGCAGCTCCGACGAGGGCACGGCGCCGAGCTCGGTCCGCAGCAGCAGCCGGCCCGTCTCGTAGATCTCGAGGGCCTCGGCGGTCCGCCCGCAGCGGTGCAGCGCGAGCATGAGGCGGGCCCAGGACCGCTCGCGCAGCGGTGCGAGGGAGACCAGGGCCGTCAGTTCGGGGACCAGTTCCCGCGCCCGGCCGAGGGCGAGACCGGCGGTGGCCACGTCCTCCAGGGCGCCCAGCCGCAGCTCCTCGAGACGGGTCCGCTCGGCTTCGAAGAACCGTCCCTCCAGGCCGTCCAGGGCGCGCCCCCGCCACATCGCGAGCGCCGACCGCAGCTCGACCTCGGCCTTCTCCCACTCCTCCGCCGCCAGATGCTCACGGCCCGCCCGGACCGCCGCCTCGAAAGCGGTTGCGTCGATCTCGTCGTCCGGACCCAGGACGATCCGGTACCCGCCGTGCCCGAACAGCAGCCGCGTGTCCTCGCCGCCGGCCGCGAGCGCCGACCGCAGTTTGGCCATCTGGACCTGGAGCGCGTTGACCGGATCCTTCGCCCCGCGCTCCTGCCACAGCTCCTCGATGAGCGTGTCCCGCCGCACGACGGCTCCGTGGGCGAGCAGCAGCCGCCCCACGATCGCCCGGGAGACGGCGCCGGGCAGGGCGATCGCGCCGTTGCCGTTCACCAACTCCGGGCGGCCGAGCAGTCGAAAGAGCATGGCCGCCATTCTGCCGTCGGCGGCCGATTGCGCCGAAAGGGCTTGTCGGCGCGTCGCGCCGGCAGGTGAACCGAGTCGCCGGAGGCCCCGTAGACGTCCACGTCCACCGAGACGCGACATCGACGGCAGGAGCGGAAATGATCCGGAACCTCGTCTTCTTCAAGCTGAACGACGGTCTCACCCGCGAGTCCCCGGAGGTTGTGGAGGGATTCGAGCTCGTACGGAACCTGGAGCGCGAGATCCCCGAGATCCGGCAGTGGGAAGTGGGATGGCACGCGTTCGACGAGACGCCCGTCTCCTACGACTTCGCCCTGAACAGCCTCTTCGACGACACCGCCGCCTTCCAGCGGTACTTCAACCACCCCGCGCACCTGGCCGCCATCGCCCACTGGATGGACCACGCGACCTGGGTGGTCGTCGACATGCACGTCTAGCGGGGCGGGCAGCAGCCGAAGTGGCGGGCCGGTCGTGCTGCCGCCAGGCTGACGGCAGACGTACCGGCACGCAGGACGGACAGACGGACGCACCGAGGGACTGGTTCCACATGCAGATCGATCTGACGGGACGCACCGCGCTGGTGACGGGTTCGACGCAGGGCATCGGCGCGGCGATCGCGGCCGGACTCGCGCCCTCGGGCGCCCGGGTGGGGGTGAACGGCCGCAACGAACAGCGAGTCGCGGAGGGCGTGGCACGGCTGGCGTCCGAGGTGCCGAGCGGCGCCTTCGTGCCCGTGACCGCCGACGTGACGACCGAGGAGGGCGCCGCCCGCGTCCTGGAGGCGCTGCCGGAGGTGGACGTCCTCGTCAACAACCTCGGTGTGTTCGGCGCCGCCGACCCGCTGGAGATCAGCGACGAGGAGTGGCGCCGCTATTTCGAGGTGAACGTGCTGGCCGCCGTACGGCTGATCCGTATGTACCTGCCCGGCATGACGGGACGCGGCCGGGGCCGGATCCTGAACATCGCCAGCGACTCGGCGATCGTCATCCCGGCCGAGATGATCCACTACGGCATGTCCAAGACCGCGCTCCTCGCCGTGAGCCGCGGCTTCGCGAAGCAGGCGGCGGGCACGGGCGTGACGGTCAACTCGGTGATCGCGGGCCCCACGCACACGGGCGGCGTCGAGGACTTCGTCTACGAACTCGTCGACCGCGAGCTGCCGTGGGACGAGGCGCAGCGCGAGTTCATGCGCAGGCACCGGCCGCAGTCCCTGCTGCAACGGCTGATCGAGCCCGAGGAGATCGCCAACATGGTCGTCTACCTCAGCTCCGACCAGGCCTCGGCGACGACGGGCGGTGCGCTGCGGGTCGACGGGGGTTACGTCGACTCGATCCTGCCCTGACACCTCTCGGAAGAGAGCCAGGTCAGCGCCTCTGGGGCATCCCGGGACGCGGTACGCATGTCGTATCGTCGACAGGGTGCCCGCCGGTGAGCCGCGCCGTCGGGCCGAGTGGGAGGAGCCCTCGTGACGCAGCAGATTCCGTCGACCGAGCCGGAGTTGTCCGGAGTGCGCAATTTCCGGGACGTCGGCGGGCTCCCGACGGTGGACGGACGGCGGGTGCGGTACGGCGTGCTGTTCCGCAGCGGCCATCTCGCGCACGCGACCGAGGAGGACGCCGCGTTCCTCGACTCATTGGGCCTGCACACGATCTTCGACTTCCGCAACGCGTCGGACCAGAAGCTGGAGGGCCCCGACGTCGAGCTGCCCGGCGTGCGCAACGTGAACCTGCCGCTGAGCGACCCGGCGGACGGCTCCGAGTTCTGGAAGATGGTCCGCGACGGCGAGATAGAGCAACTGCGCGAGATCCTCGGCGGCGACAAGGGCGCCAACCGCATGATCGCCTCGTACCGCACGATCATCAAGGAGCGGACCGCCGAGCACTCCCAGGTGCTCCACTCACTCGCCGAGGACAGCGTTCCCGCGCTGATGCACTGCGCGGCGGGCAAGGACCGCGCGGGCCTGTCGATAGCCGTGACGCTGCTCGCCGTCGGCGTGGAGCGCGAGGCGATCGTCGCCGACTACCTGGAGTCGAACGCGAAGCACCGCCGCTACCAGGTCCGCCGCAGCAACTCCTCCGTCGCCGGCTACTCCCCCGAGGTGATGGAACTCCTCAGCCCCCTCTTCGACGCCCGCGCCGCGTATCTGACGGCGGCCTTCGACACCGTCGAGGAGACCTGGGGCAGCGTGGACGCCTACCTGGAACAGGGGCTCGGCATCACCCCGGAGATCCGGGAGCGGCTGCGCGAGCGCCTGCTCGACTGACCACTCTCTGAACTCGCGCCCGCAGTACGCTACTTGGCGCCCACGGAGAACAACAGATAGATGAAGGCCGCGAAGAGGTGGCCGACGGCGATGTAGATGAGCAGCCGTACCCACAGGGCACGGGGGAACCTGTCCTCGATGTTGTTGCCGCTCATGGTGTGTCTCCGGTGATCGGGCCCAGGCACAGGGTGGCCGTGGGACTCTGCAGCAGGGTGTGGACGAAGAGCACCTCGACGCCGTCCTCGTCGGCGGCGGCGAGGCGGTGCGGGGTGAGCGAGTCGAAGTGCGCGCTGTCGCCGGGCGCGAGGATGTGCGCGGTGTCGCCGAGGCGCAGCCGCAGCCGCCCGGTGAGGACGTACAGCCATTCCTCGCCGGGGTGCACGCGCACGATGTCGCCCTGGGAGCCGTGCGGGATGCGGACGCGCAGCGACTGCATCCCGCGGCCGGGGGCGCCGGCCTGCCAGTACGTCCAGCCGCCCGCCCGGGTCGGTTCCATGTCGGCGGCGCGTACGACGGCTTCCCGGTCGGTGACCGTCTCGCCGAGCAGATCCGAGACTGTCGTACCGTAGATGCGGGCGAGCGCGAGCAGCATCGGCAGCGAGGGCTGGCGCTGCCCGGTCTCCAGGCGGGAGAGATGGGCGGGCGAGAGTCCGGCCGAGCGGGCGGCGGTCTCCAGGGTGAGGGAGGCGCGGCGGCGCAGGGCGCGGAGCTGGGGTGCGACGGTGGCCGGCAGGTCGTCGGCCGGTCCGGCCGGGGGTTCCGGCTCGGTCTCGGAGGAGCTCATGCCTCCATTCAGCCGGACTTTTGCCCCTGCGGCAAATTTCTTGTCACAGAGGCAAAAATCTCGGTTCTCGCAGCTCAGCGGTTGGCGACCGCCTGCTTCACGAGCGTCCGGCTGAAGTCCCACATCAGCCCGCCGCCGCTGTGCGCGTCGTCCATCACGGCCGTGAAGGCCTCGACGAACCGGTCCACCTCGCGCTCCCCGACGATCAGCGGCGGGATCAGCTTGATGACCTCCAGGTGGTCGCCGGAGACCTGGGTGAGGATGCGGTGCCGCTGGAGCAGCGGTACGACCACCATCTGCGCGAACAGGCCCTTGCGCGCGGCCTGCAGCATGGTCCAACGGCTGCGCAGCTTCAGCGACTTGGGCTTCCCGAACTCGATGCCGATCATCAGGCCCCGGCCGCGTACGTCGGCGAGCAGCTCGTACTTGTCGACGAGCGCCGCGAGCCGGGTCCTCAACTGGTCCCCGGTGGCACGGGCGTTGGCGACGATCTGCTCGTTCTCCATGACGGACAGCACCGCGAGTCCGGCCGCCATGGCCTGGGCGTTGGACCCGAAGCTCGCCGAGTGGACCAGGACGCGGTCCATGGACGAGTAGACCTTCTTGAAGATCCAGTCCTTGCCGAGGGTGGCGCCGACCGGCACATAGCCGCCGGACAGCGCCTTGGCCACGCACACCAAGTCCGGTTCCACGCCGTCCTCGTGTTGGTAGGCGTAGAAGTCGCCGGTGCGGCCGAGCCCGGTCTGCACCTCGTCGGCGATGAGCAACGCCTTGTGCCGGCGCAGGAGTTCCTGCGCCGAGCGCAGATAGCCGGGCGGTGCCTCGTGGACGCCCTTGCCCTGGATCGGTTCGACGACGAGGGCGGCGACGTCGCCCTTCTTCAACTCCCGTGCCAGGGCGTCGAGATCACCGAGCGGTACGGCGGTGTCGGGCAGCAGCGGGGCGAAGCCGTCCCGGAAGCCGTCCTCGCCGTTGACCGAGAGCGAGCCGGTGGTCAGACCGTGAAAGGCGTGGTCGCAGTACAGGACGCGCGGCTTCCCGGTGGCGTACCGGGCGAACTTGAGCGCGGTCTCGACCGCCTCGGTACCGCTGTTGCCGAAGAAGACCCGGTCCAGGTGCGGGCTGTGGGTGAGGAGCTTCTCGGCGAGCAGGCCGGGCAGCGGCTGGCAGTCGAAGCGGGTGAGGTCGGCGAGCTGGGCGTCAAGGACGTCGTGCAGCGCCTTGCGGACGACGGGGTGGTGGCGGCCGAGGCCCATCACCCCGAACCCGGCGAGCATGTCCAGGTAGTCGTTGCCGTCCGCGTCCCAGAAGTAGGCGCCCTCGCCCCGCTCGTAGACCTTGTCGAAGCCGATGGTGTGCAACATGCGCGGGAGCTGGTGGTTGAGGTACTTGCTGTGCAGCTCGTAGCGCTCGGCTCCGCGCTCGGCCAAGAGCGCGGTGAGGTCGAACTCCTTGGTCATTCGGGTTTCTCCTTGGCTGCGTGGCCGGTCGCGTCCTTGACCGCCAGGCTTGCGCTGATCCGTCCGGCGACCTCGACGGGTGTGAGGCCGATGTCGGCGAGCACCTCGCCACGTTTGGCGTGCGCGAGGAACTGCTCCGGGATGCCGAACCGCCGTACGGGGACGTCGACTTCGGCGTCTCCCAGGGCCAGCGCCACGGCGGCGCCGACCCCGGAGGCACGGCTGTTGTCCTCCACGACGGCTACGAGGCGGTGTTCGGCGGCGAGGCCGGGCAGCGCCGGGTCGACGGGTTTGACCCAACGGGGGTCCACGACCGTGCAGTTGATGCCCCGGGCTTCGAGGAGTTCGGCGGCCTGGAGGCAGACGGGCGCCATGACTCCTACGGCGACGAGCAGCACCTCGGGTGTCTCCGCGCCCCGGTGCAGGACGTCGAGGCCGCCCACGCGGTCGATCGCGGAGATCTCCGGTCCGACCGACTCCTTCGGGAAGCGGACGAGGGTCGGCGCGTCGTCCACGGCGACGGCTTCCCGCAGCTGGGCGCGGAGTTGGTCGGCGTCACGGGGAGCGGCGATCCGCAGGCCGGGCACGACTTGGAGGATGGACATGTCCCACATGCCGTTGTGTGACGCTCCGTCAACTCCCGTGACCCCGGCGCGGTCCAGGACGAACGTCACCCCGCAGCGGTGCAGCGCCACGTCCATCAGGAGTTGGTCGAAGGCGCGGTTGAGGAAGGTGGCGTAGACGGCGACGACGGGATGCAGTCCACCGGTCGCGAGCCCGGCCGCCGACACGGCCGCGTGCTGCTCGGCGATGCCGACATCCCACACCCGGTCGGGGAACCTCGCGGCGAACTTGCCGAGGCCGACCGGGTGCAGCATGGCCGCCGTGATGGCCACGACGTCGTCCCGTTCCTCCCCGATGCGCAGGATCTCGTCGCCGAACACACTGGTCCAGGAAGGGCCGTTGGAGGGCACGAGGGGCTCGCAGGTGAGCGGGTCCATCACGCCGACGGTGTGGAAGTGGTCCTCCTCGTGGGCGAGGGCGGGTTCGTAGCCGCGCCCCTTCTCCGTGAGGCAGTGGACCAGGACCGGGCCGTGGAAGCGTTTCGCGCGGCGCAGCGCGGACTCGACGGCGCCGATGTCGTGTCCGTCGATCGGGCCGACGTACTTGAGGCCCAGATCCTCGAACATGCCCTGCGGGTTGAACGCGTCCTTGAAGCCCTTCTTCGCGCCGTGCAGCGACTCGTAGACGGTGTTGCCGACGACCGGGGTGCGCAGCAGGACGTCCTTGCCCCAGGCGAGAACCTTCTCGTAGCTGTCGGTCGTGCGCAGGGTCGCCAGGTGGTTGGCGAGGCCGCCGATCGTGGGCGAGTAGGAGCGCTCGTTGTCGTTGACGACGATGATCAGCGGGCGGTCCTTGGCGGCGGCGATGTTGTTCAGCGCCTCCCAGGCCATGCCGCCGGTGAGGGCGCCGTCGCCGATGACCGCGACGACATGGCCCTTCTTCCCTTGCACCTGGCGGGCCTTGGCGAGTCCGTCGGCCCAGCCGAGCGCGGTGGAGGCGTGGCTGTTCTCGACGATGTCGTGCTCGGACTCCTCGCGCGAGGGGTAGCCGGACAGGCCGCCCTTGCCGCGCAGCTTGGAGAAGTCCTGACGGCCCGTCAGGAGCTTGTGCACATAGCTCTGGTGGCCGGTGTCCCAGACGATGCGGTCGACCGGTGACTCGAAGACCCGGTGGAGCGCGATGGTCAGTTCCACCACGCCCAGGTTGGGCCCGAGGTGGCCGCCGGTCCTGGCCACCGCGTGCACCAGGAACTCCCTTATCTCTTCGGACAGTTCGCCGAGTTCCGCCTCGGACAGCCCTTTCAGGTCGCGTGGTTGACGGATGCTCTCCAGAATCGTCACGTCGGGCCCCCTTCGGTCCGTGCTGTTCAGCTCACGGTGACGGCCGGCTCCCCCGCCGCGACGCCGTCCTGCTCCATCTGCTCGGCGATCTTCATCGCCTCCTCGATGAGGGTCTCCACGATCTTCGACTCGGGGACGGTCTTGACGACCTCGCCCTTGACGAAGATCTGGCCCTTGCCGTTGCCGGAGGCGACGCCGAGGTCCGCCTCCCGCGCCTCACCGGGTCCGTTGACGACGCAGCCCATGACCGCGACGCGCAACGGCACCTCCATGCCTTCCAGACCCGCCGTGACCTCGTCGGCGAGCTTGTAGACGTCCACCTGGGCGCGCCCGCAGGACGGGCACGACACGATCTCGAGACGGCGGGGCTTGAGGTTCAGCGACTCCAGGATCTGGAGGCCGACCTTGACCTCCTCCACCGGCGGGGCGGACAGCGACACCCGGATCGTGTCGCCGATGCCCTCGCTGAGCAGCGCCCCGAAGGCGACCGCCGACTTGATCGTGCCCTGGAAGGCGGGCCCGGCCTCGGTGACCCCGAGGTGCAACGGGTAGTCGCTCTGCGCGGCCAGCAGCCGGTAGGCGTTGACCATCACCACCGGGTCGTTGTGCTTCACGGAGATCTTGATGTCACTGAAGCCGTGCTCCTCGAAGAGCGAGGCCTCCCACAGGGCCGACTCGACGAGCGCCTCGGGCGTCGCCTTGCCGTACTTCTGGAGCAACCGCCGGTCCAGGGAACCGGCGTTGACCCCGATGCGGATCGGCGTGCCGTGGTCCTTGGCGGCCCGCGCGATCTCCTTGACCTTGTCGTCGAACTGCTTGATGTTGCCGGGGTTCACGCGAACTGCCGCGCACCCGGCCTCGATTGCGGCGAAGACGTACTTGGGCTGGAAGTGGATGTCCGCGATCACCGGGATCTGCGACTTGCGCGCGATGGTGGCCAGCGCGTCCGCGTCGTCCTGCGTGGGGCAGGCGACGCGGACGATCTGGCAGCCGGACGCGGTGAGTTCGGCGATCTGCTGGAGGGTGGCGCCGATGTCCGACGTACGGGTCGTGGTCATCGACTGGACCGACACGGGGGCCCCGCCCCCGACCGCCACCGGCCCGACCTGGATCTGCCGCGACACACGTCGCGCGGCGATCGGCCGGACCGGCATCTCGGGGACGCCCAGGGACACTGCGGTCATGACGTCAGTCGCGGTTTCCGGCGACGGTCTCGCGCATGGCCCGCAGCGACTCCTTGAGGGAGCCCATGGTGGCGAGGACGGCGGTGGGCTCGTAGCCGCAGTGCGCCATGCAGTTGGCGCAGCGCGGGTCCTTGCCGCGGCCGTACTTGTCCCAATCGGTCTCCTCGATCAGCTCCCGGTACGTGGGCACGTACCCGTCGCTCATCAGGTAGCAGGGGCGCTGCCAGCCGAAGAGCGAGTAGTTCGGGATCGCCCAGGCCGTGCACGGGAAGTCGACCTTGCCCTCCAGGAAGTCCAGGAAGAGCGGGGAGTGGTTGAGCCGCCACTTGCGGCGGTTGCCGCCCGCGAAGGCCTTCTTGAACAGCTCGTGGGTCTGCGCGACACCCAGGAAGTGCTCCTGGTCGGGCGCCTTCTCGTAGGCGTAGGCGGGCGAGATCATCATCTCGTCGACCTTGATGTCGTCGTTGAGGAAGTTCAGGACCTCGATGATGGTCTGCGGGGTGTCCGTGTTGAAGAAGGTCGAGTTGGTGGTGACCCGGAAGCCGCGCTTCTTGGCCTCCTTCATCGCCTCCACGGCCTCGTCGAACACACCCTCCTTCGCGACGGACTCGTCGTGCCGCTCGCGCAGCCCGTCGATGTGCACCGCGAAGGCGAAGTACGGGGAGGGCGTGAACTTGTCGAGCTTCTTGCGCAGCAGCATGGCGTTGGTGCAGAGGAAGACGTACTTCTTCTTCGCCACCAACTGCCGCACGATCTCGTCGATCTGAGGGTGCATCAGGGGCTCGCCGCCCGCGATGGACACCATCGGCGCACCGGACTCGAGCACCGCCCCGACGGCCTGGGCGACCGGCATGCGCTGCTTGAGCACACCCGCCGGGTGCTGGATCTTGCCGCAGCCCTCGCACTTCAGATTGCACGCGAAGAGAGGTTCCAGCTCCACGATCAGGGGGAACTTGTCCCGCTTGCGGAGCTTTTGTTCAGCCAAGTATGTAGCGACCTTGATTGTCTGGCGCAGCGGCATGGCCATCTGGCTCACCTCCGAGGGAGCAGCAAAGAACGGTGCCATTCGAAAAAAGCGGGAAGAACGGAACGAAGAACGCGGAAAGCCGATATTCCACCGCGCACCGTGCCGATCCGGACGAGTTCATGTTCAGGAGCGTCCACGACCACCCGTACGGCCGCAACCGGGCGCGCGCCCGTGCGCACGGCGCTCAGCAGCGTGGCCGCCGACTCCATGTCGACCGCGATTGCGCCGGTCGCGAGCAGATCCGACCGTTCCTGACCGCGGACGACATGATCGGAGCCGGTCAGGGGGCCGGTGTGGACGGTGCGTCCGGGGAGGGCCCGCACCAGTTCCTTGACGAGCAGTTCGGTGGCGACGCACGGAACGGTTCCGCGCGGGTCCCGGGTCTCCTCGGCGACCACCAGGTCGCCGGGGTGCATGCCGGGGGCTAGTCCGGCGCAGAAGCCCGTGGCCAGTACGGCGGCCTCGGACAGCGCCGGGTCGGTGAGGCGCCGGGTGACGGCCGTTTCGGCCGCCGCGGGCCCCATGCCCGTCCGCAGGACGGTGACCTGCCCGCCGGCGCCGGAGCGGTCGCCGGTGCGCAGGGCGAGGTGCTCGATGCCGAGCGCGCAGGCGATCAACAGTGGCGGAGCGGCGGGCCGGGTGCTCATCAGCCCCCCTTGGTCGGGGAGACGGCCGGGGAGACGGTCCGGGTGAACGGTTCTCCGTGGACGTAGCGCCCGAGCGCGGTGAGCGGGAAGACCTGCCGGTAGAGGTGGTAGTTGATGGAGAAGTCCCACGGGAAGCCGGTCCCCGTGAAGTAGGGCTCGTCCCAGGAGCCGTCCTCCCGCTGGGTGGCCGCGAGCCATTCGATGCCGCGCTCGACGGCCTTGGAGTCGTGCTCCCCGGCCGCCAGCAGGGCCATCAGCGCCCAGGCCGTCTGCGAGGCGGTCGAGGCGCCCCGGCCGCTCCACTCCTTGGCGTACTTGTAGGAACGCAGATCCTCGCCCCAGCCGCCGTCGTCGTTCTGCACGGTCTCCAGCCAGGTCACCGCGCGCCGGATCGCCGGATGCGAGCCGGGGATCCCGGCCGCGGCGAGGGCGGGCACCACGGACCCTGTGCCGTAGACGTAGTTGACGCCCCAGCGCCCGAACCACGAGCCGTCCGGCTCCTGTTCGGCGAGGAGCCACTCGATGCCGCGCCGGGTGCGCGGGTCGTGGGCGAGGCCCTCGACGGCGAGCATCTCGACGACGTGCGCGGTGACGTCCGCCGACGGCGGGTCGATGACCTCGCCGAAGTCGCAGAACGGGAGCCGGTTGGGGAAGGGGCTGGTGTTGTCGACGTCGAAGGCGCCCCAACCGCCGTTCTTGGACTGCATTCCGAGGTTCCAGCGGACTCCGCGTCCGACGGCCCGGTCGAGGCGTTCCGGGTCGTGATGTCTGACCCGGCGCAGCGCGAGCACGACCTCGGCGGTGTCGTCGATGTCGGGGTAGTTGTCGTTGTGGAACTCGAACGCCCAGCCGCCGGGCGGCAGTTGGGGCCGTTTGACCGCCCAGTCGCCGGGGCGGACGATCTCCTCCCCGAGCATCCAGTCGGCGGCCTTGACCAGTTGGGGGTGGTCGGCGGGCACGCCCGCGTCGGCGAGCGCGATGGTCGCGAGGCAGGTGTCCCACACCGGGGACTGGCATGCCTCGATCATCCGGGCCCCGTCCTCGCGCCAGATCGCGAACCGGTCCAGCGACTCAAGTCCCGCGCGCATCACGGGGTGTTCGAGGTCGTAGCCCAGCAGGTGCAGGGCGATCACCGAGTACACGGCCGGCGGCTGGATGCCGCCCCAGCAGCCGTCGTTCTCCTGCCGCTCGATGATCCAGCGCGCCGCCGTGTTCATCGCGGACTTGCGCAGCTTGCGCGGGGCGACCTTGCGGTAGAGGTGCAGTGCCTTGTCGAGGCGTTGGAAGGCGCCGTCCCAACTCGCCACCTTGGCGAGGGGCTTGACCGGGTTCGGGTCGTTCGCGTCGGTGTGGAGTTCGTCGAGGGGGAAGGGCGCGGGCCGTACCGGCCGCTTCGCGGAGACCACCGTCAGCGGCACGATGGTCTGCCGGGCCCAGCACCCGAAGTCGTAGATGTTGAGGGGTACCCAGGTGGGGAAGTAGATGAGTTCCGGCGGGAGTTCGGGCAGGTCGTCCCACTTCCACCAGCCGAACAGCGCGAGCCAGATGCGGGTGAAGACGCGGGCCGAGGCGATGCCGCCGCGCTCGCGGACCCACGCGGAGGCCTTCGCCATGTGCGGGGCGTCCGGCGCGTCACCGGCGAGCCGGAGGGCGACGTACGCCTCGATGGTGGTGGAGAGTTCGCCGGGTCCGCCGTAGAAGCTGGCCCAGGTGCCGTCCTCGCGCTGCTCGCCGCGGATGAAGAGTGCGGCGGCCCGGGTCGTCGACTCGTCGCGGATGCCCAGGAACTGACGGAGCAACAGATCCTCGGCGTCCATCGTGACGTTCGTGTCGAGGTCGCCCTTCCACCAACCCTGGGGGTCCTGCTGCGAGAGCAGGAAGTCGGTGGCGCGTTGCACGGCGAGTGCGGCGGCGTCGTGCACCCCGGCCGCCGCGGGGGTGTTGATGTCGGTTTCGCTGGCCGCGGCAACACGGGGCTGGATGGCCCCGGTGCTTCCGTCGGTCGTCGCTGTCATGGCTTCCCCTTCGTGCAGTGGCATGTCTCTGCTGTGGGTCCGCCGTCGGCCGGTACTCGTATCTCCGCAGCACCGGCCGGCGACTACGCGAGGGCTATTCGACCGATAGTGATCATCTCTTTCGTACGACGACGAAGTCGGCGAGCGCCGTGAACTGCGCCCGAACCCGGTCGGGCATGGCGATGGCGTCCAGGACCTCGATGGCGATGGTGTGCTGACGGCGTGCCTCTTCGGCGGTCCACTCGCGGCCGCCGGCCTCCTCGATGAGCGCGGCGCGGGCGGCGAACTCCTCCTCGGAGAAGTTCTCGAAGTCGCTGCTCTTGGCGTCGGCGGCGAGGATCTCGCCGAGCCGCTCGGAGGCGGGTCCGCCCGCCGCGAGCGCCGCCACCACGGGCAGGGACTTCTTGCGCTGGCGCAGATCGCTCCAGGTCTGCTTCCCGGTGGCCTCCGGGTCGCCCCAGATGCCGAGGAGGTCGTCGACGGCCTGGAAGGCCAGGCCGAGGTGGTGGCCGTACTTCTCCAGGACGTCCGCGGTGCGGTCGTCCGCACCGCCGAGCACGGCCCCGATGGAGGAGGCGCAGGCGAGCAGGGCGCCGGTCTTGTTGCCCTCCATCTCCAGGCACTCCTCGACGCTGACGCGGTCGCGGTGCTCGTAGGAGATGTCCTGCGCCTGGCCGTCGATGAGGGCGCGGGTCGCGGTGGTGAGGCGGCGGGTGGCGCGGCCGGCCTCGACGGTGCCGAGCTCCAGCAGGACCTCGTTGGCGAGCGCGAACAGGGCGTCGCCGACCAGGATGGCCTGCGCGGGGCCGTGCACCTTCCACACGGTGTCGCGGTGCCGGCGCTGTTCGTCGCCGTCCATCAGGTCGTCGTGCAGCAGCGAGAAGTTGTGGACCAGCTCGACGGCGACGGCACCCGGGATGCCGACCTCGGGCGCGGCACCGGTGACCTCGGCGGAGAGCACGGCGAGCGCGGGGCGCACGGCCTTGCCGCCGTCGCCGGCGGCCGGGTTGCCCTCGGCGTCGATCCAGCCGAAGTGGTAGGCGGAGACGGTGTCCATGGGCGGTGCCAGACGGTCAACGGCTGCGCGCAGCACCGGTGTGGCAAGGGTCCGGCCGCGCTCCAGGAGCGCGGACACGTCCACCGCGGTCCTCGCAGCGGCCGTCTCGGCCGGGGGCACAGTGGGCACAGTCTCTCCTCTTGTCGCGGTACCGGGGGTGCGGGGGCCTGCCGCGTGCTCGTCGAGCATCACGCCGCCTCCTCGAACTCGAAGAGCCGATGGGGGCGGGGCCGGCCCAGGGCAGCGAGCGCGGCATCCGCGGCGCTCACCCCACTGCGGACCGCACTTTCCATGGTCGCGGGCCACCCTGTGGCGGTCCACGCTCCGGCCAGGTACAGGCCGGGGGCCTTGGTGCGGGCGCCGGGCCGCAGCCGTCCGACGCCGGGGGCGGGAGCGAACGTCGCCGTGCGCTCCCTGGTCACGAAGAAGTCCCTCACCTCGGCGCCGCGCGCACCGGGCAGCAGCCGTTCCAGTTCGGGGAGATAGCGCTCGCGCAGTTCGGCGACGGTCTCGTCGATCTCGTCGTGCGCGGCGGACTGGGACAGCGCCAGGTACTGGCCGTCCTTCAGCCCGGACGCGTCGGTCCGGTCGAACACCCACTGCACGGGGCTGCCCAGCGCGGCGAAGAAGGGCCGGGCGAGCACCTTGCGGTCGTAGACGACGTGGACGTTGAGGATCGGCGCGGTGTCGATGGCGAGCAGCCGCTCAGGGGCGTCGAGGGCCCCGTCGGGCAGCAGATCGTGGGCCTCGCGCTGGGGTACGGCGAGGACGACGGCGTCGGCCTCGATGCTCTCGCCGGGAACCTGGACGGTCCAACGCCCGTTCTCCTCAGTGGAGACGGAGGTGACGCGTGTACGGACTTCGGTGCGCACGCCCGCGGAGTCGAGCGCCTTGCGGGCCAGCCGGTCGTGCAGTTCGCCCAGCGGCACATGGGCCCAGCCGATGTCGGCCGCGCCCGGGTCGGAGAGCAGACCGGTCTTGAACACCATCGCGGCCAGCGCCAGCGAGGAATCGCCGGCCACCGCGTTGAGGGTGGCGACCCCCACCAGGTCCCACAGTGCCTCGACGGCACGCGCCGACTGACCGTGGGCGGCCAGCCAGCTGCCGAAGTCCTGCGCGTCCAGGGCCGGATCGTTGAGGTCGAGCGCTTTGAGCGCGAGAGCGGCACGGCCGACTTTGACGCGCTCGGCGAGCGAGAGATGCGGGTAGGTCGCGAGGCTGCGCCCGAGATGCAGCGGCACGGGCAGCGCATCGCGCCGCAGTCTGCCGAGCCTGCGTCCCTCGGGGCGGTTCGCGTCGAGTACGGGCACGTCGAGACGATCCTGCAGCGGCGACAGCGCCGAGCCCTCGATGCGGTCGAGGAACCAGCGGTAGGCGGTGCAACAACGCAGATACACGTGCTGGCCGTTGTCGACGGTCAGGTCGCCGCGCTGGAAGGAGAAGGCGAGTCCGCCCAGGCGCGGACGGCCTTCGAGCAACGTCACACGGACTCCGGCATCGGCGAGCGCGAGCGCGGTGGTGACGCCGGCCAGCCCGCCGCCGACCACGACGGCATGGCGCCCGGCCCCGCCCGTCGATGGATCCGAGGGCAGCCCGTCGCCGCCCTGCGTCCCGTCGCTCATCGTGCACTCCCCCCTGTGCGCCCACCGTGGCAGGTCGTTGCAGTCAGGGACGCGACTTCACACCGGAGGGTTGCGTGCCGCATTTCTCCGGTGACATCACCTTGGCCCACTTTGTCCATCAGGTGCGCCTCCTGAGGGTCCTGCGCGTGACGTGACGGGTGTCCAGTCCGGACAGGCCGCGTACGGCGACGTAGGCCTTCTCGCGGCCGGGCAGCGAGACGCGGCCGCGCAGCACGGCCTCCGGCTCGCGCTCGATGCGGTCCAGGAGGCGGCGGTAGATGCCGGCCATGGCGGCGACACAGGCGCCGCTGCGGCGGTCGAGCATGGGGAGCAGCCGGTAGCCCTCGGCGAAAAGGGTGCGGGCCCGGCGCACCTCGAAGTGCACGAGACCCGCGAAGTCGGAGCCCTCCGGCGGAGTCGGCCCGTTGAACCCGGCCGAGCAGCCGAATTTCGCGAGGTCGTCGGCGGGCAGGTAGGTACGGCCGCCCTCGGCGTCCTCGCGGACGTCTCTCAGGATGTTGGTGAGCTGGAGCGCAAGCCCCAGCGTGTCGGCGTACTCCGAGGCGCGTTCGGAGCCGCGCGCCCCCGCCTCCGTGCCGAACACGCCGAGCGAGAGCCGCCCGATCGCGCCCGCGACACAGCGGCAGTAGACCTTCAGGTCGTCCCAGGTCTCGTAGGTCTCGCCCTGGACGTCCATCAGGACGCCGTCGATCAGCTCGTCCAGGCCGCCGAGCGGGATCGGGAAGGCCTCGGCGGCATGCGCCAGGGCGACCGCGACCGGGTCGGTGTCGTCCTCCTCGACCTTGCCCTCGCGGACCCGGGTCAGCAGCGCCCGGGTGTCCTCCAGCCGCGCCGACTTCACCTCGGTCGCCAGCGTGCCGTCGCCGATGTCGTCGACACGCCGCGAGAAGGCGTACAGCGCCGACATGGCGCGGCGCTTGGGCGTGGGCAACAGTCTGATGCCGTACGCGAAATTGCGCGCCTGTTGTCCGGTGACGGCCTCGCAGTAGCTGTAGGCGGCGAGTACCGGCGCGGACATGTGCGGTGCAGACTCCACGGTCCGGATCACCCCTCTCCTCGCAGAGTCACGCCCACCTCACGCAGCAACTGGATCTTGCCGGGCTTGGGCGGGCCGGGAAGTACGTCGTATTCGGCGGCGACGATCGCTCTGACCGCCGCCCGTCCCCCCGCCACGAACCCCGCGAGCAGCAGCTTCAGTCTGCCGTGGACGCTACCCACCAGGGGGGCGCCTTCATTCAGGAGATCGCGGGCGCGTTCTGCTTCGTATGCAACCAGTGCGCGCACCGATGCGCCCGCGGAGGGCGTGGCGAGATCCGCTTCCTGGACGTGAAAGCGCTTCATGTCCTGGGCGGGCAGGTAGATGCGGTCGCGGCCGAGGTCCTCGGTCACGTCCTGAAGGTGTTCGACGATCTGCAGTGCGGTGCAGACCGCGTCGGAGAGCCGGACCCGCTCGGGGGTCTCGGTGCCGGTGACGCCGAGGACGAGACGGCCGACCGGGTTCGCGGAGAGTTCACAGTAGGCAAGGAGATCGTCGTAGGTCTCGTAGCGCGTGACGAGCTGGTCCTGGCGGTTCGCCGCGATCAGGCCGAGGAAGGGTTCCGGGGTGAGCGCGCACCGGCGGACGGTCGGCTGGAGGCGGCGCAGCAGGGGGTGGTGCGGGGTGCCGTCGAAGACCCGGCGCAGATCGGCCTCGAAGGCGTCGAGGAGGAGCAGGCGGTCCTCCGCGTCCTCGGGCGACACGCCGAGCAGCCTGGCGTCGGCGCCGCCGGGGGCGAGGTCGCCGTCGCCGATGTCGTCGACGAGGCGGGCGAATCCGTAGACCGCCATGAGGTCGGTGCGCCAGGCCCTGGGCAGGAAGAAAGGCGCCACGGGGAAGTTCTCGCCCGCGGCCTTGTCGAGTGTGCCGCGCTCCGGATCACCGGTGGCGGCGGTGCCGCTTCCCGTCACCGCTCACTGCCCGGGGCGGGGACGGCACATGCTTCGGTGAGCCGGGGAGTTTCCGTAGCCATTGCCGTCACATCTCCCGTTCTACACTGCCGACCCAATACACACTATTTCGGACACGCCGCCCAGTCGTCCGCACGGTGACCCGTATTTGGGTGTCGCGCATTATCGCCCCACTTGCCGCTATTCGGCACCGGTACAGCTTACGTTGTACAACGCAGCGAGCTTCCTCGGGGTGTCCTGCACATCACAACAACACACCGATTGGCGTCAAGATTCCTTGGGCCGGGCCGAGTTGACGTTTCCTTTGCAGACGCGGGGCCCCGCCGGAGCAGTTCCGGCGAGGCCCTGGGAAGCGTTCCGGGCTTTTGCGCCCATACGCGAGTGGACTACTTGCCCGTGAACTTCTCGTACTCCTTGATGACCTCGTCGGTCGGCCCGTCCATCCGCAGCTCGCCGCGTTCCAGCCACAGCACCCGGTCGCAGGTGTCGCGGATCGACTTGTTGTTGTGGCTGACCAGGAACACCGTGCCCGCGGACTTGCGCAGTTCACGGATGCGTTCCTCGGAGCGGACCTGGAACTTGCGGTCGCCGGTGGCCAGTGCCTCGTCGATCATCAGGACGTCGTGGTCCTTGGCGGCGGCGATGGAGAAGCGCAGCCTGGCCGCCATTCCGGAGGAATAGGTGCGCATGGGAAGGGTGATGAAGTCGCCCTTCTCGTTGATCCCGGAGAAGTCGACGATCTGCTGGTAGCGCTCCTTGACCTGCTCGCGGGACATGCCCATGGCGAGACCGCCCAGGATGACGTTCCGCTCGCCGGTGAGGTCGTTCATCAGGGCCGCGTTGACGCCCAGCAGCGAGGGCTGGCCGTTCGTGTAGACGCGGCCGCTCTCGGCCGGGAGCAGACCGGCGATGGCGCGCAGCAGGGTCGACTTGCCGGAGCCGTTGGAGCCGATCAGGCCGACGGCCTCGCCCCGGTAGGCGACGAAGGAGACGCCCCTGACGGCGTGCACCTTGCGCACCCCGCGCTCCTCGCCGCGCTTGACTATGCGGCTGAGGGCCGAGGTGGCGCTGCCCTTGCCGGTCTTGGCGCCGTGCACGCGGTAGACGATGTGCAGTTCGTCCGCGATGACGGTGGGGATCAGCGACCCCGGGGTCTGGTCCACCGGGTTCTGCTCGGTGCTGGGCTCAGCCACGGCCGTACCTCTCCTCCGCCTGCCAGAAGTACACGAAACCGCCGGTGAACAGGACCACGGCCCAGAAGGTGGCGATGGCCCAGACGTGCGGCGGGAGGTTCGAGGAGCCGTAGCCGTCGATGAGCGCGAAGCGCATCAGGTCCATGTAGATGGCGGCCGGGTTCACCTGGAGCAGGCGGACGAACACCTCGGAGCGGCCCTCCATCATCTTGCTGATGGAGAACATGACGCCGGACGTGTACATCCAGGTACGCAGGATGAACGGCATCAGCTGGGCGAGGTCCGGGGTCTTGGCGCCCATCCGCGCCACGATCAGCGCGAGCCCGGTGTTGAAGAGGAACTGCAGCAGCAGGACCGGGAGGATCAGCAGCCACGACAGGCTCGGATAGCTGCCGAAGCCGACCACGATGAGGAACAGCACGGTCATCGAGAACAGCAGCTGCTGGAGCTGCTGGAGCGCGAAGGAGATCGGCAGCGAGGCCCGCGGGAAGTGCAGCGCGCGCACCAGGCCCAGGTTGCCGGAGATCGCGCGGACGCCCGCCATGATCGAGCTCTGCGTGAAGGTGAACACGAAGACGCCCGTGACCAGGAACGGGATGTACACGTCTCGCGACATGCCCCGACTGGCCTTCAGGATGACGCCGAAGATGAAGAAGTAGACGGCCGCGTTCAGCAGCGGGGTGGCCACCTGCCAGAGCTGGCCGAGCTTCGCCTGGCTGTACTGGGCCGTCAACTTCGCCTGGGAGAAGGCCAGGATGAAGTGACGTCGCCCCCAGAGCTGGCGGACGTAGTCGACGAGTCCGGGGCGGGCGCCGCTCACGGTCAGCCCGTACTTGGCGGCGAGCTGCGGCGCCGTGAGGCCTTCGTCGGGCGACGGGCGCGGGCTCACCGCGACCCCGCCGTCATGCGTTGTCTCACTCAAGGGTGGAAGCCTTCATGTTCGGATGCGTCTTACGATCGTCTTGCGTTCGTCTTACGGAATTGTGCTACAGGAAGCGACACGTATCCGCCGCCGGACACGGTTCAGGGGCGTCCGCACGCCGAGCGCGCGGTCACGCACCGTCGGGCCTGTCAGATCACGGGGGGCCGGCCCAGTCGGGTCAGCCGCCACACCGTACGCCACTTCATGGGCCTGCGCGGTCCGCACGGAGTGGTCCAGCCCTCCTTGAACCCGCCGAACCAGGCCTGAAGGGCAGGCCGCGAGGGGCGGCGCAGGAGCGTGAGCAGCAGCCACACCCCGAGGTAGACGGGGACGAGGGGGGCGGGGAGGTTGCGGCGGGCCAGCCAGACCCGGTTGCGGGCGACCATGCGGTGGTAGACCGCGTGCCGGGAGGGCGCCGTCGTCGGGTGGTACAGCACCATGTCGGACCGGTAGTCGATCATCCAGCCGGCGTCGAGGGCCCGCCAGGCGAGGTCGGTCTCCTCATGGGCGTAGAAGAACTCGTCCGGGAGGGCGCCGACCTCGGCGAAGACCTTGGTGCGGACGGCGTTGGCGCCGCCGAGGAAGGTGGTGACCCGGGAGGAGCGCATCGGGTCGGAGGCGCGCAGCCGTGGGACGTGGCGGCGCTGGGTGACGCCGGTGTCCGGGTCGGCGATGCGGAAGCTGATGATGCCGAGCCGGGGGTCGGCGGCGAAGGCCTGGCGGCACAGCTCGGCGGTGTCGTGCTGGGCGAGCAGTCCGTCGTCGTCGAGGAACATCACTATGTCGACATCGCGACCTGCGGGGCCGAAGGCGTCCAGGCCGATGTTGCGGCCACCGGGGATGCCGAGGTTCTCGGGCAGCTCCACGGTCCGCACGCCCTCGGGGACGTCCGGGACGGGCGAGCCGTTGCCGACGACGACCGCCTCGACCCGGTCGCCGTCCTGCTTGGCGACCGAGTCGAGCAGGGCACGGAGTTCGTCGGGCCGGTTGCCCATGGTGATGATCACCGCGCCGACCTTCATGCCGCTCACTTCAGCCTGCTCGACGCAAGGATCGACACCAGGTGCAGCAGGGTCTGGAGCAGCGCGATGCCGGCCAGTACGGCGACGCCGAGCCGCGAGTAGAAGAGGTCGCCGCGGACCTGGTCCACGATCGCGAGGACCAGGATCAGCAGGGACGCCTCGATACCGAGGATCAGCCGGTGGAACTTGAAGGCGGCGGCGGCCCGCCGGGCCAGCGCCATCCCGGAGGACCGCATCTCGGCCGCGGACTCCTTCACCGGCTCCTTGCCGGTCTGGTGCCGGGCGACCCCGACCAGGTCGGTCTCGGCCTTGATGAGAATCGCGCCGAGCGCGGCCAGCGTGCCGAGGAAGGCCCACAGCCAGTCGATACGGCCGCTGCCCCACAGGTCGGCGGCGCGCAGCCCGAAGCCGACCAGCACGGCGGCGTCGGTGAGGTAGGCGCCGACCCGGTCGAGGTAGACGCCTGCCAGGGAGTACTGCTTGCGCCAGCGGGCGATCTCGCCGTCGACGCAGTCCAGCAGCAGATACATCTGGACGCACACCACGCCCAGCACGGCGCCCGTGATCCCCGGCACCAGCAGCGCCGGGGCGGCGAGTACGCCGAAGACGGTCATCAGGTACGTGAGCTGGTTGGGCGAAACCCTGGTGTTCACCAGGTAGCGGTCGACCCGCAGGGACACCTCACGCATGTAGAGGCGCCCCATCCAGTGCTCACCGCTGCGCCGGTCCTTCACCCCTGCGGGGTGGACGACGGGACGGAGTTCAGCTACCGATGGCCTTGACATAGTCGGCGTAGTTGTCCTTGATCTGGTCGGTTTTCAGGTCGAGGTGTTCGAGGATGGTGTAGCGGCCGGGGCGGGTCTCCGGAGCGAACTCCACGGCGCGGACGAACTCGTCCACCGTGAAGCCGATCTCCTCCGGCAGCACCGGCAGTCCGTGCCGGCGCAGCACCTCGGCCATGTACGCCGATTCCTCGTGGGCTCCGCGCAGGTACATCGCGAAGGCCGCTCCCAGTCCGCACTGCTCGCCGTGGGCGGCGGCGCGTTTGGGGAAGAGCAGGTCGAAGGCGTGGTTGATCTCGTGGCAGGCGCCGGAGGAGGGGCGGGAGTCGCCCGACACCGACATGGCGACACCGGTGAGGACCAGTGCCTCGGCCAGGACCTGGAGGAAGCCGTCGTCGCCGACGCCACCGGGGTGCCGGAGCACCGCCTCGCCGGCCTGCCGCGCCATCGCCGCGGCGAGGCCGTCGATCTTCTCGCCCTTGACGCGGTTGGCCAGCTCCCAGTCCGCGACCGCGGAGATGTTGGAGACGGCGTCGCCGATGCCGGAGCGCACGAAGCGGACGGGGGCCTCACGGATCACGTTGAGGTCGATGACCACCGCGATCGGGTTCGGCACACCGTACGAGCCGCGCCCCGCGTCGTTGTCGAGGGTCGCGACCGGTGAACACAGGCCGTCGTGGGCGAGGTTGGTGGCGACGGCCACCAGCGGAAGGCCCACCCGTGCCGCCGCGAACTTGGCGCAGTCGATGATCTTTCCGCCGCCGAGACCCACGACCGCGTCGTACCGGCCGCCCTTTATGTCGTTCGCCAGCCGGACCGCGTCGTCGATGGTGCCGCCGTCGACCTCGAACCATGTGGCGCCGGGCAGGCTCGGCGCGATCCGCTCGCGCAGCCGGGCGCCCGAGCCGCCGCTGACGGCGATGGCGAGCTTCCCGGAGTGCGAGATGCGTTCGTCGGCCAGCACGCACGCCAGGTCGTCGAGGGCACCCGGGCGGATGTCCACGACGACGGGCGAGGGAATCAGCCGGGTCAGTACAGGCACGCGATCTCCCGCCCCTTGGCCAGATCGTCGTGGTTGTCGATCTCGACCCACTTGACGTCGCCGATCGGGGCCACGTCGATCCGGAAGCCGCGGTTGACCAGTTCCTGGTAGCCGTGCTCGTAGAACTGCTGCGGGTCGGTTTCCCACACCGTCTTGAGCGCGTCGGCCAGTTCGGGGGTGGCGTCGCCCTCGATGAGGGTCACGCCGATGTACTCACCGGTGGCCTCGGCGGGATCCATCAGCTTGGTGATCTTCGTCATGCCCTTGGCGGGGTCGACGACGACCTTCATCTCCTCGTCCGCGAGGGACTTGACGGTGTCCAGCGCGAGGATGATCCGCTTGCCCTCGCCGCGGGCGGCGAGCAGCGTCTTCTCGACGGAGACCGGGTGGACGGTGTCGCCGTTGGCGAGGATCACGCCGTCCTTGAGGGCGTCACGTCCGCACCACAGGGAGTAGGCGTTGTTCCACTCCTCGGCCTTGTCGTTGTCGATGAGGGTGAGCTTGAGGCCGTACTTCGCCTCAAGGGCGGCCTTGCGCTCGTACACGGCTTCCTTGCGGTAGCCGACGATGATCGCGACCTCGGTCAGACCGATCTCGGCGAAGTTGCCGAGCGTCAGGTCCAGAACCGTCGGTTCGCCCTCTATGCCCGCGGGCCCCACCGGCACCAGCGCCTTGGGAAGGCTGTCGGTGTAGGGGCGCAGACGCCGTCCGGCGCCGGCCGCCAGCACGAGGCCGATCATGCGGGTTCTCCTTCATCGTGTACGGCGGGCGCCCCTGCGGACACCCAGAAGCGGATGCTCTCGACGAGCACCAGCAGGGCCACGGCCACGGCCAGGACCGTGAGCGCGACCGGGAACTGCGACGCGGTGAGCGCGGCGGCGAGAACGGTGACGAGCAGCGTCCGCCCCTCCTGCCCCCCGATGGCGCGCACCAGCCAGGCCGGGGGCGCCCCGGCGTTGCCGCGAATGCGGTACACCGTGTCGTAGTGATGGTAGGCGACGGCGGCCACCAGGCCGAAAGCCGCAGGAAGCGCTCCGTTTACCTCCGCTTTAGCCGCGAGCACCAGGACCGTGCAGTATTCGGCCGCCCGGAAGAGCGGCGGGACGAGCCAGTCGAGGGCGCCCTTGAGGGGGCGGGACAGGGCCTGGCCGGAGGTGAGCGCGTAGACGAGGGCGCCGACCACGGGGGCCCAGGTGACGCCGGAGAAGAGGGAGACGGCGAGGATCGCGGTGCCCGCGAGTGCGATCAGGAGCGGGGCGCCGAGGCGGCCGGGGTTGACGCGGGCCATGAAGGAGGCGAGGGGTCCGTTGTCGGCGAGGTCCGCCAGCGCCTGCGCCGCCCGGTCCGTCCGCCGCGCCTTCCGGGTCAGCGAGCGCAGCACCCGGCCCGCCGCCGTGTACGTCGCCGCGAAGGCGCAGCCGACGAGAAGGACGTAGAAGGTGATGCGGGGGGTCGTCACCGCGGTGAGGACGGCGATCATCGCCCATCGTTCGCCGATGGGCAGGACTATCATCCGGCGCACCCAGACCGTCCAGCCGACGCTGTCGAGCTTGTCGGAGAGGGCGGCGGTGGGGCTGGTGTTGGCGGTGGCGTCGTGGTTGGCCTCGTTGAAGGAGAAGTCCACGACGTGCCGGCAGGTCTGCAGGATCATCGCGCCGAGCGCGAGCGCCCATACGTCGTCGCCGCCCCGGGCCGCTCCCAGCGCGAGGCCCGCGTAGTAGGCGTACTCCTTGGCCCGGTCGAAGGTGGCGTCGAGCCAGGCGCCGAGCGTCGAGTACTTCAGGGCGTAGCGGGCGATCTGGCCGTCGACGCAGTCCAGGACGAAGGACGCGATCAGCAGGACGCCGGCCGCGACGAACCCGGCGCGGGTGCCGGTGGCCGCGCAGCCCGCCGCGATCAGCGCGGTGAGGAGGGAGGCGGTGGTGACCTGGTTCGGGGTGAGGCCGCGGCGGGCGCACCAGCGGGCGATGTAGCGCGAGTACGGGCTGATGAAGTGGGTGGTGAAGAAGCCGTCGCGGGACTTCACGGCCGACTTCAGGCGTACGGCCTCGTCGTCGACGGCGGCGACGGCCTGCCGTGCCTCGCTGCCGGCCTGCGCGTCGGCGGGGACCGTGGCGACGAGGCTGCCCAGCTCGGGGTGGTGCACGTCCGAGCCGTCGGCGTCGAGGGCGGTGACGATCCGGTCGGCGAGGTTGTCGAGGAGGGTCGTGCCGCCGCCGGCCGAGTTCTCGCGGGCCATCGCGCGGGTCAGGGCCTGGCGGCCGGCCGGCTGCGCGGTGACGGCGCCCGGTACCGCGGCGAGCGGGAAGCGGGGGTCGGTGAGGCCGAGGCGCAGCGCGTGCCGGTGGCCGACGAAGCGGGCGTCCACGACGGCGACGCGCCGGTCGCCGGGAACGGCCGCCAGGAGCGTTTCCGCCTCGGTGGCGTCGGCGGCGATCCGGACGTCGAAGCCGAGCGAGCGCAGGTCTTCCTCGATCGACGATCCGGGGACCGGCTGACCGGTGAGGATGGCGGTCGACAACCGAACTCACTCCCTGGTGCCGACGCGTGGGCGCCGGTCATGTGCATGGTGGTGGCGCCCTTCGGGTGGCACCCGGGCGGCATGTCGGCAGAGGCTATCGGATGCTCTCAAGCCCGTGTTCACCGGCCGTTCATAGGCTGATCAACAGGATCTGCAGGCGCCTCCGCCGAGATCATCATCAGGGATTCGGCCCCCGGCCGACAAACCGCACCTGCCAGAGCGGGCATCGCCGGACATTCCGCGGACTCCACGACGGCGGTCCACCGCGGCGGGTGTCCGGCGGACCCGCCTTCCACCCCCGCCCACACCCGCTCCGCGCCACCCCGACCTGCGATCCGTTTGCGCAGGTCAGGGCACATGACAACGGTGTTCAGTGCCGCGTTGCCCCATACCCCCCACCCGTAGTTCACTGTGGTTCCGGGCAGTCATCAGGAGGGCGGCTTTCATGGGGGCAGGGCACGACCACGGGCATTCCCACGCGCACGGCACTCCCGTCACCGGTACGGCCGCGGCGGCGTACCGGGGCAGGCTGCGGGTCGCGCTGGGGATCACGCTCACCGTGATGGTGGTCGAGGTGGTCGGCGGGCTGCTCGCGGACTCCCTCGCGCTCATCGCGGACGCGGCCCACATGGCGACGGACGCGCTCGGGCTCGGCATGGCGCTGCTCGCCATCCACTTCGCCAACCGCCCGGCGGCCGGCAACCGCACCTTCGGCTACGCCCGCGCGGAGATCCTCGCCGCGCTCGCCAACTGCCTGCTGCTCCTCGGCGTCGGCGGCTACGTCCTGTACGAGGCGGTCCAGCGGTTCGTCGCGCCCGCCGACACCGAGGGCGGACTGACCGTCGTGTTCGGTCTGATCGGCCTGGTCGCGAACATGATCTCCCTCACGCTGCTGGTGCGCGGCCAGAAGGAGAGCCTGAACGTGCGCGGCGCGTTCCTGGAGGTGGCCGCCGACGCACTGGGCTCCCTCGCGGTGATCGTCTCGGCCCTGGTGATCCTGACCACGGGATGGCAGGCGGCCGACCCGATCGCCTCGCTCGCCATCGGCCTGATGATCGTGCCGCGCACACTGAAGCTGCTGCGCGAGACCCTGGACGTGCTGCTGGAGTCGGCGCCCAGGGACGTCGACATGCGGGAGGTGCGCGCCCACATCCTGGCCCTGGACGGCGTCGAGGACATCCACGATCTGCACGCCTGGACGATCACCTCGGGGATGCCGGTGCTCTCCGCGCACGTGGTCGTCGACTCGAACACACTGAACGCCATCGGCAACGAGAAGACGCTCCACGAACTCCAGGACTGCCTCGGCGACCACTTCGACGTGGAGCACTGCACCTTCCAGCTGGAGCCGGGCGGCCACGCGGAGCACGAGGCCAAGCTCTGCCATTGACGACTGACGGACAACTAGTTGACGACTGATTGACGACTGACCGAAGCCGACAGAATCTGAGGGAAATCGACCAGGTCGGACGGAACGCAACCGTCCGGTGCACTCCCCTGTCCACACCCATGTCCACACTCCCGTGACCCCACCCCCGGACGGTTCCCCCGTCGCCGCGCCGGGCACGATGAACTGCCGGGAGTGCCGGATTCGTACGGCAGACTTGGCTTTGAAGACCGATGTGAAGGATGGGTATGCCGATCACACCTGCCACCGCGACGCACAGCACGTCGAACGGCACCGCCGAAGCGATCCTGCTCGAACTGGTCGACGAGAACGGCGTGACGATCGGCACCGCGGAGAAGCTCTCCGCCCACCAGCCACCGGGCCGGCTGCACCGCGCCTTCTCCGTCTTCCTCTTCGACGAACAGGGCCGCCTCCTGCTCCAGCAGCGGGCGCTCGGCAAGTACCACTCCCCCGGCGTCTGGTCCAACACCTGCTGCGGTCACCCCTACCCCGGCGAGGCGCCCTTCGCGGCTGCGGCCCGACGCACGTACGAGGAGCTCGGGGTATCGCCCTCGCTGCTCGCCGAGGCGGGCACGGTGCGCTACAACCACCCCGACCCGGCCTCGGGCCTGGTGGAGCAGGAGTACAACCACCTCTTCGTCGGCATGGTCCAGTCCCCGCTGCGGCCGGACCCGGAGGAGGTGGGCACGACCGCGTTCGTGACTCCCGCCGAGCTGGCGGAGCGGCACGCGAAGGACACCTTCTCGTCCTGGTTCATGACCGTGCTGGACGCGGCCCGCCCGGCGGTCCGCGAGCTGACGGGCCCGTCCGCGGGCTGGTGACCGCCCGGCCCTACGGCACCCGCGCGACGGTGAGCGGCAGCGCGGCCCAGATCACCTTGCCGCCGCTCGCCGTGTGCTCGACGTCGCACACACCGCCCGCCTCCCGGGTCACCTCGCGCACCAGGAGCAGTCCCCGGCCGCCGGTCTCGTCGTGGCCGGCCACGAGGGCGGTCGGGCGGTAGGGGTGGTTGTCCTCGACGGACACCCGCACCCACTCGGCGCCCACGGCGACCTCCACCGCGAGTATCGGCGACAGCAGCGCCGCGTGCTTGACCCCGTTGGTGACCAGCTCGGAGACGATCAGCAACAGCCCCTGCAGCAGGTCGTCCGTCAGGGGCACGCCCTGACGGAGGAGCAGGTCCCGCACGGCGTGCCGCGCCTGCGGGACGGAGGCGTCGACGGCGGAGGCGGTGAACCGCCAGACTCCCTCGTACGGCAGCGGACCCGGCGCGGCGGGGGCCGGAGGATCGTCCCCGACGCCGCCTTCTGGGCGGGGGCCTGACCCACGCCCATCGTTCTCCATCGTCCGGTCGCCACCCTTGCGCTCGATTGTCACCACCCGACGAGTGTTGGCAACGACCCGCTCCACCCCCTACGACTGAACAGAAGTCAGCAGTTTTCGGGTGTATTACGACCGTTTCCGCCCGACACGGTCGCGTGTCGGACCGCTCGTGTGCCGATCATGCCGACTTCGCGAACTCTTACGGTTGTACGTAGCATCCAGCGCATGGAGCCCCGCCTGCTGCACGAGGTCACCGACTCGGTCGCCACCGTCGTCATCCACCACCCCGGCAAGCGCAACGCGATGACGGCCGCGATGTGGCGCGCGCTGCCGCCGCTGCTCGACACCCTCGCGGCCGATCCGGCCGTACGGGCTCTGGTGCTGACCGGCGAGGGCGACACGTTCTGCGCCGGGGCCGACATCTCCACGCTGCGGAAGTCGCCGGGTGAGGCGCAGGGGCTCGCGGTCCTCGCGGAGGAGGCGCTGGCGGCGTTCCCGAAGCCGACGCTGGCCGCGATCCGGGGTCATTGCGTGGGCGGCGGCGCGCAGTTGGCGGCTGCCTGCGATCTGCGGTTCGCGGAGCAGGGGGCACTGTTCGGGGTGACTCCGGCGAAACTCGGGATCGTGTATCCGGCGTCCTCCACCCGGCGGTTGGTGTCACTGGTGGGTCCGGGAACCGCCAAGTACCTCCTCTTCTCGGCCGAGTTGATCGACGCCGAGCGGGCGCTGCGCACCGGGTTCCTCGACGAACTGCTGCCCGAGGGTGAACTCGCCAAGCGGGTCGCCGAGTTCACCCGGGTACTGGCCGCCCGCTCGCGGCTGACACAGGCCGCGGCGAAGGAGTTCGCCAACGGGCGTACGGACAGGGACAGTCACTGGACCGAGCAGGCGCGCGGCAGCGACGACACCGCGGAGGGCGTCGCCGCGTTCCTGGAACGCCGTGAGCCGCGCTTCACCTGGACTACCTGAGAATGAACCGGCTCTTGGCCCGGAACTCCTCGACGAGATGCGCGGGCGCCTTCTGCGGGGACCCCGCGTCGTAGGGCGGTTGCGGATCGTACTCGGTCAACAGCTGTACGGCCTGGGCGTGTTCGTCACCGGCGATCCGGCCGAGCAGGGTCAGGCCCATGTCGATGCCGGAGGAGACACCGGCCGCGGTGACGTACTTCCCGTCGGTCACCACCCGCTCCCCCGTGGACTCGACACCGAACCGCTCCAACTGCTCCAGCGCCAGCCAGTGCGAGGTCGCGCGGCGGCCGTCGAGAAGCCCCGCGGCGGCCAGCAACAGCGACCCGGTGCACACCGAGGTCGTCCAGGTACTGGTGGCGTCGGCCGTGCGGAGCCAGTCCAGGAGCGTCTCGTTCTCCATCTGCGAGGTCTGCCCGGGACCGCCCGGCACGACCACGATGTCGGGACTCGACACCTCGGCCAACGTCCGGTCGGCGACGAGCGCCAGGTTTCCGCTCTCGTTGCGGACGGGGCCCCTCTCCTCGGCGACGAACACGGTCTCCGCGTCGGGGAGTCGGCCTAGGGTCTCGTAGGGACCGACGGCATCCAGGGCGGTGAAGCGATCGAAGAGGACGATGGCGATCTGCATGGGGGGCCTTTCGGGGTGGGGTGGGGT
>NZ_JAEQAZ010000210.1 GCF_016654115.1 Streptomyces sp. MBT53
CTCCCACCCCCGTGGTCAGTGTCACGCCGAGCCCCACACCCTCGCCGACCCCCAGCAAGTCCCCCTCACCCTCACCGAAGGCCAAGCCGAGCCCCTCGCCCTCGAAGCACACCCCCGCCGCCCCCGCCCACATAGCCTCCGGCGCCAAGAAGGGCGTCGGGGTCTGGACTTTCGGCGGGGTGAGCCAGGCGCTCGCCGCGAGCGGGGCGAGCTGGTACTACACCTGGAACACCCAGCACTCCGGCATCACGACACCCTCCGCGGGCTCCTTCGTGCCGATGATCTGGGGCGCGAAGTCCGTCACCGACTCCTCGCTGGCCCAGGCCCGGTCGTACGGCCCGTATCTGCTGGGGTTCAACGAACCGGACATGGCGCAGCAGTCGAACATGACGGTCGAGCAGGCGCTGCAGCTGTGGCCGAAGCTCATGGCGGCGGGCAAGATCCTGGGCAGCCCCGCGGTCGCCTACGGCGGTGACACGGCGGGCGGCTGGCTGGATCGCTTCATATCCGGGGCCAAGGCGAAGGGCTACCGCGTCGACTTCATCACCCTGCACTGGTACGGCGGCGACTTCCGCACCCCGCAGGCCGTGCAGCAGCTGAAGTCGTACCTGGCGGCCGTGTACGCGCGCTACCACAAGCCGATCTGGCTCACCGAGTACGCGCTGATCGACTTCTCCCAGGGCACCCGCTTCCCGTCCGCGCAGCAGCAGGCGGACTTCGTCACCGCGTCGACCAAGGCGCTCGACGGTCTGTCCTACGTGCAGCGCTACGCGTGGTTCGGGCTGGGCGCGGACCCGTCGAAGCCGAGCAGCGGGCTCTTCACCAACGGCACGACGACGACCGCGGCGGGCCGGGCCTTCCAGTCCGCGGACTGACCGGCCCGGCCGTGCGCACGGTCAGGGGCTCACTCCCCAGGTGATGCGGTAGCCGCACTCTCCCGAACAGGTGAGGACGCTGGTCGCGTCGTCGTTGACGTAGGAGTAGGCGAACGGCTCGGCCTTCTTGAACACGGCGGCCGAGTCGACCGGCCACGACGAGGGGACGCACCGGGGGCGCGCCGCGTAGGCGCCCGTGCAGCAGGTCTTGTCCGTCTTGAACACCAGGCAGGCGCTGAGACACGCGACGACGCGACCGCCCCTGATCCGCTGCAACTTGGCGGGGCAGGTCGCGTTGGCGTCCCGGGTGCAGCCGGCGGCGGAGCAGCCGTTCGCGTCGATCCTGTCCTTGGACGAACCGCCGTAACTGTTGATCCACATCGGCAGGTTGTTGCCCTCGACCAGGCTGACGTCGTAGAAGTCCATGCCGTTCCAGGCGTTCAGGTTGAACTCGGCCAGTGTGGAAGGGAATTCACCCCAGGTCGACCCGCACTGGAAGTGGCCGCAGTCCCCGGTCGTGCAGTGGCCGTTGCCGGCCGCGTCGAAGGAGCAGCCGGTGCGCGCCCACACCCGGACGTCCCAGTGGTCGGGGACCGCGAAGCTGAGGCTGGCCCCGGGCTTGAGCACCCAACCCGTCGCCTCCACAGGGTGTTTGGGGTCCGCGGCGATCGCCGGCCAGATCGTCCGGTCGAGCCGGTTGACCAGCGTGACGGTCCGCTTGCCGACGGCCTTCGGCGGTACGGCGGCGGCCGTGCGGGACGGCCAGGCGCTGACGTGGGGCGACTTGGGTGCGCGGGGAGTGGGCGAGGTCGAGGACGTGGTCCGCGGTGACGGCGTCGTCGTAGGCGAAGTGCGGGGAACGGATGGGGAGTTGGCGGTCGCCGTGGCGTGCGTGGCCGACGGGTCCGCGACGGTACGGCCTCCCGACGACGGCCCGGTCTGCGCGCGGGCCAGCAGTACGCCGGTCACCACCGCGAGGCAGGTGAGGACCGCGGCGGCGATCATGGCGGCCTGTCTACGAGGCATCTCTCAACACTCCTGTCCGTACCCACGTCTCCGCCGTGCGGCGACGCGGCCGGCGGAGCTTCCGTAGAGGAGACCGGCGGCCGTCGTGCCGGACAACGGAAAACGGGACGGCGATACCTGTTTCGGACGAGTGCGCCATGGGTGAGCAGTACTGGCCACAAGTCGATCAGAAGTTGGCAACCCGACCGCGATTGAACGGCCGTACATTGCGTCAGCGGGGCCGAAGATCATCTGATCGGCCCGGAAGTCCGGATACCCGCGACCTTGTCGCAGGAATCGCGACCATGTTCAGAAAGTGCTCTGGAGACACACCGATGAAGATCGCCAAACGTCTCGTCCTCACCACCGCGGCCCTCACCGCCGTCGCCGGCGCCACGCTCGCCACCGCGACCGTCGGCCAGGCCGCCACCCCCAAGCCGCCCGTCCGCCTCGGTGTCACCGTGCCCGACGCGCTGAAGGTCCCCGAAGGCAACAAGCTCACCGGCGTCTTCTCCGCCGCCGGCGTCCAGACCTACACCTGCACCAACGGCGCCTGGACCCTGCTGGAGCCCGCCGCCACCCTGTGGGCCAAGAACGACCGCACGCACCGCTCCGTGGCCCTCCACTCCCGTGGCCCGGTGTGGGTGTCCACCGTCGACGGCAGCGCCGTCAACGGCTCCGCGATCGCCAACTCGCCCAAGACCGGCACCATTCCGGAGCTGCTCCTGAAGGCCACCGCCACCCGCGGCACGGGCGTCTTCGGCGGCGTCTCCTACATCCAGCGTCTGGGCACGGACGGCGGCGTCGCCCCGGCCGGTGCCTGCACGGGCACCGACCAGGTCAGCGTCCAGTACACGGCCACGTACGCGTTCTACAAGCCCGCCGAGTAACAAGGCAGTTGGTACGAGGGCAGGGGCAGTGGCTTCCCGGGCGACCGGGGGCCACTGCTCCTGCCTCTGGGCGCGCAGCCTCTCAACTCCCTTGCGGCGGCTCCTGTTCGGCCCGAATCCGGCCGTGGACTTCCCAGTCCCACACCGTCTCGCGCACCTCGTCCAGCGCGCGGGCCAGATGTCTGCGATACGTGCTGAACGCCAGGTTCAGCTTCCGCGCCACCGCCTCCTGCGTCGACGTCGAGTGGTACGTCGCCGTCAGCACCTCGTACAGATGCCGGGTCCGGGGATGGGCGTTCAGCCGCTGTACGGCCTTGCGGATCAGGTCGCGCAGCGCGGTCACCGGATCGCCCTCGCTGAGATCCTCCACCAGCCGGCTGCGCAGCAGCGGATTGTCGGCGAGCCCGCCGGGGTCCAGCCAGCCGCGCAGCGCCTCGCGGACCGCGGCGTCCGACTCCTCCCGACTCAGCGACGTCAGACGGGACTTGGGCTTCCCGGCAGTCACCGCCGGTGCCCCGCCGAGCAGACGGGCGTCGATCCCCTCGGCCCACTCCTCCACCCGCGCCGCCCGCCAGTCGTGGCAGAACAGGCCGTACCCGCGATCCGTGTGGACGGTCTGGCGGGGCGGCTGGAACATGCCCATGTAGGTCATCAGCGGCGCCCAGAACTTCGGTTCGGCACTGACGAAGCAGGACCAGGCGCAGTGCTTGGCGCGCAGCAGCTCGAAGACGATCCGCATGCGCACCAGGTCCCACGACCGCGAGGGCCGGTGGTGGTTCTCCTCGTGCACCATGAACCGGGCCACACCGAGGTGTTCGCCCTGGCGCGGGGGCGTCATCGCGGACACCAGGTCCCAGGCCTCGGCCGTCACGGGGTCGGCCGCCCGGGTCTCGTCGTCGAGTTCGCCGATCCTCAACCAGGCCATGAATCCCAGTAGTTGGCCCGTGTCGCAGCTGCGGTGGACGTGGAAGGCCTCGGGCTGCCGCGCCAACCAGTGGGCGACGACACGGGCGTTGTGCTCGCCCTCGACCCTGTGGGTCAGCTCGATCAGCGCCGGGGCGTCCTCCGGCCGCAACGGCTGCTCATGGACGGCCGCTTCGTCCCGGCCGCCCTGGAACTCGCGCAGCCACTGGGCCCTGGAGACGATGTGGTTGAACTCGCGGGCGGCCCGCAGCGCTTCCTTCTCCGGCGCCTCGCGGACGCGCTCCACCAGATGACGGCGCACCCTGCGGTGCATGGCCCTGTAGCGCTCCGGATCGCGCCAGCGGAAGTCGCTGTCGAGGGCGTCCCGGACCACGTCGTACGGGCACACCCCGAAGGGGCCCGACTTCATGAACGACAACTGCCGTAGCCAGGCAAAGAGTTCGGTGGCGTCCTCGCCGGGGAGCGCCACCCGCAGCAACTCCTCGGTGGTGTCGCCGACATGGCCGCACACCTCCAGCGCCCGCCGGTGCGCGGACGACGGCGGCCTGCCGACCAGATGTGTCAGCAGCCGGTCGACGACCGTGCGCAGCGGTGCCCAAAAGACCTCGTCCGTCGACGTGTTGTCGTGCGCCGCCGCCTCCGCGGCCAGTCGCAGGGCGAGCGGATGGCCCGCCGCGAACCGGAGCAGCGCCGCGTGCGAGGACGGGTCGACACCCTGAGAGGTGAGCAGGGCCGCCGAGTCCGCCGGCCCCAACTCCCGTAGCGGCACGACCTGGAGCACCTCGCTCCACCCGAGGTCGGCCTTCCAGAGCGGGTCGGGGGCGAGCCGCCCGGCGACGACGACCAGGGCACCGGCAGGTAACCGGGGGAGGAAGCGGTCGCGTATCCACTCCTCCATGTCCCGGTAGCGCTCGAAGTCGTCGACCAGCAGGACAGCGTTGTCGTGGACGAAGACCTCGGCGGTCGCCGCCTCGAAGGCCGACGGGGAGCGGTCGATCGTACGGGCGTCGACGCTCACGACCGGCCGGCCCATGGCGCGTGCCTCCGCGGCGAACCGCTGGAGCAGGGCGCTCTTGCCGATGCCGCCCGGTCCGTGCAGCACGACGACCGTCGGGGCGCCCGGCTCTCCGGCCGCCGCGCGGCGGAAGAGGGCCAGTTCGCGCTGCCTGCCGACGAAGTACTGCAACCGGGCGGACGCCAGTCTGTCGGCCAGCACGGCGGAGTCCTCCTTCGCCATGGCGTTCCTTTCCCCGGAGCCGACCTCTTCGGGCCGCTGCGAAACCTACCGGGTCGGGCCGGACGACGGGACGGGGTCGGACCTTACGTGGGTCTTACGGACGGTTGGACCCACCGCCGGACGGACGCAAGAGGGGACGCACTAAACCTGGGAGAGGGTCCTCCGTGGAAACGGTAAGAGACCCGCTTCTTTGTCCTATTCGCACTCGTTGAGGAACGCGAAGGGGTCCGTAGCCCTCCTTCTGTGTGAAGGAACGAGCACAGGCAAGGAACCGGGGACTGAGTGGCATGGGTTTGACCAGCGAGACTACCGTTTATGTGATGGCGGCCGTCGCCGTCGTCTGCGTGGCGCTGCTTGTCTGGCTGTGGCCGCGGCTCGCCAAGCCCGGGGTACGGCAGGTGCTCGGGCGGCTGACGGCCATCGGAGTGACACAGGTCACGATCATCGCCGCATTCGCGTGCTGGCTGAACTCCTCGTACCAGTTCTTCGGATCGTGGGACGAGCTCTTCGGCAACACCGACACCGCGCCCGTCGGCGTGACCCAGGCGGCCGACCACAACGGCGACAGCGCGACCGGCGTCTCCGTGAAGGGCGCGCTGGTGCAGCCCGCCTCCGACGAGCAGCTGAACCGGGTCAGCGGACTGCCCACCGGCAATCCCGCGGTCAACGGCAAGGTGGAGTCCGTCAAGGTCATCGGCCGCCGCACCGGCGTCGTCGACCCGGCCTTCGTCTACCTGCCCCCGCAGTACTTCCAGAAGGCGTACGCCCGCCAGCGCTTCCCCGTCGTCGTCGCGCTCAGCGGCTACCCGGGCAGCATCTTCAACCTCGCCCAGTACCTGCGGGTCTCGCAGACCGCCGGACAGCTGCAGAAGAACAACCAGATGCAGCCGACCATCATGGTGATGATCCGGCCCACCATCGCCCCGCCGCGCGACACCGAGTGCGTCAACGTCCCCGGCGGACCGCAGACCGAGACCTTCCTCGCCAAGGACCTCCCGCAGGCCCTCAAGTCCGCCTACCGGGTCGGCCACGACGCCAGCGCCTGGGGCGTCATGGGCTACTCCTCCGGCGGCAGTTGCGCTTTGCAGCTGACGATGCGCAACCCGCACGTCTACACCACGGCCGCCGCGCTCTCGCCCGACTACAAGGTCAAGGACGACCCCACCACAGGCAACCTCTTCGGCAGCGGCCTGGGCCGCGTCAACCGGGTCAACGGACACGACCTGATGTGGCGGCTGAAGCACCTGCCCGCACCCCAGGTCTCCGTCCTGGTCGCCGAGAGCAAGCACGGCGAGCGCGGCTACCCGCAGACCCTCGCCTTCATCAAGGCCGTCAAGGCGCCCATGCGCGTCGTGTCCATCCTCCCCGAGTCCGGCAGCCACAACTTCCCCACCTGGGTACGGGAGATGCCCGCCGCCCTGAAGTGGATGAACCAGCAACTCACCTTCCCCCAGGACGTCGTGCCCCGGCACCTCCCCAAGAAGAAGACCCACAGCACCGTGCGCGCGGAGGGCACCGAGCCCACCCCGACCGCCCGCACCCACAAGTAGCGCCCGCCTCAAGGGCGTTGGCCCCGCCCCAGCGTCCGGGGCAGCTGGCCCCGGCGCTGGATGCCCAACTTCCGGTAGGAACTGGTGAGATGGGTCTCCACCGTGCGGCGGGCCAGGTGCAGCAGATCGGCGATCTCCGTGTTCGTACGGCCGTCGGCGGCCAGCTCCGCGATCCGGCGCTCACTGTTGGTGAGAGACCCCGAACCGGTGCGGGCCGGGGCCGTGCGCCGGGCCCCGCTCTCGCCCAACGCCCCCTCCGCCAGGGCCCGTAGCCGGATCGCGCCGAGCCGCTCGGCGCGCTCCGCGGCCTCCCGCAGACACCCGCGGGCCCGCCGCCGGTCCCCGGCCGCGGTCAGCGCCCGGCCCTGCGCGATCAGCGCCGGCACCAACTCGGTCTCCGTCCCCTCCGGCGCCTCCCGCAGCAGCCCCACGGCCTCCTGAGCCAGCTCCAGACCACGCCGTCCACCGGTCGCCGCGGCCAGCACCCGCAGCGAACGGCCCACCGTACGGGGCGTGTTCCACACCCGCGCCAGCCGCAGCTCCTCCTCCGCCAGGGCGATCGCCTCCCGGGGACGGCCGAGGGCGATCCGGCACTCGGCGGCGGCCGAACGCCACGGCGTGACGACCGGACTGACCACCTCACGGGCCGACTGCCGGCGCCCGCACTCCAGGAAGTCGTGCAGTCCGCCCGCCGGATCACCGCCGGCCGCACGCAGCACACCCCTCGCGTACAGGAAACGGTTCAACTCCCAGGAGTCGGGCGCCGATCGCAGGTCGAAACCGTCCGCGAGCCGCAGCGCCCGCGCCTCCTGCCCGGTCGCCAGCAGCGCCAGCAGGATGTGGGCGTGCCCGTTCGACGGCGCGGCCCGCGCCCAGTCCCGCGCCCACGCCTCCGTCAGCAGCCGCCCGTGCTCGCCCCGGGCGGACAGGATGTCGGCCCGTACGTTGGTCAGCGCGTCGTGCATCGGATGCAGCAGGTCGGGACGCTGCCCGACCAGGCCGCGCTCCACCAGCCGCTCCGCCTCCGGGAGTTCGTCGGCCCACTGGGCCACGGCGGCGGCCGTACCGAGCAGGAACGGCTCGGTCAGCGGGTCGGCGGGCTGGGTCAGCAGAGCGCGCAGCCGCCGCATCGCCTCCGCCGCCGAGATCAGCCCGGCCGTCGCCGCATGCCGTACGACCAGCGCCTGACCGGCCGTGCCGACCAGCTCGGGCGAGTCCTCCGCGGCATCGCGCAGCCACCGGTACACGTCCTGCCGCACCGACTGGTCCTGCTCGGCCAGCAGCACCGAGGCGGTCTGGAGGGTGCGCACCAGCAGCGGACGGTCCGTCAACTCGTCCTCCGCCGTGCGCAGTACGTCCACGGCGGCCACGGTCCTGCCCCGGCCTGCCAACGCCGTGCCGAGGGCGACGGCCGCCCGCATCGTGTCCTGCGGCGCCCCGGACAGCCGTAGCGCCTCGCTCAGCCGGGGGATGCCGGCCGAGGAGGTCCGCGTGTACTCCAGGGAACCCAGCTCGGTCAGCAGCCGCTGTCTGCGGCCGTCCGGCAGCGGCTCCTCCAGGACCCGGCGCAGAAACGCGACGGCGTCGTCCGCGCGCCCGTCCCGCAGCGCCAGCGAGGCCGCCTCCTGGAGCACGGCCGACGTCCAGGGCGCGCCCACCGGGTCGGCGAGCAGCAGCTGCCGGGCGACCGTGTCGGGGGAGCCGCCGTGGCGCTGCATCGTCTCGGCCGCCGCCGCGTGTGCGGCCCGCCGCCTGGCCGCGGGCACGCCCGTCAGCACGGCGTCGCGCAGGAGTGGATGCGCGTAGCGCGGGCGCCCGTCGGGGTCCGGGCGCAGCACCCCGAGCCCGGTCATCGCGGTCAGCCAGCCGGCCACCCGCGCCGGATCGGCACCCGCCAACTCGGCGATCAGGGCGGCCAGTTCGTCGACGGGAGCGGAGCCGGTGCGATCGGCGGGCGGCGGCGCCGCGAGAGAGTCCTCGGCCCAGCCCTCGTCCAGCGCGGCCAGGATCCGCGCGACCTCGCCGGTGGCCGGGCCCGCGCTGTCCAGCCACCAGGACACGGCCGCCGGATACGCCCCCGGGTACAGCGCGGCGGCCGTCTCCGGCACCTTCGGATGCCGGTCGGCGCCGAGGTCGTCGAGCAGGGCGCGCAGCAACAGGGGGTTGCCGGCGCCGGCCCGGACACAGTCGTCCACCCAGGGCCCCGGCGCGTCGGCACGCACCGAACGGACCAGCCCCGCCGCCGACTTGGCGGTCAGCGGGGCCAGGGTGTGGGTGCGGACCAGCGCGGGAGACAGGGTGTGGGTCAGCCCCGGTTCGGCCGGCTCGATGTCGTACTGGCTGCGCTCCGTGACCACCAGCAGGATCCTTAATCGGTCCACGTGCCGCGCCGACTCCACCAGCCACCGGTGCGAGGCGGCGTCGGCCAGATGGACGTCGTCCACGGCGATCAGCAGCGGTGCCCGGTCGGCGTACGAGCGCAGCACCCGCCCCAGCCGGTCGGCGCTCGCCCGCTCGTCCCCGTCGGCCGCGAGATCCGCGAACTCCGGTACGGGCCCGAGAAGTTGCTGGACCGCGGCGTACGGGACCGCCTGGTCGCGAGGCGAACAGCGGGCCCGCAGCACCCGCATGCCGTGCGCCGCCGCATCCTCGGCGGCGGCCTCGAGCACGGTGGTACGGCCCGTTCCGGTGGCCCCGCGCAGCAGCACGAGGCGCCCCGAACCGGCGCGGGCATGCGCGGCCTCCACGGCCAACAGCCGCGCCGCGTCCCGGTGTTCGCAAGGCATCACGGACTCTCCGGCGTCAGGTGCGGTCCCCGTCATCGCGGCCTCCTCGTATCCGTAGTGGTCCGTCGTGGTCCCTCGTCCGCCCGATCTCGTGGTGCTGCTCGTGGTGCTCCACGATTGCGCGCGTCCCACCCGCCCCACGAGGGTGAGGAGTACACGGCCGCCACCAGCACAACCGGGGTGGCACGTATGTGGATTCGAGGGAGAACGTTGCTCAACTCATCGCGGACCGCACATCCAGGTACGGCCGACTCCGGCGACCGGATACCCGTCGCGGTCCACGCCCCGGACCCGATCTCGCGCGAGGGAGCCCTCAGCCAGCTGCGGAGATACCCGGAGATCGACCTCCGCGAGGAGAACGACACCGGCCCCGGCAGGGTGGCCCTGTTCATCGCCGACACCCTCGACGAAGCCGCGCTGACCAAGCTGCGCAGACTCGTGCGCAGTGAGGGCGGGCGGGCCGTACTCGTCGTAGGGGCCCTGCGCGAGGCGGAGTTGCTCGATGTGATCGAGTGCGGGGTCGGCGCCATCGTCTGGCGCCAGGAGGCGACCGCGCAGCGCCTGGTGCAGGCCGTGATCGCGGCGGCCCGCGGCGACGGCGACCTGCCGGCCGATCTGATCGGCAGACTCGTCGAACAGGTCGGGACGCTGCACCGCAGCGCGGCGGGCCGGTCCGGAGTGCAGACGGCGGGGCTCGTGCCGCGCGAGGTGGACGTCCTGCGGCTGGTCGCCGAGGGACTCGACACCGGAGAGATCGCCAGCAAGCTCTCCTATTCCGAACGCACCGTCAAAAACGTGATGCACGGGCTCACCACCCGCCTCCATCTGCGCAATCGGGCACACGCCGTGGCCCATGCCCTCCGCGAAGGCTACATCTGACCGAACGGGCACTCGAAGCCGGACACGCGGGCAACTCGCCCTGCCCTCCCTGTGTCCCCAACGTGCTTGCGGGCACGGCCGGTTGGAACGGCACGATCGGAGTACGGCCGACAGGGGCGTAGCGGGCGCCGACGCGTACGGCGGGGCACGACAGCACGGCAGGGCGGGAGCACGGCGGTGATCCACGAGGTGGACGAGGTCCTCAAGGACCTGATCGGCGGCGGCGCACTGGCCGGTTCGGGCATCGAGGTCTCCTTCGACGCACCGACCCGCGACTGGGCGGCCCGCCGCAACACCCCCACGATCAACACCTACTTGTACGACATCCGGGAGGACGTGCACCGGCGCCAGCGCGGGCATGTCGCCGTGCGCGACGAGCGGGACGTGGTCGTCAAGCGCCGCCAGCCGCCGCGCTGGTTCCGGCTGTCGTACCTGGTGACGGCGTGGACGAAACGGCCGCAGGACGAACACCGGCTGCTGTCCGCCGTGTTGGCCACCCTCATCCCGCGCGAACTGCTCGCCCCCACCGAACTCCCCGGCTCCCTCGCCGAGTTGGGCCTGTCGGTGCCGATCTCGGTGGCCGGCATCCAGACCGAGTCACGGTCCCTCGCGGAGATCTGGTCCGCCCTCGGCGGCGAACTCAAGCCCTCCCTCGACCTCGTCGTCACCGCACCCTTCCCGGCCTACCCCGAGTACGACGCGGGCCCGCCGGTCACCGAGGGTGCCGCGGTCCGCGTCCACGGCCTCGACGGCACGTCGCCGGGCACGGAGGAGCGGACCCACCGCCCGCGCCAGGTGGCGGCGGCACGGGAGGCCCGAGAGGTGGCGCGGCGCAGGAGGACGTCGGGGACGGGGACGTGACGGTCGAAGAAGTGGGTGTGTCTGTCGGCGTGACTCCTGCCGCCGAGCCGGAGGCCGACGCGCTCCTCGCCCGGCTGGGCCGTCTCCGTGAGCGTGTCGCCCTGCTCGTCGCACAGCGCTCCGCGACCGACCCCACGGCCACGGACCCGCTGCGCGGCCTCTACCTGTCCGGGGAGGCGGTGGAGTACCTGCTCCTGCGATCGTCCGAACCGGCGCCGCCCGTACGGGAGTCGGCACCCGACCGCCTCGCCGCCCTCCGCCTCACCGACCTCGACACCGCCCTCCTCCTCATCGCCCTCGCCCCCGACCTGGACCGCACCTTCGAGCCCCTCTACGGCTACCTCAACGACGACGTGGGCCGCCGCCGGGCCACCGTGGGACTCGCCCTCGACCTGTGCGGCATCCCCGCCCACGAGGCGGAGGGACGCGTCCGCTTCCATCCCACGGCCCCGCTCTCCGCCCTCGGCCTGCTCACCGTGGAGGAACCCGAACGCCCCTTCCTCGGTCGCTCGTTGCGGGTACCGGACCGCGTCGTGGCCCACCTGCTCGGTGACGACACCCCGGACGCGGCCCTCGCCGGCCACCTCCACCCACTGCCGACGCCGAGAAGGTCGCACGACGGTCAACACCATGACGGGGACGACGAGTTCACCCACTTCGTGGACCGGCTGACCGTGCTGCTCGCCGACGGGCCGCCTCTCGCCGTGTATCTGAGGGAGCGTCACGAGGGCGACGGGCTCGTGTGCGTGTCGGCCGCGCTGGACGCGGCGGAAGTGCCCGCCCTGCGTTTCTCCGGCCCGGTCGAGCGGGTGCCGGAGTTGCTGCGCGAGGCCCGTCTCGGCGGCCGTACGGTCGTCGTGAGCGGCCTGCCCGACCAACCCGGCCCGCTGGTAAGGGCGTTGACCGCTGCCGGCGATGTCCCCGTGGTGCTCGCAGGTGCCCGCCCCTACGACCCGCTGTGGTGCGAGAGCGACCCGCTGATCCTGGAGGCACCCCGGCAACGGGCCGCGGCGGTACGTGCCTGGACGGAGGCCGTCGGCGAGGACGGCGACTTCGACGTACGGGCCACCGTCGCGCCGTACCACCTCGGCGCCGACCGCATCGCGCGCGCCGCCCGCGCGGCCCGGGGGCTCGCCGCGTTCGACGGCACCCCGCTGACCGCCGCCCATCTGCGGCTCGCCGCACGCCAGCAGTCGGCGTCTGGGCTCGAACAGCACGCGCGCCGCATCCAACCCGCGGTGGATTGGCGGGACTTGGTCCTGCCCGACCGGTCACTCACCCAGCTCCACGAACTCGCCCTGCGCGCCCGGCACCGCGACCGCGTCCTGGGCGACTGGCGGCTCAGCGCGGGCGGTGGCCGGGGACGGGGCGTGCTCGGGCTTTTCGCGGGGGAGTCCGGGACCGGCAAGACGCTGTCGGCGGAGGTCGTCGCGGCCGAACTCGGCCTGGATCTCTATGTGGTTCAGCTGTCCTCGGTCGTCGACAAGTACGTCGGCGAGACCGAGAAGAACCTCGAACGGATCTTCACCGAGGCCGACCGCACCGACGCCGTGCTCCTCTTCGACGAGGCCGACGCGGTCTTCGGCAAGCGGTCCGAGGTGAAGGACTCGCACGACCGCTACGCCAACATGGAGAGCGCCTATCTGCTCCAACGCCTCGAGTCCTTCGACGGGATCGCGCTGCTCACCACCAACCTGCGCGCCAACATCGACGAGGCGTTCACCCGACGGCTCGACCTGGTCGTCGACTTCCCGTTCCCCGACCCGGCGCAGCGGCTCGCCCTGTGGCGGCACGGCCTGATCCATGTGCCGAGCGCACCTGACCTCGAACTCGCCCCGCTGGCCGAGGAGTTCGAGCTGGCGGGCGGCTCCATCCGCAGCGCGGTCGTCACCGCCGCCTATCTCGCGGCCGGACGCGGCGACACGGTCGGCGCGGCGGACCTCCTTGAGGGGGCCCGCCGCGAGTACCGCAAGGCGGGACGGCTGGTGCCCGGCGAAGGCACCTGGTAGCCGCCCGACAGCCCGGCTACACCGTGAACTTGACGGCCACCAGCCAGCGGGAGTTGTCGAGCGTGCCGCCGAAGATGTACTTGGGGCGCGCGTCCGCACACCCCTGACCGCCCCAGTCCCAACCGGTGTTGCGGGCCGTCTCGCAGACCTGGCCGCTGCCGATGTTGAGGGCGAAGCCCGTCATGTACGGGGCGCCGTCCTTCGAACTGCCGATGTAGTTGTCCTTGTTGTCGTCGATGATCGCCGTCCACTGCGGCTCCCACATGCCGTTGCCGTCGGTCGAGGCGGGGTTGTGGATGAAGGCGTTGGCGCCCGAGCCGAGGCTTCCCGACACCGCGATGTTCAGGGCCGTGATCTGCTTGGCGTCGTCGACCGTGCCGGTCGCGGCCCCGTCGCAGACCGCGTCCGTCCAGCCGTCGCCCGCGATGAAGGCGCGGTAGCAGATGTGCCGGCCCGAGTCCTTCGCGGCCAGCTTCTTCACCGCGGTCGCCGCCGTCGCCGGTTTCGGCTTGGGCTTCGCGGACGCCGTGGATCCACCGCCCCCGCCCCCGCCC
>NZ_JAEQAZ010000211.1 GCF_016654115.1 Streptomyces sp. MBT53
ACGATCATTGAGATTCTCCTTGAGGCGCGGGTCTCCTTCAGGGGGTACTCGTGCTGTCGTGCACATGACATTCACAGGTTCGACGAGACCGATGGAACCAATGGAACCGAGGCGGGTCATGGGGCTACTGGGGCCGTTGATGCCCCGGCGGGCGCGGGCTCCCCCGCCCGCACCCACCGGGGCGGTCTCGGTCAGGCCGCGCGCCGCGCCCTGCTGCGGTGGTCGCGGATGATCTCCGCGTACCGGTGGCCGGTGCCCTTGATGGTGCGGACCTGGGTGTCGTAGTCGACGTGGACCAGTCCAAAGCGCTTCTCGTAGCCGTACGCCCACTCGAAGTTGTCGAGCAGCGACCAGGCGAAGTAGCCGGCCAGCGGGGCGCCCTTACGGGCGGCCGAGGCGCAGGCGGCAAGGTGCTGGACCAGGTAGTCCTGGCGCTCCGGGTCGTCGACGGTGCCGTCGGGGCGTACGACGTCGGGGAACGCGGAGCCGTTCTCGGTGACGTAGATCCGGCGCGGGTCGTACTCCTCGGTGAGGCGGAGCAGCAGGGTCTCGATGCCGGAGGCGTCGATCTCCCAGTCCATGCCGGTGCGCGGGACGCCGGTGCGGCGCACGGCGCGGGTGTAGGGGGCGGGGCCGGTGGGGTCGTCGGCGACGGTCGCCGGGAAGTAGTAGTTCAGGCCGAGCCAGTCCAGAGGCGCGGCGATGGTCTCCAAGTCGCCGGGCTGTTCCGGGAGTTCGACGCCGTACGTCTCGACCATGTCGGCCGGGAAGCCGCGGCCGTGGACCGGGTCGAGCCACCAGCGGTTGACGTGGCCGTCCTGCCTGCGGGCGGCCTGTACGTCCTCGTCACGGTCGCTGGCGGGGTACACCGTGGAGAGGTTGTTGACGATGCCGACCTGGGCGTTCGGGGCGGCGGCGCGGATCGCCTGCGCGGCGAGGCCGTGCCCGAGCAGCAGGTGGTAGGAGGCGCGGACGGCCGCCGTTAGATCGGTCCAACCCGGTGCCATCTTGCCTTCGAGGTGGCCGATCCACGCCGAGCAGGAGGGCTCGTTGAGGGTCGTCCAGTGGGTGACGCGGTCACCGAGGCGTTCGGCGACGACCGACGCGTAGGCGGCGAAGTGCTCGGCGGTCGCGCGCTCGGGCCAGCCGCCGCGGTCCTGGAGCGCCTGGGGCAGGTCCCAGTGGTAGAGGGTGACGGAGGGGGTGATGCCCGCCTCCAGGAGTCCGTCCACCAACTGGTCGTAGAACGCGAGGCCCTTGGGGTTGACCGGGCCGTCGCCGCCGGGGAGGACCCGGGGCCAGGCGATCGACAACCGGTAGGCGTTGGCGCCGAGTTGGCGCATCAGGCCGATGTCCTCGCGCCAGCGGTGGTAGTGGTCGCAGGCGACGTCGCCGTTGTCGTCGTTGTCGATCTTTCCGGGGGTGTGCGAGAAGGTGTCCCAGATCGACGGCGAACGCCCGTCCTCGGCGACGGCTCCCTCGATCTGGTACGCCGCGGTGGCCGTGCCCCACAGGAAGTCGTGCGGGAGTGCGGCGAAGTCGATGGTCACTGAAGTCCCTTTACGGTCAGCGGAGTTGTCAGTGGAGTCGGTCGGGTCGGTCACTTGACGGCGCCCGCCGTCAGCCCGGCGACGAGATAGCGCTGGAGCAGCAGGAAGCCGGCGACCACGGGCACGCTGACGACCAGCGAGGCGGCCATGATCTGGTTCCAGTACACGTCGTTGAGCGTGGAGTAGCCCTGGAGTCCGACGGCGAGCGTGCGGGTGGAGTCGTTCGTCATGACGGAGGCGAAGAGGACTTCTCCCCACGCGGTCATGAAGGCGTAGACGGCGACCGCGACGATGCCGGGGATCGCGGCCGGTACGACGACGCGCAGCAGCGCGCCGAGCGGACCGCAGCCGTCCACCAGCGCCGCCTCGTCCAGGTCCTTCGGGACGGAGTCGAAGTATCCGATCAGCATCCAGATGGAGAAGGGCAGCGAGAAGGTCAGATACGTCAGGATCAGGCCGCCGCGCGACCCGAACAGGGCGATGCCGGTGGCGTTGCCGATGTTGACGTAGAGGAGGAACAGCGGGAGGAGGAAGAGGATGCCGGGGAACATCTGGGTCGACAGGACGGTGACCGTGAAGACGCGCTTGCCGCGGAACTCGTAGCGGCTGACGGCGTACGCGGCGAAGACGGCGATGACCACCGAGCAGACCGTCGCGGCGACGGACACGATCAGCGAGTTCATGAAGTACTTCGCGAGCGGGACCGTCGACCAGATGTCGATGTACGGGCGGATCGTGAGCCCGCTCGGCAGCCAGCGGAACTTGCCGGTGACGTCCGAGAGCGGTTTCAGGGAGCTGGAGAGCATGACGTACACCGGCACCAGGACGAAGCCGGTGAGCAGGGTGAGGAAGATCCGCCGCGACCAGATGAAGGAGCGGGGCGGGGCCATGGGTGAGGTGGGGCTAGACATCGGCGGTTTTCCGTCCGCGTGAGGTGAACACGAGATACACGCCGGTGACGACGAGCAGGAACAGCAGCAGCAGGACCGACATCGCCGAGCCGGTGCCGAAGTTCCAGGTGACGAACGACGCCTGGTAGATGTGCACCGAGATGAGGTCCGCGGCCTCGGGGGCCGACCTGCCGAACAGGACGTACGGCGTGTTGAAGTCGTTGAACGTCCACAGGAACAGCACCAGGACCAGCACCTGGTTGACCGGGCGCAGCGACGGCAGGGTGATGCGGCGGATCTGCTGCAGGAGGCCGGCGCCGTCGATGGAGGCGGCCTCGTACAGCTCCTTGGGGATGTTCTGCAGGCCGGCCATCACGATGAGGAAGGCGAACGGCCAGCCTTTCCACACCGACACGATCAGCAGCGCGTAGAAGCTGTTGTCGCCGATCAGCCAGAACGACGGCTTGTCGGTGAGGTGCAGTTGGTCGTGCAGGACGTGGTTCACCAGGCCGTTGTCGTGCTGGAACATGAACACCCAGGTGATGACGGCCGCGTAGACCGGGAGCGCGTACGGGATGAGAAAGAGCGCTCTCAGGAAGCCACGGCCGCGGAAGTTGTCCTGCATGTAGATCGCGGTGACCGTGCCGATCAGCCAGCAGAAGGCGACCGACAGCAGGGTGAAGCCGACGGTGACGAAGAAGGAGTGGAGGAGCGCCTTGCCCACGGGGGCGCTGAAGTCCACCGACACCTTGTAGTTGTCGAAGCCGGACCAGGGCGCGGTGCCCCAGTCACGGATGTAGAACTGGGTGAGTTCCTTGAAGCTCATGACGATGCCGATGACCATCGGCACCAGGTGGACCAGGAGTTCGAGGATCAGGGCGGGCAGGAGCAGCAGGTAGGGCAGTCCGATACGGCGGATCCGTTCGCCGCGCCGCCGGCGCGGGCCGGGGGCCGCCGGGTCGGAAGGGTTCTTCCGCACGGCGGCCTCCGGGGTGACAGTGCTCGTCACAGTCGCACTCACTTCGCCGGCATCTGCTGCTGGGCCTTTTCGAGCTCCGCCTTCACGGAGGCGGTGGTGAGCGCGCGTCCGGCGGCGGCGTCGGCGAACAGGTTCTTGACGGCCGTACCGACCGCCGTCTCGAACTGCGACTCGTCGGCGACCTGCGGCAGCGCGGCGGCGCTGGTGGCGAGGGTGTTCTTCAGGACGGAGTTCGCCGGGGTGTTGAACGCCGTGTCCTCCTGCGCGGCCTTCACCGGCGGGATGGAGCTGTAGGCGGTGTTGAGGATCTTCTGCTCGGCGTCGCTCGTCATGAACTTCACGAACTTGGTGGAGCCGTCGAGGTTGTCGGTGTTCTTGAAGACGGCGAGGTTGATGCCGGCCACCATCGAGTTGACCTGGGCGCCGGTGCCGGGGGTGCCGGACTGCACGGGTATGGGGGCGATGCCGTACGCGCTGTCGCTCATGCCCTGCGACTTGAGGTTCGCGGACGCGGACTGCCACATCAGCATCGCCGTCTTGCCCTTGGCGAAGTCGCTGACGGACTGGTTCTGCGCGTACTCGGCGTTGCCGACGGGGATGACCTTGTCCTTGGCCATCAGGTCGACGTACTGCTTGACGGCGGCCACGACGCCGTCGTTGGTGAAGTCGGCCTTGCCGTCGGCGGTGAAGAAGTCGGCGCCGTGCTGCTTGGCGAAGACGAAGGTGTGGTGGATGTTCTCCGAGACGTTGGCACCCTCGGCACCGAGGACCTGCTTGCCCTTCGCCTGGATCTTCTTGCCGTCGGCGACCAACTCGACCCAGGTGGCCGGGGGTTGGGAGATGCCCGCGTCGGCGAAGATCTGCTTGTTGTAGTAGAGCGCGTACGCCATCGAGTACAGCGGGACGGCGGCCGGGTCCTTGCCGACGGCGCCGGTCGAGCCGAGCGCGGAGTCCACGAAGCGGTCCTTGCCGCCGATCTTCGCGAAGTTGGCCGCGTTCCACGGCAGGAAGGCGCCGGTGGCCTGCAGCGAGGCGCTCCAGGTGTTGCCTATGTTCAGGACGTCGGGGCCCTGGCCGGAAGTCGTCGCGGTCAGGATCCGGTTGAGGAGGTCGGACCAGGGCACGACCTCCAGCTTCACCGTGATGCCGGTCTGCTTCTTGAACTTGTCGAGCTCGGGCTGCAGGACCTTCTTGTCGATCTCGATGCTGGCGCCCTGGTTGGAGGCCCAGTAGGTGAGCGTCTTGGGCGAGTCGTTGGATCCCCCACCCGTGGACGAACCGCCTCCGCAGGCCGTGGCCGCCAGGGCGATTGACATGGTGACGGCGCCTACGGCCGCGGCTCGGATGCTGCGCATACTCCGGGTGTCCCTTCAGGGAATGCACTCACGACTTAATTTAGGACGTGAGTTAAACCTCGGAAGCCAGAAGCGTCAAGAGTTTGGACGCCACTCGTCGAACTCGGTCCTATCTCTTGACGGCCGCGTTCACGGACCTGAAGCATTCCGTCGCGAGAGAGCGCTCCCAACCCCACCGGCGTTCATTTCATGAACAAGGAGAGCCGCGACATGTCCTCAGTGCCCCGCAGAACCGTCCTCGGTGCGGCCGCCGCCGTGTCCGCCCTGGCCGGGCTGCCCGCAACCGCATCCGCCGCCCCCGCAACTCCCGCCGCGAACAAGCCACTTGCTCTTCCGGGTGGCGGCGATCTCGGCCCCAACGTGATCGTCTTCGACCCGTCGACCGCCGGCATCCAGGCCAAGCTGGACCAGGTCTTCGCCCAGCAGGAGACCGCCCAGTTCGGCACCGGCCGCTACGCCTTCTTCTTCAAGCCCGGCACCTACTCCGGGCTCAACGCCCAGCTCGGCTTCTACACCTCGATCGCGGGCCTCGGCCTCTCCCCCGACGACACCACGATCAACGGCGACGTGACCGTCGACGCGGGCTGGTTCAACGGCAACGCCACGCAGAACTTCTGGCGTTCGGCGGAGAACCTCGCGCTCGTGCCCGTCAGCGGAACCAACAGGTGGGCCGTGGCTCAGGCGGCCCCCTTCCGTCGTATGCATGTGCGCGGCAGCCTCAACCTCTCCCCGAACGGCTACGGTTGGGCCTCCGGCGGCTACATCGCAGACAGCCGGATCGACGGCCAGGTCCAGCCGTACTCGCAGCAGCAGTGGTACACCCGGGACAGCGTGATCGGCAGCTGGCTCAACGGCGTCTGGAACATGGTCTTCTCGGGCGTCCAGGGCGCGCCGGCGCAGGGCTTCCCGAACCCGGTGTACACCACGCTCGCCACGACCCCCGTCTCCCGCGAGAAGCCCTTCCTCTACCTCAACGGCACGGAGTACCGCGTCTTCCTGCCCGAGAAGCGCACCAACGCCAGCGGTGTGACCTGGGGCAACGGCACCCCGCGCGGCACCTCGCTGTCGCTGTCGCAGTTCTACGTGGCGAAGCCGGGCGTCACGGCCGCGACCCTCAACCAGGCGCTCACGCAGGGACTTCACCTCCTGCTGACGCCGGGCATCTACCACCTGGACCAGCCGATCCAGGTGAACCGCGCCAACACCGTTGTCCTGGGCCTGGGTTACGCAACTCTCGTCCCCGACAACGGAGTCACGGCCCTCAAGACGGCCGACGTGGACGGTGTACGGCTGGCCGGGTTCCTGATCGACGCGGGCACGGTCAACTCCAACACCCTGCTGGAAGTGGGCCCTTCGGGCACGACGACGGACCACTCCGCCAACCCGACCACCGTGCAGGACGTGTTCGTCCGCATCGGCGGCGCGGGCGCGGGCAAGGCCACCACCAGCATGGTCATCAACAACCGGCACACCATCGTCGACCACACCTGGCTCTGGCGCGCCGACCACGGCACGGGCATCGGCTGGGACACCAACCGGGCCGACTACGGCCTCCTCGTCAACGGCGCCGACGTGCTGGCCACCGGCTTGTTCGTGGAGCACTTCAACAAGTACGACGTGCAGTGGAACGGCGAGCGGGGCCGCACGATCTTCTTCCAGAACGAGAAGGCGTACGACGCCCCGAACCAGGCGGCCATCCAGAACGGCTCGATCAAGGGGTACGCGGCCTACAAGGTCGGTGACAACGTGACCGTGCACGAGGGCTGGGGTCTGGGCAGCTACTGCTACTACAACGTCGACCCGACGATCGTGCAGCACAACGGCTTCGCCGCGCCGAACCGTTCGGGCGTGAAGTTCCACGACCTGCTGGTCGTCTCGCTCGGCGGGCAGGGCCAGTACGAACACGTCATCAACGAGACGGGGGCGGCGACTTCGGGCACGTCGACGATCCCGTCCACGGTGGTGTCGTACCCCTGAGGTCGTGGTGGGTGCGGGCCGGAGCTCCCCCTCCGGTCCGCACCCGCCACCGTCATCCCCGTGGCGTGATCTCCGCCATCGGTGACCAGCCGTCGCCCTCCGCCTCGACGTGGATGATGTCGGGCGTCGCGGCGACGACGTCCGGCATCCACGCGATGGCCGTCCTGAAGTGCTCGGAGGCGACATGGACCGCGCCCGCCTCCGGTGACGCGAACGCCTCCAGCAGCACGAAGCGGTTCGGATCGACCGCGTCGACCGACCAGTCGAAGAACAGGTTGCCGGGCTCGGCCCGGGTCGCGGCGGTGAACTCGGCGACCCGGTCGAGCCATTCGTCCCGGTACTCGGGGCGGACGGGGAACCGTACGGCGATGAAGATCATGCGGTGCTCCTGGGTTGTCGGGCCGGCACGCGGAAACGTACCGACCCGAGCGTGCCCCCCACGGGCAGGCGGCGGGAGATGCCCCACCGTGGACACCTCCCCTCCGAGGGCGGACAGCGGGCGGTTCACCCCGCGCCCGGTGCCGGCGCACACCCCGTCGGGCGGGGTCCGAGAAACGTCCCTCGGGCCCCGCCTCCGGCTGCCGCTGCCGCTGCCGCTGCCGCGCAACCGCCCTGCACGGGCTTGGAGTTCACCCCCACACCCGCCTTTCCGAGACTTGGGAACGGGAAGCGGGAGGCGCCCCCGAACCGAGACGCCTCCCGCCCATGCGCCGCTACCGGGCGACCGCCACCCCGCCCGGCACCCGTGCGTACCCCGTCGGCCGGGCCGTGAACGTGCCGCGGCCCTGGGTCCGGCTGCGCAACCTCGTCGCGTAGCCGAAGAGTTCGGCCAGGGGCACGGTCGCCGTGACGAGTGCGGAGCCCGTGCGGGTCGTCGAGGCGGTGATCCGGCCGCGGCGGGCGGACAGGTCGCCCAGGACCGTTCCAACCGCGTCCTCGGGGACAGTGACCGTGACCTCGGCGACCGGTTCGAGGAGGACCGTCTCGCAGGCGCGCAGCGCTTCGCGCAGGCCGAGGCGGCCGGCCGTGCGGAACGCCTGCTCCGAGGAGTCCTTCACATGGGTCGCCCCGTCGGTCAGCGTGACGCGCAGCCCGGTCACCGGGAACCCGCCGACCGGCCCCTCGGCGAGGGCGTCACGGCAGCCCGCCTCCACCGAGCGGACGTACTCCTGCGGCACCCGCCCGCCGACGACCGCCGAGCGGAACACGAAATCGCACCCTTCGAGCGGTTCGACGTCCAGCACCACGTGCGCGAACTGGCCCGCGCCGCCGTCCTGTTTGACGTGCCGGAACACGAAACCGGACACCCCGCGCGCCACCGTCTCCCGGTAGGACACCCGGGGGCGGCCGACGTCGACCTCCACCCCGGTGGCCAGGCGGATCTTCTCCACCGCGACCTCCAGGTGCAGTTCGCCCATGCCGGACAGGACCGTCTGACCGGTCTCGGTGTCGGTCCGTACGACCAACGACGGGTCCTCCTCGGCCAGTCGGGCGAGCGCCGACGTCAGCCGGTCGGTGTCGGTGCTCCTGCGGGCCTCGACCGCCACGGAGACCACCGGGTCGGCGACCGCGGGCGGTTCGAGGAGGATCGGGGCGTCGGGTGCGCACAGGGTCGAGCCGGCGCGGACGGACTTGAGTCCGGCCACGGCGACGATGTCCCCGGCGACCGCCCGTTCCAGCCGTTCGTGCCGGTCGGCCTGGACCCGCAGGATGCGACCGATCCGCTCGGTGCGTCGTGTGCCCGGGTCCCACACCGTGTCTCCTCTCTCGATCGTGCCCGAATAGATCCGCAGGTACGTCAGCCGTCCGGCTCCCGCCGCGCTCACCTTGAACGCCAGGGCGGACAACGGCACTTGGGGGTCGGCCGCCCGTTCCTGTGCGCCGCCGTCGTACGTTCCCCGTACCGGCGGCACGTCCGACGGCGAGGGCAGGTACGCCACCACGGCGTCCAGCAGCGGTTCGATGCCGCGGTTGCGGTAGGCCGAGCCGCACAGCACGACCACACCGTCGCCGGTGCGGGTCAGGTCGCGCAGGGCCGTGCTCAACGTCCTTGCGGACAGGGTGGATTCGGCGCAGAACTCCTCGAACGCGCCCGGATGCAGTTCCGCCACCGCCTCCTCCAGCAGCCGTCGACGCCGCCGCGCCTCCGCCAACAGGTCGTCCGGGACCGGGACTTCGGCCACCGGACCGTCAACGTCCGCCCACACCAGCGCCCGTAGACGCAGCAGGTCGACGACTCCGGTGAAGCCGTCCTCCGTGCCGATCGGCAACTGCACCACCAGCGGCGCCGGATGGAGCCGTTCCCGGATGGAGGCGACGGCCGTGTCGAGGTCGGCGCCCGCGCGGTCCAGCTTGTTGACGAAGGCGATGCGCGGCACGCCGTACCGGTCGGCCTGGCGCCACACCGACTCGCTCTGCGGTTCCACGCCCGCGACGGCGTCGAACACGGCGATCGCGCCGTCGAGGACGCGCAGCGAGCGCTCCACCTCGTCGGCGAAGTCGACGTGTCCCGGGGTGTCGATGAGGTTGACGCGGTGGCCGTCCCAGGCGCAGCTGACGGCCGCGGCGAAGATGGTGATGCCGCGGTCGCGTTCCTGGGGGTCGAAGTCGGTGACGGTGGTGCCGTCGTGGACCTCGCCGCGCTTGTGCGTGGAGCCGGTGAGGTAGAGGAACCGCTCGGTGACGGTGGTCTTGCCGGCGTCGACATGGGCGAGGATGCCCAGGTTGCGGACGGCGGTGAGCGGGTTGGTGACAGGGCGTTCGGTGCGCACGGCCCGTGGCCTTTCGAGAGTGATTCCGTGCAGGGCGGCGCGATTCCCGTACGAGGAAAGAGAGTTGACGTGGAGTCGGATGCTCAGCTGCTCGTCACGGGTGTCCGGTACCGGCCGCGCGGCGGGTACCGGAGGGACGAGGACAGGAGGATCACGGCGGTGCGGTCACGCACGGCGGGCTCCCCTCACTCGTCAACGGTTGTGGCGAGTGTAGGGAAGCCCGCGAGGGTGGGGCACGTGGTTTTTCAGGCGCAGGTGGGGACGCCGTCGAGCCAGGCCGGTCCCTGGATGTAGATGTTGGTCACCCATGCCTTGTAGTCGGGCAGGTAGGACCACGCGTCGTTGGTGTAGCCGTCCGAGGTGACGAGTTCCGCGTGCTTCTGGCACTCGACGCGGACGGAGGTCGCGTCCGGGAAGGCGTAGACGCGGCCCGCGCCGACGGAGGGTGCCGTCTTCGTCCAGACGCCGGTGCCCCAGGTCCGGAAGACATGCCCGGTCACCGCGCCGGTGTTGATACGGACGGCCCCGAAGTAGTCGCCGCCCAGGCGGACGTCGCTGACCATCACATGCGTGCCGGACTGCCTGGCCTCGACCATCTTGCCCGCGCCGAGGTACATCGCGATGTGGTGCAGGTCCGCGGAGTCGCCGTAGGCGAGCAGGTCGCCGGGCAGCAGCGGGGCCTCGCCCTGGGCCGCGGTGAAGCGGGCGGCGGCGCGGGTCGTGTAGAACTGCCGGCTCGCGTCGCCGTTGAGGATGTCGCCGCCCGCGGCCTGCGCGTAGACGTAGCGCACCAGGCCCGAGCAGTCGAAGCCGACCCGCGTGCCGTCCTGGTCGCTGGCCGGGTCCTGGCCGTCGGGCTTGCCCAGGGTGGCGCCCGGTTGGTCGCCGTGGCCGCCGCTCCACGTGTACCAGGTGCCCTCGTCGACCTGGGCGCAGGCGGCGGCGATCGCGCTCTGCGCGGCGGCCGAGGCGCCGGGTGCGAGGACTCCGCAGCCGCTCGCCGCCGGGGCGTCCGGGGCGGCGACGGCCGCGGGTGTCCAGAGGAGGAGGGCGAAGAGCCCGAGGAGTGTGCCGATGATTCCGGTCCGCCGGAGCATGCCGGGACCCCCGTCTTCCGTGGTCGGTGAGTGGTCGGGCACCAGCCTGCCGACGGGTCCCCGGGCGGTCGAGGACCCGCCGTCACCCCACTGCGAAGGGCAACGGGAAACCCTCGGGAAACCCCCTCCCACCTGGGGCTCCCGCCCTTCCCCGGTCAGGGCTTCGCGCACCCGGGGGTGAAGGGCACGGGCAGTCCCGGCAGCAGTGTCCTGCGTTCCTCGGGACCGATCGCCGTGCGCAGCCGGCAGATCCGGGTGAGCTGCGCGCCGGGGTCGAGGTCCCACAGCCGTACGGTCCCGTCGTTGCTGCTGCTGGCGAGGGTCCGGCCGTCGGGCGCGAACGCGACGCCCCACACCGCGTTGGTGTGTCCGGTGAGCGTGGCCCACGGCCGCCGCCCGGACACGTCCCAGAGCCGTACCGTACGGTCGCTGCCGCTGCTGGCGAGGAGATGGCCGTCCGGCGAGAAGGCGAGGCCGCGCACCGATCCGGTGTGGCCGGTGAGGGAGGCCTCGAAGCGGCGGTGGCGGACGTCCCACAGGCGGACGGTGCCGTCGTTGCTGCTGCTCGCCAGGGTCCGTCCGTCGGGGCTGAAGGCCACGCCCCGGACGGCGCCGGTGTGGCCGGTGAGGGTGGCGAGCGGACGGTGGGTCGCCATGTCCCACAGGCGGACGGTCAGGTCGTCGCCCGCGCTGGCGAGGATGCGGCCGTCCGGGCTGTACGTGACATCGTTGGCGGAGTCCGAGTGGCCCTCGAGAACGGCGAGTTGGCGCCGGTTCGCGAGGTCCCAGACGCGGACCGTGCGGTCGGCGCCCGCGGAGGCGAGGGTGCGGCCGTCGGGCGCGAACGCGACGGAGAAGACGTCCCCGGTGTGGCCGGTGAGGGTCGCCCGGAGGCGGTGTGTGCGGACGTCCCACAGCCGGATCGTGCCGTCCGAGCCCGCCGAGGCGAGGGTGCGGCCGTCCGGGGCGAACGCCACCGAGAACACGCTCTCGCGGAGGCCCGTGAACGTGGCCGCGACCCGGTGCCGGGCCACGTCCCACAGCCGTACGGTGTGGTCCGCGTCGGCGGTCGCCAGGAGGGTGCCGTCCGGGCTGTAGACGGCCTGCGAGACCTCGGTGAACGGACGGGCGCTCAGCACCGGGCCGCGCAGGTTCCACAGCACCACCGACTGGTCGAAGCCGCCGGTGGCCAGGGTCGTGCCGGTGGCGTTCACGGCGACGGACATCACGTAGTCGGTGTGCCCGGCGAGGATCGCGGCCGGCCGTCCGGTGCGCACGTCCCACAGCCGGGTGGTGCCGTCGCCGCCCGCGCTGACGACCGTGCTGCCGTCGGGCGTGTAGGCGACCGCGTTGACGTCGTCGCTGTGTCCGGTCAGGGTCGCCGTGGCCCGGTGCGTGGTCACGTCCCACAGGCGTACGGTCCGGTCGACGCCCCCGGAGGCCACGCTCCGCCCGTCCGGCGCGAACGCCACCCCGAGCACCTCGTCGGTGTGCCCCTTGAGCACGGCGAGCGGGCGGCCCCGGTCGGTGTCCCACAGCCGTACGGTCCGGTCGGCTCCGGCCGAGGCCAGGGTCCGTCCGTCCGGGGCGTAGGCCAGCGTGTTGACCCGGCCGGTGTGCCCGACGAGGCGCACCACGGAGGGGTGTTCCGCGGCGAGGTCCCACAGTTGGACCGTTCCTGCCTCGCCGGCGACCGCGAGGGTACGGCCGCGGGGGTCGAAGGCGAGCGCGCGGGCGCCTGTGGTGCTCGCGGGCAGCAGGGTCCGCAGCTTGTGGTCGGTGGTGCCCCAGATCCGTACCGGCCCGTCCGAGGACGTCGCCGCGACGGTGGCCCCGTCGGGGCCGAAGCCGACCGAGCGGACCCGTCCCGGAAGGCTGAGCGTGGCGGTGGTGCGGTGGTCGGCGGTGCGGCGCAGTTGTACGGTGCCGTGCGCGCCGGCCGTCGCGAGGAGGCTGCCGTCGGGGGCGAAGGCGACCGCGTTGACCGGCCCGTGCCGGCCGGCGAGGCGGGCGGAGAAGGCCTGGGCCTGGGTGCTGAGGAGGGCGCCGCGGGCCTCGGGGGTGTGGTCGGCGCGGTAGGCCTCCTCGGCGAGCAGCATGGAGGCCTCGGGCTGGCTGCCGGCCAGCGAGGTGGACTGTACGGCGAGGGCCTGGGAGCGGGCGACGCGCTCCTGGTCGAGGGCACTGGCGCGCTGCTGGTAGGCGAGCGCGCCGGCTGTCACGGCGAGGCCGAGAAGGACGGCGAGGGTCGCGAACAGGGCCTGGCGCAACCGGATCTGACGTCTCGCCAGATGTCGGCGGGTGTCCTCCTCCGCCTGGCTGGCCCGGAGGAAGGCCTCCTCGCGGGGGCCGAGGCGGGCGCGACCGTCGAGGTCGTCGGCCCAGGAGCGGACTGTGTCCAGGCGGGTGCCGCGGTAGAGGGCGGACGGGTCGCGGTGCTCGCGCTCCCATTCGGCTGCGGCGTGGGCGAGCTGCTGGTGGATGAGGAGTCCGGCGCGGTCGGCGTGGATCCAGTCGCGCAGCCGGGGCCAGGCGTGCAGCAGGGCCTCGTGGGTGATCTCCACGGTGTCGTGGTCCACGGTGATCAGCCGGGCCTGCACGAAGACGTCGAGGGCGGCAGACGCGGCGTCGGCGTCGGCGAGTTGTTCCATCAGGGCGCCGCGGTCGGCCCGGCGGCGGGTCGCCGCGCTCCCCTCGTCGGACACGTGCACGAGCCTGGACAGGACGCGTCGGATGGTCTTCTGCTCGGCCGGGTACAGCTGGGCGAACACGGTCTCGGCGGTGCGGGCGACGGCGCCCTGGATGCCGCCGGTGCGCTCGTACCCGGCCACGGTGAGGGTGGTGTGCTCGCGCTGCTGCCAGGTGGCGAGGAGGGCGTGGGAGACGAGGGGCAGAGCGCCGGAGGGGGTGTCGTCGGGGGTGGTGGAGGGG
>NZ_JAEQAZ010000212.1 GCF_016654115.1 Streptomyces sp. MBT53
GGGGTGGGCAAGGTGGCCGGGTCGGAGGCGCCGTAGGGGGTCGGTTCGAGGGATTGGGTGTACGTGTAGGACGACGACGCGGTGGGCTGACTCCAGGGCTGGGCGGCCTGCGCTCCTCCTCCCCCACCGGAATAGGCACCGTCGACCAGCCCCAGCAGCAGGACGATCACCAGGGGCACCCCGAGGACGGTGAGCCCCCAGGTACGGGCGGCTCCGGCGGGCGGTATCAGCCCACCGGCACGGTAGGAGGCCGGCGGGTTCGGCACGGCGGGGGCGGCGGGGGCGTACGGCGGTGGTCCGAGGTCGTTCATGGGGCACTCCAACGGTCGCGACAGCGCGCCGACTTCACGCCCCCGTCGCACAAAGGCTGATTGACACCTTGCATGCCACCGCCGACCCCGCTTCCGCCACCAGAACCGATCCGCTTCCGATCCACTTCCGGGGCGGGGCCCTACCGGAAACGGCGGGCGGAGTGGGATCCTGCTTCATCCTGCGACGGAAGGGACGGCACGTGGCAACGCGTTCGGATTCTGCTGCGAAGACGTTTGCTGAATACGTCAGAGATGCGGCCCACAACGCTGGATATGCCCTCGACTCCCCGTCGGGGAAAGGCAGAGCCGTGCTCGCCAAAGCAGCGGACATGCCGGAGAGCGACATATCCAAGATCCTCACGAGAAGGTTCGAGGTCCCGACCGATCTGCTCAAGCCCCTGGCGGCGGCCCTGGACGTACCGCAGCAGGATCTGCTCAAGGCAGCCGGAGTGCTGGAGGGAAAGGCCCCGCCACCGAAGAGCGACTTGACCGTGCAGCTTGCCGCGCAGCGGCTCGGTATCAGGTCCCCGAAGAACGTGGCGGCCTTCGAGACCCTCGTCGCGGTTCTGCGCGACGCCGAGAAGCGACGATGACCCGCTGAGGTCCCGGAGGCGGCGGCCCCAGCACAGCAACAAGGCCCCTACCGGCGGACAAACCGCGGGTAGGGGCCTTGATCGTTCCGGCTTACTTCTTCTTGCCCTGGTTCTTGACCGCCTCGATCGCGGCCGCTGCCGCGTCCGGGTCGAGGTACGTCCCGCCGGGCTTGACCGGCTTGAAGGTCGCGTCCAGTTCGTAGGCCAGCGGGATGCCCGTCGGGATGTTCAGGCCCGCGATGTCGGCGTCGGAGATGCCGTCGAGGTGCTTGACGAGGGCGCGGAGGCTGTTGCCGTGGGCGGCGACCAGGACCGTGCGGCCCGCGAGGAGGTCGGGGACGATGCCGTCGTACCAGTACGGGAGCATGCGGACGACGACGTCCTTCAGGCACTCCGTGCGGGGGCGCAGCTCCGGGGGGATGGAGGCGTAGCGCGGGTCCGCGGACTGGGAGAACTCCGAGTCGTCGGACAGCGGGGGCGGCGGGGTGTCGTAGGAACGGCGCCAGAGCATGAACTGCTCCTCGCCGAACTCCGCGAGGGTCTGCGCCTTGTCCTTGCCCTGGAGGGCGCCGTAGTGGCGCTCGTTCAGGCGCCAGCTGCGGTGGACCGGGATCCAGTGGCGGTCGGCGGATTCGAGGGCCAGTTGGGCCGTGCGGATCGCGCGCTTCTGGAGGGACGTGTGAACGACGTCGGGGAGGAGGTCGGCGTCCTTCAGGAGTTCGCCACCGCGGACCGCCTCCTTCTCGCCCTTCTCGTTCAGGTTGACGTCCACCCAGCCGGTGAACAGGTTCTTCGCGTTCCACTCGCTCTCGCCGTGGCGGAGGAGGATCAGCTTGTACGGTGCGTCGGCCATGCCTCAGAGCGTAATCCACGCATTCGGGCCGGGGGCGGGTGCCTGCCTCCCGGTCCGACAGTTGACGGCTTCTGTTAATTGAGTGGTCCGCCGCCCCTCCCCCTTCGTAAGTTGTGAGCGGCGCATACGCCACTTACACACCTGTCCGACCGTGGGGGATCCGCCATGTCACTCGTCGCCCTGAGACGTGCCGCCCGGGAAACCGTCTCCGGGCTGCCCCGCGAGTTCTGGTGGCTGTGGACCAGCACCCTCGTCAACCGGCTCGGGGCGTTCGTCTCGACGTTCATGGCGCTGTATCTGACCCTCGACCGCGGCTACTCCGCCACCTACGCCGGTCTCGTCGCCTCCCTCCACGGGCTCGGCGGGGTCGTCTCGTCGATCGGCGCGGGCGTGATGACCGACCGGCTCGGCCGCCGCCCCACCCTCCTCGTCGCGCAGTCGTCCACCGCCGCCTCCGTGGCGCTGCTCGGCTTCATGCACGACCCCCTCGCCATCGCCGGCGTCGCCTTCCTCGTCGGGATGGCGAGCAACGCGTCCCGCCCGGCGGTGCAGGCGATGATGGCGGACATCGTGCGCCCCGAGGACCGTGTCCGCGCGTTCTCCCTCAACTACTGGGCGATCAACCTCGGCTTCGCGATCTCCTCCATGGCCGCCGGGTTCATCGCCGAGGTCAGCTACCGCGCCGGGTTCCTGCTGGAGGCGGGGATGACGGCGGCCTGCGCGGTCGTCGTGTTCCTACGGCTGCCCGAGTCCCGGCCGAGCGTCGTGACCGGCGCCGACGGCAAGCGGCCCGCCGACGCGGTCGGTCTGCGGACCGTACTGCGCGACGGGCGGTTCATGAGCGTCGTAGGACTGTCGTTCCTCGTCGCGCTCGTCTTCCAGCAGGGGTCGGTCGGACTGCCGGTCGCGATGGGCGAGGCCGGCTTCACCCCCGCCGACTACGGCACCGCGATCGCCGTCAACGGCTTCCTGATCGTCGCCCTCCAGATCCCGGTCACCCGCCTCATCGAACACCGGGACGCCAAGCGCCTGTTGGTCGTCTCGTCCCTCCTCGCGGGCTACGGCTTCGGGCTCACCGCGTTCGCCGGCTCGGTCGGTGTCTTCGCCCTCACGGTGTGCGTGTGGACCCTCGGCGAGATGATCAACGCCCCGACCCAGACGGGCCTCGTGGTCCGCCTCTCCCCGGTCCAGGGACGCGGGCGCTACCAGGGCATGTACACCCTGTCGTGGGCCGTCGCCGCGCTCGTCGCTCCGCTGATGTCCGGTTTCGTCATCGATCACTTCGGGGCGGAGTGGCTGTGGGGGCTGTGCGCGGTCGTGGGGACGGGGGCGGCCGTCGGGTACGGGGTGCTGATGCGGCGGCTGCCGGCCGGTGGACCGGCGGGCGCCGACCTCCCGGTGGCGGCGAAACCCGAGGTCAGCGCGGCCTGAGACCCGCTGCCCGCCCACCCGAAACCGGGCAGGCGGGCAGCGGTGAGCAGTACGGAACCGGTCAGGGAATCAGCACACCACCGTGATCGAGAACGGCCTGTCGCTGTCCACCGCCGCATTCCCGCTCGCGGACGGTGTCGCCGTGCGGATGAAGAGGGTGTTGCCGTTCACCTGGCCGACGAGGATGGACGAGCTGCCCGGACCGGGGTCGCTGCCGCCGTTGGTGTTGATGGTGCCGAGGAGGGCGCAGCCGTTGAGGTTGTGTGTCGTGGTGATGTTGTAGCGGCCGTTGCCGAACTTGTTGATGCCGCGGATGCCCTGCCCGCCCAGGATGTGGCCGCTCGCGGAGACCTTGGCCCAGTCGGCGGTGGCCGCCGCCCGGTGGGGCTGGTCCGGTTGGGCCGAGGCCGCGACCGTGCCGCCGATGGTGAGTGCCGTCACCACGGCCCCCAGGGCCAGCTTCGTGGACCGGTTCATGGTTCTCTCCCTGCCGACTGCCGATGAATGGATCAGTGCAGGTGGCCCACCCCGGGCAAGGGCTCACCGGGGAGGACTCTCCTCCCTCCCGGTGCGCGCGCAGAAGGCTTCACGGCGACCGCCACTCGAACTGATCAAGCCGTCCCACCTGCACGCATCACCGTCATCCAACTCGGGCAGTACTCACCGAATCACCGCTCACGGATGCATCCGCGCCCCCTTCACCACCTTGTCCACCCCGTTCCGCGGCCCGTAGACCGCCAGCCCCACCACATCCAGCTCGGCCGTGGGCACGGCCCGCACCGCCGCCCGGTTGTCCCGGTCGTTGCCCGTGGCGAACAGGTCGGACGTGAAGACCGCGCGCGGCAGGGCGCGGGACAGGACCCGGCCGTGGGCCGCCACCAGGACCTCCTTCGTCGCCTCGAAGACCATCACCGGCTGCCGGAACATCGGCAGATACGCCACCCCGTCCGCGTCCTCGTACGGCTCCCCGATCACCTCGGGGATCTGCGCGCCCAGGCCGCTGACCAGGAAGGACGTGACGTTCAGCCGCTGCCACGGCTCCAGGTCGTCGCGCAGCAGCACAGCGATCTTCGTGTCGAAGCGGATCGGTTCACCAGGGCCGGGGATGTCATCAGTGCTCATACGTCGAGACTGCCGACCGCTCCGCGCCCCCGTCTTGTACGTTCTTTGCATGGCCCCGCAGCAGGAAGTCTCCGCGTGGCGGCCCCGTATCCCCGGTGTCGTCGAGGTCTTCCACGCCCACTTCACCGAGTACGCCTACCCGATGCACGTGCACGACGCGTGGACGCTGCTGATCGTGGACGACGGTGCCGTACGGTACGACCTCGACCGGCACGAGCACGGCACCCCGCACGACACGGTGTCGCTGCTGCCGCCGCACGTCCCGCACAACGGCTCCCCCGCCACGCCGCACGGCTTCCGCAAGCGGGTCCTCTATCTCGACGGGACCTATCTGGCGGACGACCTCATCGGGTCCGCCGTCGACCGGCCCGATCTCCGCGATCCCCAACTCCGGCTGCGCGTGGGCCAGTTGCACACCGCGCTCGACCACCCCGGGGACGAACTGGAGGCCGAGAGCCGCCTCACCCTCATCGCCGAACGACTGCACGCCCACCTACGGCCGCGGCCGTCCTCCCTCACCCCCACCGAGGACCCCGTCCTCGCCCGCACCCTCCGCGAACTCCTCGACGAACGCGTCACCGAGGGCATCGCGCTCGACGAGGCCGCACGGCTCGTGCACGCCCATCCCGCCCATCTGGTACGGGCGTTCAGCGGCGCGTACGGCATCGCACCGCACCAGTACCTGATGTCCCGCCGCGTCGACCGCGCCCGTCGGCTGCTCCTCGACGGCCGCCCGCCGGGCGAGGTCGCGGCGGCCACCGGCTTCTACGACCAGTCCCATCTCACCCGCCATTTCCGGAAGTTGGTGGGCGTCACGCCGGGGCGTTATTCGCGCGACAGCCGTCGACGCCGTGGCTAGATTCCCCGCATGGACTGGCACGAGTGGCACGACTCCTACAACTCCCCCGATTCCTACCTGAGTCGGCGCCTGGCCCTCGTCCAGGAACGCCTGCGACTCGCCCTCGACACCGCCCCGCCCGGACCGCTCACCGCGATCAGCCTCTGCGCCGGACAGGGCCGCGACCTGATCGGCGTACTGGCCGACCATCCGCGCGGGGCCGAAGTCCGCGCCCGGCTGGTCGAGTTGGACGAGCGGAACGTCGACCATGCGGCAGCGAGCGCCCGGGCCGCCGGCCTGCGCGGGGTCGAAGTCGTCGCCGGGGACGCCTCGTCGACGGACCAGTACGCCGACCTCGCGCCCGCCGACCTCGTCCTCCTCTGCGGCGTCCTCGGCAACATCACCGACCCGGACGTCGAACGCCTCCTGGACCACTGCACCGCGCTGTGCCGGACCGGGGGCACGGTCGTCTGGACCCGTAACCGCAAGTCGCCGGACCTCGTCCCGCAGATCTGCGCCTGGCTGGAGGAGCGCGGCTTCGAACGGCTGTGGGTCTCCGATCCCACGGTCACCGCGTCCGTCGGCGCCCACCGATTCACCGGCGAGCAACGCCAACTCCCGCCCGGCCAGCGCATGTTCGACTTCATCGGCTACGACACCCTGTGGTGCTCGTGAGTCACAGCTTCCGCTGCGCCTCGTACAGGTTCCGCGGCCGTACGGCGTCCGTCGTGCCGTAGAGCTCCAGGCGGGAGTTGAGGTCGCCGGTGAAGTCGGGGACGTCGATCTGGTCGAACTCCGTGACGGTGTTCAGGCCCACCGTGGCGCTGTACGGCGCCAGTTGGTCGATCTTCATCAGGCCGGCGCGGCCGTTGGTGACGCGGATGTTCCAGTGGGTGAAGCGGGCGCCGAAGAGGGGTCCCGCGTTCGCGTCGCCGCCGTGGCGGCCGTTGTTGTTCACCGTGATGTCGGTGCGGACGTCGGCGAAGGGCAGGCCGCGGTGGCTGTCGAAGGTGCCCATGCGCATGTCGCCGCGCGACCAGACGTTGTAGGAGGACAGGCCCTCGACGTTGATGCCGTGGAGCTGGGTGTTGGGCGGTGCCGGGACCGTCCGTTCCTCGATGGTGAAGTCCTCGACGAGGTTGTCGTGCGAGCCCTCGCGGCAGAAGTAGGGGTGGTGGGAGCCGCGGCCCGACACCGTCGTACCGCGCAGGGTGCACGCCGAGGCCGCCACCAGGCCGAAGCCGTTGTCGACATGACGGACCGTCACGTCGTCCAGCCAGCAGTCGTAGGCGCATTGGAGGACGACCCCGTTGTAGCCCTTGTCGAGGAGGTGCGGCTGTTGCGGGGTCTCGACCGCCTCCAGGGTGAGGCCCTCGACGCCCGAACCCGTCAACTCCTGCACATGGGTGGTCAGTTGGGGGTTCCACTCGGGGCGGATGTCGAGGGGCAGCGGGCGCTCCAGCGTGACGTTCCGGCCGTGGACGTGGGCGATGCGGACGGGCCATTCGTAGGGGACGTACGACAGGAGCTTCGTCTTGTCGTCCCAGTAGTACGCCTCGGGGCCGGGGCCGCCGCCGGACATGTGCTGGAGGAGGGTGTGGGCGGGGTCGTCGGCGAGGCGGAGCAACACCAGGGTGCCCGGCCTGAGTTGTGAGGGGTCCACGACCCGTACCGTCCACGCGCCCTGCGTCGCCGGCTCGACGGTCGTCAACTGCCGCCATTCGTCACGCCTGTTGCCGGTCCAGCCCTCGAAGGGCCAGGCCTTCGCCCGGATCGCGGCGACCAGTGAGTCCCAACGGGCCGTCGGGGCGAGCCAGATGAGGCCGCCCGCCCAGGACCAGGACGACTTGTCGCCGCCGTAGCGGGAGCCGTAGACGCCGATCAGTTCCGTCAGGCTGCGGGTCGCGTAGAGCTTCGTACGGTCGCTGCCCGCGCCCCTGACCACGACGTTCGAGTGGCCGACGCGGATCACGTCGTCGATGCGGAAGGTGCCGGGCGGGATGTGGACCGTGCCACCGCCGGCCCTGCCGGCAGCGGCGATGGCACGGTTGATCGCGGGGGCGGAGTCGGTGACGCCGTCCGCCACAGCGCCGTAGCGGAGGACGTCGAACGCCCGGGGGTGGCGGGGGTGGCGCCGCGCGCCCGCCCTGCCGATGTACGGGATCTGCGGGTGGGTGAAGGGGGTGCGGGTGAACTCCCGCCAGAGGGAAGGGACTTCACCGGCGGATGTGGTTCTCGGGAGGGGAACCGCAGCGGCCAGCGCGCCGCCGAGCAGGGTTCGTCTGGTGAGGGGGATGTGGCTCATGTACGTACGTCCTCCCATGCGGCTCTTCATGGATGTGAACGACGTTCAGATCTGCGTCAGCGGTGAGCATGCCACGAGGGCAGGAACCAGCGGAAGAGGGGGAACGCGGTCAGTCAGCGGTCAGTCGGTCGGCCGCTTGGTCAGATGCGTGAACGCATCCAGATTCCGCGTCGACTCCCCGCGCGACACCCGCCACGCGTACTCCTTGCGGATCGCGGAGGAGAAACCGAGCTCCAGCAGGGTGTTGAAGCTGCCGTCGGCGGCCTCCAGGACCTGGCCGAGGAGGCGGTCGATCTCGGCCTCGGTGACGGCGGGCAGCGGGAGGCGGCCGGTGACGTACACGTCACCGAGCTGGTCGACGGCGTAACTCACGCCGTACAGCTTGAGGTTGCGCTCCAGGAGCCAGCGGTGCACGCCGGTCTCGTTCTCGTCGGGGTGGCGGATCACGAAGGCGTTGAGCGAGAGGGAGTGGCGGCCGACGAGGAGGGAGACGGTCGTCGACAGCTTGCGGGTGCCCGGGAGTTGGACCACGAACGTGCCCGACTCCGGGCTCTCCCAGTCGAGTTCGGCGCCCTTGAGGAAACCCTCGATGACCTGCGCCGCCCGGTCCTGGTCCGCTTTCTCACCCATGGTGCGAGCGTACGTGACGGCGGTGGGCCTGGGCCGCGGCCGCGTAGACGTCGGCCGTGGCGGCGGCGGCCGTGTCCCAGCCGAAGCACTGCGCGTGCCGGGCGGCGGCCTCGCCCATGCGGGGCGCGAGGTGCGGGTCGTCGGCGAGGGTGCGCAGGACGCGCGCGTAGGCGGCGGGATCGTGGCCCTGCACCAGGAAGCCGGTCTCGCCGTCGCGCACCGCCACCGGGAGGCCGCCGACCGAGGCCGCGAGCACCGGCGTACCGGCCGCCTGCGCCTCTATGGCGACCAGCCCGAAGGACTCGCTGTACGACGGCATGACCAGCACGGACGCGGCCCGGAACCAGTCCGCGAGCTGCTCCTGCCCGACCGGCGGCCGGAACCGTACGACATCCGCGATGCCCAGCCGCGCGGCCAGCTTCTGCAGCCCCTCGGGCTTGGCGAGACCGCTGCCGCTGGGCCCACCGACGACGGGGACGACGATGTTCGAGCGCAGCTCGGGCCGCTCGTCGAGGAGCACGGCGACCGCGCGCAGCAGCACGTCAGGCGCTTTGAGGGGCTGGATACGCCCGGCGAAGAGCGGAATGAGGGCGTCCTGCGGGAGCCCGAGACGGGCACGGGCCGCCGCTCGGCCATCCGCGGGCCGGAAGCGTTCGAGGTTCACGCCCGGGTGGACCACGGCGACCTTCGCGGGGTCGGCCGCGTAGTGCCGTACGAGTTCGTCGGCCTCCTCCGCCGTGTTGGCGATGAGGCGGTCGGCGGCGGAGACGATCTGGGTCTCGCCGATGACGCGGGCGGCGGGCTCGGGGGTGTCGCCGTCGGCCAGGTTGGCGTTCTTGACCTTGGCCATGGTGTGCATCGCGTGCACGAGCGGGACGCCCCAGCGCTGCGCGGCGAGCCAGCCGACGTGGCCGGAGAGCCAGTAGTGCGAGTGGACGAGGTCGTAGTAGCCGGGGCGGTGACCGGCCCACGCCTGCATCACTCCGTGCGTGAACGCACAGAGCTGCGCGGGGAGTTCCTCTTTGGCGAGACCTTCGTACGGCCCCGCGTCGACATGGCGGACGAGGACGCCCGGGGCCAGCTCGACGGTCGGGGGGAGGACGGCGGTGGTGGCGCGCGTGAAGATCTCCACCTCGATGTTGATCGCGGCGAGGCGCTGCGCGAGCTCCACGATGTAGACGTTCATGCCGCCGGCGTCGCCCGTGCCGGGCTGGTGCAGCGGTGAGGTGTGCACGGAGAGCATGGCGACCCGGCGGGGTTTGCGGTGCAGCCGCAACCGGGCGGAGGAGGCCGGGGAACGCCGCCCGAGCCTGCTGCCGTACTGGCTCACGTGGCGTTCCTCCTCGCTGCGGGCATGCCGGAAGGAGGGTGTGGGGTTCCCTCCAAGGGGGTGCAACGCCGGGGGGCGGGATTCTCATTCCGGCGCATGGGGATTTTGCCTGGACATTACTGGGGGTCGCTCAACCGTTCGAGCCGTTGTTGCGTGGGCAGTCGGCGCGCCGAGGCTGCGGTGGGCCATGTCCATGACCATCGCTTGACCAGGCGCAGAGCCCTCGCCGACCATCCCTTCGTCACGTCTTGACCTGCGGCGATACAACCTTTGACAGGGAGGTCACAGGGCTTGTAGACGTGTCGGGCGCTCGGACTCTACGACGTGGTCCCGGGCCCTTCGACCTAAGGACAAGCGTGTCCCTCTCCCCTCGTGCCGCCAGGGCGGCCCGTGTCATAGGCACCTCGACCGCCGCGGCCGCGCTCTCCCTCGCCGCCGCCCACACCGCGCTCGCCTGCAGCATCGGCGACTTCACCGCGGTCCCGCTCTGCGACGCCCAGGGCAACGGCGTCATCCGCGTCACGGACAAGGACGCGAGCGGGACTCCGGCGACGATCGGCCTGTACCTCAAACTGACCATGGCCGATGGGGACGAGGAGCGACTGCTCGACACCGAGACCATCGCCCACCCGACCGCCGAGGGCGTCAGCGTCGACCTCAAGCCCCTGGACTGGTACGCCGGCGAGACCTTCCGGGTCCACGTCAAGGCGGGCGACAAGGTCGACGACGACATCACGCCGATGGTCGTCATCCCGGATGTGACGTGCGGCGCCTCCGCGTCCGCTTCGGCGTCCGCCTCTACGTCCGCCTCCCCGCAGCCCTCGACGTCGCCGGAGCCGTCCTCCAGCCCCTCCGCGTCGTCTCCCTCCTCCGCCGAGAGCAGCAGCCCCGTGCCCGCGGCGAGCAGCGCCCCGTCGCCCGCGGGCGGTGGCACGCACCTCGCCGAGACCGGCGCCGGCAACGGGACCACCGCAATCGCGGGCACCGCGGCCGCCCTGGTCGCGGCGGGCGGCGGCATCGTCGTAGCGCTGCGCCGCAGGGCGGGCCGCGGCTCGCGCTGATCTGACCCGGGGGGGTGCCGTCGTGCATCCGTCGCCATGACCGCGCCCGCCTACCCTCTTACGTATGACAGCCCGCGCAGCCGCCCGACCCGTAGGAACAGTGACGCGCGGGACGACCAACCCCAACCGGCTGCGCCGTATGGACCGCTGGATCGTGGCGACGCACGGGGCGGAGCTGCGGCGGGCCGACGAGCCCCTCGCCGTCGATCTCGGGTACGGCGCCGCGCCCTGGACGGCCGTGGAACTGCTGGAGCGGCTCCGTTCCGTCGCCCCGCACGCGCGCGTGGTCGGTGTCGAGATCGAACCGGCGCGGGTCGCGGCGGCCAAGCCGTACGAGCGCGAGGGGCTGGTCTTCCGGCACGGCGGGTTCGAGATCCCCGTGCCGCAACGGCCGGCGCTGATCCGCGCGGCGAACGTGCTGCGGCAGTACGACGAGGCGCAGGTCGCCGAGGTCTGGGCGCGGCTGCGCGGGCGGCTCGCGCCGGCGGGCGGGGGCTCCCGGGGCGGGCTGCTGGTCGAGGGGACCTGTGACGAGATCGGGCGGCGGCACGTGTGGGTCGCGCTCGGTCCCGAAGGGCCGCGGACGGTCACCTTCGCGGCGCGGCTCGGTTCCCTGGAGCGGCCGTCCGACCTCGCCGAACGCCTCCCCAAGGCCCTCATCCACCGCAATGTGCCCGGCGAACCGGTGCACGCGTTCCTCCGCGACTTCGACCGCGCCTGGGCAGCCGCCGCGCCCTACGCCTCCTACGGCGCCCGTCAGCGCTGGATCCGCGCGGTGCGGGACCTCACCGCCGACTGGCCGGTGGTGGACGGTCCGGTGCGGTGGCGGCAGGGCGAAGTGACCGTGGAATGGGGGGCCTTGGCCCCGGTGGGGTGAAGGGGCGGCCTCGGGGGAACGATCTCCGTCGGCCGTTCGTCACATGGGCGGGGAAATCGCCGTGACAGGTCATGACCTGGAAGGAAAGGGAAGAAGTACGGGAAGTACTACCTCTGTCGTTTTCTGTGCGGACATGGCACGATCCCCCAGGCGTCCGTAAGTTACTGACGGTCAATCAGATACGTGATGTGGGGGCAGGGGTATGGGAGCGGGCAGGCGAGCCCTGATCACGACGGCCATCACGGTCGTCTGCGCGGTCACCGTGCTGGCGGCACCCGGCATCGCCTTCGCGAGCCCGTCGCCCACACCGACTTCCTCGTCTTCCTCGTCCTCTTCGACCTCTTCGACCTCTTCGTCTTCGTCGACCGCGTCCCCGACTCCCGTGACCAACAAGGACCTTGAGGCCGTACGCGCGAAGCTCGACGACCTCTATCACGATGCCGCCGTCGCCACCGACGCCTACAACGCGGCCGAGGAGCAGGCGCAGAAGCAGTCCGCGCAGATCGTCGAGTTGGCGAAGAAGATCGTCAAGGGCCAGGAGAAACTGGACGAGTTGAAGGACCGCGCCGGTGCCGCGGCCCGCTCCCAGTACCGCACGGGCGGGCTCCCGGACGAGGCGCAGCTGGTCCTGAGCGACAACCCGCAGGCGTTTCTGGACGGTGCCGGGCGGATACTCCAGGGCCAGCGTGCCACCAAGGGCCTGATCGCCGAACTGACCCGCACCCAGGACGACTTGAAGCAGTACACCGCCGACGCCTCCACCCAGTGGCAGCAGTTGGAGAAGAACCGCCAGGCCAAGGCGGCGGCCCAGAAGACGATCACGACCCAGATCGCGGCGGCCGAGAAGCTGGAGTCCCAGCTGGAGAAGAAGGAGAAGGAACGCCTGGCCAAGCTGGAGCAGCAGGCCGCGCTGAAGGCGCAGACCGACTGGCTGGACTCCGGTGTCCTCAAGGACATCAGCGGCAAGGCGTCCGCCCAAGGCAAGGCGGCGGTGGCGTACGCGACGGCCCAGCTCGGCAAGCCGTACGAGTGGGGCGCGGAGGGCCCGAAGTCGTACGACTGCTCGGGGCTGACCTCACAGGCCTGGGCGAGCGCCGGCGATCCGATCCCGCGGACCTCGCAGGAGCAGTGGAAGCAGCTGCCGCACGTGGACGTCAAGGACATGCGCCCCGGCGACCTGATCATCTACTTCGACGACGCCAGTCATGTCGCGATGTACATCGGCGACGGCGCGATCATCCACGCCCCGCGGCCGGGCCGTACGGTGACGATCGCGGGGGCCGGTTCGATGCCGATATTGGGTGTTGTGCGACCCGATGCGTGATGCGGCCGGCCGGTGGGCGCGGTGGCGCCCGGTGACCCGAGCCACGTGACGCAGCACACGCATCACCCGCCCCAAACCCCGCTCCGGCGTGACCTTCGTCATCCCGGCCCCACCGCCGTCCTGCCCAACTGCGGTACAGAACACGGCATATGACTGTGGCCGCCTGCCGGGCGACCTGCCTCACACCATTCCTTTCCGGCGCCCACTACCGCTATGGTCCCGGTCGGTGGGTCGAGGTCCCTCGCCCCACCGCGCCCTCGGGGGGAGGGAAGGAACAGGACGATGCCCGCACCCATACCGCGGCAGAGAGCGATCCCGGCCGCGGAAAGTGGTCAGGCGCCGGCCGCGCCCACGATCGGCGACACCTCTGGGGACGTCGCTGGAGACGTTTCCGTGGACGCCTCGGGAGACACCTCCGGGGCGACCTCCGAAGCGGCCTCCAGCGAGTTGCCGGGGAGCGCCTCCGAAGGCGCGGAAGCCCCGCGCCCGGAGATCCCGCGCACGCAGGACACGGTGAACGACGGCACGGTCACCGGCGCCGGTCCCGGCGGTCCCGCCGGTCACCTCACCCTGCTGATGATCGAGGACGACCCCGGCGGCTCGCCGATCGTGCCCGAGCTGGTCGATCCGACCGGCAAGCCGATCCGGGTCCGCACCGCCCGCAACCTCACCGAGGCCGAGCGGCTGCTCACCGACGACGTCCACTGCATCCTGCTCGACCTCGCGCTGCCCGCCCCCGGCCGGGCCGCCGACGGCGCCGACGACGAGCTGGCCGTACTCCGGCACGTACTGAGGATCGCGCCCCGGCACGCCGTCCTCGCCCTCACCGCGTCCGGCGACACCGAGCGCGGCGCCGAGGCGGTCCGGGTGGGCGCCCAGGACTATCTCTTCCGGGACGAGCTGGACGGCCGGCTGCTGAGCCGCGCGATCCGGTACGCGGTGGAGCGGAAACGTTCCGACAGGGCCGAGCGCAAGCTCACCGAGTCCAAGCTGCGCGCCCAGGAGAACGCCCGCCTCGAACGCGGCCTGCTGCCCACGCCCCTCCTCGACGGCTCCCCGCTGCACTTCGCCGCCCGCTACCGCCCCGGCCGCTCCCGCGCGCTGCTCGGCGGTGACTTCTACGACACCGTGCGCACCCCCGACGGCACCGTGCACGCGATGATCGGCGACGTCTGCGGCCACGGCCCCGACGAGGCCGCGCTCGGCGTGGAACTGCGCATCGCCTGGCGCGCGCTGACGCTGGCCGGGCTGTGCGGCGACCAACTCCTCGGCACGCTGCAACAGGTCCTGGAGCACGAGCGCTCCGACGACGAGATCTTCGCGACGCTCTGCACGGTCGACATCGCCCCCGACGGCCGCCGCGCGGGCCTGTGCCTGGCCGGCCACCCGTCCCCGCTGCTGGCCCGCCCCGGCCGCCCGGCCGAGCTCCTCCCCTACGACAACAACGGCCCCGCCCTCGGCCTGCTCCCCGGTGCCCGCTGGCCGCGGATGCAGGTGGAACTGGGCGCGGAGTGGAGCCTGATGCTCTACACCGACGGCCTGATCGAGGGCCGGATCGGCCAGGGCCGCCGCGAACGGCTCGGCCAGGACGGCATGGTGGCGATGGTCCGCCGCCAGCTCGCGGAAGGGCTGCGGGGCGAGGAACTGCTGCGGGCGGCGGTGAACGAGGTCCGCGACCTCAACGGCGGCGAGCTGACGGACGACGTGGCGGTGGTACTGCTGGACCGGACGCCGTAACGCCCGGCTCACTCGTCGTAAGGCGTCAGCGTCCGCCGTTGTACGGGCCGTAGGGGCCGTCGCTGCTGGAGCCGCCTCTGCGGCTGCGGCCGCCGCCGGGGAGGCCGCGGAGGGCCGGGCGGACGTCGACCATGTACACGATCGTCGCGACGAGGCCGATGATCGGCAGGAACGACAGGATGTTGAAGATCAGGTTCACCACGAAGGCGAGCCCGAGGACGATCAGCCAGAACGGCTTGGTCTTCTTGTCCGCCGCGCGATAGGCGTCCTCGCGGCGCGTCGCGGCGTCGACGAGCGCGAAGCCGCTGAACACGATCAGGGCGGTGCTCAACAGCCACATGAACCCTGTGAAGCCCTGCATCAGCACTACGTCCACCACCAGACTCGGCTAGTCATTACGCGGTCACCGTACCCGCAACCGGATTGCCGCTGAAGACAGAACGGGTCGGGCACCCGTGGAGTGCCCGACCCGTCACCGATCACCCGTTCGTGTCACTTCGCGGGCGGCGTGGTCTTCTTCGCGGTGGTCTTGCGGGCCGGCGCCTTCTTGGCGACGGGCTTCTTCGCCGGGGCGGCGGCGGTCGGGGCCGGAGCGGGCTCCTCGGCCTTCACGACGACGGGCTCGGCGACCGGCTCGGGGTCGGGCTCGACCGCGACGGCCAGTTCCTCGATCTCGTCGGCGGCCTCGCCGCGCCAGGTCTTCACGGCCTGCTCGCCGTGCTCGGCGACCTTCTCGTACGCCTCACGGGCCTTGACCGCGTACTCGGCGGCGACGCCGACCCCGCGCAGCGCGAAGTCCTGGGCGGACTCGCCGAACTTCTTCAGGTCGGCGTCGAGCGTGGTGCCGAGCTTCTTGAGGTCGCCGTCGAGGCTGGTGAGGAACTCGTTGACCTTGGTCTGGAGGGTCTCCTGCGCCTCCTTGGCCTTGGCACCGGCCTCCTTGGCGCGGGCGGCGGCCTTCTCCTGCACGGCCTTCGGGTCGGTGCCGCGCACGGCGTCGATCCGGCCCGGGGCCTCGGCACGCAGCTGCTCGACCAGGCCGGGAACCTTCTTGGCCTGCTGGAGGGCGAGGTCGGCGGTGCCGGCGGCGAAGTAGAGGGGGGTGGGGTCGCTCAGGGTCTTGCGCAGGTCATCGGTGATGGCCATGGTGTTGGTTCTCCCGGTTTCTGTCAGCTGAGGGTTTTGGTTGCTTCCGCGGTCGGCGGACGGGCCGTGTCGTCGTCGACAGGCTGTGTCCTCGTCACCCGGCCGTCTGCTCCCGCGGGTCGGCGTCGCTGCCGTCGGCACCGTCGCTCACGCCGGGACCGCTCTCCACGCCCTGGTCCCCGTCGGCGATCTCGAACCCGTTCTCCTTGCGGAAGGACTCGTAGATCTGAAGCATGACCTGCTTCTGCCGTTCGGTGAGCGTGGGATCGGCGAGGATGACCGCACGTGTCTCGACCTCGTCCCGGTCCCGCTCGGCGTCGAGGATGCCGGCCCGCACGTACAGCGTCTCGGCGGAGATCCGCAGCGCCTTGGCGACCTGCTGCAGCACCTCCGCGCTCGGCTTGCGCAGCCCGCGCTCGATCTGGCTCAGATACGGATTGGACACCCCGGCGGCATCGGCGAGCTGCCGCAGGGACAGCTGCGCGGTGCGCCGCTGTTCCCGCAGATACTCACCAAGATTGCCGACGTTGAGCGATGCCATGCCTTCACCTTGCACCACCCTTGCTAACTATTGCAAGCACCTGCTTGCAAAAGTGCGCCACGCCACTCAGCGTGCCGCCCCGGCCGCCGCGGTCACGATGCGGTGCATGACCGGGACCGGGATCGCCGGGTTCATGACCGCCTCCCAGGCCGTGACCCGGTCGTGCAGCAGGTCGGCGAGGACGCGGGACGGCAGTTGCGGGTTGCGTAGCGCGGTCGCGCGGACGGAGCTCGCCGGGTCGTTCAGCAGCCGTACCGCGTCGGCCGGTGACAGGCGGGGGTCCTGAGCGGCGCGGTGGCGGACCTCGGCTTCGGGGTCGCGGGCGAGACGTGCGACGTCGGCGGGCGTGGACCGCGGATCGTCCAGGGCCAGGCGGCGCATCCGTCCGACGGGGTCGTCGGCGTAGTGCAGCAGGCCCGTGCGGGGGAAGTTGGGGTGGCTGCGGGGGCGGCCGGGGTGGCTGAAGCTGCCGTCCCACCAGCGCCAGACCTCCAGCAGCGTCTCGGCCGGCGCGTCGTCGCACGACTCGGCGAGGAACAGGCCGACCACCCGGTCCTCGTCCCCGGCCAGCCGCTCCACCACGTCCGGTGGGAGGTGCCGGGCACGGGCCACGCTGCGGCGGACGAGCGGATGCGGCGACCCGGCCAGGCGGCGCATCGCGTCGGCGTCGCCGTGCAGGCTCGCGACCCAGGGCAGGGCGTGCGACATCGCCATCGACGCCGGGTCGAAGTCGTGGCGCACGGCGGCACGCTGCTCCTCGGTGAGGTCGGCCCGCAGCGCCACCGTCGAGCGGATGCCGTCGTCGGGGTCCTGTGCCAGGACGGCGACACCAAGTGCTCCGAGCCCCGGGTTGGCGGCCAGTGTCCTGCGTATCTCCGCGTCCTCGTCCCGGACCAGCTCCGCCTCCAGCTCGGGCGCGAGACGGCACTGTTCGAGCGCTCGCCGGGGCACGGGCAGTGCGGTGAAGACCTCGCGGGGCATGGGGACGCCGGTGTGGTGGGCGAGCAGTGCCGCCGTTCGTACCGCGTCGTCGGTGTCGGCCAGCAGCCGTTCCCGCAGGGGCGCGGCGAGGTCCTCCCAGCGGGCGCAGGCGGCCGCCCGTACCCGGGGATCGGCGTCGGCGGCGAGGCTCGGGAGGTGACGGGCGGGGAGCCCGGGGAGTTCGGCGGCCTGGGCGCGGGACGTACCGGCGAGGAGGTCGTCGTACAGGTCCTCGGGAAGTTCGGCGCCGCGGTCGTGGGCACGCCCGGCCCAGAACACGCGCCGGCTCGGGGACGGTTCGGCGCGGACCAGGCGTGTCCACTGGTCGGACGTGAGCTTGGGCCGGAAGGTGTCGGCGGGTGCCGACCGCACCCGCGGGTCGGGGTGCGCGAGGGCGGCGTCGAGGACGGCGGGCCGGTCGCAGCCGTCCAGGAAGCTCTCCGTCACGTCCAGCAGCCGGATCAGCAGTTCGTCCGGTGCGGCCGGGTTGAACCCGATCCCCTCCGCCCAGCGCACGGGCCACGCGGGCCGGCCGGGCACCGCCGCCCACACCTCGGCGCGCTCGGCCTCCGTCTCGCGCCCGGCGGCCTCGGCCGTCTCCTCCAGCCGCTCCGGCAGCCGGTCGAGGGCCGTCACCCTGGGCCTGTCTGCCTGCCTGTCCGCCTGCCGGTCGCGGGCCGTCGCGCGGGGCCCGTCCGCGCCGGGCACCGCTGCCAGCAGCACCTGCCCGTCGAGGGAGAGCGCCACGAACCCGGGGTCGCCGGTCAGCTCCGGCACACCGTCGCCGGTGTACCGGACGTGGGTCCACCAGTCGTCGTTGCCGCCGATCCGGTACCCGAGGACGGCCACCAGGAAGCCCCCGTCGGCATCCGCGAGGCGGCGCCACCACTCGGCGTCGAGCGCTTCGCGGACCGCGCCGTCGGGCGCCGCGATCCCCCGCGCGATGCGCCAGCCGGCCTCCGGCGGGAACAGGCTGCCGGGGCTCACGTCCTCGACGACCGTGAGTCCGGCCCGCACGAGCAGTTCGTGGACTTTCTCTTGGCGCTGCACGCGGTCATGATCCCCGCCGGGTCGTGGCGGGACAAGGCTCGCCGCCCGCCCGACCCCTCACGACACCAACTCCCGTTCCCTGTAAGGCGGCTGGGCCCCGGCGGCGGAGGAGATCATGGCCGCTAATTGTCGGCACTGCCCTCGCTCGTCCGTGCCAGGATGCGGGGATGGAGACGACCGACGTCACGCGTGCGATCGCGGCTGCCACTTCCGTCGCCGTATCGCTCGACCTGCCGGTCGACGGCGCGGTCGTTCTGCACAACTCGAACAAGCTGGCGCTGCGGCTGGTGCCGTGTGATGTCTTTGCCCGGGTCGCCCATGTGGGGCAAGAGGTCGCGCGGTTCGAGGTCGAGCTCGCTCGGCGGCTCGTCGAGGTGGGAAGTCCGGTGTGTCCTTTGGAGCCTCGGGCGGAGCCGCGTGTGTATACGCGCGACGGCTTCGCGGTGACGCTGTGGACCTACTGCGAGCCCGTGTCGCCTCACACCGCGCCGGTCGACTACGCCAAGGCGTTGGAGCAGTTGCACGCCGGTATGCGCGAGGTCGATGTGGCGAGTCCGAGGTTCACGGACCGGATCACGGAGGCGGAAGCAGTCGTCGCCGACCCGGACCGCTCGCCGGAACTCGCCGACGCGGAACGGGTGTTCCTCGGCGGCAGGCTGGCGAGCCTGCGGCGGGCGATCGACGAGCGCGGCGCCGTGGAGCAGTTGCTCCACGGCGAGCCGCATCCGGGCAATGTGCTCAGCACGAGGAACGGCCCGTTGTTCATCGACCTTGAGACGTGCTGCCGCGGACCCGTCGAGTTCGACCTCGCCCATGTTCCCGAGGCGGTGTGGGAGCACTACCCGAACGTCGACCAGGGGCTGTTGGACGAGTGCCGGCAGGTCGTCCTCGCGATGGTCGCCGCGTGGCGTTGGGACCTCGGCGACCAGTTTCCGGACGGCAGGTGGTTCGGAGAGGAACTCCTGCGCGCCCTGCACGACGGTCCGCCCTGGCCGACACTCGACACGCTGCACAAGCGACTGGGCAGCCTGTAGACCCCTTGGGCGTTACTACGGCTGCACCTCGTCGAAGACCGCTATCGCCTCGGCCGGGTCCGGGCTCACCAGGCGTTCCAGGCCGGCCGTCGTGATCTCGGCCCACTTGCCGGACCGGGCCCACATCCGTTCCTCGAAGGCGCGGACGGTCTCGTCCAGGTCTCCGGTGGCGGGGGCGGTGGCGATGGACTCGGCGAGTTCGGCGCCGTCCAGCATCGCGAGGTTCGCGCCGACGCCCAGTGGGGGCATCAGGTGGGCCGCGTCGCCCAGCAGGGTCACCCCGGGGACGTGGGTCCAGGTGTGGGACACGGGGAGGACGTAGAAGGGGCGGTGGGCGAAGGTGGTGCCGCGGCGGAGGAGGTCGAGGACGGGGGCGGACCAGCCGTCGAACAGGGCCAGCAGGCTCGATCGCACGGCCTCGGGGTCGGCGTCGGCCAGGTCCGGGCCCAGGTCCGTGTGCCAGTCCAGCGGTGCGCGGAACTTGCTGTACACCTTCACGTGGCCGCCGCTGTTGCGCTGGGCGACGAGGCTCCGGTTCGCGCCGTACACGGCCACGGAACCGTCGCCGATCAGCCGGGCGAGGTCGGGGTGGCGGGTGTCGACGTCGTCGAGGGAGGTCTCGATCGAGGTGACGCCGGTGTAGTGCGGCGCCACCGGCGTCAGGGCCGGGCGGACCCGGGACCAGGCGCCGTCCGCGCCGACGACAAGGTCGTACGTCTCCTGTCGCCCGTCCTCGAACTCGACGAGTACGCCGTCCCGCGTCCCCGGCACCACCCGTGTCACGCCCCGCCCCCACCGGACGTCGAGGGGGCCCGGGTCGTGTTCGCTGTCACGGTCACGGCCCAGCAGCAGGTCACGGAGTTGGCCGCGGTCGATCTCAGGGTTGGCCAGGTCGTCCGGGCCGGGCAGCCAGTGGCGCAGGACGGTCCCGTCCGGGTCCAGGATGCGCATGGCCTGTCCCTCGGGACGCGCGAGCGCCTGGAACTCCGCCAGTAACCCGGCCTTTCCCAGGGCGAGTTGGCCCAGTTTTTCGTGCAGGTCCAGCGTGCCGCCCGGGGGACGGGCGTCGGGGCCGGGGTCGCGTTCGAGGACGGTGACGGGGTGGCCGTGGCGGTGCAGGACCCGGGCGAAGGTGAGGCCGGCGGGGCCGCCTCCGACGACTGCGATGCGATGTCTCATGTCGATACACTGTATTGATTCGGGGCGGTGTATCGCAACAGTACGATGCGTTCATGACTGTGTGGGACCGTCCCGAGCCGCCGAGCCGACCCGTGCCGCTCGACCGGGAGCGGATCGTCGCGGCCGCCGTCGCGCTGGCCGACGAGGGCGGGCTGGAGGCGGTGTCGCTGCGCAAGGTCGCCGCCCGGCTGAACGCCGGCCCGATGCGGCTGTACGGCTTCATCTCCACCAAGGAGGAGCTGTTCGACCTCATGGTGGACGAGGTCCAGGCCGAGATCCTCCCCGAGGAGCAGGCCGGTGACTGGCGGGAGGCACTGCGCGTCCTCGCCCACCGCACCAGGCTGGCCGCCCTCCGCCACCAGTGGCTGGCCGACCTGCTCGGCAACCGTCCGAGCCTGGGCCCGAACGGCCTCGCCGTGACCGAGGCCACGCTGGCCGCCCTCGACGGTCACGCCGACATCGACACCGTCATGCGCGCCGTGGAGACCGTCAGCGCCTACTTCACCGGCGCGATCAGACGCGAGATCGCGAACCTGCGGGCCGAGCGCGCCACGGGCCTGTCCAAGCGCGACTGGCAGCGCGCCTCCGGTCCGCATGTGACGAAGATGCTGGCCACGGGCCGCTTCCCGGCACTGTCCAAGGCCGTGCACGACGGCACGGACGTGGACGCCGAGACCACCTTCGCGACCGGCCTGGACTGGGTCCTCGACGCGGTGGCCGCCAAGCTCACCCAGCAGCCGACGTGACCGGCGGACCAGGTGTCCCCCTCCGCGCTAGCGTCGAGCCCATGATCGTATGGCTCAACGGCACCCACGGTGCGGGCAAGACGACGACGAGTCCGCTCGTGCAGCAACTCATCCCGGATTCACGGGTGTTCGACGCCGAGAAGGTCGGCGAGACACTCATGGACATCTCGCCGGGGCTGCCCGTCACGGACAACTTCCAGCACTGGCCGCCCTGGCGGCAGCTCGTCGTGGAGACCGCCCGGCGCGTACTCGACTACACCGGCGGCACCCTGGTGGTTCCCATGACCGTCCTGGTCGAGCAGTACTGGCGCGAGATCAGCACGGGCCTGGCCCAACACGCCATTCCGGTACGGCACTTCGTCCTCCACGCCGACCAGGACACCCTGCGCGGACGCATCGCGGGCGACACCGTCCTCGGCCCCGACTCCCCGTTCCGGCTCCGTTACCTCGAGCCCTACGCCGAGGCGGCCCGCACCTGGCTGCACCGCGAGGCCCACGTCGTCGACACCACCCACCTCACGCCCGCCCAGGCCGCCCGGCGGATCGCGGAGTCCGTCACGGCGTGAGGTCCAACCGGCAGTCCCGCCAGGCGGGTTGGCTGAGCAAGGGCTTGAACCGGGTGAAGAGGACGAGGAGTTGAGGGCCCCACCGCTCGCGGAAGGTGAAGTCGTGGCGGGCCAGGTCGAGTTCGTTGGCCGCGGTCAGTTCGGCGAGGTCCCGGCGGAGCCCCGGCTCGGGAATGTGACCACGGCCGCTGAAACGGTCCCGGAAGACCCCGTCGGCCTCCGCGAGCCCCGGATACGTGGCCTTCCTGTCGCACGCCCCGTAGAGATACACGATCCCTTCCGCCTCCGCGCCGATCACCTCGGCGAGTCGGATCGGCGCGGAGGCGGAAGGGA
>NZ_JAEQAZ010000213.1 GCF_016654115.1 Streptomyces sp. MBT53
CTCCTGCCCGGCTGGGAGACCCCCGGCACCGGCCCGCTCCGCCTCGTCCCCCTCCCCGGCCTGCCCCCGCTCCCGGTCGGCTGGGCCGTCCGCCGCTGGGACGCCCTCACCCCGCTCGCCCGGACCTTCGCGGACACGGTCGCCCGCAGCTGCACGGAGCGGGCCGCGCGCGCCCGACACCGACAGTTCGAGTAGCGGCGAACCCGTTGTCAGTGGCGGCGCGTACGGTCGTCGGCATGGCTGATCAAAGGCAGTCGCCGTCGTCGATACACGACTTCGCGACCTGGAAACCCCTGCTACGGGTGCTGCGCGCCGACCGCGAGAGGCGGGACGGCGGCGCGTCCGCCGGTTCCGTTCGAGTGGCGGGACGTATCAGTGAGCACGGCTGGAGTCTGGACCTACGGCGACCGCGGCCGGCGTCGGGCCGGGCCGTCCAGATGGAGGACGTGCAGGAGGAGCACGACGCGGCGGAGCGGGTGCAGGGCGCGCTCGCGGACGCCGGAATCGACGACATCTCCTTCGCCGCGGAGATATACCGGACCGGGCGGGTCATCCTGCGTCTGTTCGACCCGAGCCCGGCGGTCGAAGCGGGCGTCGGCAACCCGCACCCCGGCGCGCTCGTCCGGGTCGACGGTGCCGTTCCCGAGCCCTGGCGGCGGCTTCCCGACCCGGTGACCGGGGCGGCGGCGGCGCCCGCGCCCTCGGCGGACCCGGAGGCGCTGGCGAGCGCGCTGCGCGAGCGGCTGCCCGATGCCATCGGTGCCACGGAGGAGGAGATCGCCGCCGCCGAGACCCGTCTCGGGTTCGCGCTGCCCGCCGAACTCAAGGCGCTCTACCGCGTGACACGGGCGCGTTGGGAGGACCACGACGGCGACGACGAGTCGGAGGAACGCGAAGCCGAGGCGCTCGGCTACGGGCCGTTCGACCTGGACGGCCTGCGCGTCGCCGACACGTCGTACCGCCGCACCACCTGGGGAATCGGGGCGATGGAAGCCGTCGACACCCCGCCCGACGCGGCGGTGCAGGGTCTCGTCGGCTCACCGGGCTGGGTCTTCTTCGGCGTCGACGAGGGCGGCGACCCACTGGCCGTGGACCTGACACCCGGGCCCCGAGGGCACACGGGACAGATCATCCTGCTCGCCCGCGGGGACGACACCGGCGCCAGGCTCGTCGCCGACTCGCTCACGGACCTGGTGCTGGGCCGGCTCGCCGCAGAAGCAAAACCCGCCGGCCCCGAGGAGCGGCGACCACCCGTCGTGGCCCGGGTCAACATCGGCAACCTGAAGAGCGTCGAGGCCGTCGCGCACCCCGGTCTCGAAGTGCTGTCCATCGGGGTGTGGGACGGTGCGCCGCTCAGCCTCGCCCCGGTCCTCGGGCTGCCCCGCCTGCGGACCCTGACCGCCTACCCCGGCACGCTGGCCGACCCGTTGGAGATCGCCGGGCTCACCGGACTGGAGTTCCTGGAACTCGGTCCGGAGGACTGGCGGGTCCTGCTCGACGCCGGCGCCGTGCCCCGCGGCCTGTCGGCCGCCGAGATCGTCGCCCACGGCGAATGGGACCCGCTGCCGTACGTGACCCTCGCCAACGAGATCCTCGCCCTCTGGGACCGCCCCCTGATCGTCCAGACGATCCTGGAAGGAGAGCTACCGGCTAACTGACAGCACCCGCACCGCCGTTGCCGCCATCGCCACCGCCATCACCCCCGTGCCCCGTCCACGCCCGCAGCTTGTCCGGGTTGACCACCAGCCACAGGTCGGTGATCAGGCCGGCGCGCACGTCCGCCGCGAGCACGGCGAAGGTCGTGCCGGCGATGCGGACCGAGACACCGGGCGTGCCGTTGACGTCCTCCTCGACGATTTCCATCTCGGGTTCCCGGCGCATGAGGCCGAGGAAGAGGCGGGCCACCTTGTCCCGGCCGACGACCGGTCGCAGCGCGGCCCGTACCTTCCCGCCGCCGTCGCTGCGCGACTCGACGTCGGGGTCGAGGAGGGCGACGAGCGCGTCGAAGTCACCGCTCTCGCAGGCCTCGCGGAACGCGGTGACGACCCGCCCGTGCTCCTCGGCGGTACTGCCGCCGGGCGGCCTGCGGGCGAGTCGGTGGCGTGCGGACGAGGCGAGTTGGCGGCAGGCGGCCGGGGTACGGCCCACCGTCTCGGCGATCTCGGTGAACGGCAGGCCGAAGACGTCGTGCAGGACGAAGGCGACGCGCTCCGCCGGAGTCATCGACTCCAGCAGCACGAGCATGCCCATGCTGACCGACTCGTCGAGGGTGATGCGGTCGGCGGGATCGTCCGCGCCCGCGCCGCCCGTGCTGGCCCAGGTGCCGCTGTGCCGTACCGGCTCGGGCAGCCACTCCCCGGTGTAGCGCTCGCGCCGGGCCCGCGCCGACCCGAGCTGGTCGAGGCAGATCCGCGAGGCGACCCGGGTCAGCCACGCGAGCGGCGCCTCGATCTCCCGCTGCGCCTCCTCCGACAGGGCGTACCAACGGGCGTACGTCTCCTGTACGACGTCCTCGGCGTCCTGCACCGAACCGAGCATCCGGTACCCGAGGTTGAGCAGCCGGCGGCGCTCGGCCATGAGGGAACCGAGGGTGGGGTCGCGCCACTCGGACTGCGGAGGGGTGGGCACGGCGGGGTCATCCTCCCTGGACGGTGGGCGGCTCGATGTGCTGGACATGCTGTGCGAGCCATTCGTCGAACGTCTGGCTGCCCCGCGGCCCCAACGGCTCGCCGGGGAGCGGCAGTTGCCCGTCCCCCGTCATCGCCGCCCCGGTCGCGCCCGGCATCCGTACCGGCAGCAGCAGCCGGCGTTCGTGCCGGGCCCGCAGCAACCGGCGCACCATGTCGACGAGTTGCTCGACACGCGGCCCGGCGAGATCGGGGGCCATGCCCTGGGCCGGGGCGAGGGCGAGTTCCACCAGGTGCCGGGCCACTTCGCGGGCCGCGACCGGCTGGGTCCGCATGCGGGGCACCACCGCGAGGGGCCCCGGGACCCGGTCGAGGGTCTGCGCGGCGAACTCGTGGAACTGGGTGGCGCGCAGCACCGTCCACGGCAGCGGGCCGCTCGCCACCACGTCCTCCTGCCGGAGTTTGCCCCGGTAGTAGCCGAGGCCGACCCGGTCGATGCCGACGATCGACAGCACCACGTGATGCCGTACGCCGGCCCGTGCGCCCGCGTCGAGCAGGTGGTGCCCGACGGTCTCGAAGAACGCGACGGCCTTCTTCGCGCTCGTCGTCGTCACATTGCTGACGTCGATGACGGCCTCCACCCCCTCCAGGGCGGCATCGAGCCCGGCGCCGCCCGCGACGAGGTCCACGCCCCTCGACCGGCTGAGCACCACCGGTTCCTGTCCGGCCGCGGCCAGCTCCTCGACCACGTACCGGCCGACCAGCCCGGTCCCGCCCGCCACCGCGATCCGCATACCGTCCCGCTCTCTCACTTGGTGTCACCCCGTCGCGCCGAGAGGGCCGACACCGGCACCAGCAGCACCGCCGCCAGCAGGACGAGCGCGGCCAGGAAGACCACGTTCAGGACCTGGTCCCGCGTCCCGTACATGTCGAGGTGCTGTACGTGATAGCTGAAGTGCAGCACGTTGAAGACCAGCCACACCGCACCCGTCGTCTGCACCAGCCTGGTGTTGTGCACCTGGCGCAGCGCGACGAGCGTCAGACAGGCCAGCGCGAGGAACATGGCTCCCGCGTCCTTGGCGAGGTGCTCGTTGTAGGGCCCCAGCTGGGGCAACCAGCTCAGTCCGAGCCCCGGGAAGTTCGCGTACCACCCCGTCGGCGAGAAATAGGCCCAGGTCCCTGTGTACAGGCCGACCACGGCCAGCAGGCCGAGACTGACGTACCGGATTCTGTTCATACGTCTACGACGACGCAGCCCCCGGGAATGTCAGGGCGACGGTCGGACCGGCTGTCCGGGCCGAGGTCGGCCGGGCGCCTCCCGCGCCATGAACACGTCCACCGGATCCTCGTGGTCCCCGGTCTCCACGGTGAACCCGTGCCGCGCGTACAGCCGCCGGGCAGGGCTCCCCCGCAGCACATTCAGCCGTACGACCGCGATACCGCCACGGTCGCACCGCTCCAGCAGTTCGCCGAGCACACCGGACCCGATCCCGGCGCCCTGGAGCTCCGGCGCGAGATAGAAGTGCTCCAGCCAGTGGCAGCGGCCGTCCGCGTCGGGTCGTAGCGCAACGCAGCCGGCGAACAGGCCTCCCACTTCAATCACCCAGGTGTGCCGCGGCTCGAACCCGTCCCGCAGCCGCTGCCGCACGCGCCGGGCGTCGTAGCGCCCGAGCCGTTCCAGATCCGCCCGCAGCACGACGGCACGCAGCTCGGCGACCGCCTCGACGTCCGCCGCCGACGCGGGCCGTATCTCCCAGTCCGCCATGATCACCACGGTAGCGCGGCCCGGTAATTCGATGGAACGCCGATCAACCCGAATGCTGGAATGACGCGATGCACGACGACGAGATGTCGCGGGTCATCGACCGCGGACAGCACGAGGGCGCCAAGACGCCCTGGGATCAGGTGACTTGGCGGAGCGCGGCCCTCGGCTGGGCCCGGCGCGAACTCGCGGCGCGGGGCCTGCGCGAGACGGGCCGGCTGGGTGTGCGGCTGCGCCCCTGGTCGGTCCTGGTCCGCATCCCCGTCGAAGGATCGGCCGAAGCTCCCGGCGCCGCCGCCGCCGTCTGGCTGAAGGCCAACCCGCCGGCCGGTGCGTTCGAGGCACCGCTCACCGCCGCGCTGGCCCGCTGGGTCCCGGAGTACGTCCTGGAACCCCTCGCCGTCGACGCCGACCGCGGCTGGTCCCTGCTCCCCCACGGCGGCGAACTCTTCTGGCAGTTCCTCGACCGCACCCCTGCCGACCCCCGCGCCTGGGAAGAACCGCTCCGCCAGTACGCGACCATGCAACGCGCCCTGATCCCGCGCACCAAGGACCTCGAACAACTCGGCGTCCCCAGCGCCCGGACGACGGCCCTCCCCGAAGTCTTCGACGAGGTGGTCCAGTTCATAGAGGCCACCGCACAACTGGAGATCGCCCCCGCCCAACTGCGTGCTCTACGACCGCTACTGCTCGAACTGTGCGCCGAACTGGCCGGGTTGGGCATCCCGGACTCGCTCGACCACTCCGACCTGCACGACGGCCAGCTGTTCCACCCGGAGCCCGGCCGCTACACCTTCTTCGACTGGGGCGACGCCGCCGTCTCGCACCCCTTCTGCAGCTTCCTGGTCCCGGCCGGACGAGTCCGCGAACGCTACGGCCCCGAGGCACTGCCCCGCCTGCGGGACGCCTACCTGGAACCCTGGACGGGAAACGGCCACTCCACCCCGGAACTCCGCCGCGCCCTGACCCTCGCGACCCGACTCGGCACGATCGGCCGCGCGTCATCCTGGAACCGCCACTTCCCCGACGCCTCCACGGCGACCCGCACGGCGGGCGCGACGGAGAGCGCCAGGTCACTGCTGAAACTGTCGCTGGACGAGCCGTTGTTCTAGTTTTGGATGTCCCCCGTCACCGATCGGCCGCCAACCACGCCTCCATGGCGGCGAGATCGGCATCCGTGATCCCGTACCGATGGTCGACGCGCTGGAGCAGGGCCCTTCCGGGGTGGTGGGCGCCCGCCCAGTCGCGGTCGGCGTCCCCGATCTCGTCGTCCACCCAGACGAAGGGCCGCCCGGCGGCCCAGGCGACCAACGGCCGGGTCTTCCAGTGCAGCCGCCCGCCCGCGCCGTCCCCCACCCCGTCCTCGGCCGGGTCGGGCCAGTCCACCAGGGGAAGTTGGGGCAGCCCGAGCCAGGGCGCGACGCATTCGTTCGCGTCGTCCATCCAGGTCGTCGCCCACACCAATTCGCACCGCAGCGCCGTGAGCCGTGGTCCGAGCGAGGGATCGATGCGGGTCAGCAGCGGAGGGGAATCGGCCGTGGGCGACGCGAAGTTGGACTCGTACGCCGGGTACGGGCGGGACGCGCCGAAGGGCAGCAGCGTCCCGTCGACATCGAGGAAGAGAAGCATCAGCAGGCCCCTCTCACATCACGCCTCGAAGCCGCCCGCGCGCAGCAGTTCATCCACCCGCGCCCGGTGTGCCTTCTCCCAGTCGTCGAGGGTCTCGGTGGACTCCTTGTCCAGGCGGGCCCGGGCCCCGGCGAGGATCTCCGCCTGGCGGGCCGCCGGTACGACCACGATCCCCTCCTCGTCGGCCACCACGATGTCCCCGGAGTCGACGGTGGCGCCGCCGCAGCGCACGCGTTCGTTCAGCGGGAGTACGGCCTTCTTGACGCCCGGGATCGGGATGACGCCCCGGGCGAGCACGGGGAAGCCAGCCGCGCGTACCTCGCCGAGGTCGCGGATCACGCCGTCGAGGACGAACCCGGCGATGCCCCGCCGTTGGGCGATGGCGCAGACGTTTCCGCCGGCGAGGGCGTAGTCCAGGTCGCCCGACTCCACCACGACGATCGAGTCCGGCTCGGCGCGGTAGATGGCGGCGTGCAGCATGAGGTTGTCGCCGGGCGGGCACCGCACGGTGAAGGCCGGTCCGGCGAGACGCGGCAGGGGACCCCACAGGGGCCGGATGCCGATGTCCATGACCCGTTCGCGGCCGAGGAGTTCGGCGAGCGTGGTGGTGGGGATGTCCTCGAAGTCGGTGAAGTCGGTGGCATCAGTCATGCCCTGGACGCTACCGCTCCCTCAACGGCCGGCGGGGCGGGCGTGTTGGCCCAGCGCGCGAGTGCCGCGGCGATCCGCGGCCTGCTCGGGATCTCGACCAGGCCCAGGGGGCCCGCGGCGGCCGTCATGATCGCCTGCAGTTTCCGGACCGCCGACGGAAGGCGGACCCAGTTGACACCCGATCCGTCGCGCAGGGACAGCGACAGCCGGATGACGTCGGTGAACACCGACTGCGCTCGCTTGAAGGCGAGAATGCGGTCCAGGTCGTCCGCCCAGCCCCGCGCACTGCTGGGACGTACTCCACGGACGGCTCCCGCCCAGTCCTCGGCCATCCGGCGTTCCTGGTCCTCCGGATAGGACATCAGGTAGAGGTGGGTGGCGAGGTCGTAGAGCGGGTCTCCCAGCATCGCCAACTCCCAGTCGATGGACCAGAGTTGGTTGCTGGGGTCCAGGACGAAGTTCTCCCGGTGCAGGTCCGCGTGGAGCAGGCAGAAGTCGCGTCGGGTCAGTCCGGAAACGTTCTTTCTGAGCTGGACGAACGCGTCGGGGTGGAGGCCGAGTTCGGTGAAGAGCCGCCCGAAACGTTCGGAGTTCTCCTCGTAGACCTTTTTTTCCACGAAGACGATGAGACGTTCCAGGAAGTCGTCGCAGTCGCCGTCCTCAGCGCGGTCCTTGGCCTTGCAACTGCGATCCACCTCAAGGGTGTCGGGTGTGACGTGTGCCAACTCCCCGAACAGGTCCACGATCTGGCCGCGGACCCTCTCCGGGATCCGCCGGTCGCCCCACGGGCGGGACTTGAGGGTGCGGCCCTCGATGAAGACCTGCAGTGCCATGCCCTCCACGTCGTGGATGACGGGGATGTGGGTGATGCGTCCGTTCAGTGCGCGGAGCAGGGCCTCTTCCGATCGGAAGCACCTGCGGTCGAACCACAGGATCCGCTCGCGCGGTTCCCGTAGTTTCACGATCCGCGTCTCGCCCGGCATGGTCAGCACATAGGTCTCGTGGTGGTAGCCCTTGAGGGGGCCGGTCACCACGCCGCTTTCGCCGACCAGTTCGTCGGCTCGCTGCCGAACACCGGTGAGTTGGGATGTCATTCGCTGGGTTCAGCCCGTTCCGGTTGAGCCGATGAGTAAGGGATGAGGCACGTTACTCCAGAGGCGCAAGGCAACGCCGGAGAACCCGCCCATTGAACCGCCGCCGAACGACGGGACATACGTCCGACCGGCGACCGGACGGACTCCGACGGGCGCATACCCCTGCCGGACCTGGGTCGTTGGAGGATGCGAGCCCTTTCGGGGCGGAGTGTCGCGACGACTAGGAGCCCCATGCCCGACGCCACCGACGGCCGGGACGCGTTGCCGCGCCTGCTGGCCGGCGCCCGTGCCGTGCTGTTCGACTTCGACGGACCCGTCTGCGATCTCTTCGGCGGCGTCTCCACGAAGGACGTGGCGGAGCGGGTCAAGGAGGTGGCAGGGCAGTACTGGGGCCGGCTCGACCCGGACGTCCGGTCCTGCTACGACTCGCACGGCATCCTCCGCGCTCTCAGGGACATGTATGAGCGGCGGGCCGCGGAGAGGCTCTCGCCGCAGCCGCTGGAACTCGCGGAGAAAATCGTCACCGAGCAGGAGACCGAGGCGGTCCGCACCGCCGTGGGCGCCCCGGACCTCGTCACTCTCGTCGGCCTACTGCGCCAACTCCCGCTGCGGCTGGTGGTCGTGAGCAACAACGCCGAGGGTCCGATCCGTTCCTATCTCGAACAGCCGGATTTCCGGGGGAAGTTCGAGGGAGTGTTCGGCCGTGACCCTGACGACGCACGGCATATGAAACCCCATCCCCGATGCGTGGAGCGGGCCCTCGCACACCTCCGCCTGCCCGCTTCCTCCTGTGTCGTGATCGGGGATCAGCTCACCGATCTGGAGGCCGCCCGGACGGCGGGCACCGGTTTCGTCGGATACACCGGGGACGAGGAGCGGACCGGGGACATGCGACGGGCCGGGGCGAACGCCGTGGTCTCCACGCATCGTTCGCTGATCGCGGCGGCCGGGAGGATCAGGGCTTCGAGGTGAGCCGCCCGTTCCAGACGGATTCGAACCACTCCCGCATGTCCTGCACGAACACCGTGCCCTGGGCGCCGGGCTCGCCCATCACATGGTGGGTGAGCCCGGCGCCCAGGCCCTCGACATCGGTGACGCCCTCGACCTCCTGGCCGTTGTCCAGCGTGATGGACCGTTCGTACAGCCGGTAGTTGCCGTGGACCGCCTCGGTTCCGTTGAGGAGGTAGAGCTTGGAATACGGCACCAGCAGGCCGTGTCGTATCTCGACCGTCACGGAGGGCACGTGCCCCGCCTCCTTCAGATCGTTCAGCACACCGCGCACCGACGCGGTGTTGCCGTCGGTGATGCCGAGGAACCGCGCCTTCAGCTGGTCGTCGTGGCGGCCGTCCGCCGTGCGCCAGTACGGGATGTCGAGCGAGGGATGGGGCAGCACCATCCGCAGGGTGATCCGCTCCGGGGTGATCTGCCCGGCCCGGATCCGCACCGCCTGTACGCGGATGTGGGCGTCCAGCGACTCGGACGTCAACGTGAAGACATCCAGGGTCACTTCGGGTTTCTCGAAGGCGTGATTGAAGAGCGGGTGCAGCGTGACCATGCCCGTGCTCGTCGGGGACTGGATCTGCTGCCTTTTGAGGACCTTGGAGCCGCTTCCCTGGCGGGTCTCGATCCATCCCTCGCTTCTCAGATCGCGGAGGACGCGCTGCACGGTGTCGCGGGAGACCTTGAAATCCTCGGCCAGCTGCCGTTGCGAGGGGAGGAACGAGCCCACGGGATAGCTGCTGCCGTCGTTTATCAACGCCCGCAGCTCACGCACGACGCGCACGAACTCCCTGCCGCCGCCGTCCTCGGTACCGCCCTCGCTCACACGGCGACCGTACCTCTCCGTCCGGTCGGGCAAACCACTTTCAGTCAAATCGCCTGCCAACTCGGGCACCGGTTAAGGGATCAGCAGTCCAGGGAACAACCACATTACGTCAACCAGCCCAATTGGACTGGAAGTTGATCGCTTCCCTGGAAGCGGTGGCTTGGGGGAGTCATGGTCGTCCTAGAACTGCGGTCCGCCCTCTTCACCATGGGTGTCGACCAGCTGATCCAGTCCCTCTACGGAGCGCCGGGTCTCCTGGCCCTGCTCCTCATCGGGGTCGGTGTCAAGGCGCGCAGCAGATCCTGTGCCGCCGTCGGCGCCGTGGTGCTCATGCTGCTGATGACCCAGGCCTGATGGACGCTACGCCCGCCGTACCAAGTCCAGTACCGGCCGCAGGGACCCCACCACGGAGTCGGCGCCCGCCCTGCGCAGCAACGCTTCCTTGAAGTCGTTACGCGCGTAGCCGAGGAACGGAATGCGCGCCTGGCGGGCCGCTTCGAAGTCTGTGGGGGTGTCGCCGATCATCAGGGCGTCGGCGGGGGCGGCGCCCATCGCGCGCAGGGCGCGGTTCAGGCAGTGGGGGTTCGGCTTCAGGAGGTCGAGGTCGTTCGTGCGGCCGTAGACGTGCGGGGTGAAGCAGTCGAGCAGGCCCCGGCCGTGTAGGTACTCCGTCACCGTGCGCGGGGAGTTGTTGGTGGCGACGGCGAGATGGACGCCGACGGCGTTCCAGGTGCGTATCAGCGGGTCCGCGTACGGGGTGGGGTACGCCGAGTCGACCGCCTTGAGTTCGTGCTGGGTGAGCAACTCCTCCAGTTCGTCGACCAGATCGCTGCGCGGGTGCCGCTTGTTGACCGCGCGCAGGACGACGTGCGGATCGGGGTGCTCACGCTCCTCCTGCGTCAGCAGCCCTTTCAGCCCCTGCCGTTCCAGCCAGGACACCAGGTCCTTCGCCACGCCCTCCGCCGAGAGCCCCGCGAACAGCCGGCAGATCGGGCCGTCGAAGTCGAAAAGGACGAAGCGAGCGCCGGTGATCAATTCGCGTACGTTGCCTGTCTCTTCTGTCACCGGAACAGTCTGCGCCGTATCAGGAGTCACTAGGAGAGTGTCAGGTCCGTCGTGATGGTTTCCCAGAGGGCGTCGAACCACTTCTGCGATTCCTCCACGAAGGCGGCGTCGCGCTGACCGGCTTGCTTGAGGAAGGCGAACAGGACGGATCTGGAGCCGAGGGCGTCGTACATCTCCAGGGTCTGGCTGTTGTACTCCTCCTCGCGCTCGTCGAGGACGTAGTAACCGAGCAGCGCCTCCTCGCCGTTGAGCAGGTACAGCTTGATCGGCGGGGTGAAGGGCAGGGCGCGGAAGGTGACGTGGACGTCGATGCCGTGGGTGGCGCGCAGGGCCAGCAGGTTGTGCTGGAGAACCTGGGCCTGGGCGTTGCGCATGGTCAGCCAGCGCTGGTGGACCGGGTTGTTCTCGCCGGGGTTGTCGACCGGGACCGGGAAGGCCAGGGCGATGTCCCGGGAGGGCAGCAGCACCCGGACGTCGATCGAGGTGGGGCGGACCCGGCCCTCGTGGATCTGGCGGACCGACTCGCCGACCGCCACCAGCAGGCTCTCGGCGGTCAGGCAGGCCGCGTCGACCTTGACGTGGGGTTCGGCGAACGCCTCGGACAGGCGGGGCGCCAGGGCCACCATGGTCGGCTGGGGCTCGTCAGGACCGGCCGGCGGCTCCGCGATCCTGGGCGGGCTGCCCTTGCTGACGTTGGTGAGCAGGCCGGCCTCCTGGAGGACGCGCAGGGCCTGTCGTACGTCGCCGCGGGCCACGCCGAACTCCTCCGCCAGGTCGGCCTGGGTGGGCAGGCGGTCTCCCGCCTTGAGGTCACCGGCACGGATACGGTCCCGTAGGGCGTCGGCGATCTCCTGGGGCGAGAAGCTTCTGCTGCCGTTCACTGCCACGTTCTCCTGGGTCACGACCAAACGGTATAACTCTGCCCCATCTAAGGGGAGTTGTTTGGAACTTGATTGTGAGTAGGTGTGAGTAGGTACCAAACGGGAACAACTTAAGCAGAGTTGGTTGCCAACTTCTCCGAGTTGGTGGAAGTTTTGCTTCCGTTGCCCGAAGGGGGAACCACCGTGCCTGCCATCGCCCTCCTGTCCGCCGTCTTCGTCGTCGGCTTCGAACAGATCGTCCAGTGGAAGTTCGGCGCCACCGGCATCATCGGCCTGCTCCTGATCTCCATCGGCATCAAGGCCAAGAGCCCGGCCATCAGCTCCATCGGGGCCGTCGTCCTGGCCCTGCTGTTCACCGGACCCGCTCTGTGATCCGAAAGCCGCCCCCCGGATCAGCCACCGCGGGAGGCGATCAGCTCGTCAGCCTCAGCTCCGAACTGATCGTCTCCCACAGTGCGTTGAACCACAGCTGGGACTGTTCCACGAACGTCGTGTCCCGCAGTCCCGCACCCTGCTCGAACGCGAAGAGCATCGACTGGGTGCCCTCCGCGTCGTACATCTCCACCTGCTCCTGACCGATCTCCTCCTCGCGCTGGCTCAGCGTGTAGTACGCGAAGAGCGCCTCCGAGCCGTTGAGCAGGTACAGCTTCACGGGCGGGGTGAAGGGGAGGGCTCGGAACGTGATGTGCACGTCTATGCCGTGCGTCGCGCGCAGGGCCAGCAGGTTGTGCTTCAACACCTGGCCCTGCGCGTTGCGTTGGGCCAGCCAGCGGCGCTGCGGCCGGCCGTCCTCCGGGGAGTCCACCAGGGACGGGAACGCCAGCTCGATGTCACTGCTCGGCAGCAGCACCCGCACATCGACCTTGGCCGGTTTCAGTACCCCGGCGTGGATCTGACGCAGCGGTTCGCCGATGGCCAGCGTGAGCGAGACCGCCGTCAGGCACAGCGCCTCGATCTCCACGTGCGGCTGCGCGAAGGCCTCCGCGATGCGCGGCGCCAGGCCCACCATCGTGGGCTGCGGCGGGGCTCCGGGGCCGGTCAGGGCCAGGGTGAGATCGGGGGCCACGGTCGCCGGGCTGCCCTTGGACACGTTGGTGAGCAGATGCTCGGACTGCAGGATGCGCAGGGCCTGCCGCACGGCCCCGCGCTCGACGCCGAACTCGTCCGCCAGCTTGGCCTGGGTGGGCATGCGCTGGCCGGGCCGCAGGACACCGGACCTGATCCTGGTGCGCAGCTCGTCGGCCAGTTCATGGTGTGACCACTGTGGCCGTGGTGACCTCGACCGTCCATTGACGGTGGCGTGTTCGGGCTCCACGACCAAACCCTACAACTTCTCGCCATCTTTGGGCAGTTCATGGAAAGGTGGTTATGAGACGCATCCAAGAGGAGATAACTAGAGAAGAGTTGGTTACCAACTTAGGTAACTTGGCCGACCGGACCTCTCTCCTGGAGGGGAGCCGAGAGCCCGGTCGGCCGGCTCGACCGCATGGCGACAACCACAACTGAACAGCTACGGATGAGTCCACCGAGTTCACCCACCCGCCGCCAACCGGCCGCACAGCAAGGAGAGTTCAGAAGATGTCCGGGCACCAAGGCCGCCCGGACGTACGCAGCAGGGCGTCGGCCACTCGGGCGGCGCCCGCTCGTTCTTCCCGGACCCGGCCCAGCGCCACGAGCCGCGGCACCGACGTGTCGCCGAGCCACAGCGAGGCCAACTCCCTCACATCGAGGGTGAGTTCCGCGCTCTCCGTGGTCGGCGTGCAGGACGCTCCCTGCGCCGACGCCGTCAACCGGTAGCGCCCGCCCGCCAGTCCGGCCCCGTCGGTCACCTCGAAGACCAGCGTGCCCTCCCCCTCGTACGACCGCGCCTCCATGGCCCGTACGACATCCAGGATCCGCACCCACAGCCAGTCCGCCTGCGTGGTGATCGTGGCCGCGCGCGGGTCCGGCAGGAAGTGGGGCAGCAGATCGTCCGGACCACGCCAGCCCGACTTCACCTTCGTCACCCAGTCGAGCGAGCAGACGTGCTGCCACAGGGCGCGTTCGGCGGCCGGGGTGGTCGCGATGAGCCCCTTCACCGTGGCCGTGTCGCCGGGCTGCTTGGCGTCGGTCCAGGTGTCGTCGCAGACGTACGCGGCCAGGCCCTGCACCTCGCCGTCGGCCGCGCGGTGGACGGCGTAGAACCGCTCGGTCCACGACGAGCGGGTGAGTGTGACGGCTCCCGTGTCGATCCCCCACCAGAGGTCGCTCCGGTTGATCGCGCCGGGCTGGAGGCGGCGCAGCCGCTCGTGCAGTTCGGGGCCGAGCTTGCGGACGTCCTCGGCGTCCACCAGGTCGATACGGCCGCCGTCCTCCGGGACCGACCAGCGGGGGTCCAGGCCGGCGCGCTGGACATCGATGTCCCACTGGGTCGCGGTGGTGGCCGGACCGAAGCCGTACCGGCCGTAGATGCGGTACTCGGCGGCGATGAGGGTCGCCACGACGTCGCCGCGCTCCTTCGCCGCG
>NZ_JAEQAZ010000214.1 GCF_016654115.1 Streptomyces sp. MBT53
CCGAGCCCGTGACGGACGTGCCGGGGTCCGAGCCCGTGACGGACGTGCCGGGGTCCGGAGCCTCGACGGGCGGGCCCGCGTCCGGCGTCGGGATCAGGCCCAGGACTCGCTCCGTCCAGTCGACGCCCTCTCGGCGGTAGTTGCGCAGCCACCAGAACCAGCCGACGGCGAGGGCCAGTGCGCCGGACTCCTCCTCGTCGCCTGCGGTGATGGTTCGGTCGAGGGCCGCGCGGAAGTTGTCGAGTTCGGTCTCCAGGCGGGCGATCCACGGGAGTTGGGCCCCGGAGCGGAGCAGGGGTTCGGCCTGCTCTACGAGGGCGCGTATCCAGGATCGGTGGCGGCGCTCGGCCGCCGTCCGCAGGAGCGGGGTCTCGGCGGCGCGCTCGACGGCGTACTCGTGGATGGTCTCCAGCATGCGGTAGCGCATGCCGTCGTGCGCTTCGCCGGGGGTGGCCACGATCAGGGACTTGTCGACGAGGGCGCCGATCAGGTCCGCCGCGGGGCCGGTGCACACGCTCTCCGCCGCCGCGAGGTCCCAGCCGCCGGCGAACACGGAGACCTCGCGCAGCAGGGTCCGCTCGTGCTCGTCGAGGAGGTCCCAGGACCAGTCGACTACGGCCCGCAGGGTCTGTTGGCGGGGCAGGACCGTGCGGCTGCCGGAGGTGAGGAGGCGGAAGCGGTCGTCCAGGCGGTCGGCGATCTGGCGGGGGGTGAGCAACCGCAGCCGGGCGGCGGCGAGTTCGATGGCGAGGGGCAGGCCGTCGAGGCGCCGGCAGATCTCCGTGACCGCTTCGGTGTCCTGGAGCACGGTCTCCGCGTCGGGGCGGACGGCGGCGGCGCGCTCCGCGAAGAGGCGGTGCGCCTGGTCGGGGACGAGAGGCTCGACCGGGCGTACCGACTCGCCGGGGACGCCCAGGGGTTCACGGCTGGTGGCGAGGATCGTGAGTCCCGGGCAGCGGGTCAGGAGGGTCTCGGCGAGGTCGGCCGCCGCGCCGATGACATGTTCGCAGTTGTCAAGGATCAGGAGTCGGCTGCGCGCCGCGCAGTACTCGATCAGCAGGGCGACGGGGTCGTCCTGCGGGACCGCCAGCTCGGTGGTCATCAGCACGGTCTCGCGCAGACCGAGGGCACTGACCACCGCGCCCGGCACCGCCTCCGGCCGGTCGAGCCGGGCGAGCTCGACCAGCCACGCCTGCGGGAGCCCGGCGGCGGCTTCCTCGGCGAGACGGGTCTTTCCGGAGCCGCCCGGTCCGGTGAGCGTGACGAGGCGGGCCCTGTGCACTTCGGAACGGATGGCGGCGATCTCGGGTTCCCGCCCCACGAAAGAGGTAAGCCGTGGACGCAGGTTGCCGTCGCGTTCCGCCTGCCGGGCGGGGTGGGCCTGCTGGGCCGGAGCCGGTGACGTGAGCAACTCGCCGTGCAGGGCGCGGAGTTCCGGCCCCGGGTCGGTGCCGAGGCCGTCGGCGAGGGCGCGCCGGGCGGTCTCGTAGGCGGCGAGCGCGTCGGCGCCCCGGCCCGCGTCGCGCAGGGCGCGGATGAGGAGGGCGTGCAGGGGTTCGTCGTACGGGTGCGCCGCGGTCAGTTCCTTCAACTCCGGTACGGCGTCGGCGGCGCGGCCCAGCAGCAGGTCGGCCTCGACCCGCGCGCGGGTGGCCTCCTGGCGCAGCGCGTCCGGGCGGGCGGCGGCGGAGCGGTCGGGGAGGTCGGCGAGGGCGGGCCCGCGCCACAGGGCGAGCGCCTCGCCGAGGTCGCGGGCGGCGACGGTCGCCTCGCCGCGCTCCAGAGCGGCCGTGCCCTGGCGCACCAGCCGTTCGAAGACGTACAGGTCCACGTCGTCCCGGGTCGCCGCGAGCCGATAGCCGCCGGGGTCGGAGACGATCGCGTCCTTGCCGACGGTACGGCGCAGTCGGCCGACGAGGGCCTGGAGCGCGGCCGGGGCGTCCTGGGGAGGCTCGTCGGCCCACACCTCGTCGATCAGGGTCCCGAAGGGGACGATCCGCCCCGGGTGCAGGGCGAGCGCGGCGAGCAGCGCGCGCAGCCGCGCACCGCCGAGCGCCACGACGGCGCCCCGCTCGTCCTCCGCCCGGGTATTGCCCAGGATTTTGTACCGCACCGGGCCATTGTCGCCGGGCACGAGGGACAAGGTCACGGCGTTTGTGGGCGGGGCCCGTGGTTGGGGCGGTTTGTGCGGGTGCGGCGCCCGAAGTCATCGCGGCGGGACAGTCGGGCCACTCCTACTGGTGTGCCTCTCGGGCGACTCCCATGGGCGGGCCGCCTCAGGCCACTCCCGCTCCCCCACCCGATGCCAGCGCCCCCCGCTGGGGCCTGATCCCCGCTGGTACCGCACGCGCGCGTGCCGGTGTTCCCGTCCAGCAGGTGCCCCGGCGGGCCAGCAGGCGGCCGAGCCACAGCTCCAGGGAGACCAGGTCCGCGAGGCCGTCCAGGGGCAGCGGTTCGCCCTGGGCCGCCGCGCGGAGCGCCTTGCGGACGACGCGGGCCTCGACCAGGCCGGCCTGCGCCAGCAGGGGTGTGTCGAAGAGGGCCATCAGGGAGTCCGCGGCGACCCGGAGTCCGGTGCGGGACGCGGCCGCCGCCGAGGCGTGGGAGGGAGCGCCCCAGCCCGGCGGGAGGTCGCCGACGCCGGCGCCCTCCAGGACCGTACGGAGGATGGCCGCGCGGGCCCCTGGCTGGACGCGTAGCGCCTCGGGGAGGGAACGGCAGGCGCGGACCACCTGGTTGTCGAGGAAGGGCGTGTGCAGGCGCTGGGAGCGGATCTCGGCGGCCTGTTCCAGGACGCGGAGGTCGGAGGCGTGGCGGGCGAGGGCGGCACGCGCGCGGAAGTCGCCGGGGCGTTGTCCCGGGCCGACCCCTTGCCTGCTGGGCGCCCCTTGTAGGCGAACCGATACTTCAGCTAGGGCCTCACCGGTCAGCCAACGCGCGGCGGGCCCCGGTCTGGCCCAGGTGAGCGCGGCGAGGGAGGCCCCGACGGCGCCGCCCGGCTCGTCGAAACGCTGGTTCATCAACCGGTCGGCGAGGACTTCGAGCCCGGCGCCGTACGGCGTACGGGCCAGTCGCCGGGCCGCGCCGTACACGCGCGCGGGGACCATCACCGAGCCGTCCGCCTTCGCCAACGCGGCCACCGGGCGCACCAGATGACGCCGTTTGCGGTCCATCAGCAGATCCGCGAGACGCGCGGGGTGCGCGTCCAGGACCTGGCGGGCGCCGTAGCCGGTGAAGTGGTCGGCGCTGCCCGCGGCGAGCCGGGCGCGGTGGCGGGCCGCGGTGATCAGGGAGGGGCCGGGTTCGTCGGTGAGGGGGCCGTCGAGTTCGGCGTACGGCAGGACGTCCTCGCCGCCGGTGACGACCACGTGGTGCAGTCGCGGGTTGGCCGCGAGGGTGCCCGCGCGCTCCACCTCGGACTCGCGTCCGCGGACGGCGAGATCGTTGAACGTGACGGCGAGGAGCCGTTCACCCGCGCCGGTGCCGTGCCCGAGGACCGTGCCGGGCGCGCCCGGCAGTCCGGCGGCGAGCAGGGCGAGCGTCCCGGAGGCGGGCCCCCCGGAGAGGTCGGCGCCGATGCCGGGGACGGGCATCCCGCGCGCGGCACGCCGTTCGGCGGGTCCCATGCCGGGCACCGGGCCCGGGTCGATGTCGGGAACGTGCCGGGGCGCGGACAGGCGCGCACGCACCGCGTCGACCAGTGCGTCGCGTACGGCGTCGACCGCACTGTCGGGGTCGACGGGCGCGGCGGCGACGGCGAGGGAGGCGACCGGCTCGTACCCGGCGATCTCACGCGCCCCGGCGCGCAGGATCAGCGCATGCCCCGGCGGAATGCGACGTACGCCGTCGTACGGAGTGGAGTCGTGCAGCGCGGCGGGCACGTCCGGAGCGGCCAACAGGGCTGCCAGGTGCCCGAAGTCGAGGTTGGCCTCGATGAGGTCGGCGAGCGGGAGCGCGGCCGTGGAGTAGGCCGTACCGCCGGCCCAGGGGGTGTAGAACACCGGCTTGGCGCCCGCGAGATCGCCGCAGACCATGGTGCGGCGGCCGACCTTGACGACCGCCGTGTAACTCCCCGACCAGGCCGTCAGATGCCGAAGTGCCCCTCCGCGCGCGGAGAACAGGCTGAGGCGCAGCTCCTCGTCGGAGGCGCCGCACGTACCGAGGACCGCGATCCGGGTCTCCGCGTCGACCTTGACGACGCGTACCTCGTCGGGCCGCCAGTCGCCGACCGCCCACAGCGGATCCGGGTCTCCCCACAGGAGTTGGGACCCCACCGGATGGACCGTCTCGCCGTCGAGTCCGGTCGCCCCCGCGGAACCGATCGCGGCGGCTCCAGCGGCGGTACTGCTCCATCCCACCAACCACCGCATCGACGCCTCCACAGGCTGTGGACAACCAGTGCACCGCACGAACTGGGCACCATGCTGCCATGAAGGACGCCTTCCGGAGGGCCGGAGAAGCCGCTTGAGATCGCGTGAAGACGCCCTGGACGAGGGACAACCGGACAAGGACGACCCTACGTCCGCGACGCGAATGCGCCCCCGATACGCTCCCCCAAAACCCCTAACGCGCCCTCAACTCCCGTGGTAGGAGCGGTATTCGGCACCGAGAGGCGGGGGCGATTTTCGGCCAAATCGGTGTTACGAGCACAGGCTCGCGCACGCTCCGTACATGCCGTGCGCACCGCTTCGCACCGCGCACAGTCCGGGAGGCGGAGTACGCCTCCCGGACCGGTCCGCCGCCCGCGGGGATGTAGGCGGCGGTGTCCCCCAGCCCACTGGATCCAGTACAGCGGGCCGACCCACGCACGATCCATCGAAGCGCTCCCGCGATGGCCGGAGAAGAGCGCACGCACAGGCGCACGGCCACACGGCGGGGGCACGTCGCAACCCTCCGTGCAAACCCCGCACTCGCGTACGGACCACAATCCCGCCATCCGGAACAATGCCCCTTAACGCTTGGGATGCGGCGAACTACGCTGGGTTTACGAATGCCGCATGGTTATGCCAGCGCGGCAGCCGTCTGTGTCGAGGGGTGGCGCATGTCCAGGGAGCAACGCGGGCCGAACGAAAAACTCGGCACCGTTCTCGCCCTCGCGGGAATCAGCAACGCAGGACTCGCGCGTCGCGTCAACGATCTTGGCGCTCAACGCGGGTTGACACTTCGCTACGACAAGACGTCGGTGGCGCGCTGGGTGTCGAAGGGAATGGTGCCCCAGGGCGCCGCCCCGCACCTCATCGCGGCCGCCATCGGCCAGAAGCTCGGCCGCCCGGTGCCGCTCCACGAGATCGGCCTGGCGGACGCGGATCCCGCGCCGGAAGTGGGCCTCGCATTCCCCCGGGACGTCGGTCAAGCCGTGCGTTCCGCAACGGAGTTGTACCGACTCGACCTCGCCGGCCGCCGGGCCGGCTCCGGCGGCATCTGGCAGTCGCTCGCCGGGTCGTTCGCAGTCAGCGCATACGCAACGCCCGCCTCACGCTGGCTGATAACCCCGGCCGACAGTTCGGTGGCACGCGAGGCGAACTCCGCGGAGGGCTCCGGGGCACCGCTGAAAGTCGGCCACAGCGATGTGCAGAAACTGCGGGAGGCCGCGGAGGACGCCAGGCGCTGGGACTCCAAGTACGGGGGCGGCGACTGGCGTTCGTCGATGGTGCCGGAATGCCTGCGGGTCGAGGCGGCGCCGCTGCTGCTCGGCTCGTACTCCGACGAGGTCGGCAGAGCGCTGTTCGGCGCGAGCGCGGAACTCACCCGGCTCGCCGGGTGGATGGCCTTCGACACCGGACAGCAGGAAGCCGCGCAGCGGTACTACATCCAGGCGCTGCGGCTCGCCCGCGCGGCGGCGGACGTGCCGCTGGGGGGCTATGTCCTGGCGTCGATGTCCCTGCAGGCGACCTACCGGGGGTTCGGCGACGAGGGCGTCGACCTCGCGCAGGCCGCGCTCGAGCGCAACCGGGGGCTTGCGACCGCCCGCACCATGAGCTTCTTCCGGCTCGTCGAGGCGCGGTCCCACGCGAAGGCGGGGGACGCGCAGGCGGCCGGGGCGGCGCTGAAGGCCGCGGAGGGGTGGCTCGAGCGGTCCCGGGAGGGTGACAACGATCCGTCCTGGCTCGGCTTCTACGGCTACGACCGCTTCGCCGCCGATGCGGCCGAGTGCTACCGGGATCTGAAGGCGCCTCGGCAGGTCCGGCGGTTCACCGAGCAGGCGCTGTCCAAGCCGACGGAGGAGTTCGTGCGCTCGCACGGTCTCCGGCTTGTTGTTTCCGCGGTGGCCGAGCTGGAGTCGGGGAATCTTGATGCGGCCTGCGAGCAGGGGGTGCGGGCGGTGGAGGTTGCCGGTCGGATCTCTTCGGCCCGGACCACCGAGTATGTGAAGGATCTTCTGCATCGGCTGGAGCCGTATGGGGATGAGCCTCGGGTTGTCGAGCTGCGGGAGCGGGCTCGGCCTTTGTTGATGGCGCCCGCCTAGGGATTTGCCTGGCTTGTGTGGTCTTGTGGGTGCGGGGCGCGCTGTGGCTGGTCGCGCAGCTCCCCGCGCCCTGGGTGGGCTGCTCTTCCCCGGGTTTGAAGGCACTGTCAGTGGTGCAGTGCACTATCGAAGCCGGGAGGTGGTGCGCGGTGGTCGGGTACGACTGTGATGTGCTCGTGGTCGGGGGTGGGATCGTCGGGCTGTCGGTCGCGTATGCGATCGGGCGGGCCGCTCCGGGGACGCGGGTGACCGTGCTGGAGAAGGAGGCGGGGCCCGCCCGGCATCAGACGGGGCGGAACAGCGGGGTGATCCACAGCGGGATCTACTACCGGCCCGGCTCGCTCAAGGCGCGGTACGCGGTGGGCGGCGCCGCCGAGATGGTCAAGTTCTGTGCGGAGTACGGCATTCCGCACGCCGTCACCGGCAAGCTGATCGTCGCCACGGAGCGCGCCGAACTGCCCCGCCTGCACGCGCTCGTGCAGCGCGGCCGGGAGAACGGCATTCCGGTGCGCGAGCTCGGCGGGAGCCAGATCCCCGAGTACGAGCCGGAGGTGCGCGGGCTCGCCGCCATAGAGGTCGCGACCACCGGCATCTGTGACTACGTCGCGGTCGCCCGGCACCTGGCCGAGGCCTCCGGCGCCGAGATCCGCTACGGCGCGCGGGTCGCCCATGTCGACCGGCGCCCGGAGCGCGGGGTCGCCGTCCGGACGACGGACGGTGCCGGCGGTGGAGACATCGTCCGCGCGCGCGTGCTGGTGAACTGCGCCGGGCTGCAGTGCGACGAGGTGGCCCGGCTGACCGGCGACGACCCCGAGATGCGGATCGTGCCGTTCCGCGGCGAGTACTACACGCTGACGCGGCCCGAGCTGGTGCGCGGCCTGGTGTATCCGGTGCCGGACCCGGCGTTCCCGTTCCTCGGTGTGCACCTCACGCGCGGTATCGACGGCAGCGTGCACGTGGGGCCGAACGCGGTGCCGGCGCTGGCCCGCGAGGGCTACGGCTGGGGTGTCGTACGTCCCCGCGAGATCGCGACCACGGCGGCCTGGCCCGGGGTGTGGCGGATGGCGCGGCAGCACTGGAGGTACGGGGCGGGGGAGCTGCGGCGGTCGGTGTCCAAGAGCGCGTTCACCAGTGCCGTGCAGCGGCTGCTCCCCGCAGTGACACCCGACGACCTCACGCCCTCGTCAGCCGGGGTGCGGGCGCAGGCGGTCCTGCGGGACGGCACCCTCGTCGACGACTTCCTGATCAAGGAGGGCCCCCGCGCGGTCCATGTCCTCAACGCCCCGAGCCCGGCGGCCACGGCGTCGCTGCCGATCGGGAGGGAGGTGGCGAGGCGAGCACTGGCCGTACTGGGCCAAGAGAAACGCCTTCCACTTGAATCGCCGGGAAGGGCAACCCCCTAGGGGCGCGGGGAACTGCGCGACGAGCCACAGCGCACCCGCACCCGCACCCGCACCCGCACCCGCACCCGCAAGACGGCACAAGCCACGCAGACGCCGCTGCGCACGCCCCGTAAAATCACCGCACCATGTATGACTCCCCCAACACCCCCGACGCCCCCGCCCAGCCAGCGCAGCGCACCCGCAGGGACGAACCCCGTTTCCCCGACGGGCCCAAGCCCGATCCCGCCGGGTCGCACTTCGAGCGGCGGATCCGGAGTTTCCAGCCGCGCCGGAGTCGTGTGACGACGGCGCAGGCCGACGCGCTGGAACGGCTGTGGCCCAAGTGGGGCCTGGACATCGACGGTCAGCGGAATCTCGACCTGACCGAGCTGTTCGGGAACGACAACCCCGTCGTGCTGGAGATCGGCTTCGGGATGGGTGAGGCGACCGCGCAGATGGCTGCCGCCGACCCGGCGACGAACATCCTCGCCGCCGATGTGCACACCCCGGGCCAGGGCAATCTGCTGGGCCTCGCCGACCACCACGGGCTCTCCAACATCCGGGTCGCCAACGGGGACGCGATCATCCTGCTGCGCGAGATGCTCGCGCCGGACTCGCTCGACGGGCTGCGCGTCTACTTCCCGGACCCCTGGCCGAAGAAGCGGCACCACAAACGGCGGCTGATCCAGGAGGAGTTCCTGTCGCTGGCCGCGACCCGGCTCAAGCCCGGGGCGACCGTGCACTGCGCCACGGACTGGGAGCCGTACGCCGAGCAGATGCTCGAAGTGCTGGGCGCGCACCCGGACTTCGAGAACAGCCAACCCGACGGTGATTTCGCGCCTCGTCCGGACTTCCGGCCGCTGACCCGTTTCGAGGGGCAGGGACTGGACAAGGGTCATGTCGTGAACGATCTGCTGTTCCGTCGCGTACCCCACGACGACCAGCGCTGAAGCCAGGCTCCCTCGCGGGCCGTGCCCTTACCTCGTTAGGGTCGATGCCGTGGCCACGTACTCGCCGTACCCACCGCACCCCGGCCACCCGGCCGGTGGTGTGCCCGGGCACGTGCCGCGCGGGCGCTGGTGGCACCGGACGGGGGTCCGTTACGGCGCGCTGATCACGCTGCTCGCGCTGTCCGGCCTCGTCATCCTTGCCCTCGTCCGCCAACAGACCGGTACGGAAGGGTTCTTGGTGGGTCTCGGGCTCGCCGTGCTGCCCGTGCCGCTGCTCGTCGCCGCGTTCCGCTGGCTGGACCGGGTCGACCCCGGCCCCTGGCGGAATCTCCTGTTCTCCTTCGCCTGGGGCGCCTGTGCCGCCGCGCTGATAGCGATCGTCGCCAACAGTTTCGCCACCAGATGGATAGCGACCGCGACCGCCGACCCGACCAGCGCGGACACCCTGGGCGCGACGGTGATAGCCCCGATCGTGGAGGAGTCGGCGAAGGCGGCGGCCGTCCTGCTCGTCTTCCTGTTCCGCAGACGGGACTTCACCGGGATCGTCGACGGCGTGGTGATAGCCGGGGTCACCGCCACCGGCTTCGCGTTCACCGAGAACATCCTCTACCTCGGCACCGCCTTCGGCACCGACCAGCTCACCGGCGACCGCGGCTTCACCTCCGTGACGGCGGCGACCTTCTTCGTGCGCATCGTCATGTCCCCGTTCGCGCACCCCCTGTTCACCGTCCTCACCGGCATCGGCTTCGGCCTCGCCGCCCGCTCCTCCGACCGGCGCCACGTCCGGCGCGTCCTGCTCCCGCTGACCGGACTGCTGTTCGCGATGGGCATGCACGCGGTCTGGAACGGCTCCTCGACCTTCGGCCAGTACGGCTTCTTCGAGGTCTACGGCCTGTTCATGGTGCCCGCGTTCGGTCTGCTGACCTGGCTCGCGGTGTGGACCCGGCAGCGTGAACTGCGCGCGGTGCGCGAGGAGTTGCCGGTGTATGTGTTCGCGGGCTGGCTGACGCCCGTGGAACCGTTCGTGCTGGGCTCGATGAAGGCCCGCCGGCTGGCCCGCGAGTACGCCGGTCACTGCCTCGGCCGTCCCGCGGCCCGCTCAGTGGCCCGCTACGAGGCCTGCGCCACCTCCCTGGCGTTCCTGCGCCACCGGGCCGCGCGGGGCCGCGCCGGCGCCGACTTCGCCGTACGGGAAAGGGAGTTGCTGCACGAGCTGTGGCAGGGGCGGGAGGTGGCGCGGCCCGCGCTGGAGTACGCGGCGCGGCGGATCGCGCCGCCGGTGCCGGTGGTGGTGCCGCCGTGGCCGGTGTACGGGGTGTACGGGAACACGGCGGCGCCGCAGTCCGCGTACAACCCGTACCGGACCTGAGGACCCTCAGGCGGACGCCTGTGTCAGTTGCTCGATCTCGGCGTCCGTGAGGGCCAGTTCGGCCACGGCGAGCAGGTCGGGCAGTTGCTCCAGGTTTCTGGCGGAGGCGATCGGGGCGGCGACCGTGGGCTGGGCGGCGAGCCAGGCGAGGGCGACCGTCGCGACGGAGGCGTCGTGGGCCTGGGCGACCTCGTCCAGGGCGGTCAGGACCTTCTGGCCGCGCTCGGACGCGAGGTAGCCGGCGGCCCGTCCGGCGCGCGGGCTGTCCACGGTCGTGCCGGGCCGGTACTTGCCGGTGAGGAAGCCGGCCGCGAGGGCGAAGTAGGGGAGGGCCGCGAGGCCGTTGCGCTCGGCCACGTCCCGGAGTTCGCCCTCGTAGGTGTCGCGGGAGACCAGGTTGTAGTGGGGCTGGATCGCGACGTAGCGGGCCAGGCCCTCGCGGTCGGAGAAGTCGAGGGAGGCCTGGAGGCGCTCGGGCGTGATGTTGGAGGCGGCGATGTGCCGCACCTTGCCCGCCTTCACCAGCTCGTCCAGCGCGCCGACGATCTCCTCGACCGGCACCTCGACCTGGTCGAAGTGGGTGTAGTAGAGGTCGATGTGGTCGGTGTCCAGGCGGCGCAGGGAGGCGTCGGCGGCGGCCTTGATGTTGGCGGCGGACAGGCCCGGGAAGTCGGGGTGCTGGCTGACCTTGGTGGCGATGACGACGTCGGAGCGGTTGCCGCGGGCCTTGACCCTCCCCCACTGCCTAAAAGGCGTGGGGGGACCCCCAGCCGATGACGGTCTCGGACTCGCCGCCCTGGTTGCCCGGGGCGAACGCCGAGTAGGAGTCGGCGGTGTCGACGAAGTTGCCGCCCGCGGCGGCGTAGGCGTCGAGCACGGCGAAGGAGGTCGCCTCGTCGGCGGTCCAGCCGAACACGTTGCCGCCGAGGTTGAGCGGGAAGATCTCAAGGTCGGACCGGCCCAGCTTGCGAAGGGAAGTCATGCTTCACTTCAACCGCCGGACCGGAACCGGATATTCCAGACCCTTGAGCCCCTTGAGGCCCTCAGGGGTTGAGGCCCTTGCTGCGCAGCCAGGGCGCCGGGTCGCTCGCGGTGGCCGCGCCGTTGATGTGGACCTCCAGGTGGAGGTGGGGCCCGGTCACGTTGCCGGTCGCGCCCACGCGGCCGATGACGTCACCGGTGGCGACCTTCTGGCCGACGCTGACGTTGATCGAGGACTGGTGGCAGAACCACAGCTCGGTGCCGTCGTCGAGGGTGAGGATCGTGCGGTAGCCGTAGGACCCGGCCCAGCCCGCCTCGGTGACCGTGCCGCTGTGGATGGCCTTGATCAGCGTGCCGGTGGGAGCGGCGAAGTCGAGTCCGGTGTGGTAGCCGGAGGACCACATGGAACCGGCCTGCCCGAAGGTGCCGGTGATCGTGTACGAGCCGACCGGCAGCGTGTACTGCTTGGCGAGAGCGGCGAGCTTCGCGGCCTCGGCCTTCTTCTTGGCGGCGGCCTCGGCGTCCTTCTTGGCGTCGGAGGCCTTCTTCGCGGCGTCCTGCTCGGCCTTCGCGGCGGCGGCGTCGACCTGCTTGGCGACGGCGGCCTCGGCGGCGGCCTGGGACTTGCCGTCGACCTGGAGCTGCTGGAGCTCGGCCTGTTCCATGATCCGGTTGCGCAGCAGCTCACCGGCGTCCGAGGTGCCCTTGGCGGTCTCGGTGGTGGTCACGCCGACGCTGCTGAGCGCGGTCGCGGAGCCCTTCGGCGTGCTGGAGGAGTCGTCCAGCAGGTGGCCCACGGAGGGCAGGTCGGGCAGGGAGATCGAGACGGGCGGCTTGCCGGTGTTGGCGCTGGCCATCCCGCCGGCGCTGACGGCGGCTATGACACCGACGCCCAGGACGGTGGAGCTGCGGGCGAATCCCCCGCCACCACGCTGCTTGGCGACACGGTGCTTGCCGCGGTTGGGAAGAACGGACTCCGCGCTGGGGTTCCACTCCTCCCAGGGGCCCTCGTCGGGGCGGAAACCGCCGTAGACGAACGGGGCTTCTGGGGCAGCCTGGTTGGACGCCACGTGGGCGTGCTCCTTTCCTTCCTTCTCGCCTACCGGGTTAGCTGACGGGTTCGGAGCAGGAAGGTCTCCTACGCGCGTAAACCGGTCGTGTTCCCACGACTGTCGACGTGCGATTCACCCCAAGTGGTGGTTCCCCGGTTCCCTTGCGGGATTCGGCGCGTGCGCACGGAGCTGTCTCTTGTGACGGCTGGGACGACCGTGCTGCGTTATCGAACGTTAATAGACACGGGCGCCCGTTTCCAAGCCCGTTCGCTTGATCATTAACCTTTCCTTGCTGGACGAAGAGCCCATGACCGGCGAAAAACGGGTGAGTTGACCGGTCATGGACGGCGTACGGCGATCATCGCCATATCGTCGGTCATCCCGCCCCCGGAGTAACGGCGCACCTCCTTGGCCAGGAGGCCGAGCAGTGCCTCGGGACTGCGGAAGGTCCGCCCGGCGAGCCGCTCCCCGGGGTCGTAGAACACGCCGTGGCAGTCGCGGGCCTCGGACAGGCCGTCGGTGTAGAGGAGCAGGGTGGCGCCGCCGGGGAACGCGAACTCCTCGGCGCGGTCGGGCCAGAACCCCAACTCGCCCATTCCCAGGGGCAGTGCGGGCTCCTTGACGAGCAGGGTGTCCACGGTGCCGTCCGCGTGCAGGAGCAGCGGCGGCGGGTGCCCCCGGTCGACGATCCGCAACACGTCGTCGCCGTGCGGGAGTTCGGCGAGGACGGCCGTGGTGAACCCCTCGAACGCGTCGAGCCCGTCCCGCCGGGTGCCCTCGCGCGCGAGCGCCCGCTCCAGCCGCTGCGCGACCGCCTCCAGGGTGCTCTCCTGCTCGGCGGCCTCCCGGAACGCCCCGATCACCACGGCTACGGCGGCGACCGCGCCCATGCCCTTCCCGCGTACGTCACCGACGACCAGCCGTACCCCGTGCGGGGTGTCCTGCACCGCGTACAGGTCACCGCCGATGAACGCGCCCTCCTGCGCCGCCTCGTAGCGGGCGGCGATCTCGAACCCGCCGATGCGCTCGGCCGGTTCGGGCAGTACGGCGCGCTGGGCGGCCTCGGCGATCTCGCGTACGGAGGCGAGCTGTTCGCTGCGGCGGCGGACGAGGGCGTTGATGAGGACGGCGAGACCGGCGACCGTGGCCACGGTGGCCACTTCG